>NZ_DASRZX010000043.1:0-91305 GCF_035685885.1 Dyella sp. | reverse complement strand
GGGGAGGGAGTACCGATACCGGGGCGGCGGGCTGAGTTCAATAAAGAACTAGCGAGTACAAATAATACGCCCGGGTGCGCCTAAGTCAATACCCACCAGTTCAAAAATTGACTCGTCCGGCCTGGAAAGCCATCCGCCGCGCTGTCCAGCAGGACACGCCCATGACCGGGAAGCTTGCGCGGGCTCCGGCAACCCAAGGCAATCCTGTCGCGACCTAAGGGGTGGCCCGAAGTTCAGGGGTCATGCCGAGACGAATGGTCGAGCGCACCACTCGTGCAATGGACTCAAAATCGCCGGTACGACAGCGCTTCCGCGAGATGCGTTCGATCCAGCAAAGCCGCACCGCCGTCCAGATCGGCGATCGTCCGCGCCACGCGCAAGGTGCGGTGATAGGCACGGGCCGACAAGCCCAACCGCTCCAGTGCGGCATCGAACCAGCGCCGCTCCGCCGGACCCAGCGCGCAATCGCGCTCCAGCTCGCGCGTGCTGATGTCCGCATTGGGGCGGCCTGCCCGCATCAAGGCGTGGTGCCGGGCCTTCATCACGCGTGCGCGAACGGTCGCCGAGTCCTCATCGTGTTCGCCCCGCGGCGCACCCAGCTCGCTCAACGGCACGGTAGGCACTTCCACGCTGAGGTCGATGCGATCGAGCAGCGGTCCGGAAATACGCGCGCGATAGCGTTGCACCTGATCTGGCGTGCAACGGCATCGCTGGCGAGGATCTCCGGCATAGCCGCACGGGCATGGATTCATCGCCGCCACCAACTGGAACTGCGCGGGAAACGTCGACTGGCGCGCGGCGCGCGAAATGACGATATGACCCGATTCCATGGGTTCGCGCAGTACGTCCAACACGTGCCGCCCGAACTCGGGCAACTCGTCCAGGAACAACACACCGTTGTGGGCGAGCGAAATCTCGCCGGGACGCGGCACCGCACCGCCCCCGACCAGTGCCACGGCGGAACTGGTGTGGTGCGGCGCGCGAAAGGGTCGTCGGCGCCAGAGCGCTGGGTCCACCGTCTTTCCTGCCACGGACTGCACCGCGCAGGTCTCCAGCGCTTCTGATTCGGTGAGCAGCGGAAGAATGCCGGGCAGACGTTCCGCCAGCATGGTCTTGCCCGTCCCCGGCGGCCCCACAAACAGCAGGTGATGGCCGCCTGTCGCTGCGATTTCCAAGGCCCGGCGCGCCTGTAACTGCCCGCGCACGTCAGCCAGATCGGGCCCCGTGACTTCCTGGTCGGCGAACATGGGATCACCGGGAAGGCCAAGCTCCTGGGCGCCACGCAACCATCCGCATACTTCGGCCAGCGTATCGGCGACCAGCACATCGACATCGGACACCAAGGCCGCCTCGGCCGCGTTGGCGCGAGGCACCACCACGCGCCGACCACGGGCACGGGCACGCAGCAGTGCCGGCAGCACGCCAGAGACGGCGCGCAGGGCGCCCGACAGCGCCAGTTCGCCAAGGAATTCGCAGTCGTCCAGCTTTTCGCGCGGCACCTGGCCGCCAGCCGCGAGAATACCCAGCGCGATGGCCAAGTCGAAGCGGCCGCCATCCTTGGGCAGCTCAGCCGGTGCAAGGTTTACCGTGACCTTGCGGTTGGGATATTCAAAGGCCGTGTTCTGGATGGCGACGCGCACACGGTCCCGCGCCTCGCGCACGGCAGCCTCAGGAAGGCCAACGATATTGGTGCCCGGGAGTCCGCCTGAAAGATGGACTTCAACCATGACCTGGGGTGCCGCCACACCCTCCTGGGCACGGCTGAGCGTGACGGCGAGGCTCATGCGGCGCGGAGCGTGCGGGAGTGGCTGCCAGCTTGAAACATGGAGCAACTCCCTCGTGCGGCCAAGGATGAAAACAGCCGCCCCCGACCGTTCTCGGGGTGAGGGTGACAGGTCGGGGGCGGCTCCCGGGTCGTGGGCCGCGCGACCTTGTCAGGTGGCTGCGCTGGCCTCGAGTTCTGCGATTCGTTTTTCCAGCGCTTCGACTTTGGCGCGAGTACGCGCCAAAACCTGGCTCTGGACTTCAAACTCTTCGCGGGTGACCAGATCAAGGCGGCGCAATCCCTGCGCCAGAACATCGCCGAAGTTGGTGCGCAGATCCTGGTGCGCCTGAGCCAATCCTGATGGAACCAACGAAACTAGACGCTGGGCAAGTTGATCGATGTCCTGCCTATCCATCATGGATAGCACCTCGAACTCGTCGAAACACAGTGTAGATTCATGTCTTTAAATGCCACCATCGGCTTGCTCCGCTTATATGTGTAGGCATTGTCCTACACGATAACGACCCAGGCGACAGCCGGCGGGTAGACGGGCAAAATGCCCTTCCTGGCGCCGGTGCCGGATATTCCACGATTCGAGGACGACCCATGAAGCTGGTGGTGGCGATCATCAAGCCGTTCAAGCTGGACGATGTGCGCGAGGCACTGGCCGAAGTGGGCGTCCAGGGCATCACGGTCACCGAAGTGAAGGGCTTCGGCCGCCAGAAGGGCCACACCGAGCTCTATCGTGGCGCGGAATACGTGGTCGACTTTCTGCCCAAGATCAAGCTGGAAGTTGCCGTGGCCGATGAGCAGGTCGACCGCGTGGTCGAGGCCATGCAGTCCTCGGCTCGCACCGGCAAGATCGGCGACGGCAAGATCTTCGTCAGCCCGCTGGAACAGGTCATCCGCATCCGCACGGGCGAGATGGACAGCGACGCGCTCTGAGCTGCCTTACGCCGCCGTGGCCTGCGCCCGCTCGAACCGGCGGTGGTGCACCAGCAGGCCGGCGAAATAGCAGATGTAGTAGCCGATCATCAGGCCGAAGATGGCCAGCGTCAGCGGGCTGTTGCCGATCGGCGGCGCGGCATGCGCCATGGCCGGATCCTGCAGCTGCGGCATGACCACCAGGAAACGCCAGGCAAGGCGTCCCACCAGCAGGACGGTGAGCACGCCGCCGATCCATGCGTTGGGGATGTAAAGGTCGCTGCCGCTGGCATTGCGCTCGAAGCGCGTGAGCTTGAGTCCTGCGGTACCGAGCGCCGCACCGACGAGCATGCCGCCGAGCAGTCCTTCCAGCAGGCGCGTGTTGTGCAGGCCTCCTAGCGCGATCAGGCCGGCAACGACGGTGAAAAACACGATGCGCCCGATCATGCGCTTGCGGCGGATGGGTTGCGGACCGAAGCTTCCGCGAACGCGGCGCCAGATGCCGAACGCCATCAGCGGAATCATCAGCGCATAGATCATGTTCGGGGTCATGGGCGACGTCTCGTCAGAAGATGGAGGAAGCATAGCGACCTGCCCTGGCGCCCACGACTAACGCGCCTCAGCCATTGCGGGTGACGTCTGTCACACGCGACGTGTTGATCGGGGCTTACTTGGCCTTGCCCTGGTTGGCCACGGCGGCCATTTTCGCGGCGATGGCGTCAGCGTCACCCAGGTAATAGTGGCGGATCGGCTTGAGGCTCGCGTCGAACTCGTACACCAGCGGCACGCCGTTGGGGATGTTGAGCTCGACGATGGCCTCTTCGGACATATTGTCCAGGTACTTCACCAGCGCGCGCAGCGAGTTGCCGTGCGCCGCCACCACCACGCGCTGGCCCGAGCGGATGGCCGGCGCGAGCACGTCGTGCCAATAGGGCATCACGCGATCGACCGTGTCCTTGAGGCACTCGGTGTCCGGGATCATCGACGGATCGAGGTTGGCGTAGCGCGGATCAGTCACTGACTCGTTGGCAGCCCGGTCGAGCGGCGGCGGCGGAATGTCGTAGCTGCGGCGCCACACCTTTACCTGGTCCTCGCCGTACTTCGCTGCGGTCTCGGCCTTGTTGAGCCCGGTAAGGCCGCCGTAGTGCCGCTCGTTGAGGCGCCAGTCGGTGACGACCGGCAGCCACATCTGCTCCATCGCGTCGAGCACACCCCACAAGGTGCGAACGGCGCGCTTGAGCACCGAGGTGTGTGCGACGTCGAAAGCATAGCCTTCGGCCTTGAGCAGGCGACCAGCCTCGGCGGCTTCGGCCATGCCCTGTGCGGTGAGATCCACGTCGGCCCAGCCGCTGAAACGGTTGTCGAGATTCCACTGGGACTGGCCGTGACGGATAAGGACAAGCTTGTACATGGCGGGGATTCGCGGCGGGAAATTCTGCATGGTGAGGCCACGTCCGGAGCCCGTCAATTGACGCCCGTGTCGAAGGTCATGCTAAACCCTGGCCCAAGGAGGCGCATCCTAAAGGGGTCCATACCATCAGGGAGCTTCACCATGCGCCGTCATCTTCTTGCCCTCGCCTTCGCCGCCGTACTGCCCGTTGTGGCGCAGGCTTCTGACCACGACATCAGCAAGGTCAACGGCAGCGTGCACGTCGATGCCGGCGACCACGTGGGTGAAGTGAGCACCGTCAATGGCGCCGTGCACATCGAGGACGGTGCCGTGGTGCAGAAGGCCAGCACGGTCAATGGCTCGGTCGACATGGGCGACCGCGTGCAGGCCGGTAGCGCCGAAACCGTGAACGGTTCGATCTCGCTGGGCCAGAACGGCCGCGTGACCGGCACCCTCGATTCCACCAACGGCGCCATCCGGCTCGCCAAGGGTGCGGACGTCGCGGGCAAGGTCACCAACGTCAACGGCTCGATCAGCCTCGACGCCGCTCACGTTGGCGGCGGGATCCAGACCGTCAATGCCGACATCAATGTAGGCGCCAACTCGCGCGTGGAAGGCGGCATCCTGATGGACAAGCCCAATGGCTTCTTCCACTGGAACAACAACAGCCGTCTGCCGCACGTAGTGATCGGCCCGCACGCCGTGGTGCAGGGCACGCTGGAGTTCCGTCGCGAGGTGGTGCTGCAGGTGAGCGACACGGCGCAGATCGGCGCGGTGAAGGGTGCCACGCCGGTGAAGTTCAGTGGCGACATGCCCACCGAGTGAAGAATAGTGAGAAGTTAGAAGTGAGAAGTGAGAGAACGGCGAAGCGGTCCTCTCTCGCTCTCACTCCTCTCCACTCACTCCTCGCTGCTAAACCCAGTCGCGCGGCTTGAGGTATTCGCCGAGCCGCGCTTCTGCCGAATCGGCTTCTGGCGTGTAGGCGTATTCGAAACGCACGCGCGGAGGCAGGCTCATCAGGATGGATTCGGTGCGCCCGCCCGACTGCAGGCCGAACAGCGTGCCGCGGTCGTAGACTAGGTTGAATTCCACGTAGCGACCGCGTCGGTATAGCTGGAATTCGCGTTCGCGCTCGCCATAGGGCGCGTCCTTGCGGCGCTCGACGATGGGCAGGTACGCGTCCAGGAAGCCCTGCCCGACATCACGCGTGAAGGCGAAGCAGCGCTCGAAGCCGCCTTCGTTGAGGTCGTCATAGAACAGCCCGCCGACACCGCGCGTTTCGTTGCGGTGCTTGAGGTAGAAATACTCGTCGCACCATTGCTTGTAGCGTGGATAGACCGCCTCGCCGTAGGGCTTGCAGACTTCGCGCGCCACCGTGTGCCAGTGCACGACGTCTTCGTCGTGCGGATAGAACGGCGTGAGATCGAAACCGCCACCGAACCACCACACCGGATCAACGCCTTCCTTGCTGGCTTCGAAATAGCGCACGTTGGCGTGCGTGGTCGGCACGTGCGGATTGCGAGGGTGCAGCACCAGCGACACGCCGGTGGCGATGAAGCTGCCGCCGGCAAGGTCCGGGCGATGCGCCGTCGCGCTGGGCGGGAGTTGCTGTCCATGCACGCGCGAGAAGTTCACGCCGGCCTGCTCGAACACGCCCCCGTCGCGCAACACGCGCGTGCGTCCGCCACCGCCAGCGGGACGCGTCCAGGCGTCTTCCACGAAGCGGGCCTTGCCGTCGACCTGTTCGATGGCGGCGCAGATCCGGTCCTGCAGTTCGCGCAGGAAGGTTTCGGCTTGGTCGGCTTGCTGGCTCATCGCGTGGCCCGTGCTTGGTTGGAAGTTCTGCAAGCTTAGCAAGCAGAACATCACGGGCCTCCGTGGCAAGACGTCACTTGCTTGCAGGAGAGCACTTCATGCGCGATCGGAGCCCGCGCGAAAACCAAGTGGAAATATTCCCTGATGCGGCGATCGCACACTGGGTGCGCTCCTGCAGGTCAGCTAAGCCGCGCGGTAATGCGGCGATGTCCGATCAGGCGGCCCCATCGCGCGCCAAGGTCGATCCACATGAGATAACCCGACTCGGCCAGCAGACGGATGATGTAGCGGCGATTGATCTCCAGCAAAGGCTCCGCCGCCACGGGCACGCATTCAAAACCCAGGCGTCGCGCCAGCAGCTGGCAACGCGCCAGGTGATAGCGACTGGACACCAGCGCCACCGGGGGCAGGACGCGCGCCACCGGACCGTACTCCTGCAGCAGGCTGCGGGCGTGGCGCAGGTTTTCCAGCGAATCGACCGAGGCTTGTTCCAGCTGCAGCAGGACGCCCGGCGGCAACTCGTGGTCATCCAGCCAGGCGCGCCCCGCGGCGGCTTCGCTGAGGCTGCCGCCGCTGCGGCCGCCCAGGAGCAGGACGTGGTCGGTCAACGATGCACGCATCAGCGCCAGCGCCCTGCCCAGGCGCTGCTGGTAATCCGACTCGGGCTGGTCCTGCACCAGCCGACGGCCAAAGACCAGCACGGTCATGGGGCGGGGCAGGGTCAGCGGACTGCGCGCCGCCACGTGCCACACATGGATGAGATAACCGACCCATACCAGCCCGAGGCTCAGCACGATCGCGACGAGGGTCACCACGGCGGCATGCAATACATCCCGGTCGCTGAGATAGCGCCAGGGACCTCGTTTGAGCGGGGCGGTGATCGGCGGCACGGGACAGGGCAGGGAAGCTGAGCGTTGGCGAGTGTGCGCAGCCTGCCCCGCTGGCGCAATCGAATTTTCGACAAACATGAATGAGCGCCCCGAAACGGGGTTTGTCCAGACTAGGCAATGCCGCGGGTGCTGGTTAGGCTGACCCGATGCCAGTACCGATCCAACCCTTGGCCGTCAGCGCCTACACGGCCACTTCGGCGCTCGGCCACGGCCTCGAAAGCCACGCGGCAGCCCTCGCCGCGACGCGCGGCGGCTTGCGTCAGAACGACTTCAGCAGCGCGCCCCTGACGTGCTGGATTGGTCGTGTCGAAGGCGTCGAAGACGCCGCGCTGCCTGCCGCCCATGCCATCTGGGAATGCCGCAACAACCGCCTCGCCTGGCTGGGATTGCAGCAGGACCGCTTCGTCGAACGCGCACTGGATGCCCGGCTGCGGTATGGCGCTGCCCGGGTGGCGCTGGTGCTAGGCACCTCCACCGCCAGCATCGGTGCGACCGAAGAGGCGTACCGTCGCCTGGACGAGAACGGCCAGATGCCGCCCGACCTGCGTCGCCCGCTCATCCACGCGCCGCATTCGCTCGCCGGATTCGTCGCCGAAGCACTGGGCCTGGAAGGCCCTTGCATCACCGTCTCCACCGCCTGCTCCTCGAGCGCCAAGGTGTTCGCCAATGCCGAGCGACTGATCCGCCTTGGCCTGGCCGACGCGGCGGTCGTGGGCGGCGTGGATACGCTGTGCGATAGCGTGTTGTTTGGATTCAACGCGCTGGAGCTCGTCTCGCCCGAGCCGTGCCGCCCGTTCGACCAGGCGCGTCGCGGCATTTCCATCGGCGAGGCGGCCGGCTTTGCGCTGCTGGAACGCGCGAGCATGGCGCTCTCCGCGCCGCGCCTGCTCGGCTACGGCGAGTCCAGCGATGCCCATCACATGTCCACCCCGCACCCGGAAGGACTCGGCGCGGAACTCGCCCTGCAGGACGCGCTGGCCCGCGCCGGCCTGCATGCCGATCAGGTCGACTACATCAACCTGCACGGCACGGCGAGCCTGAAGAACGACGAAGTGGAGGCGGCGCTGATCACCCGCGCCTTCCCCACCACGACGCGCGCCAGTTCCACCAAGGGTTTCACCGGTCACACGCTGGGTGCCTCAGGAATTCTCGAAGCGGCGTTCGCCTTGCTGGCAATCGAGCGTGGCCTGGTGCCGGCCAACCTGGGCGGCCATACGCCTGATCCGGCCTGCGGTGCGCAGTTCGCGTGGGAAGCCGAACACCGGGCGATCGACGTGGCGCTGAGCAACTCGTTTGGATTCGGTGGCAACAACGCTTGCCTGGCCTTCGGCAGGGTGTCCGCATGACCGCATTGCGCGTCCACGTGGAAGGCGTTGGCCTGTGGTCGTCGGCGCTGCCCGACTTTGCGGCCTTGCAGGCACAGCAACGCGGCGAAAGCGTGGCGGCGGCGCGTCCGCCCGCCACCGTGTTGCCCGCCAACGAGCGGCGCCGCGCACCGGAAAGCGTGCTGCTGGCGGTGGAAGTCGCGGGGCAAGCGGTGGCCATGAGCGGACGGGACGCGAGCCAATTGCTCTGCGTATTCAGCTCGGCCTACGGCGACCAGCTCATTTCCGACTACATGTGCGCGACGCTCGCCCAGGTGCCGACCGAACTGTCGCCCACCCGCTTCCACAACTCGGTGCACAACGCGCCGGCCGGTTACTGGACCATCGCCACCGGCTGCCACGCCGCGTCGAGCGCGATCAGCGCCGGCCGCGCGAGCTTCGGTGCCGGCCTGCTGGAAGCGGCCACGTTGTGCCAGGCCGAGCAACGGCCGGTGCTGCTGGTTTGCAGCGATATCGCCGGCCACGGCCCGTTGGGCGACATGAGCGGCACGCGCACCTCGTTCGGCTGCGCCCTGGTGCTGTCGCCCGAGTCCGATGGCCGCAGTTTCGTGCGGTGGGATCTCACGCTTGAACCGCATGCAGGCCCCGCCCTGCAGCCCTCGCCGCCCACCGGCGAATGGTTCGAGAGCAATCCGATCGCCGCATCGGCATGGCCACTGATGCAGAATCTGGCCAAGGGCGATGGCGACTGCACGATTGCCGCCGCCGAAACCCTGGCCTTGCGTGTTGTCATGGAGACGCCTGTTTGAATACTTCCGATGCCCGTTGGTGCGTGCTGATTCCCTGCCTCAACGAAGAGGCCGCCATCGGCAACGTGGTGCAATCGGTGCTGGCGCTGGGCGTGCCCGTCATCGTGGTCGACGACGGCTCGGACGACCGTACGCCCGAGATCGTGCAGTCGCTGCCGGTGACGCTGCTGCGCCACCCCCATCGCAGCGGCAAGGGCGAGGCGTTGCGCACGGGCTTTCGCGAAGCCATGCGACAGGGTTTCGATGCGGTGCTCACCATGGACGGCGACGGCCAACACCTGGCGAGTGACATCCCGCGTATCGCCGCGGCAGCGCAACGCTATCCCAACCACATCGTCATCGGCGCGCGCCTGCTCGAACGAGAACAGCAACCCAAGGGACGCCGGCGCGCCAATGCGGTGGCCGACTGGGGTATCTCGTGGGCCTGTGCGCAACCCGTGGCCGATACACAAAGCGGCCAGCGTTGGTATCCGCGCGCCGCGCTCGATCTGGTGGACCTGCCAGCGGAGAACTTCGTGTTCGAAGCCGCCATCCTGATCGCGGCATCGCGCGAGAAGGGCATGGGCGTGGTGTCCGTGCCGATCGCCTCGCGCTATCAGGGCGAGTTCCGCATCAGCCACTTCAGCCCGGTACGCGACGTCACGCGCATCACGCTGTACACGGTCGGCGAGGTGATTCGCCACGGTGACGTCATGGCGAGCTACCGTCGCTCGCGCGCATCGCGACCCATCCTGTTCGACGCCGCGATGACGTGAAGAGCGAGAAGTGAGTGAAGAGGAGTGAGAAGTGAGAGCGCGCACCCAGGCTCTTCTCTCACTTCTCACTTCTCACTCCTGCCTCAAGCCATGCCGCCGTTGACGCCAATGACCTGGCCGTTGATATAGGCCGCCGCGTCCGAACATAAAAACGCGACCAGCGCCGCGACTTCTTCCGGCTTGCCGGCGCGCTGGGCGGGCACCATCTCGCGGATGCGCTCGGGCGGGAAATCCTCGCCGATCATGCGTCCTTCGATCACACCCGGTGCCACCACGTTCGCGGTGATGCCACGCGACGCCATCTCGCGCGCCAGCGATCGCGTCGCGCCGTGCAACGCCGACTTGGCCGCCGCGTAATTGGCCTGCCCGCGATTGCCCAGTTGCGCGGCCACCGAACTCACCGACACCACGCGCCCGAAGCGCGCACGTGCCATCGGCAGCAGCAACGGCTGGGTGACGTGGAAGAAGCCATGCAGCGACACATCGATGACGCGTCGCCATGCGGCTTCGGACATGCCGGCCATTGGCATATCCTCGTGGACGCCCGCATTGTTGATCACCGCGTGCACCGGGCCATCCAGCAGTAGCGCCTCGATGGCGTGGCGCGTGGCGTCAGCATCGGTCACGTCGAAGGCCACGGCCTGCGCGCTGCCACCGGCATCACGAATGGCGGCGGCCACATCGTCAGCGCGGGCCAGGGACGTGTTCGCGTGCACGATCACGTGATAGCCGCCTGTCGCAAGCGCGCGACAGATGGCACCCCCAAGGTCACCGCTGCCACCAGTGACCAGCGCGCGGCGGGAAGCATGGATCTGGGACATGAAACGCCTCGCTCTCAGGAAACGGGATGAATGACGGCCGCGCGACCACTCGCCAGCACGTGGCCATCCTGCTCCACGCGAAAACCATACTGCGCGCCGGCATCGTCGGCGTACAGGCACTGCGCATGGACGTCCAGACGGCTGGTCTCAGCAACATACTCGACGGCCAGCACGACGTCGCGGACGCTGACCAGTCGTCCCGGGCGCGCCGTCGTCGCGCCGCGCTGCCGAGCCAGCAGCGCGCCATGCACTGCCATGGCCTGCGCGCCGTACTCGGCCAGGTGGATCGCATGCAGCCCGTGCGGGCCGCGAAGCGGGCAGTCGCCACGCGCATGGCTTTCGGTGATGGCGTGAACGCCGGTTTTGTCCCACGCGACCACGGCATCGAGCAGGCACATGGTGCCCTGGTGCGGGATCAGGTGCGCCCAGTCAGTCTTGGCGAGCATGCGGAGCCATCAGGATGGAAAGACAGAAATGGAAGGCCACGCCGAGGCTCACCGTGAGGCCGATGGCACGCAGCACGGGAATCGAACTCCATGCCAGCATGCCAAACACCAGCAGGGCGGACAGCACACACACCACGGTGGCGTGCAGGGTGCGCCGCTGTTCGTCGATGTCGCCCGTATCGCGCTCGAAGAACAGCGCGTAATGCAGGCCAAGGCCCGCGGCGAGGATCAGCGCCACCAGGTGGAACAGTGAAATTTCCACGCCCGCCGCACGCTCGACCGCCAGCACCAGGAAGGTGGCCAGCGTCATCGGCGCCAGGACATGCCATGCGCGACGCACACTGCGCAGCGCGGCCGTGATAGCCACCACCAGCAGCAGTGTTGCGGCAAGCAACGCATGCAGGATGCGCGTGCGGTAGTCCACCACCATCGATTCGGCGGTGGCCTTCAGGTCCAGCAATCGCACGGCGGCGTGGCTTTCCTGCGCAAGCTGTTGCAGCGCGTCCACGTCATGCACGCCGCTGAGCGTGGCCAAGCCAAGCCAGTGATCGCCATGCGGCGCCAGCATCGCGGAGACACGCTGCCCCAACGGCGATGTTGAGAAGCGCGCCGAGTTCAACAACGGCAGTTCGCGCGCTTTCTGCACGTCGTCGACAAACGGCGCGAACAGTCCGGGCTGGAAAGGCATGCCCTGTCCGGCGTCGGCAAGCGCGCGCTGCAGCGTGTCGCGGTCCGGAAGTTTCTGCTGGCGACTCCGCTGCACCGCCTCGCTGGGCAGGTAGCGCGAAGGCAGTTCGACGGCGTCCACGGCGTGACGTGCCACCAGCGCGTCGATGGCAGGTTCGAGGCGTTCGGAAAGCGCCAGCACGCCTTGTTCGTCCGCCGCCTGCAATACCAGCAGGTAGCGCACGTCCGGCGCGCCCAGTGCCTCGCGTAGTCGCGCATCCCGCTGCAGCAGGTCGGTGGGCAGCGGCGTCAGCGCGGCCAGGTCGTTCTGCCAGAACGGACTGCGCGCGAACACCAGCATCAGCAGGGTGGCGATGGCCACCAGCAACGGAATCCAGCGGGGACGCGGCAGGGCATCCACCAACGCACGGGCCTTCTGCAGCCAACGCATGCGAGCCACGTCGTGAACGCGCTCCGGCAACAGCCAGGGCAACAGGTAGCGCGTGCTGAAACCGGCGACCAGCAGGCCGGTGATGGTGAACACCGCCAGCTGCTTCAGCCCGTTCACGCCCGAGGCGTAGAACGCCAGATAGGCAATGCAGGCCGATGCGATGGCGGTGAGCAGCAAAGGCCACAACGCGCGCACGCTCTGTACGGCGTTCTCTCCCGCGCGCCGATGGCTGAGCACTCGTATGGGATATTCCTGCGCGACGCCCAGCAGCGTGAAGCCGAACGCGAGCGTGATGCCATGCACCTGCGGAAATACCAGCACCAGCACCGCGATGCCTGCCAACGCTGCGCTGGCGATGGGCAGCGCGGACAGCAACAGCGAGCCGACGCTGCGGTAGGCCAGCAGCAACAATGCGATGAAGCCGATGGTGGAGATGCGGCCGATCCATTCGGCCTGTCCCCGCGTCTGCGCGTTCGCCACCACGCTGAAGTAACCCGGACCACTCAGCACCAGCGATGCGCCCTGATGCGCAGGCAGCGCGGCGAACGCGCGCTGGATGCCATCGATGGCCGTGGCCTGCGCGTCCGGATCGAAACCCGGTGCCCGGGTCTGCACCAGCAGCAGCGCTTCGTCCTGTGGCGAGAACCACACGCCTTCGCGCACTTCCGGAGACTTCGGCGGCGTCCAGCGCTCGGCCAGCTTCAGCACTTCCAGCGTGGGATCGCGCGGCAGCAGGCCCTTGAGCAGGCTGGCGGCAGGCGAGGAAAGATCATCCAGGCGCTGCTGCAGCTCGTCGCGCAGGAACGTGGCGTCCAGCGCGTGCGTGTCCAGCGTGGGCGACAGGAGGTAGCGATAGGGCAACAACTGCGGATCGAGCGTGGCGACGTCGAAGCTGCCGTTGAGTACCTGCGTGTAGCGCTCGTCCCTGCGCAGCGACGTGGCCAGTTGCTGGCTGAGCTCGGCGAGCTGCGCATCGTCCTTGCCGGCAATGGCCACCAGCAATAGCCGCGAACCGGGACCTTCGCCGACCTGCTCCATCAGCAAGCGCTGGTCGGGCGTGGCCGGTTCGGGCATGAAGCTTCGCAGGTCGGTGCTGACGCGCAGGCGCTGCGCGACCACGATGCCCAGCACGGCCAGCAGCGCCAGCCACAGC
The DNA here is from genome assembly GCF_035685885.1 of Dyella sp. Lineage (GTDB taxonomy): Bacteria > Pseudomonadota > Gammaproteobacteria > Xanthomonadales > Rhodanobacteraceae > Dyella. The sequence continues at coordinate 78,095 of NZ_DASRZX010000043.1, read as the reverse complement.
ACCAGCAGTAGCCAGCGGCCGATGCGCATGTCAGCCGCCCTGGCAAAGCGTCATGAGCGCCTCGCGCGTGGGTTTGGCAGGCATGCTGCCGGCCAGCGGTCCGAGCAGGTCGATGGCCAGATCGCCGTCGGCTTCCTGCATGCGCATACAGCGCGGTTCGCTGCCACTGCCGTCGATCTCGATGAGGCCGACGGTACGCGCCAGCTTCGCATCGCGCGGCACCAGCGCCAGCGTCCAGCGCTTGTCGTCGCCGCGCTGATGCACGGTGAATGACTGCTCCAGTCGCGTCGCATCACCGCCAAGCAAGGCCACGAAACTGTCGAGCAGGATCTGCAGCTGCGGCGCGCGCTTGAGCGAGAAACGCCGCGGCTCGCGACCTTCACGTTGTTGCACCACTTCTCCGTCGGCGATGGTCGACACTTCGCGATTGGGATGGTCCACGCGGCGTTCCAGGCGATCGCCGCCCAACCACGCCAGCTCGCCCGACACCACCAGCGGCTGGTCCAGCATCTTCATGAAGCGTGCTTCCGCAAACGGTGTGCGCGCAGGCGCCGGCCGGCCGAGCGAGGCGACCAGTGCACGCGCAGTCGCCGCTTCCTCAGGCGCCGACGCGTTCGCGCACAGCGACAGGGTCAGGCCGCACAGCAGTAGCCACGTCTTGCTGCCAGAAATCATAGAAGTTGAACCAGTTGTAGGGGGCCACGTGGATGTAGTGTTCCAGGCGACGCGCATAACGGCCGATCAGGTCGTCCAGTGCCTCGGCGCGATCCTGCCGGGGAATTTCGATGCGCTCGGCAAACGGTTCGAATACCAGCCGGTAGCGGTTACCGCCTTCGTACAGGCCAAAACACAGCATCACCGGCGCGCGCAGCGAATGCGCCAGCAGCCAGGGCCCCACCGGGAACGGCGCCGGTTCGCCCAGGAATGGCGCACGCCGCAGCACTTCGTGCTCGCGTCCGCGATCGGCGAGCAAGGCCACCATGGCGCCCTTTTCGCAGGCCTCCGCCATGGCCAGCGTGATGGATGCACCGCCCAGCGAGGCGTCGATGACGTTCGCGCCGATATCGGGTGCAAGCGCTTCGAGCAGCTCGGTCAGCGCGGGCGTCTTCTGCTTGTCGAGCACCACGCGCAGCGGAATACCGGGCCGACGCGAGCTGATCGCGCGCAATGCTTCGAAGCTGCCCTGGTGCGAACCCAGCAGTAGCAGGCCGCGGCCCTGGGCCAACGTCGCCTCCAGGGTTTCGAGGCCTTCCACCGTGATGTCAAACGCTTTCTCGCCGTGCGCGAGCAGGAAGATGCGGTCCAGCAGGGTCGCAGCGAAGGCGTGGATGTGCCGCACCACCTGCCAGGCACTCACCGGCTCATCGAACACTCGCTCGAGATACTGGCGGGACGCGGCGCGCTCGGGTCCCCGGCGCCAGTAGAAATACAGGGTGATGGGATACAGCGCGACACGTCCCAGCCGGCGGCCGCCATGCAGCGCAATGGCGCGAATCAGCCAGATGGCGAAACGGCCGCCACCTTCCGGGCGACTCTGCCAGTGCTCGCTCATGCCGCGCCCTCGATGGTGCCACGGGCCAGCAGTTCGGCGTCGCGATGGATTTCGAAGCGCACGCGCGCACCGGTTTCCGTCAGCGATACGCGCGCGGTCTCCCGGGGCAGCAACGGTGCCATGAATTTCGCGTCCAGCACGCGCGCAAGACGCTCGCCACGCCAGTCGCGCAACGCGATGGCCACCTGTTCCAGCAACATCACGCCCGGCACGAGCGGCGAACCGGGAAAATGCCCGGGCAGGCTCGGGTGATCGGCGGGCACCTGGAAAACATGCTGGAACGAGGCTTGGCTCACGACGCGGGATCCTCGCCGCGCACCAGCTGCGGCCAGCGCGCGGCAATGCCCAGTGCCAGTTCGTGCAGGCGCGGATGACGGATATGGCGCAGGTGCCAACGCCGGAAGACATGCTCGAGCAGGAAAGCCGAGGCAATCAGCACATAGCCGCCCACGTGCGCATACGATTGCGCCACGCCACCTGGCACGGGCCATGGCGAAGCGATGCCAAATGAGGCAAGCAGGCCGCCGGGCTCGGCGCACAACAGCAGCAGGGTGAGCACGAACGCCTGCGTGGCCGTGAGAAGCGTCCAGAACCAGGTCAGGCGGCGGGCATAAGGCGCAATGCCAGGCACTTTCAGCCGCTCCGCGCCTTCCACGGCTTCAATGAAACGCGCGATCAGCGGCGTGGCGCCCGGGCGCAGGCTGCGTCCGAAGAACGTGGCCAGCAGCACGTTGATGGCGATCGGCACGCATTCCAGCACCAGGCCAACCCATCCGTGCATCCAGAACCAGCCCGCGGCGCCCAGCGTGAGCAGCCAGATCATCCACGGCGCGGCGCGGCGCGTGGCGAGAACCGGCGCCATCAGCACCGTGAGCAGCAGCACGCACGCGGCCAGTGAGAAACCCTGGCGATGCGTCAGCACGCCAGCCATCGCCAGCACCGGATAGCCGAACATCAACGGCATCCAACGACGCGACGTGGCTTTCGTTGAAGTGGCGGGTAGGGACGACATCGACGGATCAACCTGCTCGCTTGGCGACGGAACGACGGCGGCTACAGTGTGCCGCGCGTTGCAGGGCATCATGCCTGACGCTGGTTAAACGGCACGATGCCGTTCGACATGCTCGGAGAGCGTGCGCAGGCTGGTGAAGATCTGGCGATTTTCCGGGTTGTCCGAGCGCAGCTGGAAACCGTAGCGCTTGGACACGGCTAGCGCGATTTCCAGGGCGTCGATGGAATCGAGGCCCAGTTCGCCGCCAAACAACGGCGCGTCCGGGTCGATCTGGTCAGGTGCCACGGTTTCCAGATTGAGGCTTTCCACGATCAAAGTGGCCAGTTCGTGTTGTGCGGTGCTCTGCTCGGCCATGCCCGATTCCGTACCCGATTCATGTGCCTCTCCCCCAGAGGCATCGACCGGCGAGTGTAACATAGGGTCCTTGTGTCTCCGGTTGGGATGCCATGGTTCAGGGTTGTGAAAACATCATGCCGGCGCTGCGCCGGGCGCCACAGGTGTCCTACCGGCACACCGATCCCCAGAGGCTGTTGGCCGAGCCGGGCGCGCTTGCGGTTTTCGGCTTCGGCACCGGGGCGGAACGCGTAGACGACCCACGCTGGCTGGGCGTGGACCTCGAGAGTTTCGATGCTCCAGCGACCCTCGAACTGTGGCAGGTAGACGGCCCGGTGGATCATGGCCGGGAGGGCGATCTGCAATGGTCCGCAGGCGAAGGATGGCTGTTCGCCGCCATCACGCTGGACGAGCACGCGCACGGTGGCCCGCGCGACACGGCGCTCACCGCTTATGCGCAGCTGTGCCGTTTCCTCGCCTCACGACGCGAACGCCATGTGCAGCGCATCTGGAACTACCTCGGCGCCATCAACGAAGGCGACGGGGACACCGAGCGCTACAAGCAGTTCTGCGAAGGTCGCGCCGCGGGCATGGGCGAGTTCTTTGCCGAGGGCTTTCCGGCGGCGACTGCGATCGGCCACCACGCCACGTCGCCGCGACTGCAGGTGTACCTGCTGGCCAGCGAAGAGGCGGGCGAGCGCGTGGAAAATCCACGCCAGGTCAGCGCGTGGCGCTACCCCCGTCAGTACGGGCCGACACCACCCAGCTTCGCGCGCGCCATGCGGCTGCCGGCCGGCGACGCGCTGGCCATCTCGGGCACCGCGGCGGTGGTTGGACACACCTCGGCCCACGCCGACGACCTGCAGGCGCAGCTGGACGAAACGCTGACCAACCTCGAAGCCCTGCTGCAGAGCGCCGGCATGCCGGCGGGCTTTGACACCCAGTCGCCGCTCAAGGCGTACGTGCGGCACCCGATCGATGCGCCGCTGGTCCACGACTTCCTGCAGCGTCGCCTGCCCGGCGTGCCGGTGCTGCTCGTGCACGGCGACATCTGCCGCCAGGAGCTGCTGGTGGAGATCGACGGCTGGCGTTACGGCTGAGCTCAGCCGGCCCAGCCGTTGGGTGCGTGGCACGCGGGAAACGCGCGCCTGAAGTGACTCAGCAGGAAATCGGCGTCGGCTGCCTTGGCCGACGGAAGCGCCACATAGGCCTCCGCGAGGGAAAGGTCGCCCTTCTGGCTGTCCAGCGCGCTGATCGGCACGCTGCTCAACACCGCCGCATGCACGGTCAGGCCGTCCGAGCGATAGCGGAACATCGCCGTGCAATCGTCGGGATGCGACTGCCAGCTCATCACCGGGTTGGTCTGGCCGAGGTTGGCGCCGCCCGCGCCGGACGCATCGAGGTGCTCGCCGGCACCGGGCAGCACGCCGTTGGCGTCCTGCAGAATGCAGCTCTCGCAGGCGGGCACCACGGTGTAGGTGACCCAGCCCGACGCCACGCCGTCGGGCGAGGCGAAGGTGTACGCGGTGTTGCCGTCGGCACCCACGGCCGCCCTCTGCAGGCGCCAGCCGGCCGGCACCGGCATCCATCCCACGGTGGCGCCGAAGAACCATTGCAGGGCTGCCTTCGCCGGCGGCGCCAGCGGAAACGGCGGCAAACGGGTGGCATCCGTGCGGATCCAGTCACCCGTGCCCGTGTGGACATCGATGAGCATCACCGTGCTGCCCTGGAACATCGTGGTGTGGAGCGTGTAGTCGATGCCCGGAGCGGAGCGCGCCTCGGGTGCGGAGCGCAGTTCGCGCACGGCGGTATCGGCATGGGCGGTGAACCACATGCAGCACAACACGGCACCAAGCAGCGCCTTGTAGACCCTTGGGACACGCATGGCATTCCCCCTGTCGCGAATGCAGCGCTTCCTTATACGCGTTCACCGCCTCGCGCAGTCCTGTCCATTCGGACTATGCCACTCACTTCTGCTTGGCCGGCCGCTTCCAGCCGTGGAGCGTATGCTGCTTCGCACGGGCGAGCGTCAATTCCCCGTCCGGCGCGTCCTTGCCGATCACCGAGCCGGCGCCGATGGTGGCCTGCGCACCGATCGTCACCGGCGCTACGAGCGCGCTGTTGGAACCGATGAAGGCGCCATCGCCGATGGTGGTCAGGTGCTTGTTGGCGCCGTCGTAATTGCAGGTGATAGTGCCTGCGCCAATGTTCACGCCGCGGCCGACGACGGTATCGCCGAGATAGCTCAGGTGATTGGCCTTGCTGCCTTCGCCGATCCGCGCCTTCTTGGTTTCGACGAAGTTGCCGATGTGCACGCCGGCAGCCAGTTCGGTACCCGGGCGCAGCCGTGCGAAGGGACCGATGATGCAAGGGCCGTGCGTCACCACGCCATCGAGATCGCAGTGCGTGAGCACCACGGTGCCGGGCGCGAGTTGGACGTCCTTCAGGCGTGTGAAGGCGCCGATGTGCACGTCGTCGCCCAGCGTCACTTCCCCTTCGAGGATGACGTTGACATCGATTTCCACGTCCATTCCCGCCTTCACCACGCCGCGCACGTCGATGCGCAAGGGATCGGCGATACGCACGCCCTCAAGGGCAAGCGTCCGGGCGGCACGCAGGCGGTATTGCGCTTCCAGCTCGGCCAGCTGCCAGGGATTGTTGGCACCCGCCGCCTCGTATTCGTCCTCGCACTCCACGCAGGTGGCGGCGCGGTTCTCGCCGGCGGCCATGGCGAAGATGTCCGTGAGGTAATACTCGCCCTGCACGTTGTTGCGATCGAGTTTGGACGTCCATCGCTTCAACGCATCAGCGTCGGCAGCGACGATGCCCGTATTGATGAGATTGTTGGCACGCTGCGCATCGTCGGCATCCTTTTCCTCCACCACTGCACGCACGTAGCCGTTGCCGTCACGCAGTACGCGGCCGTAGCCGGACGGATCGGATACCCGCGTGGCGAGCAAGGCTACGGTGCCTTCGGCTCCCACCAGCCGTTCGAGCGTCTGCGCACGTGTCAGCGGCACGTCGCCATAGAGCACCAGTACGGTGGCGCCGTCCGGCACGTCGAGCAGTGCCTCGCGCACGGCATGACCGGTACCCAGCCGTTGCGACTGCAGCACCCAGCGCAGGTCGGCATCGTGCTCGAACGCCGAGCGCACCTGCTCTCCGCAATGCCCGTACACGACATGGATGGCTTCCGGCTGCAACGTGCGCGCCGCGTCCAGCACGTGCGAAAGCAGCGTCCGTCCGGCCAGCGGCATCAGCACCTTGGCCTTCTTCGACTTCATGCGCTTGCCTTCGCCGGCGGCGAGGACGATCACGTGCAGGGGGGCGGTCTTGTTCATGGAATTCCCTGTCTTGGCCAGCGACGCAGCATAGCAGCGACGGGACGGGTCGCTTCAGTCATCCGGATGGCGTAAGAGAGGCGGCTCCGGGCGCCCGGCCTCGTGCACGTCCACCGTCGGGGTTTCGCCGTTCCAGGCAAAGCGAAAGATGTAAGCCACCCGGAACGGCAACACCTGGCTGCCTGTATCGCGGGCTACACCCTGGGCGTCGGCTGCCCACTGGTTCGCATGCAGAGGCACGAACGTCCAATGCAAGACCGCACCGCGTACTTCCGCGGCAAGGCGCTGCAGCACGAGATCGGCATCGGACTCGCCATCGATGCTCACCTCGCTCACCCGGCCTTCGCTATCCACGCTCAGCCGCGCCACGACCTCGCGGGGGGCCATGCGTTGCGCCAGCCACTCCGGCGGATAGGCCGGCAATGGATGCTCAAGCCACGTACCGCCCGTGGATGTCTGGCCCAACGCCAGAGGGATATGCCTGACGCCATAGCCATCGACGCTGGAAGCCTCGCGCGGCAACGCGGCGCATCCGCCCAATAGGGCGACCATGGGGATCGCGAGCCAACCGCACGGACGATGTCGATGCGCCATCAAACCTTTCCTCGATGCGCGGCGAGCATAAACAAAAACGCCGGCACGAGGCCGGCGTTTCGCATTCACCACAAGGACGAATCAGTGCTTGAGCGTCTTGCGCAGGCGCTCCAGCGCCTGCAGCTGGGTGATCGCCTCGGCCAGCTTGGCCTGCGCCTCGGCGATTTCCACCGCGTCCGTGCGATTGGCCAGCGCCTCTTCGGCTTCCTGCTTGGCGCGCTGGGCGGAGGCTTCGTCCAGGTCGGATGCGCGGGCGGCCGTATCGGCCAGCACGGTGACGACCTGCGGCTGCACTTCCAGGATGCCACCCGACACCCAGAACTGCTGACGCTCGCCGTTGCTCAGCACCACGTCGACGTGGCCGGCCTTCAGGCGGGTGATCAGCGGCGCGTGGCGGGGCGCGATGCCCAGCTCGCCCATCTCGCCGGTGGCGACCACGAGCTGCGCTTCGCCGGAGAAGATCTCGGCTTCGGCGCTGACGATGTCGACACGAAGGGTATGACTCATGACGGTATTCCGGTGCGTTCGGTGAAAAGCAGACGATGCTGTGCGGAGCTAAGTGAAGCGCGAAGGTCGCGCTTCACCTTGTTGCCTCACACCGATCAGGCCGCCTTCTTGGCGCCCATTTCCTCGGCCTTCTTGATGGCCTCGTCGATGCCGCCGACCATGTAGAACGCCTGCTCCGGCAGGTGGTCCACGTCGCCGTCCACGATCATCTTGAAGCCGCGGATGGTTTCCTTCAGCGGCACGTACTTGCCCGGCGAGCCGGTGAACACTTCGGCCACGTGGAACGGCTGCGAGAAGAAGCGCTCGATCTTGCGGGCGCGCGACACGGCCTGCTTGTCGTCTTCGGACAGTTCATCCATGCCCAGGATCGCGATGATGTCCTTGAGCTCCTTGTAGCGCTGCAGCGTGCCCTGCACGCGACGGGCCACGTCGTAGTGCTCGGCGCCGATCACGTTCGGATCGAGCTGGCGGCTGGTGGAGTCCAGCGGATCCACGGCCGGGTAGATGCCCAGCGACGCGATGTTACGCGAGAGCACCACGGTTGCATCCAGGTGGGCGAAGGTGGTGGCCGGCGACGGATCGGTAAGGTCATCCGCGGGCACGTACACAGCCTGGATCGAGGTGATCGAACCCGTCTTGGTCGAGGTGATGCGCTCCTGCAGCACGCCCATTTCCGCTGCCAGCGTCGGCTGGTAGCCCACCGCCGACGGCATACGGCCGAGCAGCGCGGACACTTCGGTACCGGCCAGCGTGTAGCGGTAGATGTTGTCCACGAACAGCAGCACGTCCTTGCCCTTGCCGTGCTCGTCCTTCTCGTCGCGGAAGTACTCGGCCATGGTCAGGCCGGTCAGCGCGACGCGCAGGCGGTTGCCCGGCGGCTCGTTCATCTGGCCGTATACCATGGCCACCTTGTCGAGCACGTTGGAGTCCTTCATCTCGTGGTAGAAGTCGTTGCCCTCGCGGGTACGCTCGCCCACGCCGGCAAACACGGACAGACCCGCGTGCGCCTTGGCGATGTTGTTGATGAGTTCCATCATGTTCACGGTCTTGCCCACGCCGGCGCCGCCGAACAGGCCGACCTTGCCGCCCTTGGCGAACGGGCACACCAGGTCGATGACCTTGATGCCGGTTTCCAGCAGGTCGTTCGCGGCAGCCTGGTCGTCATAGCTCGGGGCTTCGCGGTGGATGACCCAGCGATCCTGTTCGCCGATCGGACCGGCTTCGTCGATGGGGTTGCCCAGCACGTCCATGATGCGGCCCAGGGTGGCCTTGCCGACCGGCACCTTGATGCCTTCGCCGGTGTTGCGGGCGACGAGGCCGCGCTTCAGGCCGTCGGTGGAACCGAGGGCGATGGTACGGACGATGCCGTCACCCAGCACCTGCTGGACTTCCAGCGTGATGTCGGTGCCGTCGATCTTCAGCGCGTCGTAAACCTGCGGCACCTGATCGCGCGGGAATTCCACGTCGATGACCGCGCCGATGATCTGTACAACTTTGCCCTGACTCATGGATGTGCTCCGGATGGATCTTTAGTGTTTGTTGCGGCGCCGCCGTGCGTCGCCATGAATTCATTTCGATACCGCGCGGCTTACACCGCCGCGGCACCACCGACAATCTCGGAAATTTCCTGGGTAATCGCGGCCTGACGCGCCTTGTTGTAGATCAGCGTCAGTTCGCCGATGACCTTGTTCGCGTTGTCCGACGCGCTCTTCATCGCCACCATGCGCGCGGCATGCTCGCTGGCGAGGTTTTCCAGCACGCCCTGGTACACCACGGACTCGATGTAGCGACCCAGCACGTGCTCCAGCACGGTGGCCGGATCGGGTTCGTAGATGTAGTCCCAGTCGTGCTTCTGCTCGAGCTTGAGACCAGACACCGGGTAATCCGGCGACGCCACCTGCCCCTCGGCCATTTCCTCGGCGACTACCGGCAGCGGAAGCAGCGCGTGAACGGCCGGCTTCTGCGTCATGGTGTTGATGAAGTCGTTGTGTGCGAGGAACACGCGATCGAGCTTGCCGCCCATATAGGCGTCCAGGGCGACCTTGATCACGCCAACCAGTGTTTCCAGCTTCGGACGTTCGCCCAGATGGCTGACCGTGGCGACCAGGTTGACACCCTTGATGCGACGGAAGAACTGGACCGCCTTCTGGCCAACCGCCACCACGTCGACCTGCACGCCCTTGTCCTGCCACTCGCGGATGGCCGGGAGCAGGCGACGGAACAGGTTGGCGTTGAGGCCGCCGCACAGGCCGCGGTCCGTGCTGATGACGATGTAGCCCACGCGTGCAACCGTCGGGCGCTCCAGCAGGAACGGATGGCTGAAGTCGGTGCTGGCCTGGGCGATGTGCGAGATGACCTTGCGCATGGAACGCGCATAGGGCCGCGACGCCTTCATCAGATCCTGCGCCTTGCGGATCTTCGAGGCCGAGACCATCTCGAGCGCGCGCGTCACCTTGCGCATGTTCTGCGTGCTCTTGATCTTGGTTTTGATTTCGCGTCCGCTTGCCACGTCTGCCTCAACCTTTTGGGTTATTGCGATCCCGGTGATGACACCGGGGTGCGGTACGGCCGTCTGGACGGCCGTACCCTTTTGTCACTTACCAGCTACCGGTCTTCTTGTACTCGTCGAGCGAGGACTTGAAGATGCCTTCGATTTCGCCGTTCCAGTCACCGGTGGCGACGATCTTCTTCATCAGGTCGCCGTGGTTCTGGTGCATGAAGGCATGCAAGCCCTTCTCGAACGGCAGCACCTTGTTCTGCGGCAGGTCGTCGAGGTAGCCCTTCTCGGCGGCATACACCGACAGCGCCAGCTCGGCGATCGAGAGCGGTGCGTACTGCGACTGCTTCATCAGCTCGGTCACGCGCACGCCGCGGTCCAGCTGGGCGCGGGTGGCCGGGTCGAGATCCGAAGCGAACTGCGCGAACGCAGCCAGTTCGCGGTACTGCGCGAGGGCTAGCTTCACGCCGCCGGACAGCTTCTTCACGATCTTGGTCTGGGCGGCACCACCGACGCGGGACACCGAGATACCGGCGTTCACGGCCGGGCGGATGCCGGCGTTGAACAGGTCGGTTTCCAGGAAGATCTGGCCGTCGGTGATCGAGATCACGTTGGTCGGTACGAACGCGGACACGTCACCGGCCTGCGTTTCGATGATCGGCAGCGCGGTCAGCGAACCGGTCTTGCCCTTCACTTCGCCGTTGGTGAACTTCTCGACGTACTCCTCGGAGACGCGAGCGGCACGCTCGAGCAGGCGCGAGTGAAGATAGAACACGTCGCCCGGGTAGGCTTCGCGGCCAGGCGGACGCTTCAGCAGCAGCGAGATCTGGCGGTAGGCGACGGCCTGCTTGGACAGATCGTCATAGATGATCAGCGCGTCTTCGCCGCGGTCACGGAAGTACTCACCCATGGCGCAGCCGGAATACGGCGCGATGTACTGCAGCGCGGCCGACTCGGAGGCCGAGGCCACGACCACGATGGTGTTGGCCAGCGCGCCATTCTCTTCGAGCTTGCGCACGACGTTGGCGATCGACGAACGCTTCTGGCCGATCGCGACGTAGATGCACTTAATGCCGGAGTCTTTCTGGTTGATGATCGCGTCGATGGCCAGCGCGGTCTTGCCGGTCTGGCGGTCGCCGATGATCAGCTCGCGCTGGCCACGGCCGATCGGGATCATCGAGTCGACGGACTTGTAACCGGTCTGCACCGGCTGGTCGACCGACTTACGCCAGATCACGCCCGGAGCGACCTTCTCGATGGCCGAGCTGGTCTTGGCGTTGATCGGGCCCTTGCCGTCGATCGGGTTGCCGAGCGCGTCAACGACGCGACCCAGCAGTTCCGGACCGGTCGGCACTTCGAGGATGCGGCCGGTGGTCTTGGCGGTATCGCCTTCGCGCAGGTGCTGGTACTCGCCCAGCACCACGGCGCCGACCGAGTCACGCTCGAGGTTCAGCGTCAGGGCGTAGGCATTGCCCGGCAGTTCGATCATTTCGCCCTGCATCACGTCGGCCAGGCCGTGGATGCGCACGATGCCGTCGGACACGCTGATGATCGTGCCTTCGTTGCGTGCTTCCGCGCCGAGCTTGAACTGCTCGATACGGCTCTTGATCAGTTCGCTGATCTCGGACGGGTTCAAGGTGGAGCTGGACATGGGTCGATATCCTGAGATTTGAGTCTTTTTTGAAGAGCCTGACCGCTGGCGGCGGCTCCTCGCGAATGGACTTCGCGTGAAATTTACTGCGTCAGCGCACGGGTCATGCGCGACAGACGTCCACGGGCGGAGCCATCAATCACTTCGCTGCCGGTGTCGATCACCACGCCGCCAAGCAGCGAGGCATCGACGCTGGTTTCCAGCTCGATCTCGCGCTTGAAGCGGCGCTTGAGCGACGTCTTGAGCTGTTCAGCCTGCGCAGCATCCAGCGCAAACGCGCTGGTCACCTTCACCAGCAGCTGCGACTCGGATTCGCGCTTGTACTGCTCGTACAGGGCGGCGATTTCCGGCAGCAGGCCCATGCGGCGACGCTCGGCCAATTCGCCAAGGAACTTGGCAAACGGCGCACCGGCATCCATGCCTTGCGGCAGATGCAGCGCCACAAGCTGTTCGGGCTGCACGCGCGGATCGCCGGCAAGGCCAGCCACGCGAGCGTCCTTCGCCACTTCGGCGGCAAACGCCAGCGCCTGCGACCATGCGCCAAGCGAGCCAGCCTCATGGGCCAGCTCGAAGGCTGCACGTGCGTAGGGGCGAGCGAGGGTGATTGCCTGCGCCATGACTTAGATCTCGGCCACGAGCTGGTCGAGCATCGCCTTGTGGGCGTTGGCGTCGACTTCGCGCTGCACGATCTTCTCCGCGCCCTGGATGGCCAGACGGCCAACCCAGCCACGCAGTTCCTCGCGCGCACGCTGCTGCATGCTGGCGATTTCCTCGGCAGCGGCTGCCTTCAGGCGATTGGCCTCGGCGATGGCTTCGGCACGCGCCTTATCCACGATCTGGTTGGCCTGCTGCTGCGAGCGCTCGATGATCTCGTTGGCCTGCTGACGAGCCTGCTTGATCTCGTTGGCGACCTTGGCGTCGGCGTCCTTCAGTTCGGCGCGCGCCTTCTCGGCGGCAGCCAGACCGTCGGCAACCTTTTTCTGGCGCTCTTCGATCGCATGATTGAGCTGCGGCCAGATGAACTTGGTGGTGAACCAGACCAGGATCCCGAACGAGATCATCTGGCCCAGGAAAGTCAGATTGATATCCATGAGCTTTCCAATTAACTCCGGTAACGCGTTAAACCGCCGATCGCCGCGGCGTATTCAGCCGCGGCGACTCCCTTCGGGCCGATTAGTGGCCGAAGTTGGCAATGACCTGCGCGGTCAGCGGGTTCGAGAAGGCGAACAGCAGCGCCACGGCCAGGCCGATGATGAACGCAGCGTCGATCAGGCCGGCGAGCAGGAACATGCGGCCCTGCAGCAGCGGAACCAGCTCCGGCTGGCGAGCGGCGGACTCGAGGAACTTGGAACCCATGATGGCGATGCCCAGGCAAGCGCCGAGCGCGCCGAGGCCGATGATGATGCCCACGGCGATCGCGGTGAGGCCCTGAACATGGGAAATGAGTTCGGCGAGGTTCATGGAATTCTCCTGTGAATCTTTCTAAGAAGTGATAAAGGGCAAAGCGGTTTAAAGCGGAACCGGATGGAACAAAACGTCAGTGATGCTCACGCGCCGTGGCGATGTACACGATGGTCAGCATCATGAAGATGAACGCCTGCAGCAGGATGATCAGGATGTGGAAGATGGCCCACGCCGTATTGAAGATCACGCCCGGCAGGAAGCTGATCCAGCCCGCGAACAGGCCAGCGATCAGCATGAACACCAGCTCGCCGCCGTACATGTTGCCGAACAGTCGCATGGCGAGCGACACCGGCTTAGACAGGTATTCCACGACGTTGAGCAGGAAATTGAACGGCACCAGGATGGCGACGACGACCGGGTTGTGCGCATGGAACGGCGCGGTCAGCAGTTCCTTGCCGAAGCCCAGGCCGCCCTTGGCCTTGATGCCATGGCCCAGCACGATGAAGAACACGGCCAGCGCCAGGCCCACGGTGGTATTGATGTCGGCGGTCGGCACCCAGCGGAAGAAGGTGTGGTGCGCGACCTCGGCGCCCGCGGCGGTCTTTACCGTCCAGCTCGGCGCGTCCAGCGGCAGCAGGTCCATCGCGTTGAGGAAGGTCACCCACATGAAGATCGACAGCGCCAGCGGTGTCACCGTGCGGCGGTCGCCGTGGAAGGTGTCCTTCACCTGGGTGTCGACGAACTCGACGATGATTTCCACGAAGGCCTGGCCCTTGGACGGCACGCCCGAGGTGGCCTTGCGGGCCTTCAGCCAGAACCACAGGCAGAACAGCGCGCCCAGCAGGAAGGCCACCACGATCGAGTCGAGATGGACCTGCATGAATGGGCTGTCACCCAAGCTCACCGTGTTGTGGTGAAGGTGATGCTGGATGTATTCGGTTAATCCGCCCTGCGGCTCGCTTGCCATGTGTTAACCCTTGAATCTGAACGCCAGCAGATTTATCGCGTAAGCAGCCACCAGCCCCGTGATGGCAGCTAGTGGCGGTAATTTCCATTGACCCAGGATCGCGATCAGCCCTCCGAAGATCACGATCCATTTGAGGACCACGCCTGACATCACGCGCCACATTGTCATGCCGCCACCACCCAACCCGGCGAAGGTACGCCACGCCAGAAGCGCCGTACCCAGCGCCACAAGGGCGGCGCCCGCAGCGGCCGCCAATGCATCTCGGCGCCCCTGCATCAGGAAGGTGAGACCTACGATCAGCGCCACGGCAAGCTGCAGCAAGATAATGCGCAGCGCCAGGCGACGACCGGAAGCAAGACTGTTGAGCACGTGACGTTCCCGCGCGGTTTCGCTCGAAGGCGGCACCGAACCAGCTACGGGGCACGGTCCAATCTGAAAAAGTATATCAGCGAGGCATTTACACGAACAAGCCGCGAGGGGTGCGACAACTTGCCCGGCAGCGATTCGTTCACACATTCATTCGTGAAATCTCACGCAAAGAAAAAGGGCCGGACATTCGTCCGGCCCCGTGACGCAGCTGGGGGGAAGAGGCGCTGCGCCGGCAAAACGGGGCTTACTTGGCGGCGGCAGCCTTCTTGACGGCGGCGACCGGAGCGGTCACGGCGTCGTTGGCGGCCTGCTGCTGCTCTTGCACGAGGGCACCGAGCGATTCGGCAGTTTTCTGGGTGACCGCGATGATTTCCTGGGTCACGGCCACGGCGTGCTCGGCGTTCTCACGACCCGCGTTGGCAGCCTTTTCCCACAGCACGCGCAGGCCATCGACGTCGCGGGTTTCCAGTGCATCGCTGATGAAGCTCGCGGCGGCCTCGGACTGCTTTTCCAGCGCCTTGATCTGCAGCTCGGCGACCTTTTCCAGACCCTTGAGCGCCACCGACTGTGCCTTGAAGGCGCTGTCAGCCAGCTGCTTGGCGTAGGCAAAAACCTGGGTGTTCAGTTGCTGCGTCATGACTTGGTCCCTCGAAGGGAGTGGGGGTAGTGGCTGAAAGCCTACCAAGTCATTTTGTGCAGTGCAATATATTTTTACTGAACGAATCGGATAGTCACAAAAATTTCAATTGAAACGGTCAATTACGTCAAAACAAAGAAATTTTGCGATGCGTCAAAAACTGTCGCGACTGCAACTGGCGCCCGAGGTACAGGTCTCGTGCACGACGACCTTGTCCAGCCCAGGCAATGCCGGCTCGAGGCGACGGAAGATCCAGCGCGCCAGCATTTCGCTGGTCGGGTTCTCCAGGCCCTCGATGTCGTTGAGGTAGTGGTGATCAAGCTGGTCGTACAGCGGGGCAAAGGCGGCTTTCACGTCGGCGAAATCCATCACCCAGCCCAAGGCCGGATCGGGCTCGCCGGCCACGTGGATTTCGACTTTGAAGGAGTGCCCGTGCAGGCGCGCGCACTTGTGACCCGGCGGTACGTTGGGCAGGCGGTGCGCCGCTTCGAGATGGAATACTTTGAAGATATGCATGGCGGCATTCTACCGCTTGTGGCAAGCGGCCTCCGTGCAGGATGGGCACCGCGGAGAGACGGCGGCACCCCGTTCGCTGCGGCCCTCCGAGAACGAGAGCGGGATTCGAGCTTGCGCCATGGCTGCTGGATGCCTCACCGGGGCGCGGGCCTGATGCGCTGCAAGCTGGGGGGCTGGCCCGGGGAAAACCACCAGGACGCCAACAGCATCTGACTCCGCGAGCGGCGCGCAAGAACATCGACCACCGGGGCACTGACTAACTTTGCATCGCCGTGTTTGGCGCCAGACGGCAAGCTGAAGGCTTTCAGCGCCGCGGCGCCAACCAACGTAACCGCGTCTCGCGTCTCGCTTCTCTCATCACATCTCCCGCAGGCCAGCCGCAGGACAGAAGCGCACTCTTGCAGAACCGCGTCGCCAACATTAACGGCCTCGCACAGTCCTCCCTCATTTCTCACATGTCATCCACGGAAGCGACCTCAGTGTGGTTCGCCGGCCGTACGCGGCCCTATCGCCAGCAGGAGCAGACCATGCAAGGTCCATTTGAAGTGCAACCCGCGAGGGAAGAACAGTCCTTCACTCAGAAGCAGCGTGGCGGCATCGGTTATGTGCTGCTGTGGATCCTCGGCGTGCCGATTCCCGTGCTGATCCTCATTTCGCTGCTTCGTGGCTGCGCCTGACTCAAGGGAGATCACTCATGGCAACGACGGAATATGGCAGTTCAATCGTGGTGGACCCGTTGTCGCAAATGCGATGGAGCGCCGTCTGGTCGGGCTGGTTCGTGGCCGCAGGCATCGCCGTGTTGCTGTATGGCGCAGGCATCGCGCTGGGGTTTTCAGCGTTTGATCCGCACAACGCGCAAGCTGCGGCGAAGGGGCTTGGCATCGGCACGCTGGTCTGGCTCGTGCTGGTATGGGCAGCGTCACTCTTCGTAGGCGGCTTGTTCGCGAGCTGGTTCGACGGGCGCGCCGACGAAACGATGGGCAGCCTGCACGGCATCACCGTGTGGGGTGTGGCAGTCACCGTCAGCGCGCTGTGGCTTGCCCTGGCTTTTGGTCACATGGGCCGCGATGCGCACGGTCCGCGCCACGGCGGCATGGCGGCAAGTGCAGGCATGGAAGCATCCGCCAATGAATCGATGGCCTTGCTGCATGTGGATGTGAGCCGCGCCGTGAGCGCAGATCGCGACATGCGCCGCGACGGCCGCGGGAACGATGCCGAGTCCGCGATCATCGGCGCCTTGCTGGCCGGACACACCGACGCGGCACGCACCTTGCTGGCCGCGCAGACCGACATGCCGATGGATACCGCAACGGCGCGCGTCAACAGCTGGCTGCCCACGGTGAATGCCGCGCGCGATCAGATCAAAAGCGACGCCGATCGCGTCAAGCATTACGCCGCTGCCGGCATGTGGGCATTGGTGTTGAGTGCTCTGGTAGGCCTGCTTGCGGCCGCGCTGGGCGGCTGGGTGGGAGCACGCCAGATTCATCGCGTGTATCACCTGCGCCGTTACGAGGGCCGTCCTTTCCGCGGCTGACGTATCGGCAAGCCAGTGCCACTCAAGGACATCGTGGGGCGCACGACGCGCTCCACGATGTCCGATGCGGAAGATCAACAAGCGCGGCACTTCCCCGCCGATGGTTCTCGCGAACCGGGATCAACAATCACCACGCCGCCTCCAGAAACCAATGCGTCATCGCCCCTCGTTTCCGTCCGCAGGCGACCGACATGCCTCAAGGCATGTACTGGCCGATGATCATGGCGTTGAGTTCGCGCCCCTTCCAGAACATGTGATGGATCCGCTGGCTGAGCTTCTCCAATGCCTTGGCGCTGATCTCGCCGAACGCAAGGATCACCGCAGGCCGCGAACCGTCGCCAGGCACGTGCTCAATGCCATCCCATTTTGGAAAGCCGTACTTGGTGAGGAACGCGCCGAGCTCCTCGTCGGTAGTCCCCGGCTCGATGTTGCCCAGCAGTAGACGCAACATGATGTTTCCTCCTGCAGCGCCACCGACACGCATCGGCGGTAACCGTGGCAGTCGTCAGTATTTCTGCGGAATGAAGCGGAACGGATAATCCGGCTCGCGGTAATTGCCGCGCTTCTGACGCTTGGGCAGCTCCACCTTCGGCCGCTCCACCTCTTCATAGGGAATACGGTTGAGCAGGTCGGCGATGATGTTCAGGCGTGCTCGCCGCTTGTCATTGGAATCCACCACGAGCCAGGGCGCGAACTGCGTGTCGGTGGCCCTGAACATGTCGTCGCGCGCACGCGAATAGTCATACCAGCGGCTGTACGACTTGAGATCCATGGGAGACAGTTTCCAGATCTTGCGCCCGTCATGGATGCGTCCTTCCAGCCGGCGCGTCTGCTCGTCCTCGCTGACCTCCAACCAGTATTTCAGCAGGATGATCCCGGATTGCACGATGCCTCGTTCCACCAGCGGCGCCACGCGCAGGAAACTCTCCACCTGTTCGTCGGTGCAGAAACCCATCACCCGTTCGACGCCTGCGCGGTTGTACCAGCTGCGATCGAAGATCACGATCTCGCCCGCCGCCGGCAGATGAGGCAGGTAGCGCTGGATGTACATCTGGCTCTTCTCGCGCTCGGTCGGCGCCGGCAGCGCGATCACGCGGAACACGCGGGGGCTCACGCGCTCCGTGATGGCCTTGATGGCGCCACCTTTGCCCGCACCATCGCGCCCCTCGAAGACGATGCAGACCTTCGCGCCGCTCTGCTGCACCCACAACTGCAGCTTGACCAGCTCGGCGTGGAGTCTGGCTAATTCCTTGGTGTATTCCTTGCCACTGAGCCGGGCTAGCTCGACCGGCGCCGCTTCAGCTGCCTTCTTTCCCTTTGCCATGGCATTGCGCCTCCCACGTGCCGAGGGATTACCCGCAACGATGCCGAGCCGGAATCGGCAAGGCATACGCACCAAAGACACCAACTGTGCCGCCATGCCAGCCGCGCGCATCGGCCGACCCTCCCCAAGGCGGAAAAGGGTGACAGCCAGGGGATCAAGCCTTCGTCAATCAGCCACGAACGTCCGGGATCATCCGTCCGCTGCAGCGGACGAGATCCATGTCGATGCGATCGCATTGGCGCTTTTGCGTGGGAGGCCGGTCTGAATGAATTCAGCGATCACCTTGACTGCGATGTCCCGGGCCTGATCGAGCGACAGATGGCCCGCAGACCCCAGCGTGCGACGCTTCCCATGAGCCCAGGTGACGATCCACGCTTTGTGCCCACTGGGCTGCACTCTGAGCAGTAGGCCGCGCACCTGCGCGTCCCTGAGCTCATAGGGACGCTCCCGAGGCTGGGCCGATGCAACGATTCGCTTGGTGAGAGCTGCGCGCATCTGAGCTTCCTTCGTAAGTGGCTGATAAGCCAACTTAGGAAGGCCAACAAAACGGTGTCCGGATAAGGATCATCCGCAGCGAGACTCGCGTTGAGCGGAAGTCCTTGAAAACAAAAAAGCCCCGCATCGCTGCAGGGCTTTCAGATACACGCAATGGTGGCTATGGGTGGACTCGAACCACCGACCCCAGCATTATGAGTGCTGTGCTCTAACCGGCTGAGCTACATAGCCTTGGGTGCCTCCCGCCGCAGGCGTCGACGTGGCGTCGATCAGGCGGGGCCCGGCAGTCTAGTCGTACCAGCCCTTCGGTTCAAGTGTTCGGCTTGCCGCCTCTTCCCGGGCTATGGTTGAATCGACTCGGGCCGCCCTATCCGGATGTGCGTTTTCCTTCGTGCCGGGCGCCCAGGAGGTAGCATGATCGACGTCGATGGTTATCGTCCGAATGTAGGCATCGTCCTGCTGAATGCGGACGGCCGCCTGTTCTGGGCGCGACGCGTCAATCGTGACGGCTGGCAGTTCCCCCAGGGCGGCATGCGCAGCGACGAGACGCCGCTGGAAGCCATGTACCGCGAGCTGGAAGAGGAAACGGGCCTGGCCCCGCAGCACGTGGAAGTGATCGGCGTCACCCGCGGGTGGCTGCGCTATCGCCTGCCCAGTCGCTACGTGCGCCACCACCAGCGCCCGACCTGCATCGGCCAGAAGCAGGTGTGGTTCCTGCTGCGCCTGGTGGGCGAGGAGCAGGACCTGCGGCTGGATGCCTGCGAAAAGCCGGAATTCGACCTCTGGCGGTGGGTGGACTTCTGGTACCCGGCCGCGCATGTGGTCAATTTCAAGCGCCAGGTCTACGAACGGGCACTGCGCCATTTCGCGCCGCTGGTCGAATCCCTGCTCAGCGTCGAGCTGGGGGAACTGCCCCAGCCAGAGAACGGCGGTCCCTCCGGACACCCGCGCAAGGGCCAGGCGGCCGCTTGAACCCCGCCAGGCAGGGGTCCCGATCGGCCTCGCCCTAGTGATAGTTGACAATCATTCGCATTTGCGTTCCCATATGCACCCATGTATATCTGCATGTGCAACGCCGTTACCGATAGCGACATCCGCCGCGCCGCGGCCGATGGCGTGCATCATTTCGCCGACCTGCAGGCCCGCACGGGCTGTTCGGATTGCTGCGGTTGCTGCGAGCAGGAGGCCCGGGCCACGCTCGACAAGGCCGTCCAGCAGATGACGATAAGCCTGCCGGTAGTCGCGATCGCCTGACCGCGGGCGGCCCAAGGAACACCCGAAACGCACAGCTCCGGCTGTGCGTTTTTCGTTGGAAGTCCGGAGTCATTCTCGTTCCGTCATCGCCGTAAAGAGCGACGTATAGTCGGGTGCTGTAGCCGCAAGGAGACTTCCCATGAAGGGTGATGCCAAGGTCATCGAGTTCCTCAACAAGGTGCTCTACAACGAGCTGACCGCGATCAACCAGTACTGGCTGCATTACCGCATGTACAAGGACTGGGGCTACGGTGAACTGGCCGAGCACGAGCACAAGGAGTCCATCGAGGAGATGAAGCACGCCGATAATCTTATCGAGCGCATCCTTTTCCTTGATGGTCTGCCCAACCTCCAGCATCTGGGCAAGCTGCGAATCGGCGAGAACCCGGTGGAATGCCTGCAGGGCGACCTGGACCTGGAGATGGCGGCGGTGAAGGACCTGCGCGCAGCCATCGCCTACAGCGAAGGCATCGCCGACTACGTCAGCCGCGACCTGTTCAAGAACATCCTCCATGACGAGGAAGAACACATCGACTGGCTGGAGACCCAGTTCAGCCTGATCAAGGACATCAGCGCCGAGCGCTACCTGCAGTCGAAGATCGACAGCTGAGCGGCCGCGGGCCTGTCCCGCGACCCAAAGCGTGGCACCGTTCCTTGACGCTTTCCTCACGGCGCGGCTATACCTTGGTTTTTACCGGGAAGGCCGCGCATGGCTTCACGCCCACCCCCGCGCTTCGTGGTACGGCCGCATGACGCAGCCGGCAGGCGGTATCGTGCCTGGTGGATCGGCGGTGCATGGCTGCTCAGCCTGCTGCTTACCGGGCTGATCGCCGGTGGTTTGGCCCGCCACACCACCCCGGCCGCGACCGAACAGCGCCAGCTCAAGACCCTCGGGAAGCAGAACGACGACCTCCAGCAGGAGGTGGCCAACCTGCAGCGCGCCAGCCAGGTGTCGGACATCGCCACCCGCTCGCTGCGCAAGACGCTGTCCGAGCGCGAGGAAGAAATCAGCGGCCTGCGCGCGGATCTTGGCTTCTACTCCCGTCTGACCGGCGGCGACGCCCAGCGCGAGGGCCTGAAAGTGCAGGAAGTACGCCTGCAACCGGTGGCCAACTCGCATGCCTGGAACCTCACCCTCAGCCTGACCCAGAACGCCAAGCGCGGCGACGACGTGACCGGCAACGCCACGGTCAGCGTGGAAGGCCTGCGTGGCGACAAGGTGGTGCGCCTGGAATGGAACGCCCTGGGTGACACCTCGCAGGCCACGGGCATGGCATTCCGCTTCAAATATTTCCAGCAATTGCACGCCACCATCGTGCTGCCCGCCGATTTCCGGCCCACCCGCCTCCTGATCGCCGCCCAGCCGGCCGGCGACGATGCGGTGTCGCGCGCCGTCGCCTGGGGCGATGCGCTGTCGGGCCACCTCACGCCAACCCAAGGGGAACAAGATGCTCAACCGTAAGCGCAACGAGCGCGCACCCAGCAGCGCCGACACCAGCCTGATCGCCCGCGGCACCACCATCCACGGCGACGTCCGCTTCAGTGGCACCCTGCACCTGGACGGTCGCATCGAGGGATCCGTGCTGGCCGAGGAAGAGGGCGCGGTGTTCACGCTGAGCGAAAACGGTATCGTCCAGGGTGAGATCCGCGTGCCACACGCCATCATCAATGGCCGCGTGCAGGGTGATATCCATGCCGCCGACCGCCTGGAACTGGCTCCGGAGGCGCGCATCACCGGCGATGTGCACTACCGCACGCTGGAAATGGCGGCAGGCGCCCAGGTGAACGGCCGCATGAGCCACCACGCCGCTGACGCGCTACGCGAGCTTCCGGCGCCTACGCTGGACATCGGCGAGGCCGTGCCGGCCTGATCGCGGTATCCTTGCGCACGAGCCGCTTGATCCCCACTTGAGCATCATGGATACCGTCGTTCCCCTTCCCATCGTTCCCGACTATCGCAGCGCCGGCGCACCGCTGGTCTTCACCGAGGCCGCCGCCCGCAAGGTGCATGAGCTGATCGTCGAGGAAGGCAACCCCGAGCTGAAGCTGCGCGTGTACATCAGCGGCGGCGGCTGCTCGGGCTTCCAGTACGGCTTCACCTTTGATGAAGCCCAGGCCGAGGACGACTTCGCGCTCGACCGCGAAGGCGTCACCCTGCTGGTCGATCCACTGTCGCTGCAGTACCTCACCGGCGCCGAGATCGACTACTCGGAAAGCCTCAGCGGTTCGCAGTTCGTCATCCGCAACCCCAACGCCAAGACCACCTGCGGCTGCGGCTCTTCATTCTCCACCTGACCTGCGCCGAGGCATGGACCGCACCGTTTCGCCGCGCCTCAATACATTCGCCGGGCTGAGCCTCATCCTCGACCGCGTCGCCGAAAAGCGCGACGAATCGTTGTGGATCAACGAGCAGGCCGCCTCCGAACACGCCCGCTACCTGCTGCTCGATGCACTGGGGCAGACCTTCCTGTTGCCCGGCAGCGAGACCTTGCGCTGGCTGGACATGGGCGAGCGGGAACAGTTGCTGGGCGACCTCAAGGCCACCTTCCTCGGCTTTGCGGACGAACGGCCGCATTTCCTGCTGGCGCTCGATGATCCGCATCGTGCAGAAGCACTGGAAAGCGCGCTGGGCGCGCGACGCGCCGGCCTGCGCGACATCGGCCTGCTGCTGCCGTCGGACGAGGCGGGCCTGTTCGCCTACGCCAAGGGCCTGGCACATTGGCAACGCGAGACGCGCCACTGCGCGTTCTGCGGCTCTCCAGTGGTGCTGGTCGCCTCCGGTCATCGCGCGCAGTGCGCCAACGCCGAATGCGGCCGCATGCATTTCCCGCGCACCGACGCCGCAGTGATCGTCATCGTCGAACACGAAGGCGCCTGCCTGCTCGGCCGCCAGGCCGGCTGGCCGAAGGGTCGCTACTCCACGCTGGCGGGTTTCGTGGAACCCGGCGAAGCGCTGGAAGATGCCGTGCGCCGCGAAGTCGCCGAAGAGTCGGGCGTGATCGTCGGCGACGTGCACTATCACTCCTCGCAACCGTGGCCGCTGCCGCAATCGCTGATGGTCGGCTTCACCGCCACCGC
Organism: Dyella sp.; assembly: GCF_035685885.1. GTDB lineage: Bacteria > Pseudomonadota > Gammaproteobacteria > Xanthomonadales > Rhodanobacteraceae > Dyella. The sequence continues at coordinate 55,030 of NZ_DASRZX010000043.1, read as the reverse complement.
CGTGTCTCGCACCATCCGCCTGCGCGATCGCGAACTGGAAGAAGCCCGCTGGTTCACCCCGCAGGACATCGTGGATGGCCTGGCCGATGGCAGCTTCCTGCCCTCGCTGCCGCTATCGGTGTCCTATCGCCTGCTCGAACATTGGCTGAGGCAGCGCGCGGGGCTTGAACTGGATGCGCTGGTGGCGAAGCACCGCCGCTGAGCTTCGTCATCGTTGCGGGGGCGCACCCTGTGCGCGACCGCGGTCCACGCCTTACCTCAACAATCGATGGTCACCGCCACCCAGGCGCTGCGGTCTCGGGTGCGCTCCCACGACGACGGCGACATGCCCGTCCTGACCGCCACACCCCATGCCTTACAATGCGGCCATCGAACGGGAGATCTGTTTCATGGCTGTCAGCCTGCTTGCCGCGCTTATCGCTCTGGGCTTGGTGCACGTGGCACCGCAACTCGCGCACTGGCGCGGCGATGGCGGCTTCCGGCGCTGGGTGTCACAGCTGGGCGACACCAGCGGCCCGGCGCGCACGACGGTTACGCTCGGCGTGCCGGTGGTGCTCTGCCTCATCGTGGTGTGGCTGATCAGCCTGTTGCCCGGCAGCGAGCTGTTCCGCCTGATCTTCTCGCTGGTGGTGCTGCTGTACTGCTTCGGTCCGCATGCCTACGAAGCGGATCTGGAAGCCATCATCCGCGCACCCGACCAACCCTCGCGCGAAGCCGCGGCGCAAGCGCTGTCCGACGATGGCGAAGCGGTGAACTGGAATGCCGTCGCGCTGGGCGAGGCCACGGCGTACGCCGCGTTGCGTCGCCGCTTTGGCGTACTGCTGTGGTTCTTCCTGCTCGGCCCTGCCGGCGCGTTGCTGTATCGCCTCGCGCAGACGTTGGGGCGTGATCCAAGCCTGCGCATCGATGCGCAAGCCCGCCAGGCGGCGCGTGCCTTCGCCAACGTCGCGGACTGGCTGCCGGCGCAGCTGATGGTGTTCACGCTTGCGCTGGTCGGCCATTGGGATGCCGTGATCGGCGCATGGAAACAGTGGCACCAACAGCAATCGCCCAATAGCTGGTATGTCGAAGGCCCGGGATTCCTGGGTGCCGCCGCACGCGCCGACGTGGAAATCGACATCGTGGCCGGCGACGGTTACGCCGAGGAACGCACCGACGTGGTTGGCGAACTGATCCGCCTGCGCGGCGCACTGCTGCGCGCACTGCTGGCGTGGCTCAGCGTGGTGGCGCTGATCGTGCTGGCAGGCTGGATGGCCTGACCGGCGTTGCCCTTGCAGGAGCGCACCCAGTGCGCGATCGCGGAGGGATGCCGTTACGCCTTCGTAGGCTTTTCGCGCACTGGGTGCGCTCCTACAGGTAAGCAGCTAGTCAGGCCAAATCCCCGCGCAACTCGCGCACCCGCGCCTCCAACGTCGCCAGTCGTGCATCAGCCGCCGCAATCGGCGCAGCGCCCACCAGCTCCACGCGCGCCCTGAAGCGACGCGGCAGGCGCGAGCGATGCAACATGGAGTCACGACGACTCCACACGCTGCCCCACAGCCCGCGCAGCGCCAACGGCACCACGGGCACCGGCCGACGTTCGAGGATGCGCGCCACTCCGGGGCGGAACGGCGCAATATCGCCATCGCGTGTCAGCCCACCCTCGGGAAAGATGCATACCAATTCGCCATCGGCCAGGGCTGCATCCACTTCCTCGTAGGCGCGCTCCAGGATGGCCGCGTCTTCCTTCTGCCCCGCGATGGGAATCGCCTTCGCCGTATGGAATACGAACTTCAGCACCGGGATGTTGAAGATCTTGTAGTACATGACGAAGCGCGCGGGACGACGCAGGTTCGCCATCAGCACCAGCGGATCCATGAAGCTCACGTGGTTGCACACCAGCAGCGCCGGACCCTCTTCTGGAATGTTGTCCAGGCCATCCACGCGCACGCGGTAGAGCGTATTCACCAGCACCCAGGTGATGAAGCGCATCAGGAATTCGGGGACCAGGGTGAAGATGTAGACCGCCACCGCCACGTTGAGTATCGCCGCCGCAAGGAATATCTGTACGGCGGTGAGGCCCGCCGCGCCAAGCGCGAGGCCAAAACCCGATGCCAGGCAGATCAGCAGCGCGTTGAGGATATTGTTGCCGGCGATGACGCGTGAGAGGCGATCACGCGGCGTGCGGGCCTGCACATAGGCAAACAATGGCACCACGTAGAAACCGCTGAAGACGCCGATGAGCGTGAGGTCCATCACCACGCGCCAGCTTCCCGCGCCGTGCAGGAAACCCATCCAGTCGAGGTTGTGCACATTCGCCAGATGCGGATGCGCGAAGTACAGATCCACGCCGAACGCGGTAAGCCCAAACGCGCCCAGCGGCACCAGGCCCACTTCCACGCGACGCCCCGACATGCGTTCGCACAGCAACGCACCCACGCCCGTACCCAGCGAAAACAACGTGAGCACTAGCGTGTTCACCGAGCCGTCGCCGCCCAGGTTCATGCGCGTGTAGTTGGGCAGCTGCGCCACGAGCACGGTTCCGAAGAACCAGAACCAGGAGATGCCCAGCACCGCGTTGAACACTCTGCGGTCTTCGCGCGTAATGCCCAAGACGCGTGCCGTTTCGGTGATCGGGTTCCAGTTGAACTTCAGATGGGGCGCCGTGGCGGGCGCCGCCGGAATGCGACGACTTGCAAGATAGCCGAGCACCGCAATCGAAACGGTCGCCACCGATGCGGCGACCGGCCCGTAGCCCGCAATGAGCATCAGCGAATTGCCGACGATCATGCCGATGAGCATCGCCAACTGCGTGCCCATTTCCACCAGGCCGTTGCCGCCGACCAGTTCCTCCGGCTTCAACGCCTGCGGCAGGATCGCGTACTTGATCGGCCCGAACGTCGTCGAGTGCAGCCCCATCAGAAACAGCACCACCAGCAGCAAGGTGGTGTGGTGCGTGTAGAAGCCGATCGCCGCGATCAGCATCGCCGCGATCTCGAACAGCTTTACGTAACGGATGATGCGCGACTTCTCGTACTTCTCCGCCAGCTGGCCCGCCGTGGCCGAAAACAGGAAGTAGGGCAGGATGAACAACGCCGGCGCCAGGTTGGTGTAGAGCGACACGGTGTGATCGTCCAGCCCCATCTGGAACGCCACCAGCATCACCATCGCATTGCGGAACGCGTTGTCGTTGAACGCGCCCAGCGCCTGCGTCCAGAAGAACGGAGCGAAACGACGGCTTCCAAGCAGGTTGAACTGGCTCATGCGTGGCCCTGGTGATGGAACGCGGGAAGCCTAGCGCGAAACCATGGCGGTCATCACCGTCACGGCAAGATGCTCTTGACTTGCCGCCCCTCGCCCTCCATGAAAGGATGTCACAACACACATCCAGCGGACGGCTTACAGCTGCCGCTCAATTCAGGCGTCAGGCGACATGAATCGACTTCTGGCCTTTGGATATTTGCTTACAGTGATGGTTATGGCAGCGTCTATTGCCATAGCCCGAGGTGCACTGACACACCTCGATGGCATCACCTCTTTCTTTATGTCTCAAGCTATCTGCCTCGGGCTGTTCCCGGCGTCATTTGCACTTTTCAAAGGTGCGCGCCGGTCGTCCAGCAAACTGCGCAAGTCGCTAGGCTACGCAATGTCTGTCTTAGACGTGCTGCTGGCGTCTGGCGCAACAGCGGCAGTGGCTCTTATCGTTGCAGGTAATGGGCGGTTCCATCTCGCCTAACAATTTATCAAGCGAACGGCTTGCAGCCATCGCTTAATTCAGGCATCGGAGCCAATGAAGACGGACCAGAAGCTCGTGATTGCCATGGCAACCATCTGGCTGATTGCAGGTGTCGTGGAACCTCACCTCCCTCATGCTGGCCAGCCACTCAATGAGGTAGGTATTGCGCAATCCTTCGTACTTGTAATTCTTTTATTTGCCTGGTGCAAGGCACATGCAGTGAGCCACCAGATCACCGCACCCAAGGCAGCTGCATTGCTGGTCGGAATCATCCCGCCTGTAGGCATCCCGTACTATTTTTTCCGCGGGTTTGGTTGGCGCGAAGGAGTTCGAGGATCTCTGTGCGCCGCCGGCTGCCTAATGGGCTTTGTCGCGTTGTACTTTGCGTCCTTCGCGTTGAGTGCTCATATTGGCTTCTAACAACTCATTCAAGCGGCGGCCGCAGGGCGCACATCACTTCATGCTGATGGCCACATCACGATTGCATCAGCCTTCCGACACACCGCCGTGACCTGCGCTGCGCTACTGCTTGGCGCAACGCCCCACTGCGTATTACTTGCCATGACCACCCGTTCCCGGCAACACCATTCCCCGCGCGGCAAGCGCCGCTGGTCCCAGCACGTGATGGAGACCAGCGATGCGCTCGACCTGAAGTCCGGCACATTCGCCAAGCGTGATCCGGCCGAGATTGCGCGTTCGCTCAAAGCGTCTGCCGAACACAGCAAACGGCGCAAGTCGTCGCCGTTCCCGTCAGCGATGTCGATGCTCAATTTCTATATCAATCGCGGCGGCAGGCAACTTCCCCGGGAGCAGCGACAACACCTTGAGGCCGCCAAGGACGAGCTGCGCGTATTGTTTGGTCGTCCACGCCAGCGTGCCAGCCGCCATCGGCGCAAACCTGCCTGAGCTTGGCTTGCGCCGCCGACTGTGTCGAAATCGCACGCACCGATTCGTCGGATAGATGACACCTTGCCAACGGCAGCGAGTACACCATGCAAAAACTTCGCGTCCAGAGCTTTGCCATATCCCTCGATGGTTACGGCGCCGGCGCCGACCAGGACCTGGAGCATCCGCTCGGTGTCCATGGCCCCGAGTTGATGGGCTGGTTTTTCCCCACGCGCGCCTGGCGGGCCATGCAGGGTGACGACGGTGGCGAAACCGGCGTGGACCATCGCACGGCGGAAGACAGCTTTGCGAACATCGGCGCGTGGATCATGGGCCGCAACATGTTCGGCCCGGTTCGTGGCCCCTGGCCCGACGATAGCTGGAAAGGCTGGTGGGGCGATGAGCCGCCCTACCATGTGCCGGTGTTCGTGTTGACGAATCACCCACGCGAACCGCTCACCATGGCGGGCGGCACGATATTCCATTTCGTGACGGACGGCATCCATGCCGCGCTTGAGCGTGCCAAGGCCGCGGCGGGCCAGCGTGATGTCCGTGTCGGTGGTGGCGTGTCGACGGTCCGGCAGTATCTGCAGGAGCGCCTGATCGATAGCCTGCATCTGGCGGTCAGCCCGGTGCTGCTCGGGCGCGGTGAATCGTTGCTGGGCGGGCTGGATCTGCGGGAGTTGGGTTACGCGTGCGAACGCACCGTCGCCGGCGAGCGCGCAACCCATGTGTTCCTGCACAGGCGCTCCTGAGGGCTGCCGCGCTGCGCGACGAGGTGATTTCGTTGGACTCATCGCCGGACTTTCGGATACATCGAAGGAATACTGCATGACCACCCACACCGTCAGGCTGCACCGCGTGCTGCGCACCACGCCGGACAAGCTCTACCGCGCCTTTATCGATGCCGACGCACTCGCGCGCTGGCTGCCGCCGAATGGATTCACCGGTCGGGTGCATCGCATCGATGCCACGGTCGGCGGCGCCTACGAAATGTCATTCACCAATTTCACGACGGGCCATAGCCATGCATGGGGCGGCCGCTACGAGGAACTCGTGCCTGGCGAACGCGTGCGTTACACGGCGACCTTCCACGATGCCAACCTTCCCGGTGAAATGCGGACGACGATCACGTTGCGGCCGGTGTCGTGCGGCACGGAAGTGGATATCGTGCAGGAAGGTATTCCCGCCATGATTCCGGTCGAGGCGTGCTACCTCGGCTGGCAGGAATCGCTGCTGCACCTGGCTGCGCTGGTGGAACCGAACATTCCCGATTGACGGGAACATGCCGGCGCCTTGTTACGACCCGTATCCCAGCAAGGACGAACCATGTGGACGCATGAGGAAAGCATCGAAATCGAAGCACCGGCGGCGCGCGTGTGGCAGCTCTTTCGCGACGTCGCCGGATGGAAGCGATGGAATGCGGGCATCGAGCACATCGAGTTGCACGGGCCGTTCGCCACCGGCACCACCTTTACCATGCAGCCGCCCGGCGAAGATGCGTTCGTCAGCACGCTGATCGCCGTGAGCGAGAACGCGGGCTTCACCGACGAAACGGTGATCGATGGCACGCGCGTCGTTGTCGAGCATCGCATCGAACCGACATCGGCAGGCGGCGCCCGTGTCACCTATGCCACGCAGATCCACGGGCCTGGCGCGGAGGATTTTGGTCCGCTGGTCACCGGGGATTTCGGTGATGTGCTGAAGGGCCTGAAGCGTATGGCGGAAGCTGGATAGCCGTCCATCCACGGCAGCCATCTGCACGCTGAGAGTCGGGTGACGCCGCATCAGTTCGAATGTCGCGCAGAAAGAAAGGCCCCGGTCATGCCGGGGCCTTTGCTTGTGCTACGCGCTGAATGTTCAGCCGCGATGCAATGCCCGATGGGCGATGTCGCGACGGCAAAACGCACCTTCGTAGTGAATCTTGCCGATGGCGGCGTAGGCGTGTTCGCGGGCACCGGCAATGTCCTTGCCCAGCGCGCACACCGTCAGCACGCGACCACCGGCGGTAACGACGCGTCCCTTCGCATCCAGCTGCGTGCCGGCGTGAAACACCTTCACGTCAGGACCGAAATCGCCATCCAGCCCTGAAATGACATCGCCGTTGCGCACCTTGCCCGGATAGCCGCCAGCCGCCATCACCACGCCGATCGACGGGCGCGCATCCCACTGGATGTGCGTGTGGTGCAGCTCGCCATCGAGCGCGGCCTCGATCAGTTCGACCAGGTCGGACTTGAGGCGCAGCATGATCGGCTGCGTCTCCGGATCGCCGAAGCGCACGTTGAATTCGATGACCCTGGGCGTGCCGCTCTTGTCGATCATCAGGCCCGCGTAGAGGAAGCCGATGAAGGGCGCGCCTTCCATCGCCATGCCGTGCAACGTGGGCTCGATCACTTCCTTGAGGATGCGTTTTTCCACCTCGGGCGTGACCACCGGTGCGGGCGAGTAGGCACCCATGCCGCCGGTGTTCGGGCCGAGGTCGCCCTCGTCGCGGCGCTTGTGATCCTGGCTGCTGGCCATGGGCAGCGCGTGCTGGCCATCGCTCATCACGATGTAACTGGCTTCCTCGCCTTCGAGGAACTCCTCGATCACCACGCGTGCGGACGCATCGCCGAACTGGTGCGCGCCGAGCATGTCGTGCAGCGCCTGCTCCGCATCGGCTTGCGTAAGCGCAACCACCACGCCCTTGCCGGCCGCGAGACCGTCGGCCTTGATCACGATAGGCGCACCGTGCTCTCGTACATAAGCCAGCGCGGGATTGAGTTCAGTGAACACGGCATAGCGCGCCGTGGGGATGTTGTGGCGGAGCAGGAAATCCTTGGCGAAGGCCTTGGAACCTTCCAGCTGCGCGGCCACCGCACGCGGACCAAAGCAACGCAGCCCGGCGGCGCGGAACTTGTCGACCAGGCCCGCCACCAGGGGCACTTCAGGGCCGACGACGGTCAGCTCGATCTTCTCGGCCTTGGCCAGCTTGAGCAGGCCGTCGATGTCGGTGACGGCCACGTTCGCATTGCGCACGCCCTTCTCACGCGCGGTGCCAGCGTTGCCGGGGGCGACGATCACCTCGCTCACGCGCGGCGACTGCTTGAGCTTCCACGCCAGCGCGTGTTCGCGCCCACCGTTGCCGATGACCAGGACTTTCATGCGTGCTCCACTGCTTGAGGACAGCGCCGGGGGCGGCGCAGTCCATCATTGTAGTGGCTGGGGTGGGTTTGCGCAGCGCAGCAAGGAGTGCCGGGGCGGGTGGAGTGCATGGTTTTTGGCGGAGTGGAGCGACCGCCAGGGCTTTTCGGCGCGGGAGTGTCGATCGCGCACTGGGTGCGCCCCTACAACGGAGCGGAGCAGTGGCCCGGCCATGACCCGAAAACCGGAGACCCGGCCCGATGAAACTCAAAAAAGCGGCTACAGCAACGCCAACAACGCCGCCCTAGGCAACTTCCCAGTCTCATTGCGCGGCAGCGCATCCACCAGCTTCATCGGGCGCGGCAAGAACACCGGATCCACGGCCTGTCGCATGGCCTCAAGAATGGCCTGCTCGGTCATATCGGGCGCCACCGCCAGAGCCGCGATGCGTTGGACGCCCAGCGCGTCGCCACCGTCGAGCTGGAACACCACGCCATCCTTCACGCCGTCAATCGACAGCAGGCGCCGCGTGAGATCACCAAGCGAGGCGCGCTTGCCGGCGATCTCCAGCATGTCGGCATGGCGGCCGCGCAGGCGGAAACACCGGCCGCCGTCGTGCAGGGTGACGATGTCGGCCAGCGTCATGGGCTCGTCCAGCTGAGGGGCGCGCACCTGGGTGCCGTCGGGTTGCGGATGCAGCTGCACGCCGTCGAACAGTGTCCACGGCTCGTCGTCGGCCGCGCGGCGGCTGGCGAACACGCAGGTTTCGGTGGAACCGAACACTTCCAGCAACGGTGCGCCGTAGCGCGCTTCCGCGGTCTGGGCCAACTCCACCGGCATAGGTGCCGTGGCCGAGACCATGGCGGCGATGGGCGGCAAGGCCACGCCCGATTCGATCAGGGCGCGCAGGTGCACGGGGGTTGTCACCAGCACGCGCGGCGTGGGCACTTCCGCCAAAGCCGCGGCGACATCGGCGGGGAACAGCGGGCGTCCCGCGTGCACGCTGACATCGTCCAGCAGTGGCAGCAGCACGGACATCTCCATGCCGTACATGTGCTGCGGCGGCACCGTCGCTACTACGTGGAAACCCTTGCCCACGGCGGCGTGCAGCATGCGCAGGTTGCCGGCGTTGCTGGCGTGGAAACTGCCCCACGTCTTGGCGTTGCCCTTGGGCACGCCGGTGGAACCGGAGGTGTAGCCGATGGCCACCACCTGGTCGACGGGGAGATCAAGCCATGCATAGCCGTCGTCGGCTTCGGGCGTGTCCGACAGCGACGGCAGGTGGCGATAGTGCGGCGGCGGGTTGTCCAGCGCCAGCTCACCCACGGCATAGCAACCCGGATGCGCCGCCATCACTTCGGCCACGGCCTGCGGCGCGCGCGAGGAAGGCAACAGGTTGGCCTGCCCGCGCAATGCGATGGCGCAGAAGGCGACCAGGAAGGCGTAGCGGTCCTCGCACAGGTTGACCGCCGTGGCGGCCGGCGGCAGTTGGGCCGCGATGTCCTGCACATGGGCAAGGAAACGGGCGGCGCTCACCGCCTCGCCCTGACGCCAGGCCACGATGCGCTCAGGCTGGCCGGCAACCAGCAAGGGCAGGCCATGGGCCGCCTGGTCCCGCTGGAAGCTTTCAAAAACGATGGCCAAGCTCATCTCCCTAGTCGCGCAATCACGCCAGCAAGCACGGCTCGCCTTGGCGGCCATGTAACGGGTCAAAAACCGGAAGCCCGTTGAGGTTCCCCATCCTCAGGGCAGCCACTGAATCCGTCCCTACCGACGAAGGGTGGCGTGAGGAAGTCATTCATCTTTCGCAGAAATTTGCGAAAGCAACGCCTTCTATCAGGCCCGGATGATAACGCCAGTCATGGCGTCGCGGATGATCGTAGGCCTTTGCTGATCGCCCAGCGGGGCGTCGAGCAGGCCGTCCAGGGCAGGGCCGAAATAGGCCTCTACCGTGGCCGCGCTTCGTGCGGGCGGCTCGCCATGGGGATTGGCGCTGGTGGATACCAGCGCGGCGCCGAACGCCCGACAGAGCGCGGCAGCAGGTTCGTGGGCGGTGACGCGCAAGGCGATGCCGGCATGCGCACCGGCGACCCAGTCGGGCACACGCGCCGAACGAGGGAAAATCCAGGTATGCGGCCCAGGCCAGCTCGCCCGCACCTGCGCCAGCACGTCGGCCGGCACGGATGCCAGGTCGATATAGGGTTCGACCTGGGCAAAATCGGCAGCAATCAGCAGCACGCCTTGCGTAGGCGGCCGCTGCTTCAGCGCGAACAGGCGCTCGAACGCCACGCGGTCATGTGGATCGCAACCGAGACCGAACACGGCCTCGGTGGGATACGCCAGCACGCCGCCTCGATGCAGCAGCGCGGCAGCGTCATCGAGCTCAGCGAGGGTGAAGCGGTCCGCCACTCAGGCAGGCGCCTTCTTGCTGGCCGCCTTCTTGACGGCAGCCTTCTTCGCCGAGGCCTTCTTGGCCGTCGCCTTCTTCGTGGCCGTCTTGCTGGCGGAAGCTTTCTTGGTCGCCGACTTCTTCGCGGTCGCCTTCTTGGCCGTAGCCTTCTTCGCGGCCGGTTTCTTCTCGGCGGGCGCCTTCTTGGCGGCGACCTTCTTGCTGGCGGTCTTCTTGAACGCGCCGCGGCCCTTCTTCACCGGCGCCGCGGCAAGCAGCTCGATGCACTGGGCCTCGGTCAGCTCCTTCGGCTCCTGGTCCTTGGGAATGCGCGCGTTCTTCTCGCCGTCGGTGATGTACGGACCAAAGCGGCCATTGAGCACCTGCACGCCGTTGCCGAAGTCCTGGATGATGCGGTTGGCGATCATCTCCAGCTTTTCCTGCACGATCTGCAGGGCGCGCGGCAGCTCGATGGTGTACGGATCGTCCTCGGGCTTGAGCGAGGCATACGTGCTGCCCTGCTTCACGAACGGACCGAAGCGGCCCACGCCCACGCTCACCTCGTCGCCGTTGTCGGCCGCGCCGAGCTTGCGCGGCAGCTTGAACAGCTCCAGCGACTCCTCCAGCGTGATGGTGTGCATGCTCTGGCCGGGACGCAGGCTGGCGAACTGCAGCTTTTCGTCGGTGTCCTTGTCGCCGATCTGCGCGTACGGCCCGTAGCGGCCCAGGCGCACCGACACCGGCTTGCCGCTCTTGGGATCAGTACCCAGCTCGCGCGCGCCGGTGGCTTCGCTGCGGTCGACCGTCTCGGTCTTCTCGTCCACCTGCTGCTTGAACGGCTGCCAGAAGCGCTCCATCAGCGGCACCCAGGCTTCCTCGCCACGACTCACCGCGTCCAGCTCGTCCTCGAGCTTGGCGGTGAAGTCGTAGTCGACGTAGCGGGTGAAGTGCGAGGTGAGGAACTTGCTTACCGCACGGCCCACGTCGGTCGGCTTGAAGCGACGGCTGTCGAGGAACACATATTCGCGGTTAAGCAGCACCTGGATGATGCTGGCGTAGGTGGAAGGACGGCCGATGCCGTATTCCTCCAGCGTTTTGACCAGACTGGCTTCGGAGTAGCGCGGCGGCGGCTCGGTGAAGTGCTGGTCGGCCGCGATGTCGTGCAGCGCGACCTGTTCGCCCACCTCAAGCTTGGGCAAGCGGCGACCTTCGTCGTCATCTTCCGTAGTCTTCTGATCGCGGCCTTCTTCGTATACAGCCAGGAAGCCGGGGTCGATCACGGTGGTGCCGGTCGAACGGAACGCGGCGTCGCCGCCGGCAACGTGCTTGACGTCGAAATCCACCGACACGGTGTTCATCGTGGCGTGGATCATCTGGCAGGCAACCGTGCGCTTCCAGATCAGCTCGTACAGCTTGCGCTGCTCCTCGTTGAGAAACGCCGACACTTCGCGCGGCGTGCGCATGGCCGAGGTCGGACGAACCGCCTCATGCGCTTCCTGCGCGTTCTTGGCCTTGGACTTGTAGGTCTGCGGATGGTCCGGCAGCGCCTTGCGGCCGAAGTCGCGGGCGATCAGCTCGCGCAGCTCGCCCACCGCATCCTCGGACAACGCCACCGAGTCGGTACGCATGTAGGTGATCAGGCCGACGTTGCCCTCACTGCCCAGCGAGACGCCTTCGTACAGGCCCTGCGCCACCTTCATGGTGCGGCTGGTGGAGAAACCCAGCTTGCGCGCGGACTCCTGCTGCAGCGTGGAGGTGGTGAACGGCGGCGCCGGACGACGCTTGCGTTCCTTGCTGCCCACTTCGCTGACGGTGAGGCGGCCATGCGCCGCTTCCTTCAGCGCCGCGCGGGCGGCCATCGCATCGTGTTCGTTGGTGAGGTCGAACTGCTCGAACTTCTTGCCGTTGAGCTTGGTGAGGCGGGCGGTGAAGTCGCCTTCCGGATGGCGCAGCGCGGCCTCGACGGTCCAGTACTCGCGCGCCTTGAACGCTTCGATCTCTTCTTCGCGCTCCACGATCATACGCAGCGCCGGCGACTGCACGCGGCCGGCGGACAGCCCGCGCTGCACCTTGCGCCACAGCACCGGCGACAGGTTGAAGCCCACTAGGTAGTCCAACGCGCGGCGCGCCTGCTGCGCGTCGACCATGTCCAGCGACAGCTGGCGCGGCGCCGCCACGGCGGCCTTGATCGCCTTGGGCGTGATTTCGGAGAACACCACGCGATGGAGCTGCTTGCCCTTGGTCAGGCCGCGCTCCTTGAGGATCTCGCTGATATGCCAGGAGATGGCCTCACCCTCGCGATCCAAGTCGGTCGCCAGATAGATGTCGTCGGCCACCTTGGCCGCCTTGGCGATCGCATCGACGTGTTTCTCGTTGCGGTCGATCACCTCGTAGGCCATGGCAAAGCCGTTGTCGGGATCGACGGCGCCCTCCTTGGGCCTCAGGTCGCGCACGTGGCCGTACGAAGCCAGGACCTGGAAGTCCTTGCCGAGGTACTTGTTGATCGTCTTCGCCTTGGCCGGCGACTCGACGATGAGCAGGTTTTTTGCCATGTAACTTGGTATCCGCCATCAATGGCCGTGCCCATCCGGGGCCAGCCTCTTATTTAGTTAAAGGCATGCCGACTCGACCGCGTCAAGCTCGACCATGTGAAAACGCGTCGTGCGGCGGCTTTGTCTCAGCCCGGCATGCGCTGATAGCGATGGCCGGGCAAGGGTTCAACCCGTCCTTCCAGCTCCAGCATAAGCAGCATGGCCGTCAGGCTCGCGACAGGCTGCCCGGTATGGGCCGCCAGCTCCTCGAGCAACATGGGGCCGCCGCCGAGGGCATCGAGCAGCGCCTGACCTGCAGGATCGGCCGCCGGCGGGCACACTGAAGCCATGTCCTCGCCAAGACGGCTGGCCAACTCGCGGCCCAGCGCCATCGCAGCCATCCCCAGCGTTTCCACGATCTCCCGGGCGGTTTCCACCAGCCGGGCGCCGTCGCGGATCAGCTGGTGGCAGCCTTGGGCGAGCGGATTATGTATGGAACCGGGCAGCGCGAATACCTCGCGTCCGTGTTCGACCGCCAGCCGGGCCGTAATGAGCGACCCCGAGCCCAGGCCCGCCTCCACCACCAGCGTGCCCAGCGCCAGCCCGGCGATGATGCGGTTGCGGCGGGGAAAGTGGTCGGCGCGCGCCGCCGTTCCCGGGGGAAATTCGGTGACCACCGTGCCGTGCTTTACCAACCGCCGGGCCAATGCATGGTGCTTGCGGGGATAGACCCGATCCGGACCGGTGCCGACCACCGCCACCGTGGGCAGGCCGGCGTCCAGCGCGGCAACATGGGCCGCACCATCAATGCCATCGGCCATGCCACTGGTGATGACCAGCCCCGCGCGCCCCAGCGCCTGTGCGAACGCCCTGGCATGCGTGCGTCCGCCCAGCGTGGCGGCACGCGCGCCCACGATGGCGATCTGCGGGTGCAGCAGCAGCGAAGCATCGCCGGCCACGAACAGCGCAGCCGGTGCCTGTGGGATGGCGTCGAGCAGGGGTGGGAAATCCTCCTCCGTGCAGCAGAGCAGCTGGTGACCTGGCTGGGCCAGCCAGGCGAGGTCGGCGTCCAGGCGTGCCTGATCGGGCCGCAGCAGCCAGGCGCGCGTGGCGTCCGGCAACTCGTTCGCGCGCTGGCGCAGGTCTTCCAGCACGGAGCTGACATGGTTGGCGTGGGTGGCCAGGCCTTCGCGCAGGCCGGCAGGCCCGAGTCCGGGCGTGCGCAGCAGGATGAGCCATTGGCGTTGCAGGTCGACATCGTTCATGGCCGCCAAGCCTAGGCACGGCCCAAAAGAAAACGGCGCGGTGATTACCGCGCCGTCCTGTCATCCCATACCGCCGTGGCTTATTCCGGCAGCTCGAGCTTGTCGTGCTTATGCACCGGGCGCAGGCCGTCCATGATCAGGCCGTAGCTGACATGGTCGAAGGTGCGGAACACCATCACATGACCTACGAACTCCTGCGGCAGCGTCACGCTCTGGCCGGTGCCGCGGTTCCAGCTGTTGCTGGCCACGTCATCGGGAATGGACTGGCCCGGCTGGTAGATCGAATAGGTCTGGCCATTGTCCACGCCGTCCTGGGCACCAATGTTGAGTGCCACCACCTGGCGCGGACCCACCGCGTCGAGCGCATCGGCAAAGGCGATGACGCGCGCGTTGCCCGGCAGCGACTTCGGTGCGTGCGGGTAGTAGTACGGATCGTACGGCTTGTCGTCGATCGGCAGGATGCGGTCGCCCTTGCGGATCTCCAGCGTCGAGTCGAGCAGCAGCAGCGTGGTCGGATCACCGGTGCGCAGCACTTCGGCGGTGCCGATCACGCTGACTTCGGTGCCCAGGTCCTCGCCCTTGCCATAGTGGCCGTCGGCGCGGGTTTCTTCGCTCCACGGCGTACGCACGGTGGACACATCGCTGTCGAGCGGATGCGCGACCAGGTCGGCGCCATTGTCGCGACCATCCTTGCCGTTGAAATTGCGGAAGGTCTGGGTCGGACGCACGATGGCAAAACGCTGGCCCGGCTGGGCCTGCAGATTGCGCACGTAGACGTTGCGGCCGACGGTGCCGCGCAGGTCCGCTTCCTCGAAGCCGACCACGTAGGGCAGCGACTTCACTTCGTCGGAATTGAGCACGCGCATTTCCTTGAGGAACATGCGCAGGTCCGACAGCGGAATGGCCGGCACCGCTTCACCTTCGGCGCGGGCATGCGGCTGAAGTGTCAGGCGCGGACCGTTCATGAAGGAAAGGTTGAGCACGTCACCCGGGTAAATGAGGTGCGGGTTCTGCACCTGCGGGTTGGCCTGCCAGATTTCTGGCCACAGCCACGGCTTGGATAGGAAACGCGCGGAAATGGCCCATAGCGTGTCACCCTTGCGCACCGTATAGGTATCGGGGTGATCGGCACGCAGTTGCGCACCCGCAGCGTAAACGGCCACCGTGACCAGCATGCCGGCCAGCAGCCCAACGGACTTTCTGATCATAAACGGGAATCCCCCATCCCCCGACGCTCGGGCGAGTGTAACCGAACCACTTGTTCACGCAACCCGTCCCAGTTGGCAAAACAGCATGCCAGACGAGGGCTTG
The DNA here is from genome assembly GCF_035685885.1 of Dyella sp. Taxonomy (GTDB): domain Bacteria; phylum Pseudomonadota; class Gammaproteobacteria; order Xanthomonadales; family Rhodanobacteraceae; genus Dyella. The sequence goes on along the minus strand of NZ_DASRZX010000043.1, from coordinate 39,811 downwards.
GCGGCGTACAATGAGAGCCATTCTAGATCGCGCCCGGGCTTGGTTTTTACCGATTCGCCCGCACTTTGAGCGCCTGAGGTAAAGCCATGTCCGTCCTGACCATTCTCGAATTCCCCGATCCCCGCCTGCGCACCAAGGCCGAGCCCGTGCGCGTCTTTGACGCGGAACTCAAGCAGTTCGTGGCCGACATGTTCGAGACCATGTACGAAGCCAACGGCGTCGGACTGGCCGCCACCCAGGTCAACGTGCACCAGCAGGTGCTGGTGGCCGACATGAGCGACGAGCGCAACCAGCCGCTCGCCCTCATCAACGCCCAGATCCTCGAGAAGGACGGCGCCCAGGTCTACCAGGAAGGTTGCCTGTCGTTCCCCGGCATCTATGCTGATGTGACGCGCGCGCTGAAGGTCAAGGTGAAGGCGCAGGACGCTGACGGCAACGAAGTCATCATGGACTTCGAAGGTCCGCTGGCCGTATGCATCCAGCACGAGATGGACCATCTCGCCGGCAAGGTGTTCGTGGACTACCTTTCGCCGCTGAAGCGTTCCATGCTGCTCAAGCGCCTGGACAAGCAGCGCAAGCAGGCGGCGAGCGCTTGAAGGCGACGCTGATCACGTATCGCCATCGTCATGATGTCTGGAAGGCCCGCCGGCTGCGCCGCGTGGCGCCGGGAAGACTGGACGTCTTGCCAAGCCGCGCGGCGCAGCCGGCGGGCCTTCCAGGCGTCACCCCGTCATCTGTCATTCCATCAGTTGGGGCCCGTTCTGTCTGTCCGCGGGCCTTCGGCCCGTCGTCTAGACAGACAGCCAGCCTGCCTTCGCCAACGGTCCTGTGGCCTGCGGACAGACGGAACGGGTGACGATGGTGATACGTGATCAGCGTCGCCTTAAGCTCCGCGTCGTTTTCGCGGGCACTCCCGAATTTTCCGTTCCCTGCCTTGAAGCGTGCCGCGCCAGCGGCGCGGATGTCGTGGCCGTCTATACGCAGCCCGACCGCCCCGCGGGCCGCGGTCGCAAGCTGACGCCCAGCCCGGTGAAGCACGCCGCGGTTGCGGCCGGCATTGCCGTCGAGCAACCCGAGTCGCTCAAGTCGGAAGACGCCCGCGCCACGCTGGCGGCCTATGCGCCGGACCTGATGGTGGTGGTGGCCTACGGGCTGATCCTGCCGCGCAAGGTGCTGGCGATTCCCCGTCTGGGTTGCTGGAACGTCCATGCCAGCCTGCTGCCCCGTTGGCGCGGCGCCGCGCCGATCCAGCGCGCCATTCTCGCCGGTGACGCGGAAAGCGGCGTCGACCTGATGCAGATGGAAGCGGGCCTGGACACCGGCCCGGTGCTGCTGGAACGCCGCACGCCCATCACGCACGAAGACACCGGCGGCTCACTGCACGATCGCCTGTCCGCACTGGGTGCCGACGTTCTCGCCGAAGGCCTGGCGCGCGTGATGGCTGGCGAAACGCTGGAACCGCGCGGGCAGCCTGACGAGGGCGTCACCTATGCCCACAAGCTGGACAAGGCCGAGGCAAAGCTGGACTTCAGCCGCCCCGCGATCGAGCTGGAGCGCCAGGTGCGCGCGTTCGATCCGTGGCCGGTGGCCGAGGGTGAGATCAATGGCGAGACATTGCGCGTATGGGCCGCCCGCGCCATCGAAGGCAGCGGCGTGCCGGGCTCGGTACTGAACGTGGGCCGCGACGGCATCGACATCGCCTGTGGCGAAGGCGCGCTGCGCGTCACCTCGCTGCAGCGGGCCGGCGGCAAGCGCATCACGGCGGCGGATTACCTCAACGCGATGAAGACGCGCGGCGCTTAGAGTCCGTCATTTGCTCCGCCCCTCCGCTCGTCATTCCGGCGCAGGCCGGAATCCAGTGGCGACGACGGTCAGCTTTCGCTGAATGTGCAGATCGCTGAGCGGAACGCGAAAATCCAGCGTTTTCTCTACTGGATTGCAGCCTGCACCGGAATGACGAAAAAAATCCTGCTCCGCCGTTTACTCCGCTTTCCACCCATCTGCACTAACTTCCTCCCATGACCGACACCCGCGCCTTCGCTGCCCAAGCCCTTGCCGACGTGGCCCTGCGTGGTGTTTCGCTGCGCGACGCCATGGAACGTTACGCGCCACGTCTGCCCGATGCTCGCGATCGTGCGCTGCTGATGGCCCTGCTGAGCGATGGCGCGCGCTGGTGGCTGCGCTTCGATCCCGTGCTCGATCGCTTGCTCGACAAACCGCTGCGCCAGAAGGAGCCGGCCATCCATGCGCTGCTGGTGCTGGGGCTGGTGCAGCTGGAGGTCCTCCAACTGCCTGACTACGCCGCGGTGGCGGCAACGGTGCAGGCCGCGCGCGCCTTGCAGCGTCCGCGGCTGGCCGGGCTGGTCAATGCCGTATTGCGCCGCTGGCAACGCGAGCGCACGGAGTTGCTGGCTTTCCTCGACGCCAGGCCGCAGACGCGCCATGCGCATCCCGCCTGGCTGGCCAAGGCCATCACCCAGGACTGGCCGGAACAGGCCGACGCCGTAATGACCGCCGACAATGTCGAGCCACCGCTGATGCTGCGTGTGAACCGGCGCCGCAGCACGCGCGAGGCGCTGCTCGAGCGGCTCCGTTCGGACGGCCAGACGGCCGAACCGCACGACTGGCTCGCCGACGGCATCGTGCTTCCGCACAGCACCGACGTGACGCGCCTGCCCGGTTTTGCCGAAGGCGCGTTTGCCGTGCAGGATGGCGCCGCACAGATCGCGGCCGATCTGGCCGATGTGAAGGACGGCCAGCGCGTGCTCGATGCCTGTGCCGCGCCGGGCGGCAAGGCCTGCCATCTGCTCGAACGCGCCGACGTGGCGCTCACCGCGCTGGAATTCGACGAGAAGCGGGCACGCCGCATCACGCAGAACCTCGATCGCCTGGGGCTGGCGGCCACACTGGCCATCGGCGATGCCGGCGATCCTTCCGGCTGGTGGGACGGCCGGCCCTTCGACCGCATCCTGATCGATGCGCCCTGCTCGGCCACTGGCGTGCTGCGCCGTCGCCCGGATGTGCGCCTGCATCGCCGCGAGAGCGACATCGCGCCCATGGTGGCCCAGCAACGGCGCATTCTCGACGGCCTGTGGCCCCTGCTCTCACCGGGTGGGCGTCTGGTCTACATCACCTGCTCGCTACTGCGCGAGGAGAACGATGCCGTGATCAACGCATGGCTCGATGGGCGTCAGGACGCGCGCGCCATTGCCTTCACGCTGCCCGCCGGCCAAGCCGCGGCGGTGGGCTGGCAGATGCTTCCGGGCGATGGCGACCTGGACGGCATGTACTATGCCGTCCTCGAAAAGGTCTGACGCGGCGCCGGGCCAGCGGGCGCACAATGCGGTCTCTCGCGGCCAAGTGCGGCATAAGGCGCCGGTCGTCAGGCTGTCCCTCTTGTGAAGCGGTCCCCACCGCCCCGGAATCCACGCATGTTCGATGCTTCCCAAGCTACCCCGCAGGAACGCCAACGCTTCTGGCTGCTGTTGCTGATCGCCCTGGTGGTGATCGGCGCCGGCATGGGCCTGCGCGATCCGTGGCCGTCGGACGAGCCGCGCTTCGCCCTGGCCGCCAAGCAGATGGTGGAAAGCGGCGACTGGCTGTTTCCGCATCGCGGCAGTGAGCTGTATTCGGACAAGCCGCCGATGCTGTTCTGGCTGGAAGCGGCCAGCTACACAGTGGTGCGCAGCTGGCGCATCGCGTTCCTGCTGCCGTCGCTGCTGGCCGCGCTGGGCACGCTGATGCTGGTGTACGACCTGGGCCGGCGCCTGTGGAACCGGCAAGTCGGCCTCTATGCGGCCTCAGCGCTGCTGATCACCTTCCAGTTCGTCTACCAGACCAAACGCGCGCAGATCGATCCGCTGGTGATGTTCTACATCACCGCGGCGAACTGGGGCCTGCTGGTGCACATGCTCAAGGGTCCGAACTGGCGGGCGTTCTGGTTCGGCTGTTTCTGCGCGGGCCTGGGCGTGATCACCAAGGGCGTAGGCGTGCTTGCGCTGCTGATGTTCGTGCCGTATCTCGTGGCCGCCTTCGGACAATGGCAAGGCGTGTCGCGCATGGGTGCGGGCGCGTGGTGGCGGTGGGCGCTTGGCCTGGTGGCGTTGCTGATCGCCATGGCGCTGTGGCTGGTGCCGATGCTGCTGGGTGCGAAGGCGCATGCGGGCGATCCTGCCTATGCGGCCTACGTCAACGACATCCTGTTCCACCAGACCGCCGGCCGTTACGGCAAATCGTGGGACCACCACCACAACACGCTGTATTACGTGCCCATCGTGCTGTTCACCTGGCTGCCGCTGGCGCTTACCTACCCTGGCACACTGCCGCGCTGGTGGCGCGCGCTTAAGGCGAAGGACGCGCGCGTGCTGCTGCCGCTGGGCTGGATCGTGCTGCTGCTGGTGTTCTTCTCCATCCCCAAGGGCAAGCGCGACGTCTACATCATGCCAGCGCTGCCGATGCTGGCGCTGGTGAGCGGTCCGTACCTGGAAGAGCTGCTGCAGAAGCGCTGGCTGCGCATCGCGGGGCTGGCCTTCATCGGCGTGATGGGCGCGGCCATGCTGGGCGTGGGTGCCGCTGCGCTGGTGGCACATCCGAAGTTCGCCAGCGAGTTCGCCACGGCGCGTGGCTTTGACGACGGTGGCCATGCGCTGTGGTGGATGTTTGTGGTGATCGGCGCCACGCAGCTGCTGCTCATCGCCACGTTGCGCGTGCGGCGTGCCGTGGCAGCGGTGGCGGGCGGCATGGCGGCCATGTGGCTGGTGTGGAGCCTGTGGGCGTATCCCATCCTCAACGATTCCAGTTCCGCCGCCGGCCTGATGGAAGACGTGCGCAACCAGCTCAAGCCCGGCGAGCAGCTGGGCATGATCGCGTGGAAGGAACAGAACCTGCTGATGCTTGACCATCCGGCCACCGATTTCGGCTTCACGCAGCCCTGGCACGATCAGTACGCCGCGGGCGTGAAGTGGCAGGCGGAAGATCCGGCGCATCGCTGGCTGTTCGTGCTGGATCCGGTGATGGGCCAGTGCGTGGACCGCAGCAAGGCGGTGAGCCTGGGTCACGCCAATCGGCGCGAGTGGTGGATGTTCAAGGCCGATGCCGTGGTACCGGGCTGCCTGCCGCCCGAGAGCGTTGATCGGGTGTCGGCGGCTTCGCTGGAAGACTGAGGCGGGTTGGATCGCGCACTGGGTGCGCTCCTACAGGGCTGCGTTGTTGCAGGAGCGCACGCAGTGCGCGAACCAAGCTAGCGACTGGCCAGCAACCGCTGGTACACCGACTCGGTACGCTGCACGAACAGCGGCAGACCGAATTCATGCTCGGCACGTGCACGCGCCGCGGCGCCCATCGCAGGCAGTGCATCGCGCTGTTCGAGCAGGTTCAGCACCGCGGCAGCGATGGCCTCGCGATCGCGTACCGGCACCAGCCAGCCGTCGAGGCCCGCTTCGATATTTTCGGGAAGGCCCGCGTAACGGGTGAGTAGAACCGGCTTACCCATCGCCATCATTTCGCGGCAAGCGAACGAGATGGTCTCCACGTCGTAGGACAGCACGAAGCCCGCGTCGAGCGCGGCCACCATCGGCCGCGGATCGGTGAGCACGCCAGGAAACGCCACGCATTCGGCAAGACCCAGCTCCGTCACGCGCTGCCGCTCCGCAGGCTTGGGCGGAACGCCGGCGATGAGTATGCGCACGCGCGCACGCGCTTCGTCAGGCAACAACGCCAGCGATTCGAGCAGATCCATCCAGCCCTTGTAGCTCGCCGTGCCGGCGTTGCTGCCCAGCAGCAGCACGCGATTGTCGCCGCCCTGCCAACGCTGCCGTTCGACGGCGGCCTGCTCGGGCGACCACGGTGACCAGTGCTCGATGTCGACGCCGTTGTGGACCGTGTCCAGCCGGCAATGCCGGTAGGCCGTATGTGCCAGTTCAAGACGTGTGTAATCGCACACGGCGATGACCTGGTCCGTCCGGCGCGCGCGCCACCACGCGCCCAGTCCGCGCACGGCCTTGGAGTTGTGCTTGGTCCACACCAGCGCGGGACGCCGGGCCGGCATCGCCGAAAGCACCAGCCGGTGATCCGCCGAGCCATTCACGTGCACCACGTCGAACGCCTGCTCCCTCAGATAGCGCACGAGCTTCTCGCGAGCGCGGCGGCGTTCGCGCCATTGCTTGAGCCCGTTGGGGAAGGGTTGGTCGACCACGAATACGCCGGGCAGCGTGCGCGCCTCGCGATTGAGACGACTGCCGGGCGGTGCGGCGACATGCACTTCGTGGCTCGACGCCAGGGCGGCGGCAAGTTCACGGATATAGGTGGTGTGCCCGCCGCCGTCGCCCGTGTGGAAGTTGGTGTAGAGCAGCTTCATGGTGAGCCGCGATCCGCCTCGAGCAGGTCGACATGCTGACTGATGCCCCGCTCACACCATGTGATGCCTTGCGTACGCGTGGCATGGAAGAGGCGATTGTTGGGGAGATCCATATCGTCCACGTCCGGCGGCGAGCGCGAGTCGTGCCACAGGTGCTCGGCCAGCGCACTCCACTTCAGCGGACGGCGGCGCAGGCCGGCATTTTCCAGCCGTGCGGCCAGTTCACGGTCTTCGGCGCCATAACCTTCCATGCGTTCGTCGAAGCCATTGATACGCAGCAGGTCGTCGCGCCAGAAACTCATGTTGCAGCTCATCACGCGCCCGCCGTTGCGCGAACGCGCTTTCCATCGCGCCAGCAGCGGCGAGCGGAATGCGTAGAGGCGACGGGTACCGTCGAACTCGTCGAAGTTGGCCTTCACCCACGGCGCGAATACCGGCTTGCCGCCCGCCAGCAGGCGCTCGGATTCTTCCGGCGTGGCCTTGAGGCGTCCGCCCTGCAGGAAGTAGCCGCGTTCGGCCAGCATCAGGTGGTCCGCGATGAAATCCGGATGCACCAGCATGTCGCCATCGAGCAGCAACACGTAATCACCGCGGCTGGCGGCAATGCCGCGGTTGCGCGCGCGTGCCGCGCGAAAGCCGTGGTCTTCCTGCCACAGGTGACGCAGCGGCACCGGGAACGTGGCGGCCATCCGCGCGATCAACGCGGCGGTCTCCGGCCGCGAGCCGTCATCGGCGACGATGACTTCGAAGGGCAGCTGCGTCTGCTTCGCCAGGCCTTCAAGCACGCGCTCCAGCGCCTCCGGCCAGTTGTAGGTCAGCACCACCACACTGACACGCAGGGTGAGATCGTCCGGCATCGCGGCTGCCTGCATGTCGCTCACGCGCCAGCCTTGCGGCGCTGTCGCATGCCGTGGCGCAGGATCGAGACGGCACGATCCAGCCGCTTGGGCCACGCGGCGGCGCCACGACGCAGGGCGATGGCAGCGTAACGCCATGCCTCATCAATGCCGGGTGCAGGCTTGCTGCGGAACTCGGCCTTGGCCAGATCCAGCGTATGGACGTCCATATGCATGCGTTCGGCGTACTGGTTGATCAAAGTGCGCGAGCGGAACAGGTTGGCGAACTGGTTCTCGCGATCACGCGCATGCCACCAGCCGTTCGCGCCGTGCACGCGGTAGTGCACCATGCCGGTGGGCAGATAGTACTTGCGCGCGCCGAGCACGCTGCTGCCGAACACCAGGCAGTTGTCGGCGGAGATGCGCCAGGTGTGCAGGAAGGTCGGCGGCAGGTCCAGCGCGCGCTGCGCCCAGGTTCGGCGCATCGACAGCGCGGAGGTGGCCGCGCCGTACCAGTAAGCGGTGACCCAGGTGCTGATGGCGGTATAACCGAGGTCCACCGCATGGTCGGCATAGCCCTGGATGCCCTGCTCGTTGCCGAACAGGCTGACGTCGGTGAACACGAAATCGATGTCGCGCCGCGTGTCGTAGACCTCGCCGACGCGGGCGAGGTAATCCTCACCCCAGTAGTCGTCTGCATCGAGGAAACACACCACGTCGCCGGTGACGCCGTCGAGGCCCTTCACGAAGGCCGAAAGCTGACCGCCGTTGCTCACGCAGCGCAGCGTCACGCGCGCTTCATTGCCGTAGCGTTCGGCCAGCCACGCCGCCGAGCCGTCGGTGGAACCATCATCCATCACGATGACCTGCGCGGCGGCACGCGTCTGCGCCAGCACGCTGTCCACTGCCTGGCCGACGTAATCGCGATAGTTGTAGTTGGTGATGATGACGCTGAAGGTCACCCCGGCCGTCATGCCGCCACCTCTCCATGCAGCAGCTTGCGGAAGTAGGCGATGGTTTCGCGCAGGCCGTCGTCGAGGCCGACCTTCGGTTCCCAGCCGAGTTTTTCCTTGGCCAGCGAAATGTTGGGCTGGCGCTGGCGCGGGTCATCCGAGGGCAGCGGACGGAATACCAGCTTCGAGCGGCCACCCACCAGCGCCAGCACGCGCTCGGCCAGCTGCAGCATGGTGTATTCCACCGGGTTGCCGATGTTGACGGGACCGGTGAAGCCCGCCTCGCTGTCCATCATGCGCACGATCACTTCGATGAGGTCGTCCACGTAACAGAAGCTGCGCGTCTGGCTGCCGTCGCCATAGATGGTGATGTCCTCGCCGCGCAACGCCTGCACGATGAAATTGCTCACCACGCGCCCGTCGTTGGGATGCATGCGCGGGCCGTAGGTGTTGAAGATGCGCACCACCTTGATGTCCAGGTTGTGCTGGCGGTGGTAGTCGAAGAACAGCGTCTCGGCGCAACGCTTGCCTTCGTCGTAGCAGCTGCGGAAGCCGATCGGGTTCACCCGGCCCCAGTAGTCCTCGCGCTGCGGATGCACTTCGGGGTCGCCGTAGACCTCGCTGGTGGAGGCCTGCAGGATGCGCGCGTGCGTGCGCTTGGCCAGGCCCAGCATGTTGATGGCGCCGTGCACGCTGGTCTTGGTGGTCTGCACGGGATCGTGCTGGTAATGCACGGGCGAGGCCGGGCAGGCGAGGTTGAAGATGCGGTCCACTTCCACGTAGAGCGGGAAGGTGACGTCGTGGCGCATCAGCTCGAAGTACGGGTGGTTCAGCAGGTGGGCGATGTTCTGCTTGCTGCCGGTGAAGAAGTTGTCCGCGCACAGCACGTCATGGCCGTCGCGCACCAGGCGGTCGCACAGATGCGAACCCAGAAACCCGGCACCACCGGTCACCAGCACTTTGTTCATCGATATCCCCGATACCCCGTTCAGCGTCGGGGTACTTTAGTTTTATTGAGCGGCGATTGTCTGGCGGTCCCGCCAGGCCATGCCCAGGGTCAGCGCAAACGGCAGCCACACCAGCAGCCACGCCGGCCGGGGGCTGTCGAGCATCTGCGGCATGTCGAACTGCAGCACCACCGACGCATAGACCCAGATGGCCAGCACCAGCCGGCCCTGCATGGTGTCGCGGTGGCGCCAGCCCTGCCAGGCCACCAGCAGCCACATGGCCACCGTCAGCAGCAGGCCGGGCAGGCCCAGTTCCACCGTCACCTGGGTCAGCAGGTTATGGGTATGCGTGTAGTTGGCACCGTTGACCAGCAGCAGGAAGGGTGCGCCCTGGCCCAGACCCTGCAGCGGGTGCTGCATGATGAGGTGCATGGAATGCAGGAACAGCTCCGGACGCAGCGATGTGCCGCGCTCCAGCAACAGGCCGGTGGGCCACACCGCCAGCGCGAGCGCCGCCACCAGGATCGCCGGCACCACCCAGCGGAACCGGCGCGGGCGCAGCCACAGCGGCATCAGCACGGCGCTGACGCAGAGTGCCAGCCATACGCTGCGCGTCTGGGTGAGGGCCACGAACACCAGCGGCGGAAGAATCGCCACCCAGCGCAGTCGCGACCAGCGGCGGTCCGCGATCGACAGCTGGCTGAGCCAGAGGGCGACCACGCCCATCAGCGCGGCCGCGTAGTTGGCGGTCGCAATGGTGCCTTCGCCGACGATGCGGCCGTCGTCCACCGGGTCGACGACGAACTTGGCGCTGTAGAACAAGGCACAGGCGGCGATCGCCAGGCCCACGCCCAACAGCAACTGGCGGATGCGCGCGGCGTCATCGCGGGCGTAGGCGTCCCAGCCCAGCACGAAGGCCATGACGCTGATGAGCCTGCCCAGTTCATTGCCTGGCTTGGCCGGTCCGCCCCAGGTCAGCGACAACGCCGCCCATGCCACCAGCACCAGGAACACGCGGAAGGCGGGCAGCGGCCACAGCTGACGCCAGACCAGCGCCCGCTGCGAAAACGCAAGCACCAGCGCCGGCAGGTACAGCAGGAGGATCAGGCTGGCCTGGTAGGCCTTGCCCGGATTGAATGAAACACCGGCCGGCATGACGACCATGCCCAGCATCATCCAGGCGATGCCTATGCCCAGGATCGAGCGGACCACGCTGCGGGTGCTCGTTTCTACATGTGCGCTCAAAGGGCTCGCCCTGCTTTCCATACTGCCTGCTTGCTCGATCATTACTGCGGCCCACGAGGTGTCCGGACCTGCCCTGTCCAAGGCCGGTGTCACCAAGCCATCAGGATAGTGCACGCCGGCAGCTGAAAATGAGCCGACCACCCCATTGAGCGCCATATTGCTGTTGCCATATGGACAACGCGCCGGGCGTCGCGTGGATTACGGCTAGAATTCACGTCATGCCGACCTTTCCCCTCACCCTCGTGGTCATGACCTACAACGAGGCGAAGTCCATTGCGCGCTGCCTGGACAGCGTGCCGTTCGCGCTCGAGAAGGTAGTGATCGACAGCGGCAGCACCGACGACACCATCGCCATTGCACAGGCACACGGCGCGCGCGTGGTGCACCAGGACTGGCTGGGGTTCGGTCCGCAACGCAACTTCGCCACCACCCAGTGCAGCCACGACTGGATCCTGGCGCTGGATGCCGATGAATATCTGTCGCCGGAACTGATCGCCGAGCTGGAGCAACGTCTGCCCCAGCTGATGGCCAGCGACAACTGCGCGGTGATCCTGCGCCGCGCCACCATTTACATGGGTGCGCCGATGCGCTGGTACCTGCCGTCGATGGGCGAGAAGATGGCGCGCCTGTTCCACCGCGACCGCGCCCGCTGGGCCGACGTGCGCGTGCACGAGTCGCTGCGCTTCGACGGCCCGTCGGTGACGCTGGCCGCACGCTTCAACCACGAGAACAATCCCAGCCTGCCGCAGAAGCAGCTCAAGGTGTTGCGCTACGCCGAACTGAAGTGCCGTGACTGGCTGGAGAAGGGCAAGCCGGTGCGCATGTGGCAGACGCCGTTCGTGTTCGCGCTCGCCTTCATCAAGGATTATTTTTTCCGGCTCGCCTTCCTCGACGGCTGGCGCGGCTTCGTGATCGCCCAGACCGCCGCCTCGTACGCGGCCTACAAACGCATGCGCTACTACGAGATGCGCCGCAACCCCGCCTCGCTGGAAAGCGCGACGGAAGCCTTGACCCGCCACGGCATCGATCGATGAGCAAGCAACCCGCTCTTAAAAAGCACTACCTTCTCTACGGCTCCGAACGTTACGCCCTGGCCATCCTGCGCCCGGTGCAGGAAGCGATCCGCGCGCGCGGCGACGAAGCCGCCTGGTTCTTCGACGGTCCCGGTGCGGAAGACCTTGTAGAAGGCGAGCGCCTGCTCACCGTGCAGGAAGTGCGCGCCTGGAATCCCCGCGCGGTGATCACCTCCAGCAACGCCGTGCCGCACTTCTTCCCTGGCGTGAAGGTGGAAACTTTCCACGGCTTCGACGCCGGCAAGCCACGACATATCTATGTGCGCGGCTTCTTCGACCTGTATTGCACCACCGGCCCGCGCGACACCGCCAAGTTCAGGGAAATCGCCGACCGGGTGGGTCACTTCTCGGTGGTGGAAACGGGCTTTCCCAAGCTCGACCCCTTCATGAAGCAGATCAGCGGCCCGCTGCCGCCGGTGCGCCAGCCGCCAGTGATCCTTTATCACTCCACGTTCTCGCCCTCGTGGAGCGCGGCCGAGACCTTGTACGAGGAAGTGAAGCGCCTCTCGCGCGACGGCCGCTGGCGCTGGATCGTCACCTTCCATCCGAAGATGAATCCGGAGACGACGGCCAAGTACAAGGCGCTGCAGAACGAGTTCCTGACGTTCGCCGAGAACGACAACATCCTGGAGCTGTTCCCCCAGGTGGACATGATGTGTTCGGACACGTCGTCCGCGCTCAACGAGTTCCTGCTCACCGGCAAGCCGGTGGTGACCTTCAAGAATCGCCGGCCGGGTCCGCAGCTGATCGACATCGATGATGCCTCCCGGTTCGAGCCGGCGATCGAGCGGGCGCTGTCGCGGCCGCCCGAGCTGATGCAGGCCATCCGTGAATACGGCGACGCGATCCACCCGTACCGGGACGGTCACTCCAGTGAACGCATCCTCCAGGCCATCGACGGCTTCATCGCCGCCGGCGGCCGCAATCGGCGCCGCAAGCCGTGGAATTTCTGGCGAAAACTGAAGATCCGCCGACGGATCGGCTACTGGGGTCCCGCCCGCAGCTGAGCCGCCGGTGGCCCGTTGGGCCGCCGGTAAACATGGAGCAGGGGTGGCTCGGGATAGAATCGTCTCATTCCCATCAAGAAGACTGCCCGTGGCATCCAGCAGCTACAGCCGCTCCGAACACCTGCGCTCCCTCTGGCCCTGGCTGCCGCTCTGGGCGCTGGCTGCGCTGCTGGCGATCTTCTCGCACGGACCGATGCCGCTGTACTCCACGCGCACGCTCGCCGTGGCCTGGGAAATGTGGAACCACCATCACTGGCTGGTGCCGCACATCAATGGCCAGCCCTACAGCGAAAAGGTGCCGCTGCTGTTCTGGCTGATCCACGCCGGCTGGGCCGTTTTCGGCGTGAACGATGTATGGCCGCGCGTGCTCGAGGTGATCTTCGGCGGCACCCAGCTGGTGCTGGTATCGGTGATGGCGGCACGGCTGTTCCCGTCGCGTCCGTGGGTCGCCAAGGGCGCGCCGTGGATGCTGCTGGCGCTGGGTTACGCGTTCCTGTTCGGCCTGCAGATCATGTACGAGGTGCTGCTGGCCGTGTGCGTGCTGTCAGCGCTGCTGTGCCTGACGCCCAAGCCGCAGCGCGCGGAGCCGCGCTGGCTGCTGTTTGGCCTGTGCATCGGCGCGGGCCTGCTGACCAAGGGACCGGTGATGCTGCTGCATGTCGCCTTCCCGTGGCTGCTGGGTCCGCTGTGGAACGACTGGGCGCGCGACAACCGCGGCCGCTGGTACGGACGCGGTGCGTTGGCCGTGCTGCTGGGCGGCGCCATGCTGCTGGCGTGGGCATTGCCGGCCGGTTTCGCCGGTGGCGAGGCGTACCGCCAGCGCCTGTTCTTCACCCAGACCGCGGGCCGCGTGGTGGATGCGTTCGACCACGCCCGTCCGTTCTGGTGGTACCTGCCGATGATCCCGGCGCTGCTGTTCCCGTTCAGCGGTTGGCCGCGGGCCTGGGCCGCGCTGGTCACGCTGCGCCGTCCGCTCGATAGCGGCATCCGCTTCGCACTGTGCTGGGTGCTGCCGGTGATGGTCACGTTCTGCTTCATCAGCGGCAAGCAGCTCTACTACCCGTTGCCGGAGTTCGCCGGTGCGGCCCTGCTCATCGCTGGCGCCGTGGCGGTGCTGCGTGACCAACGCCCGGCGCTGGCCAACACAGGCTGGCTGGGCACTTGGCCGCTGGGCGTGGGCGGCATCCTGTTCGGCATCTTCCTGTTCGTGTTGCCGGTGCTGGTGGCGCACAACGACCTGCATGGCGAGTGGTTCGACAGCACGCAACGCTATAGCCGGTACTTCAGTGCTGTGTTCATCCTGCTCGGCGCCCTGCTGCTATTGCGTGGGCGCGGCGAAGTGCGCCGCCTGGCCTTTGCCGGCCTGGTCGGCACGCTGGCACTCAATACGCTGTTCACGCTGACCATGTGGCAGAACTTCGACCTGCGTCCTTCGGCCGAGCTGCTGCATGCTGCGGACGCCGACCACCGCACGATCGGCCTGCTGGGCAACTACGAAGGGCAGTTCCACTTCGAAGGCCGGCTCACCCAGCCGATCGAGCGCCTGTATGAAGGCGCCTCGCTGCAGGGGTTTGCGCAGGACCATCCGGACGGCCTGATCATCGAGCACCCGGACAAGCTCTCCAACAACGCGCTGCGCTATGCGCTGCTGGTGCAGCCGTTCCGTTCGGGCTGGGTGGTGATCTGGCCGGCCAAGTCGCTGGCGGATCTGCGCGCCGGCCGTGTGCCACCCGAGCCGCCGCACCCGACGCGCATCTACAAGGTCGACGAGTGGCGCTTCCGCGCCCTGCAGTAATGAATGAGACCCTGATCGCCAACCTGCGCGCGCAGTGCGGCGGTCCGCGCGATGGCGCGCTGCTGCGCTTCTCGCTGGGCAACGCGCTGCTGGCCACGGGTGACGCCACGGCCGCCGCCGTCGAACTGAAACAGGCGGTGGCTTTCGACCCGAACTATTCGGCCGCCTGGAAACTGCTGGGCAAGGCCTGCCTGATGCTGGACGACAAGACCGGCGCCGCCGAGGCATGGCGGCAGGGCGTCGCCGCGGCGCAGGCGCGGGGCGACAAGCAGGCGGAGAAGGAAATGACGGTCTTTCTGAAGCGGGTCGAGAGGCAGGAGTGAGGCAGGAGTGAGTGAAGAGGAGTGAGCAGTGCGAGAAGGCCGGCGATTGCCGCCTCTCACTGCTCACTGCTCACTCCTCTCGACTCACTTCTCAGTCATAAGGACTGCGCCACGTATCCGCCGAGTAGCGCTTGTAGTGCCACTGGTACTGCGTAAAGGCCAGCTCCACGCACTGTTCCACGCCCCGGTTGAGGGCGCGGCAGGCGACGGCAAGATCCGCATCGTCAAGGCCTTCCGGCGCCGGCAGCAGATGGATGCGATAGCCCTCGCCGCGTGGGAGGCGTTCGGCGAAGGCAAACAGCACGGTCGCCCCGGTGCGGGCCGCCAGTCGCGGCAGCAGCACCATCGTCAGGGCGTCCTGGCCGAAGAACGGTGCCACCTCGCCTTCGCCGGCCCGGGGCTTCTGGTCGGGCAGGATGCCCACCGTGCCGCCGGCGGCCAGCCGCTTGTACAGCGTGCGCACGCCAGCACCTTCGGCGCGCACCTGCTCGGGCGCCAGCGCGCCGCGAACCTTGCGCAGCAGGCCTTCCACCGCGGCAATGCGCGGCGGGCGATACAGGATCGCCATCGGCGTCTTGCGGCACAGCCAGTAGTTGAGCAGCTCCCAGCAACCCAGGTGCGGCGCGGCGATGATCACGCCCTTGCCGCCGGCCAGCGCGGCGTCGAACAAGGCTTCGCCACGCACTTCGCGGACCAGGTCCAGCGCGCGCTCGGCGTCGTTGCCCCAGATCCTGGCGATCTCGGTGGCGGAGCGGCCACTGTCTTCCATCACCTCCCGCAGCAGAACGGCGTGGGCGGCATCGTCCAGTTGCGGACGCACGATGCGCAGGTTCACCGAGGTGTTGTGCACCGTGCGGCTGCGCGACCACCGCAAGAACCGACCGATGGCGGCGCCGACGCCGTGCAGCGTGCGCAACGGCAGCTTTCCGAACAGGCGCAGGAGCAGATAGAGGAGGTAGATGTCGAATCGCATGAGCGGCGCAGTGTAACCGGGCCGCGCGCGGTTCGAGGGTCAACCACGGAGCGAGCGCCGTCGTTTGTGCTTCCGAGGCTACCGCCGGTGGTGGCCAGGTCCTAAGCTTTTGGCCAACCCAGCCGTTATGTCTCCCATGATCGCCCTGATCCAGCGCGTCCTGTCCGCCCGTGTGGATGTCGAAAACGAGACCGTCGGTGCCATCGGCGCCGGCCTGCTGGCGCTGGTGGCCGTGCAGCCCGGCGATGACGAGGCGCGCACCAAGCGCATGCTCGAACGCCTGCTGGGCTATCGCGTGTTCGCCGACGAACAGGGCCGCATGAACCGTTCGCTGACCGACACCGGCGGCGAACTGCTGCTGGTCAGCCAGTTCACCCTGGCTGCCGACACACGCTCCGGCATGCGCCCCAGTTTCACCAGCGCGGCCGCGCCCGAAGAAGGCCGCCGCTGGTTCGAACGCCTGGTGGAACTGGCACGCGCGGCGCATCCAAGGGTGGAAATCGGCCGCTTTGGCGCCCATATGGAGGTACATCTGGTGAACGACGGGCCCGTCACTTTCTGGCTGGAGACGCCATGAGCGTCACCATCCCTGGCACACGTCGTTCTTCTTCGACAAAATCCCCGGAAGATGCCGATTTGGCGCGATTTTTGCGTATCGCCGCCTCCATTTTTCTTACTTGAAAACTGGTCAAAAAAGCATCACATGGGTATACTGATCGGTTCCTGCATACGCGGCGGTAGGTATGAATAGCAAAGCTCCCGAGCAACAGTCTGAAATCAAGGCGCTCATCTCCAAGGGTCTGGAGCAGGGCTACCTGACCTACGCCGAGATCAACGACCACCTGCCCGACGACATTGTCGATCCGGAGCAGATCGAAGACATCATGGCGGTGCTCAAGGGCGTCGGCATCGAAGTCCACGATGCCGCGCCGGATGCCGATCCGCTGTCGGACAACGCCCCCGGTGCATCCACCGACGACGAAGCCGCCGCCGAAGAAGCCGTGGCGCTGCTGTCGGCCGTCGACTCCGAAGTGGGCCGCACCACCGACCCGGTGCGCATGTACATGCGCGAGATGGGTACGGTCGAGCTGCTGACCCGCGAGGGCGAAATCGCCATCGCCAAGCGCATCGAGGAAGGCCTGGGCCAGGTGCAGACGGCACTGGCGACCTTCCCGCTGACGGTCCAGCTGCTGCTTGAGGAATATGACCAGCATCTGGACGGCAAGCGTCGCCTGAGCGAGATCCTCGCCGGCTTCGCCGACCTGGAAGAAGCCGCCGACGCGGCCCAGGCTGCCGCGGCCGAGGCTGAGCTGGACGCCGAAACCGAGGAAGAAGAGGAAGAAGGCGAAGAAGGCGCCAGCGAAGAAGAGGAAGCGGGCCCGACCGGTCCAGATCCGGAAGAGGTCAAGCGCCGCATGGAACTGCTGCGCGACTACTACGGCAAGTTCCAGAAGGCGGCGGCCAAGGCCACCGACATCACCGACAAGAAGGTCGTGAAGCTGCGCGAGCAGATGGCTGAGGAATTCCTCAAGCTTAAGCTGCCGTCCGCGCTGATCGACGGCTTCGTGCGCAAGCTGCGCGAAGTGGTCAACGACATCCGTCACCACGAGCGCGTGCTGATGGACATCTTCGTCAAGCACGTGAAGATGCCCAAGGCCGAGTTCCTCAAGGCGTTCCCAAGCAACGAGGGCAACCTCGAGTGGGCCAACGAACTGGGTCGCAAGCGCCAGAAGTGGTCGCCGAACATCAAGCCGCACAAGGAAGCGATCGATGGCGAGCAGGAGAAGCTCGCTTCCATCGAGCGCCAGCTGTTCCTGCCGCTGACCGACATCAAGGAAATCAACCGCACGATGTCGATCGGCGAGGCCAAGGCCCGTCGCGCCAAGAAGGAAATGGTGGAGGCGAACCTGCGCCTGGTGATCTCGATCGCCAAGAAGTACACCAACCGAGGCCTGCAGTTCCTCGACCTCATCCAGGAAGGCAACATCGGCCTGATGAAGGCGGTGGACAAGTTCGAATACCGTCGCGGCTACAAGTTCTCCACGTATGCCACGTGGTGGATCCGCCAGGCCATCACCCGTTCGATCGCCGACCAGGCGCGCACCATCCGTATCCCGGTGCACATGATCGAGACGATCAACAAGTTGAACCGCATTTCCCGCCAGATGCTGCAGCAGTTCGGCCGCGAGCCGACGCCGGAGGAGCTGGCCAAGGAAATGGAGATGCCCGAGGACAAGATCCGCAAGGTGCTGAAGATCGCGAAGGAGCCGATCTCGATGGAAACCCCGATCGGCGACGACGAGGATTCGCATCTGGGCGACTTCATCGAGGACAGCAATGCTGCCTCGCCGATCGAGTCGGCCACCGAGACGGGCCTGATGGAAACCGTGCGCGACGTGCTCGCCGGCCTCACCCCGCGTGAAGCGAAGGTGCTGCGCATGCGCTTCGGCATCGACATGAACACGGATCACACGCTGGAAGAAGTCGGCAAGCAGTTCGACGTCACGCGTGAACGCATCCGCCAGATCGAGGCCAAGGCGCTGCGCAAGCTGCGTCACCCGAGCCGCTCGGAGCAGCTGCGCTCGTTCCTCGATATCGACTGAGTACCACGCTGGTGCAAGTGACGAAGGGCCCCGCGAAAGCGGGGCTTTTTGTTTGGGACCGCGTCATCCCAACCTCTGCAGGAGCGCACCCGGTGCGCGATGGTCCTGCACGATGGCGCCAGGGTGAGCCCCGCGCGGCAACAGGAGAATCGCCGATCGCGCACTGGGTGCGCTCCTACATGGGAGGGGACGTATTAGCCCATGTCGTAGAAGAACTGCTCGGAGTCGATCTTGTCGTCCTTGACGTGATACACGCAGATCTCGGTCATGGTGATGCGCCCGTATTCCTTCATGGTCACGTCGAGCGTCATCGATGCACTGAACCAGTTGCCCGCGACGATCGGATCGCTGACCTCCACGCCGTGCACCTCGACGATGTTCGCCTGGAAGCGCCTGCCTTTCTCGAGGATCGCATCGAGCCCCTTCACGTTGCCCAGCGGTCCGTTCGCCGCGGCCTCGGGCTCGGTGCTCACGGCATCCTTGGCGTACAGCTCGTGCTGCGCTTCCTCGAACTGGCCATGGCGGCACATGGCGACCAGTCGCTTGGCGACGGTTTCGGTACTCATGACAGGCGCTCCGGTTGAGGGAACGGCGAGCGTAGGGCGGTGGCGGATACGTGGGCGTGAAGGGGACGGCCTAGCGGCCTTGTCGCGTACAGGGTGAGCTCCCGCATGATGAAAGCTCCCGATCAATTCACGTCTTCGCGAGGCGGCGCCTTTGCAGGAGCGCACCCTGTGCGCGACGGGCCTGCAGGTTCATGAGTGACCGCCATGGCGACGACAGGAGAATAATGACTTCGGACAGCCCACGGTCGCGCACAGGGTGAGCTCCCACAAAAGCCAAAGCAGCGTCAGGCCCAGGCGATCAGGCCGATGGCCAGCAGGGCAAGGCCCAGGCCCAGCGCATTGATCCAGCTGAGCCGCTCGCGGAAGGCCAGCGTGCCGACCAGTGCACCCACCGCCACGACGCCGAGGTTCATGCTGGCGAAGACCAGCGAGGGATGATCGGGCAAGGCCTGGTGGCCGCGCACGTAGAACACGATGTTGCCGAAGTTGGCCAGGCCCAGCAGCAGGCCGGCGACGGCGTCGCGCAGGGTGAAGAAGGTGCGGTCGCGCCAGCGCCGCCACAGCAGCAACGCGACCGATACCAGCAGGGCCAGTGCGAACATCGCCTGCAGCGAGGCGGCGAACGGCGTGCCGGCGCGTGCCACCTGCTTGAACAGGATGTCGATCAGGCCGAAGCCGATGAACACCACCAGCGGCCATAGCCATCCGCGCGTGGTTTCTTCCGTGCTGCGCGCATCGACCTTCCACACCATGCATGACAGCGCCAGCAGACCGAGTGCGATGCCGCCGCCCTTCCACGCGTTGAGCGTTTCGCCAAACAGCAGGAACGCGGCAAGCAGCGAAAGCAGCAGGGACAACCGCTGGGCCGCGTCGGTGCGCACGATGCCCGCGTTGCGCACGGAGGCTGCCAGCGCCAGGAAGATCAGGGGCAGCAACACGCCCAGCCCGACGAACCCGAGCCATGGCGCCTGCGCGCTTTTGAGCACATCCAGCGACGGGTGGAACACCATCGCCGTGAGCACGCTGGTAGCAACGTAGTTCCAGGCGATGGCCTGGCCCACATCCACTTCCAGGCGACGCGCGAGCTTGAGCAGCACCGAGACCAGCACGCTGCAGGCAACGCTCATCCATACGTAGATCATGCAGGGTCCTTCATGGCGGCGGCGATCGGTGGCAAGGGCGGCACGAACTCCGCCAAGGCTAGCGGGCGTGTGTGAAACGTTCGCGATAGCGCGCCGGGCTCAGCTGCAGATGATGGCGGAAGTGGTGGCGCAGTGTATCGGCACTGCCAAAACCGCAGACATCCGCGACGCGTTCCACCGGCAGGTCGCTGCCTTCCAGCAGTTCGCGCGCGCGGTTGAGCCGCTCGCGGGTGAGCCATTGCTTGGGCGAGCAACCGGTGGCTTCCTCGAAGCGGCGTAACAGGGTGCGTTCGCTCATGCGCGCACGCTCGGCGAGTTCGGGCAATGGCAGCGGCTGGTCCAGATGACGTCGCATCCATTCGAGCAGCTTGCCCAGTGTTGCGCCTTGTTCGGGAACGGCCCACTGGATGAATTGCGCCTGCCCGCCATCGCGATGCGCCGGCACCACAGCGCGGCGCGCCACCATGTTGGCGACCGCAGGACCGTAATCGCGTCGGATCAGATGCAACGAGAGATCGATCGCCGCCGCGGATCCCGCCGAGGTGAGCAGGCTGCCTTCGTCCACGTAAAGCACGTCGGGCTCGATGCGGATGCGCGGAAAACGCTGCGCCAGCGCATCGATGTATCGCCAGTGCGTAGTCGCGCGGCGTCCGTCCAGCAGGCCGGTGGCGGCGAGCACGAACACGCCCGAGCAGAACGACAGCAGGCGTGCGCCACGCGCATGTGCCTCGCGCAGGGCATCGAGCAGCACGGGCGGCGGCGCGGCGTCCACGCCACGCCAGCCCGGCACGATCACCGTGCCTGCGGTGGCCAGCGCTTCGAGCCCGTTGTCCGCCAGCACGCGCATGCCGCCGGCGGCCCGCATTTCGCCGGCGTCCACCGCGCAGAGGCCGAAGCGGTACCACTCCGGCAGTTCCGGACGCGAGAGGCCGAACATTTCCACGGCGATACCGAACTCGAAGGTGCACAGGCCGTCGTACATCAGCACCGCCACGTCGCGGTTCTGCGGTACCCATGGACGTCTGGAACGCTTTGGCGGATTTTTCATGGTGACTGGCATTCTTGCCAATGTCGGCGGTTGGCACCAGTGCCGATACTGGCGCCGTCCCTTAACGACGAGTCGCCATGAGCAGTGTCGTCCAGCGTTTTCCCGCCGCCGCCAGCACCGATGCGCTGGCCCATTTCCAGGCCCGGCTGGGCTTTGAGACCGATTGCGCCGACGTGTATTACGCCACGCACCACGAGACGGCCGACTTCATCCTGCTCGATGTGCGCACGCCCGCGCTTTACGCCGCCGGCCGCGTGCCCGGCGCCCTCAACATGCCCACGCGCACGATCAGCGAGCAGCGCCTCACCGAGTATCCGGCGCACACCTTGTTCGTCGTCTATTGCGCCGGCCCTCACTGCAACGGCGCCAACAAGGCCGCGGTGAAGCTGGCGCAGCTCGGTCGTCCGGTGAAGGAGATGATCGGCGGCCTCACCGGCTGGCTGGACGAGGGCTTTGGCCTTGAGCGCGGCTGAAGACGGAGCGCTGGCGATACGCCGGGCGCGAATCGCGGACATACCCGATCTGGTCGAACTGTGCGCATCCCATGCCGCCTACGAGCGACTGCCCCATGCGAAGGCACTGCGTATCGATGCGCTGGCCCGCGCCCTGCAAGGCGATCCGCCGCAGCTCCATGCATGGCTGGCCTTCGTGGGCAGCCATGCAGTTGGCTACGCCAGCGCGACGCTGGATTTCTCCACGCTCGACCGTGCAAGCCAGCTGCACATGGACTGCCTCTACGTGGCCGACGGCTGGCGCCAGCGCTCGATCGGCGCCCGACTGTGGGAACAGGTGCATGCGCTCGCACGTGAGCTGGATTGCCACGCCATCGAATGGCAGACACCGTCATGGAACACGGACGCCGCGCGCTTCTATGGCCGGCTCGGCGCCACGGAGATGGCCAAACGGCGCTTTCGCTTTCTTCTTCCGCACAATGACTGACGGTCATGGGAAGCACCGTGCAAAGATGCGATTCTCCCGGAGAGATCCCATGCTGGAACTTCGCCCCACCTGCGAGCAATGCAACAAGCCGCTGCCGCCTGCGTCCACCGACGCGATGATCTGCTCCTTCGAATGCACGTTTTGCCGTGATTGCGTCGCGCTGCTGCACGACGTCTGCCCCAACTGCGGTGGCGGCTTCGTGCCCAGGCCGATCCGGCCCGCGCTTGAATGGCGACCCGGCGCCACGCTGGCGCGCCACCCGGCCACGACTCATGTGACCTGGAAACCCGTCGACCTCGCGGCGCATGCCGCGTGGGCGGTGAGCGCGCGCAAACTGCCACCCGAACAACGCTGAACCTCCTGCAGCCGCACGTGCCGCGCTGCACGACGACAGATCGTTGACGCCGCGCGTCCTAAAGATGGGTGAGCCTCGCACGGTCGGCCATCATCACCGCATCCATGTCCACGCACGCAAGACACTCCAGCCACCGGCCGTGGAACGGGCCGGTCGTGGTGGTCACGCTGTTCGTGCTGGTGCTGGTCACCTCGGCAGGCCCGCTGTGGCTTGCCCGGCATGTCGGCAGTCTCCTGCCTATCTGGGTGCCCAACGGCATCGTGGTGGGCAGCTTGCTGGTCATGAGCCGCCGACGGTGGCCTTGGCCCGTCGCAGCGGCGTTCGTGGCGCTGGCGCTCGGCGAGGTCATCACGCATGGCGGGCCGCGCGAAACCAATGTGCTGTCAGGCCTGGCGCTGGCTGCCGGTGACTGCATCGAGATACTGATCGTGGCGAGCCTGATCCGGCGTGCGTTTCCGCGCATCGCCGACGACACGCAATTCCTGCTGCTTGGCCGTATCGCGCTGGGCGCTACCCTTTTGGGCAGCGTGGTTTCGGCGTTGCTGGCCGCGGTCGAGCTGGAGACGGCGCACGACGTGTCGTTCTGGCTGACCGCCAACACCTGGTTCCGTGCCCACGTGTTGGGCATGGTGATCGTGGGCACGCTTTCGCTGGTGACTGTCCGGCGCGGCCTGCGCGTGTTGGGCGAACCCGGGCGCCGGCTGCGCATGCTGCGCGATGCGAGCCTGCTGGTGCTGGTCGCGGTCGTCGTGTTCGGGCAGTCGCGCTACCCCCTGCTGTTCGTGGTATTCGCGCCGCTGCTCTACATGGTCTTTCAGCATCGCTTCCCCGGGTTGGTGATCGGCATTGCGCTGGTGGCGCTGGTCACCACCTTCGCCACCGCGCTGGGACATGGTCCGTTCGACCTTATTCCGGATGCCAGCGCCAGCGAGCGAGCGCTGCTCGCGCAGATCTACCTTGGGGTGCTGTGCGTGGTGGCCGTGCCGGTGGCGTTGGCCCTGGCCGATCGTCGCCGGCTGGCCCGGCAGGTGGGCGACAGCGAAAACCGCTATCGCCTGTTGGCGGACTATGCGAGCGACCTCGTCCTGCGCATCGCCCGCGACGGCACGCGGCGCTACGTGTCGCCTTCGGTCAAGGACATGCTCGGCTGGGAAGTCGCAGAGTTCACCCAGTTGCGCGGCCAGCTGATCCATCCCGATGACCGTGAAATCACGTTCGAGGCAGCCGAGCGCTTGTGGGAAACCGGCCGCCCATCGCTCACGCGCTATCGGTTGCGTCGCCGCTCGGGCGAGTACATGTGGATCGAAGCCCTGGCGCGGGTCGCGCCCAGTCCCGACCACGAGGGCGAGATGGAACTGGTTTACACCGGCCGCGATGTCACGGAAGACGTAGAGGCCGAACAGAGGCTCGCGGAAAGCGAGAAACGCCTGCGCACCATTACCGACAACATGCCGGCCATCATCGCGCACGTGGACCTGCAGCAACGCTATACCTTCGTCAACGGTTACGTGGGCGAAGTGGTGGGCATCGATCCCGAAAAGATGCTGGGCCGGACCATCGAGGATGTTCGCGGCGCCGAGGCGTACGCGCTGCTGGAACCGCATATCACGCTGGCACTGTCGGGCACGGTGACCACGTTCGAGTACGACGCCGACTATGGCAAGGGACGGCGCTATTTCCAGACCACTTATCTGCCGGCGACCTCAGCCACCGGCGAACGCAACGGCATGTACATCCTGACCACCGACGTCACCCGCATCAAGCAGGCCGAGCAGCAGCTGGCCATCCTCGCGCGCCAGGACACGCTCACCGGCATCCCCAACC
Organism: Dyella sp.; assembly: GCF_035685885.1. GTDB lineage: Bacteria > Pseudomonadota > Gammaproteobacteria > Xanthomonadales > Rhodanobacteraceae > Dyella. The sequence goes on along the minus strand of NZ_DASRZX010000043.1, from coordinate 15,827 downwards.
GGCTCTCGTTCCGCGAAGGCATCGAGCTGTCGATCCAACGTGCCTCGCTCACGCACGCGCCGCTGCTGTTGATGCTGATCGACATCGACCACTTCAAGCAGATCAACGACACCTATGGCCATGCCGCCGGCGACGAGGCGTTGTGCGCAGTCGCCGCGCGCCTGAAATCCTGCGTGCGGCGCACCGACCTGCTCGCACGGCTGGGCGGCGACGAGTTCGTGATCCTTTGCCACGACATCGAAAGCGTCGCCGACGCCGAGGCGCTGGCGCGAAAGATCGAAGAGGCCATGCAGCCGCCAGTAATGATCGACACCAAGTCGCTGCAGGTATCGCTGAGCATCGGTCTTGCACTGCATCGCAACGTCACTTCCGCCGATGCCCTGCTGCACCTCGCCGATGAAGCGCTGTACGACGCCAAGGCACGCGGGCGCGCACGCTACCGCATCAGCGCCAGCGGCATCTGACGAACGCGGACAAACGAAGGGGACCGGCATGCGCAACGGGAAACGACCGCCATGAATCCAGACCTGCTCTATCCCCATATCCGCGTGGTGCTGAGCATCATCCTCGGCATGGGCATCACCACGCTGCTGAGTGGCCTGGCATCGGTGATCGAGCATCCCCGGCGCTACGGCTGGTCGTGGATCCACATGACATGGGCGGCGTGGGCATTCCTGTCCATCGTCACCTTCTGGTGGTGGGAGTTTCGTCTTACCCAGGTCACCTTGTGGACCTTTGGCAAGTACGTATTCGTCATCGCCTATTGCGCCACCTACTTCATGGTGTCGACGCTGCTGTTCCCCAAGGACGTACGCGAGTACGGCAGCTACGAGCACTACCTGATCCAACGTCGCGGCTGGTTCTTCGGCATGATCGCGCTGATCACGCTGATGGACTTGGCAGACACCACGCTCAAGGGCGAAAGCCGCTGGCACATGCTGGGCCACGCGTATCCGGTGCACACGGTGTTGATGCTGGTGATCGCGGGCCTCGGCGCGTGGCTCGCCAGCCGCCGGGCGCAACTGATCATCGCCCTGTTCGCGCTGGCCTACCAGGTCGTCTACTTCACCGCCGAGTACCTTACCCTCGGCGTCGATTGATCGCACTCATTCGCGCGCGGCGAGCGCCCGGTTCACGCGCAACGCGAGCAGCGTGCATATCACGCCCGACAGCAGGTACGCGCTGACCGCCACCAGCCCGAAGCGCACCGACAGGCTCAACGCAACCAGCGGTGCAAACGCCGCACCGATCAGCCAGGCAAAGTCGGTGGTGAGCGCCGCGCCGGCATAACGCAGGCGCATTTCGAAATTGGATGTCACGCTGCCGGCTGCCTGTCCGTAGGACAGGCCCAGTCCGCCGAAGCCCAGGATGATGAAGGCATCCTGGCCCAGCTTGCCGCCGCCCAGCAGCCACGGCGAGATCAGCGCGAAGATCGCTATCAGCGCAGCCATGATGCCCAGCGTGGTGCGACGTCCGATGCGGTCGGCCATCACGCCGGAGATGATCATGCCGAGGATGCAGGCGAAGGCACCGATGATCTCGGCCACCAGCACGGCGTTCACCGACTGCGTGGACTGAAGCACGATCCACGACAGCGGGAAAATGGTGACGAGGTGGAACAGCGCATAGCTGGCCAGCGCCGCGAACGCTCCGATGAAGATGTTGTAGCCCTGCGTGCGCAGGATCTCGATGGCGCCAATGGGCTCCAGCTCGCGCTCTTCCATGGCCACCGTGTATTCCTCGGTCACCACCAGCCGCAGCCGCGCGAACAGCGCCACCACGTTGATGGCGAACGCCACGAAGAACGGATAGCGCCAGCCCCAGTCGATGAAGTCGACCTCGGACAGGTTGGCGTGCAGGAACAGGAACAGCGTGCCTGCCACCAGAAAACCGATCGGCGCGCTCAGCTGGCCCAGCATGGCGTACCAGCCGCGCTTTTGCGGTGGTGTGTTGAGCGCCAGCAGCGATGGCAGGCCGTCCCACGAACCACCCAGGGCAATGCCCTGCAACAGGCGGAACAGCACCAGCAGGCCGATCGCCCACGTGCCGATGTCCTTGTAGGGAGGCAGGAAAGCCATGCCGGCCGTGGCGCTGCCCAGCAGGAACAGCGCGATGGTGAGCTTGGTGCCGCGGCTCCAGCGACGCTGGAAATGCATGAAGAGCGCCGTGCCGAACGGCCGCGCGATGAAGGCCAGTGAAAATATCGTGAAGGCATACAGCATGCCGTCCAGTGCGCTGGCAAAGGGGAATAGCACCTGCGGAAACACCAGCACGCAGGAAATCCCGAACACGAAAAAGTCGAAATGCTCGGACGTGCGGCCGATGATCACGCCAACGGCAATTTCTCCCGGCGCCACCTTCGCGTGGGCTTGCAGCCGCCCGATCTCCTCGACCGAGGTGCCTTTCGTGCGTCCGTGTTCAGGGAAGGTGCTTGACATAGTCGTTACCTGGAAAGAGGGAGGATGTTGCGGCCGTCACTGGCACCGCCACGCCTCACGCGTCATGGGGATGCTGTCCTGGTTCCTGTTCCGCTGCACGGCGTACCCGTTTTTACATCCATAACATCGGTTGCGCCGTCGGTCATGTCTATGAAGGTATCTCGTGGACTGCTGCTAGCTGTCGTCATCCTGCTTGCGGGTTGCCAATCCGTGCTGATGTCGCCGTCGGGAGACCTGGCGGTACAGCAGCGCAACCTCATCATCACCTCGACCGTGTTGATGCTGCTCATCATCGTTCCGGTGATCGTGCTGACGCTGGTGTTCGCCTGGCATTTCCGCGCCTCCAACAAGAAGGCCACCTACGATCCGGAGTGGGAACACTCCACCATCCTCGAACTGCTGATCTGGTCCGCACCGTTGCTGATTATCATCGCGCTCGGTGCGATCACCTGGGTGAGCACGCACAAGCTTGATCCCTATCGTCCGCTCGATCGTCTCGCCGCTGGTCGTCCGATGCCTGCCGATGCCCGTCCGCTTACCGTGAACGTGGTGGCGCTCGACTGGAAATGGCTGTTCATATACCCCGAACAAGGCATTGCCACCGTGAACGAGCTGGCTGCGCCGGTGGACCGGCCGATCAAGTTCAAGATTACGGCCACCTCGGTGATGAACTCGTTCTTCATCCCCGCGCTCGCCGGGCAGATCTATGCGATGCCGGGCATGGAAACCAAGCTGCAGGCGGTGCTCAACAAGCCTGGCGATTTCCAGGGCTTCTCGGCCAACTACAGTGGCCACGGATTCTCCGGCATGCATTTCGTTTTCCATGGCATGAGCGAGGACGGCTTTGCGCAATGGGTACAGCAGGCCAAGGCCAACGGCAGCGATCTCAGCCGTGAGGTCTACGTGAAGCTGGCCGAACCCAGCGAAAACGAGCCGCCACGTTATTACGCCACCGTGGCGCCGGGCCTCTACCAGGCCATCCTCACGCGTTGCCTGGACCCGGACAGTCCTTCCTGCATGACGCACACGCGACCCGCGCGCAGTGGCGAGTCCACCGGCATGGCCGGCATGCCGATGCCTGCGGCCGAGTCCCATTGAAGGTGGTGTCCACGATGATCGCCCATATCGATCCCGCCAAGCTGATCTTCGGTCGCCTCACGCTCGCCTCGCTGCCCCTGCACGAGCCCATCGTGGTCTACACGTTCATTGGCGTGGCGCTCGGTGGCCTCGCGGTGCTGGGCGCCATCACTTACTTCAGGCTATGGGGTTACCTGTGGCGCGAGTGGTTCACCAGCATCGACCACAAGAAGATCGGCATCATGTACATGGTGCTTGGCTTCGTGATGCTGCTGCGTGGCTTCGCCGACGCGATCATGATGCGCGGCCAGCAGGCGATCGCGTTCGGCGGTTCCACTGGCTACCTGCCGCCGGAGCATTACGACCAGATCTTCACCGCGCACGGCGTGATCATGATCTTCTTTGTCGCCATGCCGATGGTGACGGGCCTGATGAACTTCGTGATGCCCCTGCAGATCGGCGCGCGCGACGTGGCGTTTCCGTTCCTCAACAACTTCAGTTTCTGGATGACGGTATCGGGCGCCATGCTGGTGATGGCGTCGCTGTTCATCGGCGAGTTCGCGCGTACCGGCTGGCTGGCGTATCCGCCGCTGTCCGACATCGCCTCCAGTCCCGATGCCGGGGTGGATTACTACATCTGGGCGCTGCAGATCGCGGGCGTGGGCACGTTGTTATCGGGCATCAACCTGCTGGTGACCATCATCAAGATGCGTGCGCCCGGCATGACCATGATGAAGATGCCGGTGTTCACCTGGACGGCGCTATGCACCAACGTGCTGATCGTCGCCGCATTCCCGGTGCTCACCGCCGTACTCGCGCTGCTGGCGCTGGATCGCTATGTGGGCACCAACTTCTTCACCACCGAGCTTGGCGGCAACGCCATGATGTACGTGAACCTGATCTGGATCTGGGGACATCCGGAGGTATACATCCTGGTGCTGCCGGTATTCGGCATCTATTCGGAAGTGACCGCCACCTTCAGCCGCAAGCCGCTGTTCGGCTACGCCTCGATGGTCTACGCCACGGTGGTGATCACGGTGCTGTCGTACCTGGTGTGGCTGCACCACTTCTTCACCATGGGGTCGGGCGCGAGCGTCAACTCGTTCTTCGGCATCACCACGATGATCATCTCGATCCCCACGGGCGCGAAGATCTTCAACTGGCTGTTCACCATGTATCGCGGCCGGGTGGTGTTCGACCTGCCGATGATGTGGACGGTGGCGTTCATGATCACCTTCGTGATCGGCGGCATGACCGGCGTGCTGCTGGCCGTGCCGCCCGCCGACTTCTCGCTGCACAACAGCCTGTTCCTGGTCGCGCACTTTCACAACGTGATCATCGGCGGCGTGCTGTTTGGCCTGTTCGCCGGCATCTATTACTGGTTTCCCAAGGCGTTCGGCTTCCGGCTCGATCCGTTCTGGGGCAAGTGCGCCTTCTGGTTCTGGGTGATCGGCTTCTATTTCGCCTTCATGCCGCTGTACGTGCTTGGGCTGATGGGCGTGACGCGGCGCCTCAACCATTTCGACGATCCGTCGTTGCAGATCTGGTTCGTGCTGGCCGCGTTCGGCGCCTTCCTGATCCTGCTTGGCATCGGCTGCATGCTGGTGCAGATAGCCGTGAGCATCATGCGCCGCGAGCAGCTGCGCGACGTGACCGGCGATCCGTGGGGCGGGCGCACCCTGGAATGGTCCACGTCTTCGCCGCCGCCGCCGTACAACTTCGCCTTCACGCCGCGCATCCACGATCACGATGCGTGGTGGATGATGAAGAAGTATCGCTATCAGCGGCCACTGGACGGCTATTTGCCCATCCACATGCCGCACAACACGCCGACCGGCATCATCCTGGGCGCCCTGAGCTTCGTCTTCGGCTTCGCGATGATCTGGTACATGTGGCTGGTCGCGGCCGTCGCTTTCGTGACGATGCTGGTAGTGGCCATTGCGCACACCTTCAACTACGACCGCGAGTACTACATACCGGCGGATGAAGTACGCCGCGTCGAACAAGCCCGCACGGAGCTCCTGGCCAGCCATGTCTGACATGACCACCTCGATGACCCCCGGAGGCGGACCCACGGAAGCGCTGCGCTTCCACGAGTCCAGGGATTACCACCCGGCCAATGGCACCCTGCTGGGCTTCTGGGTATACCTGATGAGCGACTGCCTCATCTTCGCCTGCCTGTTTGCCGCCTATGGCGTGCTGGGCCGCGAGTATGCCGGCGGCCCGACGGGACCCGAGGTGCTGGAACTTCCCACGGTGGCGCTCAACACCTCGCTGCTGCTGCTCTCCTCGATCACCTATGGCTTTGCCGTGCTGGAGATGCAGCGCGACCGCCAGAAGCCGATGATGTTGTGGCTGGTGATCACCGGCCTGCTCGGCGCGGGCTTCCTCACCATTGAATTGCGCGAATTTGCACACCTGATCGCCGAAGGCAACGGGCCGCAACGCAGTGCGTTCCTGTCGTCGTTCTTTACCCTGGTCGGCACGCACGGCCTGCACGTGACCTGCGGCATCCTGTGGCTGATCGTGCTGATGGTGCAGGTGGCAAAAAAGGGTCTGATCACCGCCAACAAGCGCCGGCTGATGTGCCTGTCGATGTTCTGGCACTTCCTCGACGTGGTGTGGGTGGGCGTCTTCAGTTTCGTCTACCTGATGGGAGTGCTGCCATGAGCGCGCACGAGGAAACGCAGCACGCCTACGACGATCACCATCACGACCACGACGACCTCGGCATCCACGCCACCTTCGGCGGCTACATGACCGGCTTCGTGCTGGCGGTGGTTCTCACCATCATCCCGTTCTGGGTGGTGATCGGCCATGTGTTCGACAAATCCAGCACGGCAGCCGTAGTCATCCTTGGGCTCGCGGCCGTGCAGATCGTGGTGCACATGATCTACTTCCTGCACATGAACACGAAATCCGAGGGCGGCTGGAACATGCTCGCGCTGGTGTTTACCATCGTGCTGGTGGTGATCACGCTCAGCGGATCGATCTGGATCATGTACCACCTCAACAACAACATGATGCCGCTGATGGATCCGTCGAACCTGCCATGATGCATCGCGCCTGTCTCCGCCTTTCGCTGCCCCGATGACCGACGAACCCAACCGCTCGCCGCGCGGCACTATCGCGCTGACCCTGTTTGCCTTGCTGGGCCTGGTGCTGTTCGCCGGCTTCGTCGCGCTCGGTACCTGGCAGGTTTACCGCATGGGATGGAAGCGCGAGCTGATCGAACGCGTGGATTCGCGCGTGCACGCTGCTGCGACGCCTGCGCCGGCAGAGAAGCAGTGGCCACAGGTCACCGTGGCATCCGACGAATACCGCCATGTGCAGCTGCAGGGACATTTCCTGCATGACAGACGCACGCTGGTATGGGCGTCCACCAACCTCGGCAGCGGTTATTGGGTCATCACGCCGCTGCAGCAGGACGATGGCTCGATCGTGCTGGTGAACCGCGGTTTCGTGCCGCCGGACTGGTGCGGCCTGACGGGCTCATGCGAGCCCGGCAGTGGCGGCGAGAGCACGGTGACCGGCCTGCTGCGCATGAGCGAAGGGCCCGTGGTGTTCCGCCACAATGATCCGGCGAAAAATAGTTGGTACACGCGTGACGTACCCGCGATGGCGAAGGCGCGCGCGCTGCAGCGTGTCGCGCCGTATTTCGTCGACCAGGATGCGGCGCCCGGCACATTGGACCAGGGCAAGCCCGTGTGGCCGCAGGGAGGACTCACGGTGATCGACTTTCCCAACAACCACCTGAGCTATCTCATCACCTGGTATGCGCTGGCCTTGATGGTGCTTGGCGCGGGCATCTACGTCGTGCGCGACGAGCGTCGGTTGCGCCGGAAGCACCCGACGCCATCGTAGGAGCGCACCCAGTGCGCGACCGCGGCGCGGAAGGGTGCAGCACTCTCATTCGTTCATCGCGCACTGGGTGCGCTCCTACAAAAGAAGCCGGCGGTGTCCCTTACATGTGCAGGAACGACTTGCCCTGCTTCAGCACGGTGTCGCACACCTTGGTGGTGAGTTGCGATTTCATGTCGCTGGAGCCACCGCCCAGGCTGTTGAGATCCATGCTCTGTCCGCTGCTGCCCTGCAGGATGCCCTTGGCGCCGCTGAGATAGCCAGGATCGCTGGTAGCGGCGCTGGAACCAGCCGCGGCGCTTGTATCGGTGCTCGACGTGGATTTTTTCTTGCCAGTCAGCTGTCCCATCATGTCGCTGGCGCTGGAACCCTGCTCGGCGCTGCTCGCGGCCGAACCGGAACCGCCGCCCAACTTTCCCATCAGCTGCTGCTGGATGCCCGACGCGCCGGAGTCGCCGCCGAGATAGTTGTTCTTCACGCAGTACTGCAGCAGGCCGGCCACGTTGCCCATGCTGCCCGAGGTCATGGAGCTGCCGCCGGGAACCATGCCGCCCAGCTTGCCCAGGTCCTGCGCGCTTCCGACGCTGCAGGCAAGGCTGAGTGCCACGGCCACGCAAGCCGTGCCGATGCCGTTGATACGCTTGTTCATGTCCGTCCCTCCGTCAGGTCCGCGCATTCAACACCTCGCGCCGTTAGCGTCGCGTCAGCACTGACCGCCTGTTCCGTTCGGGACGCTCGCGCCCTTAACATGGGCGGCGCTCACGCATCCCAAGGGAACTCGATCGATGACACGCCATGCCGCGTTCATGCTGCTCGCCACGTTGCTCGCCGGTTGCACCACCGCCAGCCATCTGCGCGATTCCCAGGCGACCGCGATGTACCGCGGCAACGGATCGGTGCAGGACATCGCCGCATGCGTCAGCGCCGCCTGGTCGCAAAAGCCGGTACACCTCGTAACGAACGTGCTCTATGGCGGCACGACCATCGAGATCCACATGAACGATCGCGCGCCGGCCGTCGCACTGGTGGACATCAAGCCCGTCAGCGACAAGACCGTGGCGAGTTATTACTCGTCCTTCAAGGACGACGACAGCTGGTATTTCGAGCAGATCGACCACTGCGTCACGGCGACGCCAGCGCCAAACTGAGCAGCGCCGCCCGACTCCACGGCGGCTTCACGAACGCGCCCGGATAGTGGCATCGCGGTACACGTTCCACCGTGTGACGCGAGGGGATCGACGCTTTGCCCCGGATTGCCGCCGACACTCACCGGAGTCGCCGCCATGGGATCGACGCAGAGACGAGAACGTGCCTGGGCCGCCGTCGTATTGTTCGTCGTCATTGCACTGACGGGATTCCGAAGCACGGCCTCCGAACGCATCAGCTTCGACAAGGGTGCGGACTCAACGACATTCACCGCGCAGCTGGGCGAGGGCCACGACTATGTGCTTGGCGCCCGGGCGGGACAGACGCTGGTGGTGACGCTCAAGGCGCCGGCTGGCGTGTACTTCAACGTGCTTCCGCCGGACGGCCAGGACGCCCTGACCAATACGTCCATCACCGGCGACGCGCAATGGAGCGGCGCACTGCCGCGCGATGGCAACTACGTCGTGCGCGTCTACCAGATGCGCGCCGCGTCGCGGCAGGGCAAGAACCCCAGTTTCACCATTACGCTTGCGGTGAAGTAGTTCTCGCGCCACGGCTTCTTCTGTAGGAGCGCACCCAGTGCGCGATCGCGGACCATGGAATCGCACGCTGGGTGTGCATGGCCGTTCGCGCACTGGGTGCGCTCCTACAGTCAGGTGCTTACAGGCGCTTCAACCCTGCCGCCTCGCGCGCCAGCAATTCGATGCCGGCCCAATCGCCGCCATGCAGCTTGTCCGCCGGGGTGAGCCACGAGCCGCCCACGCAGATCACGTTGGGCAGTGACAGGAAATCCGGCGCGCTCGCCAGCGTGATGCCGCCGGTCGGGCAGAACTTCATCTGCGGCAGCGGACTGGCCCACGCGCCCAGCAGCTTGTGCCCGCCGGCCGGCACGGCAGGAAAGAACTTCACGTGGCGGTAGCCGCGTTCGAGCAACGTCATCACTTCACTGGCGGTGGCCGTGCCCGGCAGCAGGGGCAGCTCGCTGTCGTCGGCGGCATCCAGCAGGCCCGGCGACACGCCCGGCGACACCGCGAAGCGTGCGCCGGCCTTGTGTGCGGCGCGCAGGTCCTTGGCGCTGAGCACGGTGCCCACGCCCACCACGGCGCCTTCCACTTCCTCGGCGATGGCCCGGATGGCATCGAGTGCAGCCGGCGTACGCAGCGTGATCTCGATGGCAGGCGTACCGCCGGCCACCAACGCGCGCGCCATCGGCACCGCGGCGCGTGCGTCCTCGATGATCACCACCGGCACCACGGGTGCCAGGCGCAAGGTGGCTTCAACCTGAATCTGCTTTTGTTCGATGCTCATGGCGTTCCGTGAAATCGAATTGGGATTGAACGTTTCAGAAGAACCGTCATCCCGGCGTAGGCGGGAATGACGAACATGGTTCGGCGCCTTGGAGGTCACTGCGTGCGTGCATCAAAACACGCCCGCGCCAAGATCGGCGGTAGTGGCGTTGCGACGGAACAGGCCAAACAGGTCGCGGCCCATGCCGAACTGGTGTGCCGACAGGTCCGCCGTTGCAGGTACGCGCGCAGCGAACTCCGCCGCATCCACCAGCACGTCCACCTGTCCGTTCACGGCATCAAGCCGCACGATGTCGCCGTCGCGGATGCGCGCGATGGCGCCGTTGTCCTGCGCCTCCGGCGTCACGTGGATGGCGGCCGGCACGCGACCGGACGCGCCCGACATGCGGCCGTCGGTGAGCAGCGCGATCCGGTGGCCGCGATCCTGCAGCACGGAGAGGGTCGGCGTGAGCTTGTGCAGTTCGGGCATGCCGATGGCCTGCGGGCCCTGGAAGCGCACCACGGCAACGAAATCGCGGTTGAGATCACCACGCTCGAAGGCCTTGCGCACATCGTCCTGGTCATGGAACACGATGGCCGGCGCCTCGATCACCAGGCGATCGTCCGGCACCGACGATACCTTGATCACCGCACGGCCGAGGTTGCCGCTCAGCATGCGCAGGCCGCCGTCGGCACGGAACGGTTCGGCGATGCCGCGCAGCACGCCGCGATTGCCGCTCTCCTTCGAGACGGGCTTCCACGCCAGCGCGCCGTGGTCGTCCAGCTGCGGCACCTGCGTATAGCCGTCCAAACCGGTGCCGAACACCGTGCGCACGTCGGCGTGCAGCAGGCCCTCGCTCAACAACTGATCGATCAGGAAGCCCATGCCGCCGGCCTCGTGGAACTGGTTCACGTCGGCATAGCCATTGGGATACACGCGCGCCAGCAGCGGAATCACCGAGGAGAGCGCGTCGAAATCGTCCCAGCGCAGCTCGATGCCCGCGGCGCGTGCAATCGCCACGAGGTGCAGCAGGTGATTGGTGGAACCGCCCGTGGCATGCAGGCCGATCACGCCATTGAGGATGGCGCGCTCGTCGATGATGTGACCCAGCGGGAGATGCGCCGAGCCCGGCGCGCTCAACTCGGCCACACGTAGCACGGCCTCGCGCGTCAGCGCGTCGCGCAGCGGCGTATCCGGCGCGACGAAGCTGGAACCCGGCAGGTGCAGGCCCATGATCTCCATCAGCATCTGGTTGGAGTTGGCGGTGCCGTAGAAGGTGCAGGTGCCGGCCGCGTGATAGGACGCCGCTTCGGCTTCAAGCAGTTCGGCCTTGGTTGCCTTGCCCTCGGCATAGGCCTGGCGCACTTTCGATTTCTGCTCGTTGCTGATGCCGCTGGGCATCGGACCGCTGGGCACGAAGATGCCAGGCAGATGGCCAAAGCTCAGTGCGCCGATCAGCAGGCCCGGCACGATCTTGTCGCAGATGCCGAGGTACAGCGCGCCATCGAACATGTCGTGCGAGAGCGACACGGCGGTGGCCATCGCAATCAGGTCGCGCGAGAACAGCGAGAGCTCCATGCCGGCGCGGCCCTGCGTGATGCCATCGCACATCGCCGGCACGCCGCCGGCCATCTGCGCGGTGATGCCCGCTTCGCGCGCGATGTTGCGGATCAGCTCGGGGTAGCGCTCATACGGCTGGTGCGCCGAGAGCATGTCGTTGTACGCGTTGATGATGCCGAGGTTGGGCGTGTGGCCTTCGCGCAGTCGCTCCTTGTCGGTGGTTCCGCAGGCGGCGAAGCCGTGGGCGAGGTTGCCACAGGAAAGGCGCTCGCGATGCACGCCGCCGCTCTGCGCGCCGTCGATGCGGCGCAGGTAATCGGCACGCGATTCGCGGCTGCGCTCGCGCAGGCGTTCGGTGACTTCGGCAAGGACAGGATGAAGCACGCTCATGAAGGAAACTCCGGAGAATCAGCCGGCGCGCGGGGCGCGCCAATCAACCAAGGAAGGCAGGTGCCTCAGGGACACCAATAGACGGCAACGGGCACGCGCTGCTGGGTCAGCACCGCGCGTACCGGGAAGTTGGCCGCCTCGCCCAGGCCAAGCCGCGCGTCAGCCAGCAGCTGTCGCTTGGTTTCGCCTTCGATGTGCAGATACAACGCACGTGTCTGCAGCAGCGCGGACAACGTGAAGGTGATGCGCGGCTCGCCGGCGCCGGGTGCGCGCATCGGCAGCACGCGTGCCTCGCCGTTGGCATCCAGTGCCTCGGGCAGGCGATCGCCATCCGGGAAGAACGATGCGGTGTGGCCGTCGTTGCCCATGCCCAGCACCACCGCATCGAACGGCAGGGCCAGCGAGGCCATGCGCGTGCGCAAGGTGGCCAGGCCGGCCTCGGGCGTGGGTGCATCGGTATACAGCGGCACGAACTGCGCGGCGCTGGCTTCGTGCTGCAGCAGCAGCGCCTTCAACATGCCCGCGTTGGAACGTTCATGGGTTTCGGGCACCCAGCGCTCGTCCACCAGCGTGATCTGCACCTTGGCCCAGTCCAGCGACTGTCGCGAAAGACGCTCGAAGAAATGGCGCGGCGTGCTGCCGCCGGATACTGCCAGCAAGGCGTGGCCGCGCTCGGCGATGCTTTCGCGCAGGCGTTCGGCGACGCGCTCGGCCAGCGCTGCGGCGAGGGCATGGCAATCGGTGAAGCTGTGGGTAGTGATGTTCAGGATCTCAGGCATGGCGGAAGCAAAGCTAGGCTGCGCGGATGACACACGCGTGGCGAGGGAAAGAGTCTAGGCGAGTGACCGCCACGCACAGGTGAAACACCCGTGCATGGTGCTCGACGGTGTTGAACCGCGGCTTATTCACTGTCCTCGTTCCAGGTGCGGCCATCACGCTCGATCAGCGCCACCGCTGCACTCGGACCCCACGTGCCCGACGTGTACGGACGCGGCGACTCGCCACTGTCGCCCCAAGCGGCAAGGATCGGATCGGCCCACTGCCATGCGGCCTCCACTTCGTCGCGGCGCATGAACAGCGTGGGATTGCCGCGCACCACGTCGAGGATCAACCGCTCGTAGGCATCCGGCTGCTGCACGCCGAACGCTTCGGCAAAGCTCATGTCCAGCGACACGTGGCGCAGGCGCAAGCCGCCCGGCCCCGGATGCTTGATGGTCACCCACAGCTTGATGTTCTCGTCCGGCTGCAGTCGCAGCACCAGGCGGTTCTGCGCCAGCGGGCCGGCTGAAGCGTCGAAGATCGAGTGCGGCACGGGCTTGAACACCACCACGATCTCGGACACGCGCTCGGGCAAGCGCTTGCCGGTGCGCAGGTAGAACGGCACGCCGGCCCAGCGCCAGTTGGCGATCTCGGCCTTCAGCGCCACGAACGTCTCGGTGTGCGACTTGTGGTCCTTCAGTTCGTCGAGATAGCCAGGCACGCTCTGGCCTTCGGCGGCGCCGGCGCGGTACTGGCCGCGCACGGTGAGCTGCGCGGCATTGCTTTCATCGATGTGCTTGAGCGAGCGCAGCACTTTGAGCTTCTCGTCGCGCACGGCATCGGGCGAAAGCGAGGAGGGCGGCTCCATCGCCACCATGCACAACAGCTGCAGGATGTGGTTCTGCACCATGTCGCGCAGCGCGCCGGCATGGTCGTAGTAGCCCGCGCGCTGGCCCACGCCCAGCGTTTCGGCCACGGTGATCTGCACGTGGTCGATGTGCTCGGCGTTCCACAGCGGCTCGAACAGGATGTTGCCGAAGCGCAGCGCCAGCAGGTTCTGCACCGTCTCCTTGCCGAGGTAGTGGTCGATGCGGAAGGTCTGCGATTCGTCGAACACGCGACCCACGGCGTCGTTGATCTGGTTGGCGCTCTTCAGGTCGCGGCCGATCGGCTTCTCCAGCACCACGCGCGCCTTGCCCTGGTTGAGCTCGTGCGCACCCAGGCGATTGCAGATGTCCACGAACAGGTCGGGCGAGGTGGAGAGATAGAACACGCGCACGTGGTCGGGCTGCTCGCCGATCAGCGCGGCGAAATCGTCCCAGCCCTCGTCCTTGCGCGCATCCAGCGGACGGTAGTGCACCAGCTTGAGGAAGTCGTCGATCTTGGTCTTGTCGCCGCCGTTCTCCTGCAGCGCCTTGCGCGCATGGACGCGGTAACCGTCGTCATCGAGCCCTTCGCGGGCGATGCCGATGATGCGGCTGGTCCCGGGAACCTGGCCGTCCACGTAGCGGTGGTACAGCGCCGGCAGCAGCTTGCGAACGGCGAGGTCGCCGGTTCCGCCGAAAATCACCAGGTCGAAGGCGTCGACCGGTTGGGGAGAAGCACTCACTTCAGTCACCTCAAGGCGATGCGGGAAGCGGCGCGTGGCATGCATACCACGCGCCATGCCTGTCGATCGTACCAGTGACATACCAGACAACACCAGTTCCTCCTGGCCGCCTCGCCAGGCGCTTCAGGACAATGATCGGGGTGTGAAATTGGTACGACCGCGAAATCGCGCCAGAACGGCCGATTGCCAGATTGGTATGGTCATTGGTATCGTTTGCCCATGGAAACCGCCCTCGTCAACGAATACCGCCGGCTCAGCCGCGACCCGGCCGTCAGCCAGCCGCTGGCCTATCTGCGCCTGCGTCGCGCCATCCGCAACGTGGTGGAACACCGAGATATCGAGCCGGGGCAGGCGTTGCCGAGCGAGCGCGATCTTTCGCGCCTGCTGCAGCTGTCGCGCGTGACGGTGCGCAAGGCCATCGCCGGCCTGGTCGAAGAGGGTCTGCTGAACCAGCGCCACGGCGCCGGCACCTTCGTGGCCGAACGCATCATCAAGCCGATGTCGCGCCTCACCAGCTTCACCGAAGACCTGCGTGCCCGCGGGCTCAATCCGCGTTCGGAGTTTTTCGAGCGCAGCATCGGCGAAGTGACGCCGGAAGAATCGATGGCGCTGAACCTCTCGCCCGGCGTGCTGGTCGCGCGCCTGTATCGCGTGCGCTATGCCAAGGAAGAACCGCTGGCCATCGAGCGCAGCGTAGTGCCCGCCAGCATCCTGCCCGACCCGACGATCGTGCACGACTCGCTGTACCAGATCCTCGAAACGCTGGGCGCTCGCCCGCGCCGCGCATTGCAGCGCCTGCGCGCCGTATCGCTGGGCGCCCAACAGGCGCGCCTGCTGCACGTGCCCGCCGGCAGCGCCGGCCTCAACATCGAGCGCCGCAGCTTCCTGGAAGATGGCCGCGTGGTGGAATTCACCACGTCCTGGTATCGCGGCGACATCTACGACTTCGTGGCGGAGCTGCAGACGGACTGAGCATCATGCGAGCAGGCCAGCGCATCCGCAGGAGTCTGGCATGAGCCTCGTAGTTGCAGCCCCCCCTGCACCATTGCAGCCTTTCATGGCGAGCAACGGTGGGACATCACCTGACTCAGGGCGATTGCCCATCCGCACCGTAGATCACGCCACGGCACACGTCCGGGCGGCTATCGGAATCATCAACATCGTCGTCGAGCAAGGGCGTGCTGGCGCAGCGCATGCCGTCCGCGGCGTCCGACGATGGATCGAATTCTTTCCACCACACGGCCCGCCGATCGGGTAGCACGAGCCAGTAGATGGGCGACCGACCCTCCTCAACCATCACCGCATCGCGCAGGGATGAGGAAGCCGCTTCCAGTTCCGCCAACTTGCCCAAGGCGTGCATCTGATCGACGAACTGCTGCACTAGCCTGGCCCGTGGCCATGCGTCGGCATAGCCATGGCGCACGCGGAAGTCCCGCTGCGGGTAGCGCAGGATGCGTGCCTGCAAGGTCGGTGTCGAAGCCACCAGCTCCAGCATCTGGCGCAACCGGATCGCCGATCCTTCGTCCTTCAGCCGGGTTCCATCAAGCGCGAGTCGCGCGTCGATCTGCAGGTTCGATGGTCCGCCGGGAAGGTGCATGACGGCATCGACGTGGGGACCTTCAAACGACACGATCGAAATCTCGGTGACATCCAGCTGTGCCTGCAGTGCGTGCAGCGCATCGGGCGCCTGGGATTCGACC
>NZ_DASRZX010000042.1:0-39184 GCF_035685885.1 Dyella sp. | reverse complement strand
CGGACTCGCAACAGCCCCACCTACCACTGTAGGAGCGCACCCAGTGCGCGAATACTGTTCACCCCAGTCCCATTCGCACCACCCTCGCAAGCGGTCTACCGACAAGCGAAGGGTGGCGCTCGGCCTGCATGCCGTGAAGACCGGGGCGAACGGCATCCGCGCACTGGGTGCGCTCCTACAGGTAGGTTCCCGTTGATGGGCGGCCTGGGCATCTCGGACAGGGGGGCAACTCCCACGGCCGGAATAACGCCTGACGCCAAGCCCTCCAGCCACTAGAATGGCGACCTGGCGCCAGGCGCCCTCCATTCCAGACAAGGCCTTCCCCATGCCCCAACTGTCCGTCGTCGTGCCGGTGTTCAACGAGCGCGACAACATTCCGCCGCTGCTCGCCGAGATTGCCACTGCCCTGCGGGGCAAGGCCGATTTCGAGATCGTGTACGTGGATGACGACTCGAGCGACGACAGCGTGGCCGTGCTTGCCGCGGAGAAGGCGAAGTATCCGGAGCTGCGCATCGTGCGGCACCTGACCCGCAGCGGGCAGAGCACGGCCGTGTGGAATGGCGTGCGCGCTGCGCGGTCGCCGTGGATCGCCACCCTGGACGGCGATGGCCAGAACGATCCGGCCGACATTCCCAAGCTGCTCGCCGAGCGCGACAAGGCGGCGGCCGACGTGCGCCTGTTCGCCGGCTGGCGCACTACGCGTCGCGACAGTTTCAACAAGCGCATCTCCTCCAAGGTCGCCAACGCGGTGCGCTCGCGCATGCTCAAGGATTCGACGCCCGACACCGGCTGCGGCCTGAAGCTGTTCGACCGCGAGGTGTTCCTGCGCCTGCCCTATTTCGACCACATGCACCGTTACCTGCCCGCGTTGGTGAAGCGTGCGGGTTTCCAGAGCACCAGCGTGCCGGTCGGCCATCGTCCGCGCACCGCGGGCACATCCAAGTACGGCATGCTCGATCGCCTGTGGGTGGGCGTCGCGGACTTGCGTGGCGTGGCGTGGCTGATGCGTCGCGGCAAGGTCACCCAGGTCGAAGAGATCTGAAGAGCTGCTCGTGGCCGCAGGAGCGCACCTCAGGCGCGACTTCGGCATGACGTAAAGGCAGCGGCGACCTGTTTTGCGGATCCTTCGCTTACGCGAAGGGTTTCTCGCGCACAGGCTGCGCTCCTAGAGAAAGGCGCTCAGGAAGAAAAATAACGCGCCGGCATGCCCATGGAAGTGCTGGGGCTTCGACGCATTCTTCATCGCGGGGCGCTGATGATCTTCGTTCCGGGAGGTCGCCTGTCCATGAGCATTGCCGTGAAGCGCGTCTACGACCCTGCCGCCGCAACGGACGGCTATCGGGTGCTGGTTGATCGCCTGTGGCCACGCGGACTCAAGAAGGAAGACGCGGGGCTGGACGCATGGACCAAGGAGCTCGCGCCGTCTTCCATGCTGCGTAAATGGTTCGGGCACGATCCTGCGCGCTGGGAGAGTTTCCGGCATCGCTATGCCAGTGAACTGGATGCGGCGGCTGAATTCTGGCAACCGCTGGTGACCAAGGCATCGCGGCGACGCATCACCCTGCTCTACGGCGCGCGCGATGAGGACCACAACAACGCGGTGGCGCTGAAAAACTATCTCGACGCGCAGCTCAAGGCTCGCGAAGGCCATTGACCCGGTAGTTCGGACGCCATTCGGCGAGCGCCTTGCGCGCCTGCAGGCGACCCTGCTCGATCAGTTCGCGCGCGCGATAGAACTCGTAGATGGTCGCCACGTTGCGCGGCAGGCGGATCAACAAGTCCGGCTCGTACGCCGCCAGGCGCAGGCGGGAAAGATTGGCTTGCATCAGGTCCATCGACTGCGTGAGCAGTTCGAGCATGCCCGGCTCGCGCGGCTTGTCGCCACCAAGCGGCATCAGGCGCCCGATGAAGTCGCCGATGCGCGCGCGATAACTGTCCGGATCTCCCGTGGGCGTGGCAGGTACTTCCTCGGGTGTAACCACATCCGGCGGACCGTCCACGCTTATCGCGAACAGGTAATCCGCCGGCTCGCGGATCAGCGGCGTGACCGGCACCGGATTGAGCAGGCCGCCATCGACGAGCCGGCGCTCGGACAGCGTATGCGGGCGGAACACGGTGGGGATGGCGATGGATGCGCGGATCGCATCGAACAGCGGGCCGCGCGTGAGCCATACCTCGCGCTCGCGATCGAGATCGGTGGCCACCGCCGTGAATGCCAGCGGCAGGTCTTCGATGCGCGCATCGCCGATGAGTTCGCGCAGCGTTTCGATGATGCGCTCGCCCTTGATCAGGCCGCCGCCGGAGAACGTCCAGTCCACCAGCTTGAGGACGTCCATCTTGGCCAGCGCCGACACCCAGTCGCGATACGTATCGAGCTTGCCCATGGCATAGACGCCACCGATGAGGGCGCCCATCGAGGTACCGGCGATGGCGACGATGTCGTAGCCCTGCGCCACGATCTCTTCGATGGCGCCGATGTGCGCCAGGCCTTTCGCGCCACCGGAACCAAGTGCCAGCGCGATGGTCGGTTTGCGGATGGCGTTGGTTTCCGCGGGAAGAGCAGAGGATTCGGCGATGTTGGTAAGGCTCATGGACTGCAGGAAGTGGCCAGGGTCGTCGCTAGCCTCACGCCGTCATGGCGCAATGGCAAGCGCCGGAACTTTCGCAAGGCGATCGGCGAAACGATTCCGTCGCCCCGATGCGGGCCGGCATCCAGTGTCTTTTCGTTCGCAAGCGCCTCTGCGTTGCAGGCCAGGCCAGGCTGTCGTTATGCAACAACCCATCCCGACGCCATCGGATCCCGGCGTGAGCAGGGATGACGGATTCCATGAAGGCCGTGGCCACGCTTCAGCGTGGCGGCTGCTGGTAGCCGCCCAATGCCAGCTGCAGCTGGATCTTCATTTCCTCGCGCAGCGACAGCGGCGCGACCACTTCCGCATCCGGACCGTACTTGAGCACGTCCATCAGCAGTTCCTTGGAGTTGGAGTACGGCACCTGCAGTTCATAGCGGCCATCGGGCAGCCACTCGCCCTTCTGCTGCGAGTGCCAGTGCTCGTCGGCCACCCAGCGCGCCGCGTGCTGCGAGAAGCGCAAGGTGGCCCATGCTTTCGGCTTGCCGGCGAAGATGCCGTAGCTGGACGCCAGCGCGTCATTGAGTTCCTGCTCGGGAACATCGTGCGCCGGTTCGTCCAGCGCTTGTGGTTCGGCGATGCGGTCCACGGCGAAACTGCGCAGCGCTTCGCGATCGTGGTCCCACACGTCCAGGTACCAGTTGTCGCGATAGTGCGTGAGGCGTTGCGGCGACACCTTGCGATGGCTGTCCGCATTGGTGGTGCGTGCGCGATAACGGAAGCGCAGCTGCTTGCGCTCGAGCACCGAGCCGGCCACCACGCGGAACACTTGCTGGTCGAGCTTGCGCTCGCCCCATGCAATGACGCGGATGCGTTCGATCGGCAAGGTCTTGCCGGTGCCCTGGTCGGACAGCAGATGCTCGATGCGCGCCTTGAATGGCGCGAGCGCACCCGCAAGTACGCCAGGACCGCTGCGACCGATGAGTTCATTGAGCGCGAGCAGCGCGGCAAGTTCGTCGGAGGTCAGCCACAGGCCAGGCAACTCGAAGCGTTCGCCTTCGCCCACCGCATAGCGGAAGGCAGCATGTTCGCCACCCGCACTTTCGATGGGTGCGCCAAGCGCGTCGCGCAGGAACGCCACGTCGCGATACAGCGTGGCACGCGAGCATTCCAGCTCGTCCATCAGGCGCGGCAGGGGCACCGGATAATGCGCCGACTTCAGCAATCGGTGCAGGGTAAGAATGCGCTCGTAACGATCCATGAAATGCTTTTCGACGGCAGCCTCCGCGTAGCATGCGCACCGTCGGCCACTGCCGCAAGTACATTGGACGGCGGAAGTTCAGGGCATCACGCAGCAGTCATGCACCCATGATCCCGCCTTCACGCACAAAAGACAGAAAACTCATGAAGCAGCGCCGCGCCATCAAGCAGCACGCCGTCTTCGACCATGGCGGCGGGTCATCACCCGCCCGTCGGGCCGGACTGCTGGCGACCTTGCTGCAGGTCGCCGGATTTGACGGCTTTGGCCTCTGGATGTTGGGCGGCCTCGCGCTTGCCGTCGGCGCATTTCCCGAAGGCCGTGGCGACGTGCTGGTGCCGCTGGCCATGGGCGCAGCATTGGCGGGTGTGGGATTGATCGCTGCGTGCCTGCATTCGCGCTGGATGCCCCATTGGCATGGCTGGGTGATCCGCCATGGATCCTGGCCGACGGCGGATGCACTCGCGGCATTGGGCACCTTGTTGCCGGTGCTGGCACTCGCCGGGCTGGTGCGAGGCGACAACGCCTTCTGGGCCACGCGCCTGGCGGGCGCCTTGCTGGCGGTGTGCAGTCTGGGCAGCCTTATCCTGACCTCGCATGCCGACGCGCGGCGGCGTGCACCCGGGATGGACGTGAAGCTCGCCACGCAATTGCCGCTCAGCCGCGTGATCTCGGCCGCCTACGGTGGCGGCTTGTGGTTGTGGCTGTGCGTGGTGGGCCAGGATGTCGACGATGCGAACCGCCATCCCACGGCATGGATCGTCGGCTTGCTGATGCTGGCGCTGCTGCGTGGACTCATCGAGAACATGCGCTGGCAATCCGTACTGGTGCGCGCAGACGGGGCCGGTGCCCGCTACGAATTGCCGCCACGTCGATACCTGGCCGCCCTGCTGGGCTACGCCGTGCCCTGCCTTGCCCTGTTGCTTTCCAGCTACGGCGGCGGGCAGCTGATGATCGCGGCCGTGGCCGCCGTCAGCTGCCTGGTCGGCATGGGGATCGAGCTGACTTTGTATGATGGAGCCCTGGCGGCCCTTCCCCCATAGCCGCTAAATGGCTTCCTGGCGCCAATCTCAGAGACTTACGAGAGGCGTGGTTCACTGGCAGTTCAAACCACCTCGTTAAGGTGGCGCCCTGCTTTTATTTAACAAAAATGGAATGAATCTGATGAAAAAGACCCTGATGGCGGGCGCCTTGCTCGCAGCGCTGGTGAGTTTTGGCGCACAGGCCGACGACGCGCCGGCCAGCAATCCGGCAGACAACGGCGGATGGACGGGTTCGGGCGAATTCGGCTTCGCCTCCGCCCATGGCAATTCCCGTTCCGAGAACGCCAACGCCAAGCTCGGCCTGAGCCAGGAAAACGACCTGTGGAAGAACAACTTCTTCCTCAACGGCCTGCGCTCCAAGGGCGAAGTGGAAGTGGTGGACCAGCAGGGCAACTCGGTCGACCAACTCACCACCACCGCCAACCGTTACGACGCCGGCGCCTCGGTGGGCTACAAGCTCGACCCGCGCAGCTACATCGTGACCGCCGCGCGCTACGAGCATGACGACTTTGGCGCCAACATCTGGCAGGGCATCGTGTCGATCGGCTACGGCTACATCGCGCTGAAGACCGAGAGCACCGAGCTGTCCTTCGAAGCCGGCCCCGGTTACAAGGAATATCGCCCGGCCGATCTGGAAGAGACGGTCAATGGCGAGACGGTGAAGGTCAAGCAGGATTCGCAGAACGAAGTGGTCGGCCGCGGCCTGATCAACTACAAGTACCGCCTCACCGACAACACCTCGCTGGAAGACACGCTGCTGCTGGAAGCGGGTTCCAAGAACAAGTACTACCAGAACGACATCGGCTTGTCGGTGAGCATGACGCGCAAGATGGCGCTCAAGCTCGGCTACCAGATCCGCTACAACAGCGATGTGCAGCCGGGCACGCAGAACAGCGACACGCTGCTGACGACGAACCTGGTTTACAACTTCTAAGCAGCGCGCTCGTCTTTGTAGGAGCGCACCCGGCGCGCGAATGGCGGTGCGGCGTCATCGCTGCGCCGGATCTGCACAGGGATCGGTTTTTCGCACACTGGGTGCGCTCCTGCAGTTGCAGCCATTGCTTGGATCAGCGATCCAGCAGCGGGCCGGCGCCCTGCTCGAACAGCGCGGCGGCCACGCGCTCGCCGAGAGCTTCGGCCTGGTCGCCTTCGGCATCCGCCTCGGCCACCAGCAGGCGTCCGCTGCTGACATCGCCCACCATGCCGCGCAGATGCAGGCCATGTTCGGTGACCGTGCACCATGCGCCCACCGGCACCGTGCAGCTGCCGCCCAGGGCGTGGTTCATGGAGCGTTCGGCCGTCACGGCCAGGCGCGTCTGCGCATCGTCCAGCGCCGCCAGCAGGTCGAGCACGGCGGGTTGGTCGCTGCGTGCCTCGATGGCGATGGCGGCCTGGCCTGGTGCAGGCAGCCAATCGGGCGTGGCGAGGCGGCTGCGGATGCGGGAGGCCAGACCCAGGCGTTCGAGGCCGGCGCAGGCAAGCAGGATGGCGTCGTAGTGCCCAGCATCGAGCTTGGAAAGGCGCGTGCCCACGTTGCCGCGCAGGTCCAGCAGGGTCAGGTCCGGCCGCAACGCGCGCAGCTGCGCCTGGCGACGCAGCGACGAGGTACCCACGCGGGCACCCAGCGGCAGCGCGGCCAGGTCGGCGTAGTCATTGCTGACGAACGCATCGGCGGCGTCGGCGCGCGGCAGGATGGCAGGCAGCGTGAAGCCCGGTTCCAGTTCGGCCGGCACATCCTTCAGCGAATGCACGGCGAGGTCCGCGCGGTCTTCCAGCATGGCCACTTCCAGTTCCTTGAGGAACAGGCCCTTGCCGCCGATGGTGGCCAGCGGCTTGTCCAGGATCTCGTCGCCACGCGTGGACATCGGCACCAGCTCGACCATCAGCCCGGGATGCGCGGCGCGCAGTTCGGCGGCGACGTGCTCGGCCTGCCACAGGGCAAGCGCGCTTTTGCGGGTGGCGATGCGCAAGATGGATGGCGTCATGGTGGTCTCGTGAGGGCGGCGCTGGGCGTCGTCGGGGGCTCGCATTGTCGCGTAATTGCCCGGAGGACGCAGTGGGCGAGCTGAAGCGTGCCGTCGCAGGCCGCGTTGCGCTGGAGCAGGCGTCCATCCGCCGGCTGATCGAGGAGTCGGTACAGATCGATGGCGTACTGCCGGGCAATCCTGGTCGCGCGCTGATCATCGCGCGCGCCGCGTCAATTCATGCGCAGCAGCTTGCGCAGCGCCGGCAGGTTGCGCCGGCTGACTTCCGGCGTGATGTCGGTGCCGCTCAGGCGGGCCAGCACGCGGCCGTCGCTGAGTGTCCTGAGCCCTACCAGCCGTTGCGATGGCACCAGGCAATTACGGTGTAGCCGGACCAGCGTGTCGGGATGGGAGTCTTCCAGCTGCCGCAGCGATTCCTCCAGCAGCAGCTGACCGCCGCGATGCTGGACGAGGACGTATTTTTCCTCGGCGATCAGGCACACAACGTCGTTGAGCGCGACGCGCACCTGCTCGCCGCGCAGACGGCCGTGCAGGTAGCTGATGGCGTCGCGGGGTATTTCCGCCAGGCGCTGCCGCGCGCGCTGCAAGGCTTCGTTGAGCCGCTCCAAACGCACCGGCTTGAGCAGGTAATCGACGGCGCCAAGCTCGAAGGCGTGCAACGCGTGGGTTTCGTAGGCCGTGCAGAACACCACCAGCGGGCGTTTGCGACCGGACAGGCGTTGCGCCAAAGCGGTGCCGCTCAAGCCGGGCATGTTGATGTCCAGCAACAGAACGTCGGGCTGCAATTCGCCCAGCGCGCCGAGCGCCGCTTCGCCATCGCTGACGTTGCCAACGACTTCGACATCGCCGCATTCGCCCAGCAGCGCGGCGAGGCGTGCACGCGCAAGAGGTTCGTCATCAACGATCAGTACGCGCATCGGCCAATCCGGGAAGTTGCAGTCGCACCACGAAACGCTCACCTTCCGGGCCGGCGCTGACACGTGCCCGCGCGCCATAGCGATAGGCGACGCGCTGGCGCACGTTGTCCAGTCCATGGCCGTGGCCCGCGGGCGTGGGCTGCGTGGCGAGCGGGTTGTCGATCTCGATGACGATGCCTTCGCGCACGCAGTGGCCGCGCAGGATCACCTCGCCGCCTTCGCGCAACGGCTGGATGCCATGGCGCACGGCGTTCTCCACCAGTGGCTGCAGCAGCAGGCGCGGCAGCGGGTAGTCGGCGGGCAGGTCGTCCAGCTGGCGTTGCACGCGCAGTCGTTCGCCCAGGCGAAGCTGCTCGATGTCGAGGTATCGATCCACCAGGCCCAGTTCCTCGCCCAGCGTGCCGTCGCGCGTGCTGTGTTCGCCCAGCGCGGCCCGGAACAATTCGGAAAGATCTTCCACCGTGCGTTCCGCGGCGGCGGGATCGACGCGCACCAGCGCCGCCACGGTGTTCATGCTGTTGAACAGGAAGTGCGGTCGGATGCGTGCCTGCAGCGCCGCGACCTGCGCCTGCGATACGGCCGCCAGCCGTGTCTGCCACTGCCCCAGCAGGTAGAAGTAGCGCAGCATCGCGGCGCCGAGCAGCGCGGCGATCAGCGTATTGTTGCGCGCGAAATCGCCGGTGCTGTCGCGGAGCATTTCCATTTGCATGGCCTGGTCCATCCAGTGCACCAGCGCGCTGCTGCCGGCCACGATCAGCACCATCACCAGCCACACGCCGGCATAGGGCAGGTTGCCGGGCAGGCGTTGCAACACTGGGCGCAGCTTGCACAAGGCCACGCCGATCACCAGCGCCAGCCAGCAGGCGAACAGCATGCTCACGCTGAAGCCGCGCCAGCCGTGGCTGTTGTTGGGCGCCAGCCACATCACGGTGACGGTGAGCGCGCCCACGACCAGCAGCGCGAAGATCACCGGCAGGCTGCAGAAATCCGGCAGCGGGTGACGCTCGGCGCGGCGGGGCGCGTGCGGTTCGTGGGTGGACTCCCTCATGCGGCGGAGTATGCCGCAAGCGTGGAAGGGGTTCTGCGATCTGTCCCCGACGGTCATTGCGGCGCATCCCAAGGGGCAGGCGCCACAACGACGGAGGTGAAGGTGTTGCGAGGGATCGCTCAGCCAGCCAGTCGCGCCGTCATCCATGCGCGCAGGTCCGCCACTTCCTCGGCGCAGACCGAATGCGGCATCGGATAGGTATGCCAGGACACGCTGTAGCCCAGCGACTGCAGCAGGTCGCGCGAGGATACGCCACGCGTGAGCGGCACGATCGGGTCGCCGGTGCCATGGCCCCAGAAGATCGGCGTGGCGCCATTGGCGGCGCTGCGTTCCGTGGCGAAAGACGGCTGCAACGGCAGGTAGGTGGACAGCGCGATGATGCCGGCCAGCGCATCGGCATGGCGCATGCCGCCCGCCAGCGCGATGGCGCCGCCCTGCGAGAAGCCAGCCAGGAGGATGCGGTTGGTGGGTACGCCGCGCTCGTTTTCGCGGGCGATCAGCGACTCGACGCTGGCGATGGATGCGCGCATGCCGGTTTCGTCCTGACGGGATACCAGGTCCACCCCGACGATGTCGTACCACGCGCGCATCGGCATGCCGCCGTTGACCGTGACCGGGCGCACCGGTGCGTGCGGAAACACGAAGCGCAATGCCGGCCACGCGGGCGATACCAGCTCGGGAACGATGGGCGCGAAGTCGTTGCCGTCCGCGCCCAGGCCGTGCAGCCAGATCACGCTGTGGGTCGGCTTGGCGGAGGTTTCGATTTCTACGGTGGGAAGCGACATGAGGGGTTTCTGCCGGGGAAAAGGGGGTTTCCGGGGGAGGCCGCCTGTTGGCGCGCCACGAAACTCACACAACGCACAGCCCGTACCTCAGCCGACAGGACGCATGGCACCTGTCCATCCAAAGCCCGTGGTGATAGGCACGCGCGCTTTCCTGCGCCAGTGTTTGCCTGTGTATGACATGGGCACCGTGTTCCTTCCGTGGCGGATGCACAAGTTGCTTCGGGCGCCAGCGCTGCGCGCTCGGGGAAGCGCGGCGGCCAGGCCAAACCCCAAGACTAGCTGTCTAGGCGGCTACTTTGAACCCGTACCAACGGCGCTTGCCACGCGCGCTGTCGCCGCTATGCTGCGCCCTTTTGACTGTGGAGCCATCCATGCGCCGAATGCTGTTCGCCGGCCTTGCCGCCCTTGCTGCCCTGCCTGCGGCGGCGCTGTCGCCTCCGTCCACCGGGGCCCAGCTGGACATGGAAACCATCATGGCCAATCCGGAATGGATCGGCGCCGCGGTGGAATCGCCCTACTGGAGCGTGGACGGCCGCAGCCTGTACTACTCGCTCAAGCGCGACGGCAGCAAGGTGCGCGACCTGTATCGCGTTGATCCTGCCACTGGCCAGAGCGTCAAGCTCGATCCGGCCGCGATGGCGCAGGCCGAGGGCCCGGCGGTTTACGACCGTATGCATCGCCACGCCGCCTACATCTTCCACGGCGACGTGTTCCTGGTGGACCTCACCAGCGGGCGCCGCGTGCAGGTCACGCAGACCACCGAAAGCGAATCCTCGCCGCGCTTCTCGACGGACGGTCGCGGCCTGCAGTATCGCCAGGGCAACAACTGGTTCGTATACGACATGACCAGCGGCGTGAGCGCGCCGGCCGCGGTGCTGCGCTTCGTGGACGACCCGCAAGCCAAGCAGCCTGATGCGCTGGGCCGCGAGCAGCTGGCCATGTTCAAGTCGCTGCGCGAGAACAAGTCGGACAAGGATGCCCAGCGCGCCAATGACGACGCCTTGATCGCCGCCGATCCGGGTCGCGCCCCCAAGCCCGTGTATCTGGGCGAAGGCGGCGAGCCGGCCGACACCGAGCTGTCGCCCGACGGCCGCTGGATGCTGGTGGTCACCAAGCCCAAGGGCGCCAAGGGCGGCAAGCGCCCGGAGCTCACCCACTACGTCACCGAATCGGGTTATGCCGAGCAGCAGGAAACGCGCAGCTATGTGGGTCGCGACGATCCCGAGCCGCAATCGCTGGTGCTGGTGGACCTGAAAGCCGCCAAGTTCTATCCGCTCAAGACCGACAGCCTGCCGGGCATCAAGGACGACCCGCTCAAGGACATCCGCGCCAGGACCATCGCCGCGTTGCAGAAGGACGGCAAGGGTGACGAGGCCAAGGCGTTGAAGGCGCCGGACGTGCGCGCGGTGCGCATTGTCTCCAGCGCCGACGACGGCGGTGGCGGTGGCATCGTGTGGAGCGAGGACGGCCAGAACCTCGCCATCCAGATGCGCGCCATCGACAACAAGGATCGCTGGATCGCCAGCGTCGATTTCGACAAGCACGCGCTGGTGCCACAGCACCGCCTCACCGACAACGCGTGGATCAATTGGAACTTCAACGATTTCGGCTGGCTCAAGGACGGTCGCACGCTGTGGTATCTGAGCGAAGAAACCGGCTACTCGCAGCTCTATGCGAAATCACCTGGCGGCAAGGCGAAGGCGCTGACCAATGGCAAGTTCGAAGTGAGCCATCCGGTGCTCAGCGAAGACGGCCAGTGGTTCTACCTGCGCACCAACCAGGTCGCGCCGTACAGCTATGACGTCTATCGCGTGCCCAGCGCGGGCGGTGAGCTGACCCGCCTCACGCAGTACCAGGGCATGGACGACTTCGCGCTTTCGCCTGATGGCCGCCAGCTCGCCGTGCTGCATTCCTCGCCCTATGTGCTGGCGCAGCTGGCCGTGCAGGATGCCGCTGGTGGCACGCCGCGCGAACTCACCAACACCATGAAGCCGGAATTCACCGCGCGTCAGTGGCTGCAGCCGCAGATCGTGCCCGTGGCGTCCACGCATGGTGCGGGCACCATCTGGTCGAAGTACTACGGCCCGACCGATGCCGGTGTCGCCGCTTCGCGTCCTGCCGTGATCTTCGTGCACGGCGCGGGCTACCTGCAGAACGTCACGCTGAGCTATTCCAACTACTTCCGCGAACAGATGTTCCACAACCTGCTGGTGCAGCAAGGCTATGTGGTGCTGGATATGGACTATCGCGCGTCCGAAGGCTACGGCCGCGACTGGCGCACAGCGATCTATCGCCAGATGGGCCATCCGGAACTGGAAGACCTGCTCGACGGCAAGGCCTGGCTGGTGAAGAACCGCGGCGTCGATCCCAAGCGCGTGGGCATCTACGGCGGCAGCTACGGCGGTTTCATGACGCTGATCGCATTGCTGCGCGCGCCGGGTGAATTCGCGGCAGGCTCCGCGCTGCGTCCGGTCACCGACTGGACCAGCTACAACCACGAATACACCTCCAACATCCTCAACGACCCGCAGCTCGATCCGGAGGCTTACGCGGCCAGTTCGCCGATCCAGTACGCCGACAAGCTGCAGGATCCGCTGCTGATGCAGCACGGCCTGATCGATGACAACGTGCTGGCCAGCGACACCGTGCGCATGTATCAGCGCTTCATCGAGCTGCACAAGAGCAACTTCTGGATCTCGCTGTATCCGATGGAACGGCATGGCTTCGTGCATCCCGATTCGTGGCATGACGAATACCGACGCATTGACGAATTGTTCAATACGTATGTGAAGCCGGTGAAGCAGTAATTTGATTTGACCCTCTCCCCAAGCGTGGGGAGAGGGTTGTGAGGCGCGGGCGGTGAAATCGTGCCGCTCGCGCGTTCTTCTGTAGGAGCGCACCCCGTGCGCGAACGCCTTTCGCCCCGGTTCCTGCGCACTAATGTCGGCAAGGCGAGTGCTGGCAACCGAAGCCTGGCGCAGTGTCTTTTGCTCCTGGTCCAGCGGAGCGTTTTACGCAGACAAGCGCTCGGCCAGCATTCCATGAAGACCGAGGCCCAAGGCGATCGCGCACAGGGTACGCTCCTACACCTGAGAGCGAGAGGCTACGCAGCCGTTTGCGTCGCGAAGTAACGCGCAGGTGGTTGTCCGAAGCTCCTGCGGAACATGGCCACGAAGGCGCTGACGCTGGCGTAGCCGAGCGCATCGGCCACCGCGGAGACCGCTTCGCCATCGGCCAGTCGTTCCAGGCCTCGTGACAACCTCGCCAGTTGTCGCCACTGCGCAAAGCTCAACGCGGTTTCGCTGCGGAACAGGCGGCTGAGGCTGCGTGGCGAGAGTCCTGCCCAGACGGCCCATTCCTCCAGGCTGCGGTTGTCTTCCGGACGTTCGAGCAGAGATACGGCGATGCGCAGCGCGCGGCGGTCCACTGGCATTGGCAGGTGCAGCGGTTCGCGCTGGGCGCGGCAGATTTCCTCCAGCAGCACGGCGGTGATCCGTTCCTGGCTTTCGTCCAGCTCGGTGGCCCATAGCCAGGAACTGGCCCGGCGCACCAACGCGCGCATCAGCTCGGTGACGCCGATGACGCAAGGCTCGGTGGGCAGGCAGCCGCATTCGGGCGGGGTCACGAAGACGCCCCATCCGCTCATCGCGCCGCTGAGGGTGACGGTGTGCTCCACGCCGGGCGGCATCCAGCCGGCGCGGTGCGGTGGCAGCAGCCAGGAGCCCTGCGCGGTGCGCACGTGCACCAGCCCGCTTTCCACGCAGTACAGCTGCCCGCGCAAGTGCGTATGCCAGCCGTATTCGCGGGTGGTTTCGTTGTATTCGCTGGCCGCTTCGCCCTCGGTCCAGTAGGCAATCAACGAAGGTCCATCGACGCGCTCGATCAGCGCATGGAACTGGAGTTCGTCCTTTTCCGCGATATGGCCCATGGCCGGTTCTCGACAAAGTTTGACCAAATAACGCTAACAGCATTTCCCAGCCGTGCCTAACATGCTCGCCTGTCCCCCACCGCTGCCGCCGCTCGCGGTGTCGAAAAACATTCGCTCCACGCGTCGTTCTCGTGCCCGCCGTCCGAGATTTCTCTACCCGTGACCTCTGGCCGGTTGATCTGGCGCTGTCACGCCCGCACGCCTGAACGCGTCCTTATTTCAGCAAGCGGAGCACGCAAGTGTTCCCAGGGAGAGAGCCTGACCATGTCGACGATCTTTGCTCGTGTGCCCGGCGCGGATAACCATGCGGCCCCATTGGAGGCCTTCGTGGCCTGCGCCCACCAGATGCTGGACCCAAGCACCCCGGAAGCGGCCCGGCAGGCCATGGAGCCAAGACTGCTGGCGTTATTGCCCACCCTGCATGCCCTGGGCGTGTTCGAGCTGTTCGAGCTTCGCAACCCGGCCCTGCGCAACTGGCTGGAGGACGAGCTGGCGACCCTGCCGCGATAACGGGATATTTTTGCCTGGACAAAATAGGCCTGTCATATATTTGCCTTGACAAATATTTTTCCGGCAATAGAATGCGCGTCCTATGAGCCCCTCCCACGCCTCCATTTCCTACCAGCAGGACAGCATCGGCGTCCTGATCGGCCTGGTCCGCGGCGAGCTGGTCCGCGCCATGGAAGCCGAGCTGCAGGCGTCCGGCGTGGATCTGCGCTTCACCCAGTTCCTCATCCTCAAGCGCCTGGCCTTGATCGGGCCCATGTCGGCCAGCGAACTGGCCCGTGCGGTGGAGCTGGATGGTGGCGCCATGACCCGCCAGCTGGACCAGCTGGAAGGCCGTGGCCTGCTTCGGCGCCAACCGCATGAACAGGATCGCCGTGCCCTGCGCATCGAGCTGACGGAGCTGGGCGACGCCACCTGGCGGCAGATGACGCCGTGCAACGACCGTGTATTGGAAGCCGCGCAGCGGGCGCTGGATGCGACCGAACGCGAGCAGCTTCGCGATTACCTGGAGCGCGTGCTGAAAGCGCTCCGCGACAAGCCCTGAACCCGTTTCACTTTCTGGAATCCACGCCCATGCGTCTGCAACTCCTTGCGGCAGCCACCGGCCTTTCCCTCGCGCTGGCCGGATGCGTCAGCAGCGGTGGCCTTCACCCGGAAGGCGCGCTGACCGATGCGTCCACGCTCAAGAGCGATCGCAGCCTGTCCGGCGCCACGCTCTCCCCCGCCGCCTGGCCCGCCAACGATTGGTGGACCGGTCTGGGCGATCCCCAGCTCAGCGCGCTGATTGCCGAAGCGCTGAAGGACAATCCGTCGCTCGCCGTGGCCGACGCGCGTGCCCGCGAAGCGCAGGCGCAAGCCGGTGCCACCGATGCGGAGCGCGGGCCGAGCGTCAACGCCGGCGCCAACGTGATCGGCCAGCGCCTGCCGCTGACGGCCGCACCGCCGGAACTGGGCGGTGGCCACTTCACCTGGTTCAAGGACGCCCGCGTCGGCCTCAGCTGGGGCCTGGACCTGTGGGGTGGCAAGCGCGCCGCATGGGAAGCCGCGGTCGGCCAGCAGTATGCGGCCGAGATCGAGCAGCAGGCGGCGCGCATCGAACTGTCCGCCAATGTGGCCCGTGCCTATGTGCAGCTCTCTTATGCGTACGCGCAGCAGGATGTCGCCAAGGCCGAGCATGAGCGCGCCAGCACCGCGCGCCAGCTGACCCAGCAGCGCGTAGCCGCCGGTGTCGACAACCAGCTGCAGTTGAAGCAGAGCGAGACTGAGGTGGCCAACGCCGACCAGCGCCTCGCCGCTTCCAACCGCGCCATCGATGCCGCGCGCTCGTCGCTGTCGGTGCTGCTGGGCAAGGGCCCGGATCGCGGCATGGACATCACCCGTCCGCAGGCGCTGGAGCCGGCGGCGCTGGCGGTGCCCGCGGACCTGCCGTCCGAATTGCTCGGCCACCGCGCCGACCTGGTTGCCGCGCGCTGGCGCGTCGAGTCGGCCGGCAAGGAGATCAAGGTCGCCAAGACCCAGTTCATGCCGAACGTCAGCATCAGTGCGATGGCGGGCGTGGCCGCGTTCGGCAGCATCAATCCGCTGCAGTTGCCGGCACGCTTCTACACCTTCGGTCCGTCACTGAGCCTGCCGATCTTTGACGGCGGCCGCCTGCGTTCGAACCTCGCCGGCAAGGACGCGCAGTACGACGAAGCCGTGGCCCAGTACAACCAGACGCTGGTGCGCGCGGTGAACGAAGTGGCCGACGACTACGACGCCGTGCAGTCCGCGCAGGAACAGGTCGACGCGCAGCAGCGTGCGGTCGATGCCGCCACGCAGGCATGGCAGTTATCCGAGCAGCGTTACAAGGCCGGTGTCGGCAGCTATCTCGAAGCGCTGATCGTGCGCCAGCAATTGCTGGGCGCGCAGCAGCACATGGCCGAACTCAAGGCGCAGCAGGTCGACTACGCCGTGCAACTGATCCAGGCGCTCGGCGGCGGTTTCCGTCCGCAGGGCGACGCGGCCAACGTCGCCGCCCAATCTTCCCCCGAACATTCGCTCTGAAGGCTATCCCCCATGTCTAGCCCAACCCCGAACGCGGCCGACAACGTGGCCGTCCAACCTCCGAAGAACCGCCGCGGGTTCCTGCTGCGCGCGCTGGTCGTGGTCCTGGTGATCGCCGCCATCGGCTGGGGACTGTGGTACTTCCTCGAAGGCCGTTGGTACGAAGAGACCGACGACGCCTACATCAATGGCAACGTCGTGCAGATCACGCCGCAGGTGCCCGGCTCGGTGGTCACCATCGGCGCCGATGACGGCGACCTGGTGCATGCCGGCGACGTGCTGGTGAAGCTGGACCCGGCCGATGCCGAGGTCGCGCTGCAGCAGGCCAAGGCCAACCTCGCCAGCACCGTGCGCAAGGTGCGCGGCCTGTACAGCAACGTGAGCGGTGCGCAGGCCGAAGTGGCCGTGCGCAAAGTGGCGGTGGACAAGGCGCAGGCCGACTACAACCGTCGCCGCGACCTCGCCAAGACCGGTGCGATTTCCGCCGAAGAGCTGTCGCATGCGCTGGATGCGCTGACCACCGCGCAGAGCGCTCTCACCACCGCGCAGCAGCAGCTGCAGACGAACAAGGTGCTGGTGGACGACACCGTCGTCGCTTCGCATCCGGACGTCCAGACGGCTGCCGCCCGACTGCGTGCCGCCTACCTCGACGACTTGCGCACCTCGATTGTCGCGCCGGTGGACGGCTACGTCGCCAAGCGCTCGGTGCAGCTTGGTCAGCGCGTGGCCCCGGGCGCACCGCTGATGGCCGTGGTGCCGCTGCACGAGGTATGGATCGACGCCAACTTCAAGGAAACCCAGCTCAACAGCATGCGCATCGGCCAGCCGGTCGAAATCCGCGCGGACGTGTATGGCGGCAAGGTTACCTACAAGGGAAAGGTCGGGAGTCTGGGTGTGGGCACGGGCAGCGCGTTCTCGCTGCTGCCCGCGCAGAACGCGACGGGCAACTGGATCAAGATCGTGCAGCGCGTGCCGGTGCGCGTGTTCTTCACCGATCCCAAGCAGCTGGAGGAACATCCGCTGCGCATTGGCCTGTCGACCCGGGTGGAGGTGAACCTGCATGACCAGAGCGGTCTGCTGCTCGCCAAGCAGGCGCCCACCCAGCCTGCCTTCAACACCGATGTCTACAAGCAGCAGCTGGCCAAGGCCGATGGGCTTATCGCCGAGATCATCCACGCCAACATGGCGGGCGAAGGTCACGAGAAGCAGTAAGTGCTTTGCGCGACGCGTGGATGCCAAGTGGCCTCCACGTCGTCGTGGCGTTGATACGAAGCGTCATTCCGGCCTGCGCCGGAATGACGGGCAAAAGCTAGTGGCTGCTCCGGAATTTTCCCTGAGCGCTGAACCCCTATTCCGCAGGTAACCCGTGCGATGAGCAGCGAATTCCGTCCACCCAATCTGGCGCTGACCACGGTCGGCCTCTCGTTGGCGACCTTCATGCAAGTGCTCGACACCACGATCGCCAACGTGTCGTTGCCCACGATCGCCGGCAACCTGGGCGTGAGCGTCAACCAGAGCACCTGGGTGATCACCTCCTTCGCGGTGAGCATGGCCATCTCGCTGCCGCTCACCGGCTTCCTCACGCGCCGCTTCGGCGAGGTGAAGCTGTTCATCCTGTCGACGCTGCTGTTCTCGATCGCCTCGTTCCTTTGCGGCATCGCGCAGAGCATGCCGATGCTGATCCTGTTTCGCGCGATCCAGGGCGCGGTGGCCGGCCCGATGTATCCAGTCACACAGAGCCTGCTCATCTCGATCTATCCACCGGCCAAGCGCGGCATGGCGCTGGCCTTGCTGGCGATGGTGACGGTGGTGGCCCCGATTGCAGGCCCGATCCTGGGCGGCTGGATCACCGACAACTATTCCTGGCCGTGGATCTTCTTCATCAACGTGCCGATCGGCATCTTCGCCAGCATGGTGGTGGGCAACCAGATGCGTGGGCGCGTGGACAAGATCATGCGGCCGAAGATGGATTACGTGGGACTGATCACGCTGATCGTCGGTGTGGGTGCGCTGCAGATCGTGCTCGACAAGGGCAACGACGAGGATTGGTTCAATTCCTCGTTCATCATCATCACCAGCATCATCTCGGCCATCTCGCTGGCGGTGTTCCTGATCTGGGAGCTCACCGACGACGAGCCCATCGTCAACCTGCGCCTGCTGCGCCACCACAACTTCCGCGTGGGCACCATTGCGCTGGTGCTTGCCTATGCCGCGTTCTTCGCCATCGGCCTGCTGGTGCCGCAGTGGCTGCAGCGGAACATGGGCTACACCTCGACGTGGGCAGGTTTTGCCGCGGCGCCGCTGGGCATCCTGCCGGTGATGCTGACCTTCATCGTGGGCAAGTACGCCGGCCGCACCGACATGCGCCTGCTCGCCTCGTGCGCGTTCCTGGTGATGGGTGCGACGTGTTTCATGCGCTCGGACTTCTTCCTGCAGGTGGATTTCTGGCACATCGCGGGCGTGCAGTTGTTCCAGGGTCTGGGCGTGGCGCTGTTCTTCATGCCGGTGACCACGATCTTGCTGTCGGATCTGCAGCCGCATGAGATCGCCTCGGGCGGTGGCCTTGCGACGTTCCTGCGCACGCTGGGCGCGAGCTTCTCCGCCTCGCTCACCACCTTTCTGTGGGATCACCGCGCGATCGTGCACCACGCGCATCTGGCCGAGCACATCACGCCGTACGACAGCTCGGCACAGGCCACGCTGCAATCGGCTGGCGTCACCGGCCAGGCGGGCAATGCCTTGCTGGAGCAGATGATCACGCAGCAGGGCTTCCAGATCTCGTTCAACGAGGTGTTCCACATGCTGGGCTGGGTGTTCCTGAGCCTCATCGTGGTGGTGTGGATGGCACGGCCGCCGTTCACGGCCAAGGCGGGGCGAGGCGGCGACCACTGATCGAAGGCGTGGCGGTACGCGTCGCCTTTTGGAAAGGGGTTTAAGCCGTCCAGACGTCCAAACGAAAACGGCCCCGTGCGGGGCCGTTTTTCATTCATCGCAAAGGCGGGTTCAGAGATCGAGGGCCAGGCCAATCAGAGCCATCGTCTCGCCGCGGTTGGCGCCATCGAGGCCGGCGTTGGAGACATGGCGCAGCTGGAAGGTCCACTGTTTGCCCTGCCAGCCGATGGAGTTGACGAACTCGCCCGCACTGCTCAGCGCCAGCGTGCGGCCCTTTTGCGCGGCGACCTGGGCTGTCCAGAACAGGTGGTGGTACCAGTCGCCCTCGGTGCCCATGCGCAGGCGCGCACCGCCGGACAGCAGCCAGACGTTGTCGGACGCTGCATTGCCGTAACGGGCCACGTTGCGGCCATCCAGGTAGCCGACGGAAACATCCGGCGCCCAGCTGAAGCGGCTGCTTCCGATGCGGCGTTCGTCGAAGACGCCCTCGATGAAGGCGCTGTTGGTTCCGTGCCCATCGGAATAGCTGCGGCCGCCGCTGATTTCGATGCGGGTTGCGGCCATGGACGTGGCGGAAATGCCCGTGAGGGCAAGCGCGGCCACGGTGCGAAAAAGGGGAAATCGCATGTGGTGGTGTTCTTGATTCTTGGAGGGGGGTTTTATTGCACCGCGTAGTTTATTAACTTAGTAGACCGACCGGTACTAGAAATAGGTCGAATCGAGGCAACGATGCGTTGCCTGGGCGGTGACTTCATCTACGGGTGATGTTGTCTCAGGGCGCGTGAACTCCACGCCTATACAGCCGTAAGCGAGTGGATACGGCTTGACGCGCGATATTTCATCCGGGCACTATTTGCCCATAACATCCGGGTAATAACCATGCTTCGCTTCCAGATGCCCAACAGCACGGCTTTCGATGGTCTTCGGCTGATCGCGTCCGGCGATCTGGCCACGGTCGCCCTTGCCGCCCGTCAGGCCATCGACGCCGGCGCAGCCGGACCGGTGCTGGTATTCGACGACGGCACGGGCCGTCAGATCGATGTGGATTTCCGCGGCACGCCGGAGGAGATGCTGGCCCGGCTGCCATGGGCGCCCGAGGCCGAACCGGCTCCCGCGCCCCGCGGACCAGGCCGGCCGAAGCTGGGTGTGGTGGCTCGCGAAGTTACCCTGCTTCCCCGCCATTGGGACTGGCTGGCTGCGCAGCCGGGCGGCGCATCGGCCGTGCTGCGCCGGCTGGTGGAAGAGGCGCGTCGTGCCGGTGGCGACCGTGACCGCGTGCGGGAGGCCGGCGAGGCCTTGGACCGGTTCATGCTGGCCATGGCCGGCAACCTGCCCGACTACGAAGAAGCCACCCGCGCCTTCTGGCGTGGCGAGCGAGGACGTTTCACGGCGCTCACCGATGCGTGGCCGGATGATGTACGCGAACATGTGCGCCGGTTGGCATCGCGGGCGTGGGACGATGCATCCGTCAGCGCCTGATCCCCGACAGCCGACAACACCTCACCCCCAGCGGAAAACTTCTCGATGTCATCCCTTGCCGCCAGGCAACCCCTGCTGACCGAAGGCCCGATCGCGCGCACGCTGCTGCTGTTTGCGTTGCCGATCCTCGGCAGCACCGTGCTGCAATCGCTCAACGGCTCGGTCAACGCCATGTGGATCGGCCACTACCTCGGCGAAGCGGCGCTTACCGCGGTGAGCAACGCCAACCTGATCCTGTTCCTGCTGCTGGGCGCGGTATTCGGCCTGAGCATGGCCTGCACCATCCTGATCGGCCAGAGCCTGGGCGCGCGCAACATGCTGGAGGCCAAGCGCGTAGTTGGCACCGGCGTGACCTTCTTCGTGATGGTGTCGATCCTGGTCGCCATCGCGGGCTGTCTCGGCACGCCATGGATGCTCGCCGCGCTCAACACGCCGGTCGACGCGCAGGCGTTTGCCGTGCCATACCTGCGCATCATCTTCATCGCCGTGCCGTCGATGTACTTCTACGCCTTCCTGATGATGACGCTGCGCGGCGCGGGCGATTCGCGCACGCCGTTCTTCTTCATGGGACTGTCGGTGCTGATGGACATCGTGCTGAACCCGCTGCTGATCTTCGGCGTGGGTCCGTTTCCGAAGATGGGCATCGCCGGTTCGGCCACG
This sequence comes from Dyella sp., assembly GCF_035685885.1. Taxonomy (GTDB): domain Bacteria; phylum Pseudomonadota; class Gammaproteobacteria; order Xanthomonadales; family Rhodanobacteraceae; genus Dyella. Next base: position 18,069 of record NZ_DASRZX010000042.1, on the reverse strand, counting down.
TCCACGCTGATCGCGCAGTCGGTGGCGCTGGTCGCGTTGTTGGTGACGCTGTATCGGCGCAAGCATTTCCTGCGCCTCACCAGCCATGAACTGGGCTATCTCAAGCCGGACATGGAGATCCTGCGCTCGCTGGTCTTCAAGGGCCTGCCGATGGGCCTGCAGATGATCGTCATCTCCAGCTCCGCGATGATCATGATCCACATGGTCAACGAATACGGCTCCAAGACCACGGCGGCCTATGGCGCGGCCACGCAGCTGTGGACCTACGTGCAGATGCCGGCGATGGCCATCGGCGCGGCAGTGTCTTCCATGGCCGCGCAGAACGTCGGCGCGCACCTGTGGGATCGCGTCAGCCGCATCACCAAGGTGGGCGTGCTCTACAACTTCCTGCTCAGCGGCATGCTGATCGCGTTGATCTACGTGTTCAACGGCGTCGCGCTCAACCTGTTCCTGCCCAATGACGGTGAAGCGCTGGCGCAGGCCGTGCACCTCAACAGCATCGCGGTGTGGTCGTTCATGTTCTTCGGCGTCACCTTCGTGCTGTTCGGCGTGGTGCGCTCGACCGGCGCCGTGGTGCCGCCGCTAGTGATCCTGTTCATCTCGATGTGGCTGATCCGCCCGCCGTTCGCGCTGGCGCTGACGCACCGATTGGGCGTCGATGCCATCTGGTGGAGCTTTCCGCTCGGCTCGCTGGCGTCGATGCTGATGGCGATGGGTTACTACAAATGGGGCGGCTGGCGTCGCGCCCGCATGCTCTCCAAGCCCATCGAGACCGCCGACGAGCTGGCCGCCGTGGCCGGCCAGCAGGCGCCGACCACCGGCCAGGGCGTGCCTGCGTCCGCCGAATGAGGTTGAACACCGGGGCGTCCTGGGTAGACGGTGCATGGCGGGTTTCCATGCATCGTTGGTCATGTGTCTCGGGAGCGCACCGGTGAGCGGCAAGTCCGCCGTCCAGGGAGGCCGTGCGGGACATTGATCTGGCTGGCTGCGGTCGCGCACAGGGTGCGCTCCCACAACCGTCACCATGCAATCAACCCATCGCCGTTTGCGCCTTTAACGCCCGCTTCGCTGCGCGACGCGCCTGGCGTGCCGCCTTGCGGATCTTGCGGTCGTAATTCCACAGATAGATCGCAGGCGTGCTCAACAAGGTCAGCAGCTGCGATACCAGCAGACCGCCGACGATCGCCACGCCCAGCGGCTGGCGCATCTCCGAACCTACGCCGAAACCGATCGCCAGCGGCAACGCGGCACCCATCGCCACCAGCGTGGTCATGGTGATCGGACGGAAGCGCACCAATGCGGCCTCGCGGATCGCATCCGGTGGCGACAGGCCGTGTTCGCGTTGCGCCACCAGGGCGAAGTCCACCATCAGGATGGCGTTCTTCTTCACGATGCCGATCAGCATCAGGATCGCGATGATCGCCATCAGCGTGAGCTGTGTCTGGGTGACGAACATGGCGAGGAAGGCACCGGCGCCCGCGGCGGGCAGGGTGGAGAGAATGGTCAGCGGGTGGCCGAGGCTTTCGTAGAGGATGCCCAGCACGATGTACATCGCCACGATCGCGCCGATCAGCAGCACCATGCCGTTGGACTTGGCCTGCTGCAGGCGCTGGTTCTGGCCGGTGAACTCGATTCGCACGCCTTCGGGCAGGCCCACGGCGATGCCGGCGTTCTCCACCAGTTTCACGCCGACATCCTGGGTCACGTCCTTGGCCAGGTTGTAGCTGATGGTCGAGGCCTCCAGCTGGTTGTGATGGCGAATGCGCATCGGGCTCATGTTTGGTTCGATGTGTGCGAGCGCCGAGATCGGGATCATCTCGCCCTTGGCATTGCGCACGCGGATGTTGAGCAGCGAGTCCGGGCTCAGCGACGTCGCGGAACTGGATGTGAGCACCACCCAGTACTGGTTGATGTCCGAATAGATCACCGACACCTGGCGCTGGCCGAACGAGTTCAGCAGCGCGGTGTCCACATCGCCCATGCTCACCAGCAGGCGGCTGGCGGACTCGCGGTTCACCTTCAGCATCTGCTGCTTGCCGACCAGATCGAAGTTGCTGCCGACGTCGCGCATCTCCTTCATCTTGCGCAGCTGCTGCACCATCTTCAGCGTCCACGGCTGCAAGTCCTCGCCGTTGGTGCCGATCAGCTGGAATTCGTAGCTCGTGCCCTTGTCGCCGCTGCCGCCGCCACCGAGGAACTGCATGGGGCTCAGCGAGACGCGGACGCCGGGCATGGCGTTGTACTGCTTGGACAGGCGATCGACCACCACCTTCACCGGGTCGTGGCGATCCTGTGGGCCGCTGCCACGCGGCTTGAGGTCGACGAACATGGTGCCCATGTTCCCGACGGCACCGTTGCTGTCGTTGCCGCCGAGGATGGTGAGCACGTCAAGCACCGCCGGATCCTTCTCCATGATCTTGGAGACGTTCTGCACCTGCGTGGCCATCATGGTGGGCGAGATGTTGGCGTCGGCGCGGATGTCGGCCTGCACCATGCCGATGTCTTCCTCGGGCATGAAGTTGCCGCCCGCGGTGGCGACCACGGCGGCGCCCAGGCCGAACGTTGCCACCAGCAGGATGATCGGTGTCCAGCGCATCAGGCGACGCCAACGCATGGCCCAGTCCAGGGCGCGCTCATACGCACGAAGGAAGCCGCGATCCATGCGTTCCACCGCGCGCTCCAGGCGCCCCGGCACATGTTCGCCCGGCTCCTCATGCTTGAGGAACTTGCCGCATAGCGCAGGCGTGAGCGTGAGCGAGACGATGGCTGAGATCACCACGGCCACTGCCAGCGTCACCGAGAACTCGCGCAGCAGCATGATCAGCATGTTGTTGCCGAACAGCAGAGGCGCGAACACCGCCACCAGCGACAGCGTGATCGACACCACGGTGAAGCCGATCTCGCGCACGCCGATCAGCGCCGCCTCCAGCGGTGGCGTGCCCTTTTCCATGTGGCGCACGATGTTCTCGATCACCACGATGGCATCGTCGACCACGAAGCCGATGCACAGCACCAGCGCCACCAGCGACAACGTATTGAGCGTGTAGCCCAGCGCGAGCATCACCACGAAGGCACCGGCCAGCGACAGTGGCACGCTGAGCGAGGCGATCAGCGTGGGGCGCAGGCGGCGCAGGAACACCATCATCACCATCACCACCATCACGATGCTGATGAGCAGGGCGACCTGCACCTCATGCAGCGCGGACTTGGTGGTTTGGGTGAGATCGAAGATCGGCGTGATCTGCACGTCGGCCGGCATCCACGCGCGCAGCTCCGGCAATCGCTTGCGGATCTCGTCGACCGTTTCGACGGCATTGGCCTCGGGGCGCTTGCTGATCTGCATTGCCACGGTGCTTTGGCCGTTGAACCAGGCACCCTGGTAGATGTCCTGCTGGCCGCTGGTGACCTTGGCCACGTCGGACAAGCGTACCGGCGCGCCGTTCCTGGTGGCGACGAGCAGGTTGGCGAAGTCGGACGCCTCGGTCAGGCCGTCGTTCGCCGTCACCGTCATTTGGGTACGGCCATCGGTGAGCACGCCTTGCGGCGAGGTGACGTTGGCTGCGATCAGCGCGTTGCGCACGTCATTGGCGGTGAGACCCTTGGCGGCGAGCGCGTTGATGTCCAGCTCCACGCGCACGGCATGCGGCGTGCCACCGAACACCTGCACCTGGGCGACGCCGGGGATCTGCGCCACGGCGGGCTTGAGCAGCGTGTCGGTGAGATCGTAGAGCTTGTCCTGCGGCAGGCCGGTGGAAGTGAGCGAAACCAGCAGGATGGGGAATTGCGACGTATCGAACTTGAAGTACTGCGGCGGGCTAGGCATCTCCGGCAGGTCGGCCTGCGCGGCGTTGATGGCCGCCTGCACATCACGCGCGGCCTTGTCGGCGGTGCGGTCGAAGGTGAAACGCACCTGGATCGACGCGCTGCCTTCGGTGGCATTGCCGTACATGTCGTCGATGCCGGGGATGCGGCCGATATGGCGTTCCAGCGGCGCCAGCACCGTCGACGCCATGGTCTGCGCGCTGGCACCTGGCACCGACGCCACGATGTAAACACCCGGAAACTCCAGCGACGGCAACGCCGCCACGCCCAGCAGCCGGTACGCGAAGGCACCCGCCAGCAGCAGGCCAAGCGCCAGCAGCGAGGTGCCCACTGGGCGTTTGATCAATGGGGCGAAGATGTTCACAGAGGTTTCCGTACCGGTAGGGGACCACACTCACCCGCCGCCTTGGCAGACCAGCAGCCAAGGCATACGTTCCGCGCAAGGCGGGCGCAAGAGGCCGTCATGCTTCCATATTGGACTGCGGGGGCGGGTGCGGCGAATGTGCCTGAAGTCGGTCCGTGCCGAAAGGCATGGGTTGGGTTTTTTCTCTTTCGGCTTGGTTTCTTGCTGGTTCTGGGGGATTTCGGCGGGTCTGGCGAGCTTTTCCGTGGGAGCGCACCCAGTGCGCGATCGCTCTGCTGGATGCGCGGTGCGCCACAGCCCGAGGCCGACACTTCACTCTGCGATCGCGCACTGGGTGCGCTCCTACAGGAGAGGCACTACCGCTCTTATCCCGCCGCTGTCTGCGCCTTCAACGCCCGCTTCGCCGCGCGACGCGCCTGGCGTGCCGCCTTGCGTTCCTTGCGGTCGTGGTTCCACAGATAAATGGCCGGCGTGCTCAACAAGGTCAGCAGCTGCGATACCAGCAGGCCGCCGACGATCGCCACGCCCAGTGGCTCGCGCAATTCCGAACCCATGCCGAAACCAATGGCCAGTGGTAGCGCGGCGCCCATCGCCACCAGGGTGGTCATGGTGATGGGGCGGAAGCGCACCAGCGCGGCTTCGCGGATCGCATCCGGCGGCGACAGGCCACGCTCGCGTTGCGCCACCAGGGCGAAATCCACCATCAGGATGGCATTCTTCTTCACGATGCCGATCAGCATCAGGATTGCGATGATCGCCATCAGTGACATCGGCGTGCCGGTGGCGAGCATGGCGAGGAACGCGCCCGCGCCCGCGGCCGGCAGCGTGGAGAGGATGGTCAGCGGATGGCCGAGACTCTCGTAGAGGATGCCCAGCACGATGTACATCGCCAGGATCGATCCGATCAGCAGCACGTTGGCGTTGGAGCGCGTTTCTTCCAGGTTCTGAGCGCTGCCGGAATAGCCGACCTGCACGCCGGCGGGCAGGCGCGCGTCGGCAACGATCTGGTTGATCAGGTCCGTCGCCTTGTCCTGCGGGAAGCCGGGGTCGATGTTGTAGTAGATCTTGGCCGCTTCGAGCTGGTTGGTGTGGATCACGAACGAGGGCGTCACCTGGGGCTGGATGTGTGCAACGGCGGACAGCGGCACCATGTTGCCGTTGTCGCCGCGCACGTAGGTGTTGAGCAGCGTGTCCGGGCGCAGCGAGCGTTCGCCGGATGACGTCAGCACCACCCAGTACTGGTTGATATCCGAATAGATGATCGACACCTGGCGCTGGCCGAAGGAGTTGTACAGCGCCGAATCCACCTGACCCATGTTCAGGTGCAGGCGGCCCGCCGCGGCGCGGTCCACGGTGAGCATCTGTTGCTTGTCGATATCGTCGTAGTCGCTGCTGACGTCGTGGAATTCCTTGTGCCGGCGCATCAGCCGCGTCACTTCCAGCGCCAGTGGCTGCAGGTCCACGCCTGCGTTGCTGCTCACCAGTTCGAAACTCTGGCTGCCGCGATCGCTGTTGTTGTCGTCGTTGAAGAAGCCGATGGAATTGAGCGAGACGCGCAGTTCCGGCAGCTTGCCGTAGCTCTTGTTGAGGCGGGTGATGATGTCCTTGATGGAATCGGGCCGCTCTCCCGGCCCGTGACCGCGTGGCTTGAGGTCCACGAACATGGTGGCCTGGTTGCCGACCACGCCGCCGGCGCGATCGCTGCCGAGGAAGGTGGTGACGTCGAGTACGGCAGGATCCGCCCGCATGATGGCCGCGGCGCGCTGGGCGCGCTCGGCCATCAGCGTGGGCGAGATGTTGGAATCGGCGCGCACGTCGCCCTGGATCATGCCGATGTCTTCCTGTGGCATGAAGTTGAAGCCGAACAGTTTCACCACCGCCATCGCCATGCCAATGGTGAGCACCAGCAGGATAAGCGGCTGCCAGCGCATCAGCCGCCGGTGATGCATGGCCCAGCCCAGCGCGCGCTCGTAGATGCGGTGCAGGCTGCGGTCGAAGCGTTCGAGCGCCCGTTCCAGCCGGTTGGGTTGGCGGCCGCCGGCATTGGCCAGGGTCAGCAGGCGCCCGCACAGCGCGGGCGTGAGCGAGAGGGAGATGATCGCGGAGATCACCACCGCCGATGCCAGCGTCACCGAGAACTCGCGCAGCAGCAGGGTGAACTGGTTGTTGCCGAACAGCAGCGGAGCGAACACCGCGATCAGCGACAGCGTGATGGAGACGACGGTGAAACCGATTTCCTGCACGCCGGTCAGCGCGGCCTCGATCGGCGGCGCACCTTGCTCCATATGGCGCACGATGTTCTCGATCACCACGATGGCATCGTCGACCACGAAGCCGATGCACAGCACCAGCGCCACCAGCGACAACGTGTTGAGTGTGTAGCCCAGCGACCACATCACCACGAAGGCGCCTGCCAGCGACAGCGGCACGCTGAGCATGGCGATCAGCGTGGGGCCGATACGGCGCAGGAACACCAGCATCACCAGCGCCACCATCACGATGCTCAGCATCAGCGCCACCTGCACCTCGTGCAGCGCAGACTTGGTGGTCTGGGTGAGGTCGAAGATCGGCGTGATCTGGATGTCCGCCGGCAACCACGCGCGCATCTGCGGCAGCTTCGCGCGCACGGCATCGGCGGTGGCCACGGCGTTCGCCTCGGGCCGCTTGCTGATGCGCAGCGCCACCGCGCGCTGGTCGTTGAACCAGGCGGCCTGGTATTCGTCCTGCTGGCCGCTGGTGACGCGTGCCACGTCGGACAGACGCACCGGCGCGCCGTTGTGCGTGGCGATCAGCAGGTCGGCGAACTCCGCCGGATCATGCAGCGCGTCGTTGGCCGTCACCGTCATCTGCGAACGGCCGTCGGAGAGCACGCCCTGCGGCGAGGTGACATTGGCCGCACGCAACGCGTTCGCCACATCGTTGGCGGTGAGCCCCTTGTTGGCGAGCGCGGCGGTGTTGAGTTCCACGCGCACGGCGCGTGGGCGACCGCCGATGACACGTACCTGTGCCACGCCGGGTATTTGCGCGATGGCGGGGTTGATCAGCGTGTCGGCGAGGTCGTAGAGCTTGTCCGGCGGCAGCGTCTGTGACGTCAGCGACAGCAGCAGCACCGGGATGTTGGCGGTGTTGAACTTGAAGTAGCGCGGCAGCATCGGCATGTTCGCGATGGGCAGGTCCGCGGTGCTGGCGTTGATCGCCGCCTGCACGTCGCGCGCGAGCTTGTCGGTGTTGTTGCCGAAGTTGAACAGGATGCGGATCGAGGTGGATCCGTCGTTGCTTTCCGAATGCATCTCCTTGATGCCGGGGATGCGCCCGAGGTGCCGCTCCAGCGGCGCGGCCACGGTCGAGGCCATGGTCTGCGCGTTCGCGCCCGGCATCTCCACGTAAACCACCATGCCGGGGAATTCGAGTTGCGGCAGCGCCGCCACGCCCAGCAGCAGGTAGGCCCAGATGCCGGCGAGGGCAAGGCCTACCGCCAGCACGGAAGTGCCGATGGGGCGGCGTATCAGTGGCGCGAACAGGTTCACGGGTTCAAGGGACCGTTGATGGCGGCGCGCCCCCGCCGCGCCTGGGCGTGAGGCCGACCAGGGCGAGCCACCTCAGTCGTCTTTATGCACGCAAATGTGTTGCGGGGAATGTGCCGTTAGTGGGTAACTCCCATAACCTCCTGTCCTCATCCCCGCGAGGCGCTGTTCAACAGCCGAAGGCGGGTCAAGCGGGACACGCGCGAAGCGCGCAGGACGCCCCTGGGGCGGCCCCGAAGGGGCGAGCGCAGCGAGTCATCCAGTGCCTTTTGAATGCCCACGCAAGGACGGAAGTCGCTGGATCCCCGCCTCCGCGGGGATGACGATGAGGGGCACGAGGCCTGAGGTTCAAGCGGAACCGCTCACCGCATCGCCGGGCTGTATCGCAACGTCAGGAACCATGTCCGCCCCGGCTGATTGAAGTAGTAAGCCGTCTCGTAGCTGCGATCGAACACGTTGGCCAGCTTGGCCTCGACGCGCCAGTGGGGCAGGAAGTCGTAGCTCGCGCGCAGGTCGGTGGTGGCATAGCCGCCCAATCGGTGCAGGTTGGCCTGGTCGTCATAGGACTTGCCCGCGGCGAACACGCTGGCGCCGACGCCGAACGCGCCGAACCGGCGATCGATGTCCAGGCGCGCCGTCTGTTCCGGCCGCCGCGGGAGCTGGTTGCCGTCGTTGGCGCCTTCCTGGTTCTTCGGCTGCATCAGCGTGAGATAACCCTGCAGCTGCCAGCCGCCGAGGTTCGCACCCAGCTGCGCTTCCAGCCCGCGGATGCGCGCGCGGCTGATGTTCTGCGGCACGAAGTTCTCATCGAGCGTGATCAGGTCGGTGATGGTGGTCTGGTAAGCGTTGACGGCCCAGTTCCATACACCCTGCGACTGGCTGAGACCCAGTTCGCCCGAGCGCGACTTTTCCGGTTTCAGGTCCGGATTGCCGTAGCCGAAGGGGTAGTAGATGTCGTTGAAGGTCGGTGCGTGGAACGCCGTGCCGTAGCTGGCCGACAAGCGCAGGCCGTGGTCGAACGCGTAACCCCACGCCGCCGAACCGGTGTCGTGGTTGCCGACTGGTCGTTGTGGTCGTGGCGTGCGGAAAGCTGCACCTCGTTGCGCCCGAACGTGCCCAGGTACTGCGCGAACACGCCGGTGTCGCCACGCGTGCTCTTGAGATAACCGGTGTCGCTGTCGATGTGCTCCTGCTGGTAGTCCACGCCGGCGGTGAGCAGCTGGTTGGCATCGAGCGCGACATCGTTCTGCCAGGACGCCTGGTTGCGGCGCGAATCGGTATGCGCCACCGGTGCGCGCGGGTAGACCATGGAAGGCGTGAAGGCGTCGCCATAGACGCCCTGGTAGTACGTGGCGTTGTCGTCGCGGCTCTGGCCGGCGTTGAGCGTGACCTTCCACGGCGCCAGTGGCGTAAAGCTCAGCCGTGCGCCGGCCACTTCCTGCTCGTTCACGGCCTGGTTGCCGCCGTAAGGGCTGCCGTCGTACTCGACGAAGTTCTTGCTGCGCAGCCAGGTGGCCGCCAGCTCGGTGCCGTTGTCCCAGCGGTAGCCGGCGTTGGCCATGCCGTTCCAGTTGCGGTCCGCGTCGTGGTCGGGTTCGTCGACGAAACAACCCGCGCCGGCTTCTGCCGCGCCCACGCGGCAGGCATTGATGCCGGCGGTGTATTGCCCGCCCAGGCCCGCGTTGAACCACGCGTGCGAGTCGCCGCCGGAAAGTCCCGCGTGGCCGTCCGCATAGCTGCGGCTGCCGGCGGAAAGGCTGAGCGACGGATCGAGCTTGCCGTCCTGCGCGCCGTGCCGGGTGAAGATCTGGATCACGCCGCCCATCGCATCGGCGCCGTACAGGCTCGACCGCGGGCCGCGCACGATTTCGATGCGCTCGATCTGGTCCACCGGAATCTGCTCGAACGCCGGCAAGCCTGCACCGACCGCCCCGATGCGCACGCCGTCGATCAGCACCAGCGTGTGCGTGGAGTTGGTGCCGCGCAGGAACAGCGAACTCAGCTGGCCCTGTCCGCCGGCCTGCACGAACGACACGCCGGGCAGGCCCACCAGCAGGTCGCGCACCGAGGTGGGCTGCAGCCTCTCGATGTCGGCGCGCGTGATCACGCTGACCGAAGAGAGCGCCTCGTCGGTGGTGATCGCCGTGCGCGTGGCGGTGACCACGACGGATGACAGCGAGGTGGCCTGCTCCGCTTCGTCGGCGTGGGCAGCAAGGGTGGCGGTCAGCAGGGCGGTCGCCAGCAGGGTCTTCTTCATGCGCATTCCTGGCGGACGCGCGCTCCGGCGCGCCCGCATGTCGGGGTGCGTGGCATGCATGGGCTGGAGAACGGCGGCAGGCGAGGAGCCATGCGGACGTCTGGCTTCGCCCACCGCGAGCCACGCGCTGAAACCTGCCGCGGGGCAGGTTCTGTGTTCGCCGGGCCGGTCTCCGGGCTCGCGTGCGGCATGCCTTGCCGGCCATGCACCCCCGGGCGCCTTCCCGTGCTTGCACACAGTGGCATTGGGCCCGTGGGGCGATTCGCACACTTACCGTTGCGGGGGCAGCGCCGGCCTTGCGTCACGCGCACCGGCTTCCCGTTTCATCCCGGCTAAGCCGGGAACCTGGCGGCGCGATTCTAGTGGGAGGTGGGGCATAAGTGCGGACGGAAGCGGGATCGCGTCCTCTTCCCTGCCGGTCTTTCTGGGGAGTCGTCATCCTGATTTGCCCGCCGGTGGCGCCTCTGGCGGCGCCTGGTCCCGGTCGGCAAGAAAAATTCCTAGGTTCTTGCGATGGCGCTTTTCTGTCGGTCGCGCAACTAGTTACGTTTTTGTGAAGCACAAAGTCAGTTTCGCGCAAGGATTTCCCTTACATGTCCCGTTGACCTTCGCCGACGGCCACTATTACTTTTAGCCTAGGGATCGTTAGATATTGCGAATTCCGCAAGGGCATGGGGATGCCCGCAAGGAATAACGGCAGCCGCAAGCGCTGTCCGCAAGCTCTGGGGTTCATGACGCGCGCAACGCGCAATTCGGCCTTTGGCCACCGTGTTTGGGGAGAGAAATCGAATGAGCAGTTTCGTGTTGGGAGGCCATGCCTCCTGGCGTCGTACGGCTTTGGCCGCGGCGCTGAGTGTGGGGCTGGCCGGTGTTGCCATGGCCCAGTCCAATGCTTCGGGCGTGATCTTCGGCCAGGTCCAGGCAAACGCAGGTAGCAGCATCCGCCTCGAGAACGTCGACACTGGCCTCAACCGCGAGATCGCGGTGGACCAGAACGGTCGCTACCGCGCCGCATCGCTGCCGGTGGGCAAGTACAAGGTGACGCTGGTCAAGGACGGCGTCGCTGTCGAAGCGCGCAACAACGTCAGCGTGCAGGTGGGCACCGGTATCGACGTGTCGTTTGGCGGCACGACCGCCGCGGCGAGCGCGCAGAACCTGGAAGGCGTGTCGGTGATCGCCAGCGCCCTGCCGGCCATCGACGTGTCCTCGATGGACTCGCGCACCGTGCTCACCTCCGAGCAGCTGGAAAAGGTGCCGGTGGCACGCAACGTGACCGCGGCTGCGCTGCTCGCGCCCGGCGTCGTGCTGGGCGATTCGCGCTATGGCAACGTGGGTTCGTTCGGTGGCGCGTCGGCCGCCGAGAACCAGTACTACATCAACGGTTATTCGGTGACCAACTCGCTGACCGGCATCGGCCTGGCGCAGCTGCCGTTCGACGCGATCGACCAGCAGCAGGTGCTGACCGGCGGCTACGGCGCGGAATACGGCCGTTCGACCGGCGGCGTGGTGAACATCATCACCAAGCGCGGCACCAACGAGTGGAAGGCCGGCGCGGCCGCCTACTGGATTCCTGAAGCGTTGCGCTCGGCCCCGCGCAACATCATCCAGCCATCGGACAACTCGCTGTATCAGTACCGCCACGACAACACGAGCTGGAGCACCGAATACGGCGCCTACCTCGGTGGCGCGCTGGTGAAGGACAAGCTGTTCATCTATGCCACCGCCGACCTGCTCAAGCAGAACGGCCAGATCGTGGCCGCCGGCCCGGACAAGGCCGGCAACTCGTCGGTGAACTACTACGACCTCAAGACCACGCGCTGGCTGGCCAAGGTCGACTGGAACATCACCGACAACCACATCGTCGAGTTCACGGGCTTCAGCGACAAGAGCAACGAGAACGACCAGATCTACGACTACAACTACGGCACCCATAACAGCGGCGCCAAGCGTGGCACGATCGACCTCAAGAACTACGATGGCGGCGCTGGCGCAACCCCTGGCGGCGAGTACTACATCGGCAAGTACACCGGCTATGTCACCGACAACCTGACGGTCAGCGCGCTGTACGGCACCAGCAAGTCCGACCACGTGCAGGATCCGGCCAGCAACGGCGGCGGCGCCTGCCCCTACGTCACCGGCTCGTACGTCAGTGGCGGTACCGTGTTCAATCCGCCCAAGTGCTACCTCGTGGGCACCGTGCTCGCGCCGGGCGCGAAGGACAAGACCCACGGCGGTCGTCTGGACATCGAATATCGCCTGGGCAGCCACGACCTGCGCGTCGGTCTGGACGACCAGACGCTGGAGTCGTACTCGGGCACGGCCTACGAGGCTGACCAGCGCTACAGCTATGCCAAGGCACCGGCATCGCTCACGGTGCCGAGCCGCCATCTGGTGTTCCCGGCTGGCACGGTGAACCTGGTCGACTATCGCGTGTTCCGCGCCGCCGCCAACGTCAAGGTGGAGCAGGAAGCGCAGTACATCGAAGACCACTGGCAGTTCGCCGACAACTGGCTCGCCTACATGGGCCTGCGCAACGAACAGTTCAGCAACTTCAACGGCGGCGGCGAGATCTACGCCAAGCAGCGTCACCAGCTGGCGCCGCGCCTGGGCCTGAGCTGGGACGTCTTCGGCGATTCCACCTTCAAGGTCTACGCCAACGCCGGCCGCTACCACCTGGCCGTGCCCTCCAACGTGGCCATCCGTGGCGCGTCCGCGTCGATCTACAGCAGCCAGTACGGCACGTTCACCGGCATCGACGCCACCGGCAAGCCGATCGGCTTCGTTCCTTACGGTGACAAGGTCTATCTCAACGCCGAAGACGGCACCACGCCCGATCCGCGCACCGTGGCGGCCAAGGGCCTGGGCGCGTATTACCAGGACGAATACATCCTGGGCTTCGACAAGACGCTCGGCACCGACTGGACGTTTGGCGGCAAGGTCATCTATCGCGACCTGAAGAACATCATCGACGACATGTGCGATACGCGTCCGTTCGAGAAGTACGCCACGCGCAACAACATCGACATGAGCAATGCCGTGCTCAACGGCTGCTACCTGTTCAACCCGGGCAAGGGCAACAACTTCCTGGTGGACATGACCGGCAACGGCGATTTCCGCGAGTTCAAGCTGACCAAGGACGACCTGGGCTTCCCGGATCTCAAGCGCAAGTACCTCGCGCTCGACATGTACCTGGAGCATCGCTTCACCGACCAGTGGTTCGGCAAGCTGGAGTACGTGCTGTCGCACAGCTTCGGCAACTCCGAAGGCCTGCTCAAGTCCGACATCGGCCAGCGTGATCCGTCGGTGACGCAGGACTGGGACGCGCCGGAGCTGATGGTCGGCGCCAACGGCCCGCTGCCGAACGACCGTCGCCACCAGATCAAGGCCTACGGCTGGTACGAGCTCAACCAGGAGTGGTTGTTCGGCGCCAATGTGTTGGTCAACTCGGGCCGCCCGAAGAACTGCATCGGCGTGACCCCGGATGATCCGATCAACTACGGCGAGGCCTACTTCTACTGCGACGGCCACTACAACTCGCGGGGCTCCGAGGGCCGCACGCCCTGGACCTACCAGCTGGACCTGAGCGCACAGTGGAAGCCCGCGTTCGCCAACCACCAGTTGGCATTCACCGCGGACATCTTCAACGTGTTCAACCAGCAGGAAGTGCTGAGTCGCCAGGATCTCGGCGAAACGGCACCCGGCACCAAGGATCCGGTCTACAACCGCCCGATCAGCTTCCAGGCGCCGCGCTACATCCGTTTTGGCGTGAAGTACGACTTCTCGCTGTAATTCGCGCTCCAAGTAGAAAGAGAGCACGCGCCGGCTTGACCGGCGCAACTCCCCATTCGCCGCCGGTCACCCCGGCGGCTTTTTTTCGCGTTGGCGAAGCACCGCTACTCGCGCGCGACGATGCGCAGCCCGCGCGGCGTCAGCCATCGCTCGATGCCCTCGAACAACAACTGCACCATGATGGCGAGCAGTGCGGCGGGCACCGCGCCTTCCAGGATGAGCCCGATATCGTTGAGCCGGATGCCGGTAAGAATGGGTTGGCCATAACCGCCCGCACCGATCAGCGCGGCCAGTGTGGCCGTGCCGACATTGATCACCGAGGCTGTCTTGATGCCGGCGAGGATCGAACGTGTCGCCAAAGGCAGCTCGATCCAGCGCAGGCGCGTCAGCCATGGCAGGCCGAGCGCTGCCGCGGATTCGCGCCATTCCAGCGGAATCCCCAGCAGCCCGGCGTGCGTGTTGCGCACGATCGGCAGCAGGCTGTAGAGGAACAGCGCAGCGAGTGCCGGCCACGCGCCGATGCCGAACAACGGGATCATGAACACGAACATCGCCAGTGACGGCACCGTCTGCAGCACGCCCGTGAGGCCGACCACCAGTTGCCCCAGCCGACGCCAGCGCGCGGCCACGATGCCGAGCGGAACGGCCACCAGCACGGCCAGCGCCAGCGACGCAGCCGCAAGGCCCACGTGTTCGCGCGTGCGATGCCACAGCCGCGTCCAGAAGCCGTCATCGTGACTTTCCGGCGACAAGCCGAGGAAACGCGCGGCGATGTCCGACTCGCGCTGGCCTTCCAGTTTTGCTTCCGCATTCATGCGCCGCATAGCGGGCTCATCAATGCGACCGGCCAGCTGCTTCAGTGCGCCGACGAAGCCTGGCGCGTCGCGTTCCAGCGCCAGCCGATAAAGGAACACGGCCTGGTAACGCGGAAAATAGCGACGATCGTCTTCAAGCACGCTCAGGTGGTAGTAGGCGATCTCCGCGTCGGTGCTGTAGAGGTCGATGGCATCCACCGCCCCGCTGGCGAGCGCGCGATACGACAGCGTGTGATCCAGGCCGCGCGGCTGCAATGCCGCCAGCCCGTAGCGTTGGCGCAGGCCCGGCCAGCCGTCGCCGCGATCCATGAATTCGTTGGAGAAGCCCAGCCGAAGTTGCGGATGCGCCGACAGGTCGCTGATGCGGCGAATGCCCAGTTCGCCGGCACGTTGTGCACGCATGCCGATGGCGTAGTTGTCGTCGAAGCCCAGCGAGTCGGTGATGCCGATGCCCATCGGTGCCAATCGCAGGCGCAGCGTGGCGATATCGGCTTGCGGGTCGATGCCTTTCAGCAACTCCTGCGTGAGCGTGCCGGTGTATTCGGGATACGCGTCGATATCGCCGTGCTGCAGCGCGCTCCACAGGATGGCCGTGCCGCCCAGCTCGCGCTTGTGTTCCACGGTGACACCGGCCTGGAGTGCCTCACGACGCGCAAGCTCGCCAAGCACTACCGATTCGGTGAACTGCTTCGAGCCGATACGCAGGCTCGTCGCGCCTGCCAGCGCCGGGAGCAGAAAAAATACGGCCAACAGCACGTGCTTCATGCGCCGTCATCCGGCAGCCGGCGTTGCGAGCGCACGAAGGTTTCCACGAAGCCATCCACGGGTCGATGGCGAAGATCGTCGTAACTGCCTTGCTGCACCACGCGTCCGTCACGCATCAGGACGAGGCGCTCGGCAAACCAGACGGCTTCGGCCAGATCATGCGTCACCACGATCACCGTCTTGCGCAACTGCGCGAACAGCTGCTTCAGCTCGTCCTGCAGTTCGTGGCGAACGATGGGATCGAGCGCGCCCAGCGGTTCGTCAAGCAACAGCGCATCGGGGTCCAGCATCAATCCGCGCATCAGCGCCACCCGCTGGCGCTGGCCGCCGGAAAGTTCCAGCGGATAGCGTTGCAGCGTATCGGCGGGGAGACGCGTGAGCTCGGCCAGTTCGCGCGCGCGCTCACCGATGCGCTGCGCGTTCCAGCGCAGGTAACGCGGCTGCAACGCGAGATTGCCCAGCACCGTGAGGTGCGGAAACAGTCCACCTTCCTGGATGACGTAGCCGACGCGCTGGCGCAGCGAAAGCACATGCTGCCGTTGCAGCGGCTGTCCCCACGCGCGCACTTCGCCCTGGTCCGGCCAGTCCAGCCCAAGCAACAGGCGCAGCACGGTGGACTTGCCTGCGCCGCTGCCGCCGATCAACGCCGTGGTGCTGCCTGCCGCGAACGAGAGACTTACGTCGTCCAGCGCCGTCACCGTGCCATAGCGCCGGGTCACGCCTTTGAGCGCAAAGTCGGCCGCATGTGCACCGGCGTCCTGCGAAGGGTTCCTGCTGGCGAGGAAGGACATGGCGATGGACTCTAACCCAATCGCACCGGGGCATGGCGCGAACGACCTGATGCCGCAACCGGCGGCCTTGCCGCCCTCCGCGTTGCGCTACAGTCGCCCGCATCGTTCGGTGCCTCCACGCCGCACCGGAGCACGCTTGCTCCTCTCGCGAGGTTCCCATGCCAGCACGAACTGCCTCCTGCTACTGCAAGCAACTTCAGATCCACGTGCAGGGTGAGCCATTGGGCATCGGCGTATGTCATTGCCTGGCCTGCCAGCAACGTACCGGCAGCGCGTTCGCCGCGCTGGCGTCCTATCAAACGCCTTACACCGTCACCGGCAACGCCACGGAATTCGTCCGCACCGGTGACCACGGCGCACGCTTCCGCTTCCACTTCTGCCCCGTCTGCGGCAGCACGGTGTTCCACACCGAAGAAGGTGACGAAGGCTCGGTATCCGTTGCCGTGGGCGCCTTTGCCGATCCGGGTTTTCCGCCACCGCAGGTTTCCGTCTACGAGTGCCGGCGGCACGCCTGGGTGCAGCTGCCAGCGGACGTCCAGCGCTACGACACCGATCCGGATTGAGCATCAGTCGGGCTGTCGGCTATCCCGTTTAGCCTGGCTTGCGGGCAGGCGTGATCATCGGCAAGCTCGCAACCACGTCCGAGCACCGTTTCCGGGGGGAATCATGAGCAGACGCAATCCATGCCTGTGGGTGCTCGCAGCTGCGCTGGTTTTGTGTGCCATGACGCCGGCCCACGCTCAAACGACATCGACGGCAGCCGTAGTGCATGTGGTGATCGAATCCTTCTGGGGTGGCCTGAATCCCGACGCGCCGTTCCAGACTCGTCTGGTGATTGAGCAGACAGCGGACGGCTATCGCTGGAGCGGTACCGAAAGCAAAGGGATGGGAGACCGGAAGAAAGAGCAGGTCTATCCCGAAGTGTCGTTACCGGCGAGCGCCGTCAGTCGACTCAAGGACGCGATGACCGCGGCACCTCGTCCGCGCGTGGATCTTCAGGCGCTGCAGCCGGCGATCGCCAATATCCAGGCGCAGGTCGACCGGGCGTTTGCCGAGGCATCGGACGAAGGCGTCTATTCGAAGCTGGAGCCGGCACGGCTGCAGGCCTTGCGCGATGAACTCAGGCATCCGGACGTGCTGGCCGACGTGCTCACGCAGGGCTTGAGTGACCGCCACACCGACGACTATCCCCATGTCCGTATCGACATGACGCTGGCCGACGGCACGACGTTGACAGCAGGCTCCGATTCCCAGCAATACCTGATGTTGCCCTGGCGAACGGGAACCGGCGCGCTGACGTATGCCGTCGACCTGCCGATGGCTGTTGCTGCGCTGCTGCCGGCCGGAGCGACCAATCGGGAGCGGCTCGAAGAAACCATGGGAGGCGCGGCGCTCGAAACGCTGCTCGGCATGGGGCTGGCTCCGCGGCTGGAGCATCTCCAGGTCGAATCCCAGGCGCCCGATGCGCTGCACGCACTGCAGGCACAGCTGGATGTCACCGAGATTTCGATCGTGTCGTTTGAAGGTCCCCACGTCGATGCCGTCATGCACCTTACCGGCGGACCATCGAACCTGCAGATCGACGCGCGACTCGCGCTTGATGGAACCCGGCTGAAGGACGAAGGATCGGCGATCCGGTTGCGCCAGATGCTGGAGCTGGTGGCTTCGACACCGGCCTTGCAGGCACGCATCCTGCGCTACCCGCAGCGGGATTTTCGCGTGCGCCATGGCTATGCCGACGCATGGCCACGGGCCAGGCTAGTGCAGCAGTTCGTTGATCAGATGCGCGCCTTGGGCAAGTTGGCGGAACTGGAAGCGGCGTCCTCATCCCTGCGCGATGCGGTGATGGTTGAGGAGGGTCGGTCGCCCATCTACTGGCTCGTGCTACCCGATCGGCGGGCCGTGTGGTGGAAAGAATTCGATCCATCGTCGGACGCCGCGG
>NZ_DASRZX010000041.1:0-37618 GCF_035685885.1 Dyella sp. | reverse complement strand
AAGAACAACTACAGCTCCGCCTTCGCCGGCATTGTGCCCGCCTCCAATCCGCGCCTGGCGGCGGTGGTGATCATCGATAATCCGAAGAAGGGCAGTTATTACGGCGCGCTGGTCTCCGGCCCCGTGTTTTCCAAGGTCGTGGATGGTGCCCTGCGCCTGCTGGACGTGCCGCCGGACAACATCGGACGCTGGTACGTCGGCGGCCCGCTGCAGGGGCAGAACGGCCTGACCAGCAACAAGCAGCCCGACGTGGAACCCGTGCCCGATGCTCCCATCGAAGAGGTGACGCCGTGAGCGCACGCCTCGACCAATTGCTCAAAGACATCGCCGATACCCCGGGTGTCGGCGATATCGTCGTTTCGGGCCTCACGCTGGATTCGCGCGAAGTGCGCCCGGGCGAGGCCTTCGTTGCCTTGCGTGGCACGCGCGCGCATGGCATCACGTTTGCCCAAGGCGCGGTGGCGCGCGGCGCCAGCGTCGTGCTCGCCGAGGCGCCTGCGGCCGACGCATCCGGCATCGACGTACCCGTGCTGTGGGTGGACGGCCTGCACGGCAAGGTGGGCGAGATCGCTTCGCGCTTTTTTGGACGTCCGTCTGAAGCGATGCGCGTGATCGGCGTCACCGGCACCAACGGCAAGACCTCCACTGTGCAGCTGCTGGCGCAGGCGCTGGATCTGCTCGGCCACCGCGCGGCCACCATCGGTACGCTGGGCGCCGGCCTGCATGGCCAGATCAACGAAGGCGAGCGCACCACGCCGGACGCGATCAACGTGCAGGGCCTGCTTGCCTCGTTCCGTGACCAGGGCGCCTCGCACGTGGCGATGGAAGTGTCATCGCACGCGCTGGAGCAGGGCCGCGTCGGCGCGGTCGCGTTCGAAGTGGCGGCCTTCACCAATCTCACCCGCGACCATCTCGACTACCACGGCAGCATGGAGGCCTACGGCGAAGCCAAGGCCAAGCTGTTTGCGTGGCCGACACTGAAGGCTGCGGCAATCAATATCGACGATGCTTTCGGTCGCACGCTTGCCGATCGCATCCCGCAAGGCGTGCGCGCGTTGCGCCTGAGCGCGGAGGGCGATGCCGCGGCCGACGTACGTGCGACCGATGTCGTGACGTCCGCCGAAGGCCTCGCGTTCAACCTGCATACGCCGTGGGGTGAGCGCGCTGTTCGCAGCCGCTTGCTGGGTCGATTCAACGTGGCCAATCTGCTGACCGTGGTGGCCTGCCTCGGTGCCATGGGCGAGTCGTTCGAGCGCATCGCCGATGCACTGTTCACGCTGGATCCCATCAATGGCCGCATGAACCGCCTTGGCGGCGTCGACGGCTTGCCGCTGGCGGTAGTCGATTACTCGCATACGCCGGACGCGCTGGAGCAGGCGCTCAAGGCACTGCGTGCGCATTGCGAAGGCCGCCTGATCTGCGTGTTCGGCTGCGGTGGCGACCGTGATGCCGGCAAGCGCCCGCAGATGGGTGAAATCGCCGAGCGCCTGGCCGACGCCATCATCATCACCGACGACAATCCGCGCACCGAAGACGGCGACGTCATCGTGGCGGACATCGTCGCCGGACTTCGTCATCCCGCAATGGCGACGGTCGAGCGCGATCGCGCCGCCGCCATCCAGCACGCGCTTGCATCGGCCAAAGCCGGTGACGTGGTGCTGATCGCCGGCAAGGGACACGAGACGTATCAGGAAGGCGCGACGGGGAAGCGTCCATTCGACGACCTGGCGGTAGCCCGCCAAGCGCTGGAGACCCGAGCATGATGCGCCTGAGCGCCATTGCCCTGTGGACCCGCGGACGCCTGCTCGGCGACGACGTGGATGTGACCGGCGTTGCCATCGATACGCGCAAGCTGCGGCCGGGCGACCTGTTCGTCGCGATCAAGGGCGAGCGCGTCGACGGGCATGATTTCCTGGCTGACGCCAAGGCCAAGGGCGCGATCGCCGCGCTGGTCACGCGCAAGGTCGATTTCGACCTGACGCAGGTGCTGGTCGACGACACCGCCCTGGCGCTGGGCGATCTCGCCAGCGCGGTGCGTGCACAAAGCAATGTGCGTGTAATTGGCATCACCGGCTCCAACGGCAAGACCACGGTGAAGACGCTGACGGCGTCCATCCTGTCGCGCCATGGCCGCACGCACGTCAACGCGGGCAACTACAACAACGAGCTTGGTTTGCCGCTCACCTTGTTGGCGATGCCGCAGGACACCGAATACGCGGTGCTGGAAATGGGCGCGGGCAAGCCGGGCGACATCGCCTATCTCGCCGCCATCGCCCGGCCCGATATCGGCCTCGTCAACACCATCGCGCCCGCGCATCTTGAGCGCATGGGCAGCGTGGAAGGCGTAGCCGAGACCAAGGGCGCGCTCTATCAGGCATTGCCGGTCGATGGCGTGGCGATCATCAATGCGGACGAAGCGTTCGCCAGCTTCTTCACGGGGCTGGCCGGTACGCGTCGTCAACTGCGTTTCGGGCTGGATCACAAGGCCGATGTGGGCGCCGACATCCTGGATCAGCGCGTGGACGGCTCGCACTTCCTGCTGAGCACGCCGGTGGGCGATGCCGAAGTGCAGTTGCCGCTGGCCGGCCGCCACAACATCGCCAACGCACTGGCTGCCGCGTCGATCGCGTTGGCGCTGGACGTGCCGCTCGACATCATCGTGGAAGGCCTCGAGAACGTGCCCGGTGTCGCCGGGCGCTTGCAGTTCGAGCGCATGAGCGGTGGCTGGACGCTGATCGACGACAGCTACAACGCCAATCCCGGCTCGGTCGGCGCGGCCATCGACACGCTGGCCATTGCGGGGGGCGAGCGCTGGCTGGTGCTGGGCGACATGGCGGAACTGGGCGAAAACACCTTGGCGCTGCATGCCGGCATCGGTGAGCGCGCACGGCAGCGCGGCATCGATCGCCTGTTTGCTGTGGGTCCGCTGAGCGCAGCGGCGGTGAAGGCGTTCGGCGAGCGCGGCGAACACTTTGCCGACAAGGCAGCACTGACTGCCGCACTGAAACAACATCTGCACAGCGGCGTCGCCTGCCTGGTCAAGGGCTCGCGCTCGTCCGGCATGGATCAGGTGGTCGCCGCGCTTCGCAACCACAAGAAAACAGGGGAGGGCGCATCCGATGCTGCTTGAACTCGCAGACTGGATGGCTAGGCACTTCACCGCCCTGCACCTGTTTCAGTACATCACTTTCCGCACGATCATGGCCGCGCTCACTGCGCTGGCGATGTCGCTGCTGTTTGGCCCCAACGTCATCCGCAAGCTGGCCGACCTCAAGGCCGGCCAGGTAGTGCGCAAGGACGGCCCGCAGACGCATCTGTCCAAGGCCGGCACGCCGACCATGGGTGGCGTGATGATCCTGCTGGCGGTCAGCATCGCCACGCTGCTGTGGACTGATCTGCATAACCGCTATGTGTGGCTGGTACTTGCCGTGCTGCTCGCCTTTGGCGTGATCGGCTTCTACGACGACTACAAGAAGCTGGTGTTGAAAGACAGCCGCGGCTTGGCTTCGCGCTGGAAGTATTTCTGGCAGTCGGTGTTTGGACTCGCCGCCGCGCTTTTCCTCTACTACACGGCGCCGCATGCGACGGGCGTCACGCCCGTCGCGGAGACGGCACTGTACGTGCCGCTGTTCAAGCAGGTCGCGGTGCCGCTGGGCGTCATGTTCGTGGTGGTGGCCTACTTCATGATCGTGGGCTTCTCCAACGCGGTGAACCTCACCGACGGCCTGGATGGCCTCGCCATCATGCCGACCGTGCTGGTGTCGGGTGCCCTGGGCATCTTCGCGTATCTCGCCGGCAACAAAGTGTTCTCCGAATACCTGGGCATCCCTTCGATTCCTGGCGCCGGTGAGCTGGCGATCTTCTGCGGCGCGCTGTCCGGCGCGGGCCTGGGGTTTCTTTGGTTCAACACGTATCCCGCCCAGGTGTTCATGGGTGACGTGGGCGCGCTGGCGATCGGTGCGGCGCTTGCCGCGATCGCGGTGATCGTGCGCCAGGAGATCGTGCTGCTGGTGATGGGCGGCGTGTTCGTGATGGAAACCGCCTCGGTGATGATCCAGGTGGCCAGCTTCAAGATGACCGGCAAGCGCGTGTTCCGCATGGCGCCGATTCATCACCACTTTGAACTCAAGGGCTGGCCGGAGCCCCGCGTGATCGTGCGCTTTTGGATCATCAGCGTCGTGCTGGTGCTGATCGGCCTCGCCACGTTGAAGGTGCGCTGATCATGTTCTTTGACGCCACCCAGGCCAAACGACGACTCGGACCCCGCGGCAGCTTCGATATGCCGCTGGTGATCGCGCTCGTCGGTCTGGCATGCATCGGCGTGGTGATGGTGGCGTCCAGCTCGATCGCGGTGGCCGAGAGCCAGCACATCGGCGCGTTCTATTTTCTCAAGCGCCATCTGCTGTTCCTCAGCATCGGCATGGTGCTGGCAACCATCGCCATGCGCACCGAGCTGAAGCTGCTGGAGAAGCATGCGTATCTGCTGCTCGGCGGCGCTGTGCTGTTGTTGTTGCTGGTATTCGTGCCTGGCATCGGCATGCGCATCAACGGTGCGCGCCGCTGGCTCAACTTTCTTATAACCAGCTTCCAGCCGGTCGAGGCGGTGAAGCTGATCCTGGTCGTCTATACGGCCAGTTACCTCGTGCGCCATCGCGAGAGCGTGGAAACCAGTTTCTGGGGTTTGTTCAAGCCGATCATGGTGGCCGGCGGGTTCGTCGTGCTGCTGCTGGCGCAGCCGGACTTCGGTTCGGCCACGCTGATGATTGCGGTGACCATTGGCATGATCTGGCTGGGTGGCGCCAAGCCGGTCTATCTCGGTGGCATGGGCCTGCCGGTGGTTGCATTGCTTTGGTTCGTGGCGAAGTTCGAGCCGTACCGCATGCGTCGCCTCACCTCGTTCATCGATCCCTGGGCCGATCCGTTCAACGACGGCTTCCAGCTCACGCAGTCGTTGATGGCGATCGGCCGTGGCGAATGGACCGGCGTGGGCCTGGGTTCCAGCGTGCTCAAGCTGTCTTATCTGCCCGAAGCGCACACCGACTTCATCTTTGCGGTGATCTCGGAGGAACTGGGGCTGGCCGGCATCCTGCTGGTGATGGGACTGTTTTCGCTGGCGGTGGGGCGCGGGCTGTATCTCGGCCTCAAGGGCATGGAGGTCGGCCAGCGATTTGCAGGCTACGTCGCTTTCGGCGTGTCGCTGATGCTTGGCCTGCAGACCATGGTGTCGATCGGCGTGAACCTCGGCGCGCTTCCCACCAAGGGCTTGACGCTGCCGCTGATCAGTTATGGCGGTTCGTCCATCGTGCTGACCTGCGCGATGGCGGGTGTGCTCCTGCGCACCACCTACGAGATCAACCGCGCCTTCGATGCGCGCCAGATGGCGGCGCGCAATCCGGCCAATGCCGTGCCCGACGCGAATGCCGCCGTGGCTTCGGTACCTGCGCGCGAAGCGGTGATCGCATGACCGCGCCGGTGCTCATCATGGCTGGCGGAACCGGAGGGCATATCTTCCCTGGCCTCGCCGTGGCCGAAGCGTTGCGCGCGCAGGGCGTGCCGGTGGTATGGCTCGGTGCCGAAGGTGGCATGGAGACCAAGGTCGTGCCCGCGCACGGCATCGAGCTGGTGACCGTGCCGGTGGGCGGATTGCGCGGCAAGGGAATGAAGACGCGCCTGCTGGCTCCTTTCATGCTCGCCCGCGCGCTGCTTGCATCGCTCAAGGCGCTCCGTCGCATCAAGCCGCGCAGCGTGTTGTCGATGGGCGGCTACGTGGCGGGTCCCGGTGGCATCGCCGCGCGCTTGACGCATCGTCCACTGCTGGTACACGAACAGAACCGCGTCGCCGGTTTCACCAATCGCAAGCTGGCCGGTTACGCCAGGCGCGTGCTCGCCGGTTTCAGCGACGCTTTGCCGGGTGCGGAGTGGGTGGGCAATCCGGTTCGTGGCGCGATTGCCGCGCTGGCCGCGCCGCGCGAGCGCATGGCCGGGCGCACCGGTCGTCCGCGCCTGCTGGTGCTTGGTGGCAGCCTTGGTGCCCGCGCCTTGAACATCGCGCTGCCCCAGGCGCTGGCAATGATGTCGCCGGCGCAGCGCCCCGAGGTGCTGCACCAGTGCGGCAATCGTGGCATCGACGAAGCGCGCACGGCTTATGCGAAGGCGGGCGTCGAGGCACAGATCGTGCCCTTCATCGAAGACATGGCTGGCACTTATGCCTGGGCTGACCTCGCGGTGTGCCGCGCAGGCGCGCTCACGCTGGCCGAGCTCACGGCCGCCGGTCTTGGCGCCGTGCTCGTGCCGTTCCCTTACGCGGTGGATGACCACCAGACCCGCAATGCCGAGGCGCTGGTCGCCGTGCATGCGGCCGAGTTGATGCAGGAGAAGGAACTGGACGTACAGCAGTTGGCGCAGCGCCTCGAAGCGCTGCTGGATGATCGCGAGCGCATGATCGCCATGGGCGAAGCCGCGCGTTCGCTGGCCAAGCCCGATGCCGCCGCCGTGATTGCGCGCGCCTGCATGGAGGTAGCCGCATGACGCCGCGCCGCCTGCTCGCGCACGAAGATTTGATGACCACGTTCCGCCGCGTGCACTTCATCGGCATTGGCGGCGTGGGCATGAGCGGCATCGCCGAGGTGCTGCACAACCTGGGCTATGCCGTTTCGGGTTCCGATCGCGCCAATTCGCCGACGGCCCAACGCTTGTCCGCGCTTGGCATCGACGTGCATGTCGGCCACGCCGCCGAGAACATCGGTGACGCCGATGTGGTGGTCACCTCCAGCGCCATCAGCGCCGAGAACCCCGAGTTGCAGGCTGCGCGCGCTGCACGCATTCCAGTCGTGCCCCGCGCCGAGATGCTGGGCGAGCTGATGCGCTTCCGCCGTGGCGTCGCCATTGCCGGCACGCACGGCAAGACCACCACGACGAGTCTCGCGGCGAGCGTGCTGGCCGAAGCCAACTACGATCCGACCTTCGTTATCGGCGGCCAGCTCAACGCGGCCGGTGCGAATGCGCGCCTGGGCACGGGCCAGTACATCGTGGCCGAGGCCGACGAGTCCGACGGCTCGTTCCTGATGCTGTCACCGGTGGTCGCGGTGGTCACCAACATCGACGCCGATCACCTGGAGAACTACCACGGCGATTTCGCCCTGGTGAAGAAGGCGTTCAACGATTTCCTGCATCGCCTGCCGTTCTACGGTCTTGCCGTGCTGTGTATGGATGACCCGGAAGTGGTCGAGCTGGCCAAGTCCACCACCCGGCGCGTGATGACCTACGGCATCGACGCCAAGGATGCCGACGTGCGTGCGAGCAATCTCTCGCAGCACGGATTCGAGATGCATTTCGACCTGTGGTTGCCGGGCCGCAACGACGCGTTGCACGTCAAGCTCAACCTTCCGGGTCGTCACAACGTGCTCAATGCGCTGGCCGCCGCCACGGTGGGTTGGCAATTGGGCGTGGAAGCCGAGGCCATCGCGCGTGCGCTGGAAAACTTCCAGGGCGTGGGTCGTCGCTTCCATCGTCGTGGCGAGATCGCGCTGGACAAGGGCAGCGCGCTGCTGGTCGACGACTATGGCCATCACCCACGCGAACTTGCCGCGGTGTTTGCCGCGGCGCGCGGCGGCTGGCCGGATCGTCGTCTCGTCGTCGGCTTCCAGCCCCATCGCTACAGCCGTACGCGCGACCTGCTGGACGACTTCGCCAACGTGCTGGCTGAAGCCGACGTGCTGGTGCTGACGGACGTCTATCCGGCCGGCGAAGCGCCGATCGCCGGCGCCGATGGCCGCGCGCTGGCGCGTGCGGTGCGTTCGCGCGGCAAGGTCGATCCGGTGCTGATCGAGCATCCGCGCGAATTCAAGGAAGCACTGCCCGCGCTGCTGCGCGACGGTGATCTGTTGCTGCTGCTCGGCGCCGGCGATATCGGCGCGGCGGCGGTGGAGCTGGCAAACATTGGCAGCCTGAGGACGAACAAGTGAGCAAGACCATTACCGACCCTGCACAGTTTGGCCGCGTTGCCGTGGTGATGGGCGGCAGCTCGGCCGAGCGCGAGGTGTCGCTCGATTCCGGCCGCAACGTGCTCGCGGCGCTGCAGGCGCGCGGCGTGGATGCGCATGCCATCGACGGCATCCCGGCGCTGCTTGATGCCGTGCGCGCCGGCCACTTCGCCCGCGTGTTCAACATCCTGCACGGCGGCGGTGGCGAGAACGGCGAGCTGCAGGGCGCGCTGCAGTCGCTGCGCATTCCGTTCACCGGTTCCGGCGTGCTGGGTTCGGCGCTGTCGCTGGACAAGATCCGCGCCAAGCTGGTGTGGCAGGCGCTTGGCCTGCCCACGCCGAAGTTCAAGGCGCTGCCGCGTGGCGCCGATGTGCACGCGGCAGCACGCGAGGTCGGTTTTCCACTGATCGTGAAGCCGGCGTGGGAAGGCTCCAGCGTCGGCGTCACCCGCGTGTTCAAGGAAGAAGACCTCGACGCCGCCGTAGCGCTGGCTCAGCGCTATCCCGGCGACATGTTGATGGAGACGCTGATCGAGGGCGGCGAGTACACCGTCGGCGTGCTTGATCGCCAGGTGCTGGCCACCATCAACATCGTGCCCAAGGGCGAGTACTACGACTACAACGCCAAGTACATCGCCGAAGACACCCAGTACATCTGCCCCGGACTGCGTGGCGACGACGAGCGCGAGATGCAGGCGCTGGCGTTGCGCGCGTTCGATGCGCTGGCGTGCTCGGGCTGGGGCCGCGTCGACATCATGCGCGACCGCGAAGGCCGCAACTGGCTGCTGGAAGTGAACACCGCGCCGGGCATGACCTCGCATTCGCTGGTGCCCAAGGCTGCCGCGGTCGCTGGCATCGACTACCAGACGCTGTGCTGGCGCGTGCTGGAAACGAGCTTCCGGGAGGGTGTGTGAGGGGAACCATCCGCCTCGTTGCCTGGGTTTTGGCCATCGCGCTCGTGGCGCTGCCGGTTGTCGGCGTGCTGTGCGGATGGTTTGCGGCCAATCGTTGGCCGGTGACCCAGTTGACGGTGCAGGCCGAGTTCAAGCATGTGACGGCGGATGAACTCCGCAATGTCGTCATGCCCCGCCTCGGCAAGGGTTTCTTCGCGCTCGACCTGGATGGCGTGCAGAAGGCCGTCGCCGCGCTGCCGTGGGTGGAATCGGTTGAGGCGCGCAAGCGCTGGCCCGATACGCTGATCCTGCGCATCTACGAACGTCAGCCGTTCGCGCGCTGGAACGAGAAGCGCCTGATCAGCCGCCAGGGCCTGGTGTTCGACGTGCCGGATGTGTCGGCCAACACGGACCTGCCTGATCTGCGCGGTCCTGATACGCGCCTGGCGGAAGTGGTGAGCTTCTATGCGGAAACGCAGAAGGCGTTCCTCAACACCCGCCTGAAAATCACCGGCGTCGCGCTCACCGAGCGTGGCAGCTGGAGCCTCACCACGAACAGCGGCGCGCAGATCGTCGTTGGTGATCGCGACCAGGCCGGTCGCCGTCTGCGCCGCTTCCTCGACGTCTACCCGCAGCTGATGGCTGGCCACACCGAGGGCTTCGCCTATGCCGATCTTCGTTACACCAATGGATTTGCCGTTCGATGGCCGCCGCAGGCGAGCACCGTGAACGCTGGAGGCTCACCCCGCACATGAAGACCAAGAACGACAAGCAACTGGTGGTCGGCCTCGACATCGGCACCTCGAAAGTGGTGGCGATCGTCGGCGAGTACGAGCCGGGCGAACCGATCGAAGTGATCGGCATCGGCACGCACGTATCACGCGGCATGAAGCGCGGCTCGGTGGTGGACATCGAATCCACCGTGCATTCGATCCAGCGCGCCGTGGAAGAAGCCGAACTGATGGCCGGCTGCGACATCCGCTCGGTCTACGCCTCGATCTCCGGCAGCCACCTGGAAACCAAGAATTCCCACGGCACCGCCGCGATCCGCGATCGCGAAGTGACGCCCGGCGATCTCGACCAGGTGCTGGAAGCGGCGAGCGCCGTGGCGATCCCCGCCGATCGCAAGGTTCTATATAAGGAGTCGCAGGAATACCGCATCGACGGCCAGGACGGTATCCGCTCGCCCGTGGGCATGAGCGGCGTGCGTCTGGAAGCGAGCGTTCACCTGGTCACCGGCGCCGCAGCGGCGGTGCAGAACATTTCCAAGTGCATCCAGCGCTGCGGTCTCACCGTGGACGAGCTGGTGCCCTCGGCCGTGGCCAGCGCCAAGTCGGTGCTGACCGACGACGAGCGTGAGTTGGGCGTGTGCCTGGTCGACATCGGCGCGGGCACCACCGACATCGCCATCTATACGCAGGGCGCGATCCGCTACACCAAGTCGCTGCCGGTGGGCGGTGACCAGGTGACCAACGACATCGCCTACGGCGTGCACACGCCTACCGCGCATGCCGAGGAAATCAAGATCAAGTACGCCTGCGCACTCGCGCAGCTGGCTCACGCGGAAGAAACCATCCAGGTGCCCAGCGTGGGCGATCGGCCGCCGCGTCGCCTGGCCCGCCAGTCGCTGGCGCAGTCGGTGCAGGCGCGCTACGAGGAAATCTTCGAGATGGTGCAGGACGAGCTGCGCCGCTCCGGCTACGAAAGCCTGGTGGCGGCCGGCGTGGTGCTCACCGGCGGTGCGTCGCGCATGGAAGGCGCGCTGGAACTGGCCGAGGAGATCTTCCACAAGATGGTGCGCATCGGCGTGCCGCAACACATCTCGGGGCTGGGTGAAGTCATCGCCAATCCGTTGCATTCCACCGGCGTGGGCCTGCTGTTGCATGGCGCCCGAGCGGGCGGCATGCGCGCGAGTGGCCCGACGGGCGGCAGCGTGGGTGGCCTGGTCGACAAGTTGCGCGGCTGGATCACCAAGAATTTTTGATTTTGGCAGGGCAGGAGGCCCCGCTATGGACGAATGGATGTTCGTCCACCACCAAAGGGCGACAGGAACGTCGACGCCTGCGGATACAACGACAACGATGCTCTACGGAGGACGGGAAATGTTTGAACTCATCGAAAAACTCGCACCGAATGCAGTAATCAAGGTCATCGGCGTGGGCGGCGGCGGCGGTAATGCCGTGGCGCACATGCTTAACGCAAACATCGAAGGCGTCGAGTTCGTCGTCGCCAACACCGACGCGCAGGCGATGAAGAGCTGCGGTTCGCGTACGCACCTGCAGTTGGGTGCCAACGTGACCAAGGGCCTGGGCGCCGGCGCCAATCCCGAAGTAGGTCGCCAGGCCGCCCTGGAAGATCGCGAGCGCATCGAAGAAGTGCTCGAAGGCGCGGACATGGTGTTCATCACCTGTGGCATGGGCGGTGGCACGGGTACCGGTGCGGCTCCGGTCGTGGCCCAGCTCGCCAAGGAAAAGGGCATCCTCACGGTGGCCGTGGTCACCAAGCCGTTCCCGTTCGAGGGACGCCGCCGCATGCAGGTGGCCGCGAAGGGTATCGAGGATCTCTCCCAGCACGTCGATTCGCTGATCACCGTGCCCAACGAGAAGCTGCTGTCGGTGCTCGGCCGTGAAGTGACGCTTCTTAATGCGTTCAAGGCCGCCAACGACGTGCTGCAGGGCGCCGTGCAGGGCATCGCCGACCTCATCACCGCTCCGGGCCTGATCAATGTCGACTTCGCCGACGTGCGCACCGTGATGTCCGAGATGGGCATGGCCATGATGGGTTCGGGCACCGCCCGTGGTGACGACCGCGCCCAGGCCGCCGCCGAGGCCGCGATCAACAACCCGCTGCTGGAAGACGTCAATCTCAATGGCGCCTGCGGCATCCTCGTCAACGTGACCGCCGGTCCCAACCTGACCATGCGCGAATTTGACGAGATCGGTCGCATCATTCATGACTTCGCCAGCGAAGACGCCACTGTGGTCATGGGCACCTCGCTCGACCCCGAAATGCAGGACGACGTCCGCGTCACCGTCGTGGCCACGGGCCTCAACCGCGCCACGGCCCGCCAGCCGATGCGGCCGGTGGTGACCCAGCAGGTCGAAATGCGCCAGCGTCCGCGTCCGGTCGTGCTGCGCACGGGCACCGGCAACGAGGTGGTGGACTATGCCCAGCCGGAAGTGACGGTGAGCAGCCGTGCGGAGACGAATGTCGCGGGCAAGGGCGCTGATCCGAGCTTTGACTACCTGGACATTCCGGCCTTCCTGCGTCGCCAGGCTGACTGAGATAGCTGACAAGGCAAATAATTTGAAGAAAAATTGAACAAACCGCCGGTTTCACTGGTCAGTAACGAAACGCGCACCTGATCGCCGCGGCGAATGGGTGCCCGCAAGGGCTTTCCGCTTTCGGGTGGGATGTCCGCTGACGTTGCCGGTGTGCGTTCTGGACGTACGCAAACTCCAACGACTGTGCTTCAGGGATGACTGCATGGCTTCGGCCGGAAACGATTTTCGGCCAGCCCGGCGCTCTGTGACCGGAATCCCGTCCCGGTCCGGGGCGCTGTGTCATAACTTAAGTAATTGAAGTTGCTGGAGAAAGTGCTGATCACCCATGAATGCAAGGCATTCATGAATGAAAGGAGCATGAAAGGGTGAACAGTGTGTGCGGAGCGGATCGCCTTTTCACAGGTTAAGACTGTGTTAGCATCGCGCCCCTAATTTGGCTGCTGCCCCTTACAGGTACCAAAAAAATGATCAAGCAGCGTACGCTCAAGAACATCATTCGTGCCACCGGCGTCGGTCTGCATACCGGCGACAAGGTGTACATGACGCTTCGTCCCGCTGCCCCGAATACGGGCATCGTGTTTCGTCGTACCGATCTCAATCCGCCGGTCGAAATTCCGGCGCGTCCCGACAATGTGGGCGACACCCGTCTTTCCACCACGCTGGTGAATGGCGACGTGCGCGTGTCCACGGTGGAGCATTTGCTCTCCGCGATGGCGGGCCTGGGCATCGATAACGCCTACGTCGATCTTTCCGCTCCCGAAGTGCCGATCATGGACGGCAGCGCAGGTCCGTTCGTGTTCCTGTTGCAGTCGGCCGGCATCGAAGAGCAGAACGTCGCCAAGCGCTTCATCCGCATCAAGAAGCCGATCAAGGTGCAGGAAGGCGACAAGTGGGCCACTTTTGAGCCGTTCGAAGGTTTCAAGGTGGGCTTCTCGATCGAGTTCAACCACCCGATCATCAGCAAGCGCACTTCCAAGGCGGAGATCGATTTCTCCACCACTTCGTTCGTGAAGGAAGTGAGCCGCGCGCGTACCTTTGGTTTCATGCGCGACATCGAGATGCTGCGCGAACACAACCTCGCGCTCGGCGGCTCGATGGACAACGCCGTGGTGCTGGATGACTACCGCGTGCTCAATGAAGACGGCCTCCGTTACGAGGACGAATTCGTCAAGCACAAGATCCTCGACGCCATCGGTGACCTGTACCTGCTGGGCCACAGCCTGGTCGGCGCGTACTACGCGCACAAGTCGGGCCATGAGCTCAACAACAAGCTCCTGCGTACCCTGATGGCTGACGCCACGGCATGGGAAGAAGTGAGCTTTGCGGACGATCCGGCCACCTCGCCGATCTCCTACGCGCATCCGGCCCAAGCCATCTGATCGCGTAAGTCCTTCACAAGCCTGAACAAACTGAACGGCCGCGTCTTTCGGGACGCGGCCGTTCGTTTTGTGATATACCTCGCGCCTTCCATTGGCAGCTGTTCACGTCCTGATGACATCATGGTCTATCCGGTTCGTGGGGGCATGGTATAAACCCATGAAGGCCGATCTACGGGTCGGTATGGGGGAAGTACTGCAATGGTGTCGGCGGAACGCGGACGTTAGTCCTGGGCTTCGCCGGGTTTGGAATCAGAAACTTCGGCGACGGACGCCAGCTCAAGGAACAGTTCCCGCATTTCGGGGTCTGAAGTTGAGGCTGCAGCGGCTCTCAGATGAGAGGCAGCGGCTTTCGAAAGCGGTTTGGACCGATCCGGCGGCACTTCTGTCGGTGAAAGGGGGGCCACTTTCACGGTGACTGCACTGGCGTACGTGCCGATGGCACGTGCGGTCGAGAGGATTTGCGTCTGGAGCAGACGCAGCCTGGCGGCCAGAGCCGGGGTAGGAGCCAGAAAAACGAGGCGGCCGTCTTGCAGGTTGGCAAATCGAACCTGCTCGCGGAGTGGTGACGGTAACGTCTGGCGCAGTGCGCGATCCAATGCATCCAGCTCACGGGCTTTTCGGGCCAGTGAGGCAATGGGGCCGAATTCGGTGACGGGCTTGAGTCCGGACCCGGTGCGGCGAGAGGGTGGTGGAGCGTCGCGCTGCATGGATGCCGACATCTTCTGACGTAAACAAAGACATGCAAATCATACTTGTGTCCCGCACCAAAAAGGTGCCCAAAACCTTCAATCTCGCCGACCGGCGCCTGCGATGGCGACTGCTTGGCGTGGCGACGCTGGCGGTGCTCGGCTGCGCGGGTCTGGGCGGTGCGATTGCGATGGCGGTGGCCAGTCCGCATGACCGCGCGCTCTCCGAGATCCGCACCCTGCGCCAGCAGGTGCAACAACAGAACCAGCAACTGGTCGGCGTGCGGAAGGACGCCCAGCGCGACATTGATGCCCTGGCCGTGAAGCTCGGTCAGCTGCAGGCGCAGTCGACCCGACTCAATGCGCTGGGCGAGCGCCTGACCCAGGTCGGCAAGCTCGACGATGGCGAGTTCAACTTCGACGAACAGCCTGCCGTCGGCGGTGTGGAAGACTCGACGGACAGCGGCTACACCCTTCCGCAGACGCTGGATACCAGCATCAACCAGCTCGCCAACCAGTTCGACAGCCAGCAGGTCCAGCTGTCCGCGCTGCAGAGCCTGTTGCTGGATGCCAAGATCGAGTCCAACCTCAAGCCCACCGGCATGCCGGTTGAGGGCTACATTTCCTCGTATTTCGGCGGTCGTCCGGATCCGTTCAGCGGGCACAGCGCGTATCACACGGGCCTGGACATCTCCACGCCCAAGGGCACCGAGGTGCATACGGTTGCCGAGGGCATGGTCACTTATGCCGGCGAGCGCAGCGGCTACGGCGAAGTGATCGAAATCGACCACGGCAACGGTTACATGACCCGTTATGCCCACAACAGCAAGCTCGATGTGCGTCCGGGCCAGCGCGTGCACGTGGGCGACGTGATTTCCGAGGCCGGTTCCACCGGCCGTTCCACCGGCTCCCACGTACATTTCGAGGTCTGGTACAAGGGCCGCGTGGTCAATCCGCTGGCTTTCGTGAAAAACCATCGCTGACCTGCGATCCCGGGTGCCCGGTGGTCGCCCTTGAAAGCCTTTGCGCGCGCCGCCACACCTACGCTGGGACGATGATCGGGGAGTCCGCGGGCCGCGCGCCCGTGCGAACGCAGGCTGGTGATTCCGGCGTTTGGGATAGCCAGCCGACCCTAGTATCATCAATCCTTTCGTCCTGCCCGGGTTCGCCGGGGTGGGCGGCTCATGAATCCCAAGATCCGGAAGATCGATGCTCAATCGTGCCCTGACGAGCCTTTTCGGTAGCCGCAATGAACGCGTGCTCCGCCAGCTCTCCAAGAATGTCGCGCGCATCAATGCGCTGGAACCCGAGTTCGAGAAGCTGAGCGACGAGGCGCTGCGCGCCAAGACCGACGAGTTCAAGCAGCGCGTCGCCGGTGGCGAATCGCTGGACAAGCTCTTGCCCGAAGCGTTCGCCGTCGTGCGCGAAGGCGCCAAGCGCGTGCTCGGCATGCGTCATTACGATGTGCAGCTGATCGGCGGCATGGTGTTGCATTCGGGCCGCATCGCCGAAATGCGCACCGGCGAAGGCAAGACCCTGGTCGGAACCTTGCCTGTGTACCTCAATGCGCTGGAAGGCAAGGGCGTGCACGTGGTCACGGTCAATGACTACCTGGCCCGCCGCGACTCTGCGCAGATGGGCAAGCTCTATGGCTTCCTTGGCCTGACCACCGGCGTGGTATGGCCGGGCATGGATCACTCGGACAAGCACGCCGCCTACGGCGCCGACATCACTTACGGCACCAACAACGAATTCGGCTTCGACTACCTGCGCGACAACATGGCGCTCAGCAAGGACCAGCGCTACCAGCGCGGCCTGCACTACGCCATCGTCGACGAGGTCGACTCCATCCTGATCGACGAAGCGCGCACGCCGCTGATCATCTCCGGTCCGGCCGAGGACTCGCCGCAGCTGTATCTCTCGGTGAACAAGATCGTCCCGAAGATGATCCGCCAGGAGAAGGAAGATTCCGCCGGCGATTATTTCGTCGACGAGAAGCAGAAGCAGGTGCACCTGTCCGAAGAAGGCATGTCGCACGCGGACGAGCTGCTGCGCGAAGCCGGCGTCATTGCCGCCGACAGCGGGCTGTACGACTCCAGCAACCTGGCCGTGGTGCACCACCTCAATGCAGCGCTGCGCGCCAATGCGATCTACCACCGCGACGTGGATTACATCGTCCGCGACGGCGAAGTGGTGATCGTCGACGAATTCACCGGCCGCACGCTGCCGGGCCGCCGCTGGTCCGATGGCCTGCACCAGGCGGTGGAAGCGAAGGAATGCGTGCCGATCCAGCGCGAGAACCAGACGCTGGCGACGGTCACCTTCCAGAACCTGTTCCGCATGTACAAGAAGCTGGCCGGCATGACCGGCACGGCCGACACGGAAGCGTACGAATTCCAGCAGATCTACGGCCTGGAAGTGGTGGTGATCCCCACCCACAAGCCGATGATCCGCCAGGACAACCCGGACATGGTCTTCCTTGCCCAGCAGGCCAAGTACGGCGCGGTAATCGAGGACATCAAGGATTGCCACAAGCGCGGCCAGCCCGTGCTGGTAGGCACCACGTCCATCGAGGTGTCCGAGCTGCTGTCGAACCTGTTGCGCAAGGAAAAGATCCAGCACGAAGTGCTCAATGCGAAGCAGCACGAGCGCGAAGCGCACATCGTGGCCCAGGCTGGCGCGCCGGGTTCGGTGACCATCGCCACCAACATGGCTGGTCGCGGTACCGACATCGTGCTGGGCGGCAGCCTTGAAGCGGCACTGGCGACCTTGCCGGATGATGCTTCGGAAACCGAACGCGCGAAGGTCAAGTCCGACTGGAAGAAGCGCCACGAACAGGTGCTCGCCGCGGGCGGCCTGCACATCGTGGGCACCGAGCGTCACGAGTCGCGTCGTATCGACAACCAGCTGCGTGGTCGTTCCGGTCGCCAGGGTGACCCGGGCTCCTCGCGCTTCTACCTGTCGCTGGAAGACAACCTGCTGCGCATCTTTGCTGGCGACTGGGTCGGCCGCTGGATGCGCATGTTCGGCATGAAGGAAGACGATGCGCTGGAAGACCGCATGGTCAGTCGCCAGATCGAAAAGGCGCAGCGCAAGGTCGAGCAGCACAACTTCGACATCCGCAAGCACCTGCTGGAGTTCGACGACGTCGCCAACGACCAGCGCAAGGTGATCTACGCCCAGCGCGACGAACTGCTGGAAGTGGATGACGTGTCCGACACCATCGCCGACATCCGCGACGACGTGGTCACCGGTCTGGTCCGTCGTTACGTGCCGGCAGACAGCGTGGACGAGCAATGGGACATCGCCGGCCTCGATCGCGAACTGGAAAGCGAGTTCGGCCTGTCGCTCGACGCCAAGCACTGGGTCGAGCAGCAGCACGAAGTCGATGACAAGATGATCCTCGAGCACGTGCGCCAGGGTGTCGAGCAGCTGTTCAAGGGCAAGGAACAGCAGATCGGCGCGGAGACCATGCGCCAGCTCGAAAAGCACATCATGCTGAGCGTGGTAGACAACGCCTGGAAGGAACACCTGGCGAGCATGGATTACCTGCGTCAGGGCATCTATCTGCGTGGTTACGCGCAGAAGCAGCCCAAGCAGGAATTCAAGCGCGAATCGTTCGAGCTGTTCTCCAGCATGCTCGACCGCATCAAGACCGAAGTGGTGCAGATGCTGGCGCGCGTGCGCGTGCGCAGCGAGGAAGAAGTCGCTGCGATGGAAGCGGAGCAGCAGCGCATGGCCGAGCGCCTGCAGCGTCAGATGCTGGCAAGCGGCGGTGGCGCACCGGTCGGTCCGTTGGGTGCCGACCCGGAGTCGATCGCCGTCGGCAGTCTCGCGGCGCAGGCTGCGGCGCATATGCAGGATGGTCCGCGCGTGGGTCGCAATGATCCTTGTCCCTGTGGTTCGGGCAAGAAGTTCAAGCATTGCCACGGCCAGCTGCCCTGATATGAGAAACCCCGCCTAGGCGGGGTTTCTTTTGGGCGGGATTTTTCGTGGAACCGCACGCTGTGCGCGGCTGATCAACGGTGCAGCGGGCGCGTGGCAGGCAGGTCGACGACGGTGTGCTGCGGTCGCGCACCGAGTGCGTTCCTGCGACAGGACCTGGGGAGAGTGGATCAGTCGCCTTCGCCGGGTTGGCGCTTGCGATAGGGTTCGGCATTCACCGTGATGTATTGCGGCTCCTCTTCGTCCAGGCGCAATGCGGTGAGCTGGCCGCCCCACACGCAGCCCGTGTCGATCGCGTAGACCCCGAGCCCTGCAAAACGACCCAACGCCGACCAATGACCGCACACGATGCGCGCTTCGCGTCGGCGCATGCCGGGCACTTCGAACCAGGGATACATGCCGACCTTCTGTGTGCCGGGAATACCCTTGCTCTCGAAATCGATGCGACCCTGGATATCGCAGTAGCGCATGCGCGTGAGCGTATTGATCGACGCGCGCATCCGTTCGATACCCTGCAGGCGGCCGTTCCATGCCGCCGGGCGATTGCCGAACAGATTTTTCAGCAGGCGCGGATGACGGGGGCTGCCGAGCTCGCGCTCGATTTCCTGCGCGGATCGCTGTGCCTGGCGCAACGTCCATGATGGTGCGAGTCCCGCATGCACCATGGTCCAGTTGAGCTGCTCGTCGTGGTGCAGCAGTTTTTGCGAGCGCAGCCATTCGAGCAATACCGGTGCATCGTCCGCGAACAATACTTCGCGCAGCTCCGGGTTCACCTTGGACTGTGCCTCTGGACGACGCTGCGCAATGGCCAGCAGACTGAGGTCGTGGTTGCCAAGAGTCACCACCGACTGCTCGCGCAGGCCGTGGATCAGTCGCAAGGTGTCCAGCGACTGGCCACCACGGTTGACCAGGTCACCGCAGAACCACAGGCGATCGCTGGCGGGGTCGAAGCGGATCTTGTCGAGCAGGCGTTGGAGTTCGGGAAGGCAGCCCTGCACATCACCGATCGCGTAGGTGGCCATCAGTGCAGCGTACGCGGAATGGAAAGCGTGAACGCAGGGATGGGCGCTTCGAAGTGCGTGCCGTCATCGGCCAGCATCTGATAACTGCCCTGCATGACACCCACCGACGTTTCGAGTACGGCACCAGAGGTGTATTCGTACTCGTCGCCCGGGCGGATCCACGGCTGCTCGCCGACGACGCCTTCTCCGGTAACTTCTTCGATCTTGCCGTTCGCGTCGGTGATGACCCAGTGGCGCGTCAACAGGCGCGCGGGAACATTGCCCGCGTTGTGAAGGGTGATCGTGTAGGCGAAAACATAGCGGTTGTCGCCGGGACGGGATTGGTCGGGGACAAAGCGGGGTTCGACCTGCACGTCGATCGTGTAGGAAGATCTTTCGTTCATGCGGAGATTGTACGGGTTGTCGCAGCGCAAGGGGAAAGCTTGCGTGCAACGGGCTGAATCCGGGCCAGCCGCATAGCTGGCTCAGGGACGTTCACTCCACGACGACGCGTGCGAGCCGCACGTAGTCCTGGGGTGAAAGGGTTTCGGCGCGCGCCTTGGGATCGACATCGGCGGCGAGGATCGCGGTCGCATCCATCACGTTCTTGAGCGCGTTGCCCAACGTCTTGCGACGTTGCGCGAAGGCGGCCTTCACAATCGCGTGGATGCGCTCGGGGTCGGCATCGGGAAGCTGGTCCGCTGCGAGCGGGACCATTCGCACCACCGCGGAATCCACCTTCGGTGGCGGACGGAACGCGCCAGGCGGCACCGTGAACAACGGCTCCACGCGGCAAACAAGCTGCAGCATCACCGACAGACGCCCATACACCTTGCTGCCGGGCTCCGCGGCCATGCGATCGACCACTTCCTTCTGCAGCATGAAATGCATGTCCTGGATCGCGGACGCGTGTTCCACGCAATGGAACAGGATGGGGCTGGAAATGTAATAGGGGAGGTTGCCCGCGATGCGCAGCTTCTCGACGCCGTGGCGATGCGCCAGCGCGGTGAAGTTCACCTTGAGCACGTCCGAGTGGATGATGCTCAGCTCTCCCACGCTTGTCGCCCGCGCCTGCAGGCCGGGAATGAGGTCGGTATCGAGCTCAATGGCGGTGAGCCGGTGCGCGGCGGCGAGCAGAGGCAGCGTGAGGGCGCCTTCGCCCGGGCCGATTTCCACGACGAAATCGTCATTGCGCGGGGAGATCGCGCTGACGATGCGCTCGATGTAGCGCTTCTCATGGAGAAAGTGCTGGCCGAAGCTCTTCTTGGGGCGGGCGTTCATGGGTGGCGATGAGTCTTCGAGTGTGGGGCGCGAACATCGGGCGATGTCGCGGGCAATGTGGGCGTGGACGCGTATAGCGGAAGTGCAGGAGGCCGAGGCTGCGTGCGCACAGCTAGCTCGCCGTCACCACCTGTGGATTCCTGCGCTGGCTCCGCGCGACCAGCTCGAGCGCCATCCTGGCTGCGGCGATTAGGCTGGAAGGATCGCCGCGCCCGCTGCCTGCCAGATCCAGTGCCGTGCCGTGATCGACCGACGTGCGGATGAAGGGCAGGCCGAGCGTCAGGTTCACCGTGCGATCGAACGCTTCGCTCTTGAGCACCGGCAGCGCCTGGTCGTGGTACATCGCCAGCACCGCGTCGTAACGCTTGCGCTGGGTCGGAACAAAGGCGGTATCGGCCGGTAGCGGCCCGATCAGCGTCATGCCGTCGGCGCGAAGCTGATCGAGCAGCGGGATGATCGTGTCGATTTCCTCGTGTCCGAGATGCCCGCCTTCGCCAGCATGCGGATTCAGGCCGAGCACGGCGATGCGTGGCGCGGCGAATCCGAACTTCGCCTGCAGTTCGTGATGGACGATGCGCAGCACGCGTTCGAGTGTTTCACGAGTGATGGCGGATGGCACCTTCGACAGCGGCAGATGGGTGGTGGCGAGCGCCACGCGCAACTCGGGGCTGGCGAGCATCATCACCACGTCCGCACCAGCGCGTTCGGCAAAGAACTCGGTGTGACCGCTGAAACGGGTGCCGCTTTCGTTGATCGAGGATTTCTGCAGCGGCGCCGTGACGATCGCCGCATAGCGACCCGCCATGCAGCCGTCGGCGGCCTCGGCGAGGGTGGCCAGCACGTGCGCTGCGTTGCGCGAGTCGGGTTGTCCCGGCTGTTCGATGGCACCAAGAGGGACGTGATGGACGCGCAGCTGCCCCGGCAGGCGCTCGGTGACATCGGTGCCATCGTCATCGATCAGCTCGATGCACTGGCCACAGCGTGCGGCGGCGCGTTCCAGCAAGGAGCGGTCGGTGATCGCAACGAAATTGGCCGCCAGCGAAGTGGCGGCCAATGAGATCAACAGTTCGGGCCCGATCCCCGCCGGCTCACCCGCGGTAACGGCCAGCCGTGGCAGGGCGTGGGAGTTCAATGCGGCCTCAGGAGGACTTGTTGGCCTGCGCGTCGTTGGGATCGCGCAGCTCGGGCACCAGCACGTTCACGTACGCAGCCGAACGCATCTCGCGCAGGTAGTCGTCGTAAACCTGCTCGGCCTTGCGGTTACCGATGGCCTGGCGCGCCTGGTTGCGCTCCATTTCGTCGGTACGATCGCTCTGGCGGGTACCCAGGCGTTCGATGATGTGCCAGCCGGCTTCGCTCTGGAACGGCTGCGAGACCTGGCCGTCCTTCATCTCACCCATGTGCTGGGCGATGCTCGAACCCCATTCGTTCTGCGCGAACCAGCCCATGTCGCCGCCGTTGTTGGCGGTGGTGTCGTCCTTGGAGTTTTCCTTCGCCAGCTTGGCGAAGTCCTCGTGCTTGTTGACGATGCGGTTGTACAGGTCTTCCGCCTTCTGGTGGGCCTGCTCCGGCGTCAGCAGTTCGCTGGGCTTGATCAGGATCTGGCGGGCGTGGAACTCCTGCACGACCTGACGGCTGGGCGCGCGCTGCTCGATCAGCTTGAGGATATGGAAGCCGGTGGGGCCGCGCATGGCCGGTGAGACGTCGCCAGCCTTCATGTTGCTCACGGCGTCGGCAAAGGCAGGCGGGATCTCGTCCATGCGGCGCCAGCCGAGGTCGCCGCCCTCCAGGGCATCCTGGCCGTCGGAATAGCGGATGGCAGCGGCGTGGAAATCCATGCCGCCCTTGATGGCATCGATGGCCTGCGTGGCCTTGTCCTGCGCGGCCTTGATGTCGCCCGCTTCGGCGCCGGCAGGCAGGCTGATCTGGATGTGGGCCAGGTGGACTTCGCCCGCCTTGTAGGACGGACTGGCCAGCATGTTGTTGATTTCGCTGTCGGTGATGGTCACCTGGTCGCGCACGACGCTGTCATGCAGGCGCTGGGCAATGAGCTGGTCGCCCAGCTGGCGGCGGAAGGCGGCGAAGCTGGAACCATCCTGCTCCACGGCTCCGCGCAGCTGATCGGCGGTCATGTGGTTCTGCTGGGCCACGGCGTTGACTGCCTGGTCGACGTCGGCGTCGGACACGCGGATGCCCTGGTCGTCGGCGCGCTGCACCTGCAGCTTCATCAGGATGAGACGGTCCAGCACCTGGCGCTGCAGCACGTCCATCGGCGGCAGCTGGCCCGGGTTGCGGGCGTACTGCTGCTGCACCGAGCGCACGGCCTCGTTCAGCTCGCTCTGCAGGATCACACCCTCGTCCACCACCGCCACGATACGGTCGAGCGGCTGCTTGCCCGTGCCCGCTGCTTGCGGCAGGAGCTGGGCATGGGCGAGCGGGGCGGTCGCGGTGGCGATCGCGAGCAGGAACAACGCGAGGGGCTGCTTCATCAGACGGGGGCCTTCAATCGCCGGAGGCGACAGGGAAGTTATTGATAACCAAGAATACCATTGCGCAGGGCGTTTTCCGACTGACCGGTGAACCCGCCCATGCCCTTGAACTCGATCTCGAACATGATGGCGTTGTTGGCCGAGCCCAGCTGGGTGGAATAGTTGTAGGTGTTCACGTAGTGCCGGCCGACCAGGCGCACCGCCACGCAACAGCTGTCGTATTCCACGCCCGCCAGGGCTTCCACGGTCTTCTTGTCGAGCACTGAATAGGTCCAGTGGCCAAGCAGGCGCCAGCGGTCGGAGAGGGGATAGACCACCGAGGCGTCATATTGTTCCAGCATCTCGGTGATGCTTCCCGGGTAGCGGCGGAAGCGGTACGAGAAGTTGATGATGCCGTCGGTCTTGATGCGCTTCTGGATGGTGAACGCGCCCATGTCGGTCAGGCGGGTGTTCGGGTTCCACTGGTACTGGGTGGACAGGCGCCAGTCGTCGTTGAGCTGGGTGCCCAGTTCGGCCACGTAGTCGGAGCCGGACCAGTCGGTGGCCGGGGTGGAAGTCGTCGGTCCGTTGGGCAGCTGTACGCGCTGCTGGGTGAAGTAGCGGATCTGGCCGAACGTGGCCGACAGCCGCTCCACGCCGTTGTCGTCGAGCAGGCGCGTGGTCAGCGCCGCGCTGAGGTTGTTCGCATTCATCTGGCGGTCCGCACCGGAATATGTGTTCGTGGTGAACAGTTGCCAGGTGTCGAACGACATCAGGTTGGTGTCGAACAGCGGAATGTTGTCCTGGTTGCGGTACGGCACGTAAAGGTAGTACAGGCGCGGCTCCAGCGTCTGCGTGTAGTTGGTGCCGAACAGCGAGGTGCTGCGGTCGAAGATCAGCCCGCTGTCGACGCTGACGATGGGCAGCGAACGGCTGGGCGAGCCGCTGGTGAACGGCGAGGCCTGCCCTGTGCCCAGCAAGCCGTAGTAACCATAGCGATCGTATTGCCCCGTCAGGTCATAGTCGGTGTAACGGTAGGCCACCTTCGGCTTGACGAACCACGCCGCGCCACGGAAGTCGGCGGCGATGTATGGGTAGAGGTCCAGGCGATCGCCTTCGACCACGTTGTCCTTGCGGAAGGCCACGGCTTCGGCATTCGCGCCGGCGTCCAGCCAGCGGTTGATCGGATAGTCGACATTGAACGCCGCGCGCGGCCACCGCTTGTATTGCACCACCGAGTCGGACAGCGAAGGGTCGACATTCTGGTAGTAGTCGGCGCCGAACTGCGCGCCCCAGTATGCCTTGCCCCACATGCCGCCGCCGTTGATGTAAGCGCTGGAGGCCAGGGTGCCGATCGCCGCGGTGTACAGGTCGTTGCCGAAGTCGCGCAGGTAATTGCGGTCGGACGCGCGGTTGATCGAGGTGTTGAACGTCCACGGCCCGTAGAGGTGCGAGGCGTCGTTGTATTTCAGCAACCAGCGATTGTCGCCCTTGGTATCGTCATCGCTGCCGGGCGTCGGATCGCCGCGGTCATTGGGGAGGAACTCGAAGTTGAGCTGCCCCGTGTTGCCCGGCGTTAGGTAGCGGAACTCCCCGCCCAGCAGCACGCCGCGCTCGGTATAGATGCGCGGGTCCAGCGTGGCATCGTAGTTGGGTGCCAGGTTGAGGTAGTACGGCGCGCTCACCATCAGGCCCGAGCGGCTGGAGTTGCCGATGGTCGGGGTGAGGAAGCCGCTCTTGCGCCGGTCGTCGATCGGGAAGGTGAAGGTCGGCATGTACAGCAGCGGTACGCCGCCCAGACTCAGCGTGGCGTCGTGCGCGACACCTTCGCCGGTCTCCTTGTCCATGCGGATGTCCTTGCCGCGGATCTCCCATACATGGTTGCCCACATCGCAGGTGGAGTAGGTGGCCTGCGTGTAGCGGCTGCGCTGGTCATCCAGCATCTGGCCCTGCT
Organism: Dyella sp.; assembly: GCF_035685885.1. Taxonomy (GTDB): domain Bacteria; phylum Pseudomonadota; class Gammaproteobacteria; order Xanthomonadales; family Rhodanobacteraceae; genus Dyella. Next base: position 12,745 of record NZ_DASRZX010000041.1, on the reverse strand, counting down.
TGGCCGTGCCGTTGCCGCGGCTCTGCAGCATCTGGTACGCGACGTTGTCGGCGATGCCGGTGCTGGCGTCCTGGTTGCCGCGCATGTGGTCCGACGACATGAGCTGGCCGGCTTCCTGGTAGCGCACGTTGCCGCGGGCGTCATAGTCGGTGGTTTCGTCGTTGTAGTCGGTGACGTCGGCCTGCATGCGCTGGTCGGCGCGCTCCATCTTCACGTCGCCTTCCAGGTGGTAAACCGTCTGGTTGGAACTGTCGACGCGCTGCGCGGTGACGTAGGTATTGGAGGTCTCGCGGACCGAGCTGTCCTTGCTCAACGTCGGGTCGTAGAACGACAACATGGCGTTGGGCCGGCACATCGAATAGTTGAGCGGCCGGGGCGCACAGCGGAAGGCGCCCAGCGGGCAGTTGGATACGGCCGGCGGCGGCGTGTTCGACGGCGGTGCCGTCGTGGCCGCGGGCTGGTCCGGCGCCGACTGCGCCTCGACCGGACCACCGAACAGGGCGAGCGCGGCAGCAACCGCCAGCAGGCGGCGCGGGGGCAGGTGGCGCGAAGTCGGCTTGGGCGTCACGATGGCAGTCTGTCGGCTGGGAGGCTCGTAAAACTAGCAGAAAGCCCCCATGGAAGGCAGTTGGACATGACCCGAAGGAGGGTTTCGTGAACGAACAGGATCCGGGCAAGACCGATGCAAAGTGGCGCGACAAGCTCACGCCAGAGCAGTACGCGGTGTGTCGCTGTTCGGCCACCGAGCCGCCGTTCAGCGGCAAGTGGTACCGCAACAAGGCCGCAGGCACTTACGTCTGTGTGGCGTGCGGCTCGAAATTGTTCGCTTCCGAAGCGAAGTACGACTCCGGCTCCGGCTGGCCCAGCTACTTCCAGCCCATCGCCAGGACCGCGGTGAGCCTGACTCAGGACGAGAGCCACGGCATGCGCCGCACAGAGGTGCGTTGCGCGTCGTGCGAGTCCCACCTGGGACATGTGTTTCCCGATGGTCCCAAGCCGACCGGTCTGCGCTACTGCATCAACTCGGTGGCCCTGGATTTTCTGCCGATGGCGTGAGGCGGAGCGTTGCCCCTGCAGGAGCGCACCCAGTGCGCGAAAAGCCTACGTAGCAAGGAATGTTGCCCGGCCGTGTTCGCGCACCGGGTGCGCTCCTGCATAAAGCCGGTCAGGGTTCGATCAGCTCACCGACGTGGGCGGCGACGCTGGTGGCCAGGGCCAGCAGGTTGTAGCCGCCTTCGAGCGTGGAGACCAGGCGGCCCTGGGCATGCGCCTCGGCCACGGCGACCAGCCGGCTGGTGATCCACGCATAGTCCTCGCTGCCCAGGCGCAGGTCGGCCAGTGGGTCGTTGCGATGGGCGTCAAAACCGGCGGACACCAGCACGAGCTGCGGCTTGAACGCGTGCATGCGCGGCAGCAGCACGCCCTCCCACAGCTCGCGGAATTCGTATGAGCCGTCGCCGGGCGAAAGCGGCGCGTTGACGATGTTGCCGGCGCCACGTTCGTCCTCGCGACCCGTCTCGGGATAGAGCGGCATCTGGTGGCTGGACAGGAACAAAACCTTCGGCTCGGCGATAAAGATGTCCTGGGTGCCGTTGCCGTGGTGTACGTCGAAATCCGCGATCGCGACGCGCTTGAGTCCATGGGCCGCGATGGCGTGTGCCGCAGCTACCGCAACGTTGTTGAACAGGCAGAAACCCATCGCGCGATCGGGCGTGGCGTGATGCCCCGGCGGCCGCACCGCGCAGAACGCCCTGCCTCCCTGGCCGAGCACGGTGTCCACTGCGGCCACGGCGGCACCGGCCGCGCGCATTGCAGCCTCGGCAGAGCCGGGCGACATCAGCGTGTCCTCATCGAGGCGCACGGTCCCATCTTCCGGCAGCACGCTGAGGACGTGATCGACATGCTGGGCGGTGTGCGCGCGAAGCAGCTGCTCGCGCGTGGCTCGCGGCGCCTCGATGCGGTCCACCGCGGCGAAGCGGTCTTGGTCGAGCGCCTGCAATACCGCGCGCAGACGTGCCGGGGATTCCGGCTGGTCCGGACCGGGATCGTGCTGCAGGCAACTGGCGTGGGTATAGAGCCGCAGCATGGTCGGATTTACACCGTCGGCTTGCGACGGCGCTCGTGCTGCCACAGCACTTCGCCATGGCCGCTCGCGCGGGCGAGCACGCGCGAGATCACGAACAGCAGGTCGGACAGGCGATTGAGGTAGCGCTGCGCCTGCGGTCGTACTTCCTCCACGCGCGCCAGCGCGATCACTTCACGCTCCGCGCGGCGACACACGGTGCGCGCGAGATGGCAGCACGAAGCTGGCATGCCGCCGCCCGGCAGGATGAAATCCTTCAGCGGCGGCAGCGGATCGTTGAAGCCGTCGAGCACCTGTTCCAACCGCTCGATGTCGCGGTCTTCCACCATCGCCATGCCGGGAATGCACAGCTCGCCGCCGAGGTCGAACAGGTCATGCTGGACTTGCGTCAGCACTTCGCGCACGTCGTCGGCCACGCCATCGGAGGCCAGCACCATGCCGATCGTGCTGTTGAGTTCATCGACCGTGCCGTAGGCGGACACGCGCAGCGAATCCTTGGCGACGCGCGATCCGTCACCGAGGCCGGTGCTGCCATCGTCGCCGGTGCGTGTATAGATCTTGGAAAGACGATTGCCCATGATGATTCAGTTCGCTTGAGGTTCTGGCAGGGCGTCGGTGCGCAGCACCTGGCGCGTGGCGATGTCGACGACGCTCACCACGGGCCTGCCTTGCTGGCTGAAGAAGATCACGGCGTGGCCGTCCTGGGCATAGGCGTGGTCGTAGCAGTCGTCTGCATCGAGCAACACCTGCGCCTGCCTGCCCGCCTGATCCGCCATGCTGATGTGATAGCGGCCTTGCGAGTCGCGCGCGGTCCACGTCCAGGCCAGTGGCGGAGCGCTGCTGCTGTCGCTCTTGCTCAGCTGGTCGATGTTGCACAGCGTGGCCGTATGATCCGGCAGCAGCCAATGCTTGCTGCCATCGGCGGCGTCATAGATCAGCGTATTGCGGCTGGCCGGCTCGTCGCCGCCGGAGCCGCTGCCCGAATAGGACTGATAGCCGTCCAGCAGCGATGCCGTGAACAGCGTGGTGCCTTCGACGGGCTCGAACACGCCCAGGTGGAGTGCTCCGGCCGGCGCATCGGCCGTTGCCGTCGACTTGCGTGGTGTTCCATGGCTCTCGTTCAACACGAGAGTGAGCAAGCCGATCGCCGCTCCCGCGAGAGCAGCCAGCAACAACAGGCCGTTGACACGCCATACCCAACGGAAAAACCGTTCGGTGCGGTTGACGGCGGCGGTCTCCCCAGTCGCCGCCATCGCCCTTACTTCCGGGCCGGCTGGGTCGCGTGGCCCAGCGTGCGCGACAACTGGGTCGCCAAGGCATGCACCACCAGGCCGAGCGCGATGTAGAGCATGGTCGCTTCAAGGAAGAACAGGTACCAGTCGCCCATGTTGGCGACCCAGGCGCCGATGCTGCGCGGTTGGGGCACGCTGTCGCTGAGCCAGTAGAAGCTGCCGTTGGAGACGACGTAGCAGGCCAGCCAGCTGCCGATCGCGGCGACGGCTGCCATGCCCAGGCCACGCAGGTTCAGTCCCGGCTGCTGGCGCGCCAGCCAGCTGCCGCCCAGCCACAGGCTGAGGTAGGCCGGCACCAGGAACCAGTAGGCCGCCGACACGCAGTAGTGATCCCAGAAGCTGATGCCCTGGTTGCTGATGACGACGTAGTCGACCAGCACGGCCTCGACCATGAGCAGCGGGAAGGCCCAGCGGAACGAGCCGCGCAGCCACAAGCCGGCCAGGAAGAAGATGGCCCAGGAAGCGTCCCACACGTCATGGTGGAAAAGCGAAAGATGTACGCGGGTCGCGGCCATCACCAGGGCGAGCGCGAGGAAGATGCCGAGCCGCTGGTTTTGCGTCGTAGCCATGAAGTGCTCCAGAGTGTTGCGCTGAGTGCAGGGGCGGAAGTCTATCGCAATTGGCGAGGCCCCAGATGGGGACGGCCGCCTGCAACGCGTATCATGCGGGCCCATGACTACCCCACTTCCCCAAGGTATCGCCGGGCGCCAGCCTGTCCTCATCGTCGGCGGCGGATTGGTTGGCGCGAGCCTGGCCATCGCGCTGGATGTGGCGGGCGTGGATGCAGTGATGGTCGAGGCCGCCGCGCCACGCGTCGGCGAGCAGCCCAGTTATGACGAGCGCAATCTCGCCCTGGCGCGCGCCACCGTGAACGGCCTGTCGGCCATCGGCGTCTGGCCGCATGCAGCGGCCCAGGCCACGCCCATTCGTCACATCCACGTCACGCGCGCCGGCGAATTCGGCAGCGTGCGCATGGATGCCGGGAAACAGGGTGTCGACGCACTGGGTTGGACGCTGCCAGCGCGTGAGCTGGGCGCGGCCTTGCTTGCGCGGCTGGAAAGCTGCACGCGGTTGCGTCGTGTGGCCCCGGGGCGGCTGGAGGAACTCCAGTCCCACGCGGATGGCTGGCATGCACGCATCCGCACGCCCGATGGCGTGCTCGAGCTCGACACCCCGCTGCTGGTCGGCGCTGACGGCACCGCCTCGTTCGTACGCGACCAGGCCGGTATCGCTGCCGAGCACCACGACTACGGGCAGACGCTGTTCGTCTGCACGGTGACGCCGGAGCGTGATCACGACCATCGTGCCTATGAGCGCTTTGCCGACAACGGCCCCGTGGCCTTGCTGCCCTTGTCCGGCCGACGCTGCGGACTGGTGTTGACCGTGCCGCGCGAGGAAGCCGACGCCGTTGCCGCGCTCGACGACGATGCATTCATCGCGCTGGCGCAGGAACGCTTTGGCTGGCGCCTGGGCAGGCTCAGCCGGCCGGGCCGGCGCCATCCTTACGCGATACAGCGCGTGGCCGCGCGCGAACTGGTGTCGACGCGCACGGTGCTGGTGGGCAATGCCGCGCAGACCGTGCATCCCATCGGTGCCCAGGGTTTCAATCTCGGCCTGCGCGATGCGCTGACGCTCGCTGAAATGGTGGCCGACGCGGATGACCCCGGTGACGAAGCACTGCTGCAGCGCTACGCGCTTCGCCGTGCGGCAGATCGCGAGGGCACCATGGCCATGAGCCACGGACTGGTCCAGCTGGCCTGCCTTCCGCAGCCGCTGCTGGCGCCCTTGCGATCGATGGCCATGCTGGCGTTCGATCGCGTGCCGCCGCTGCAACGTTTTCTCGCGCGACGCGGCATGGGTTTTCGTAGCGAGCCGCCGCGCGCAGTGCTGGAGCGCCTGCCATGAGCGTGCCAGCCGTGCGTGGAGAATCCTCGCGTCGCCGTGGCCCGGCGCTGGACGTGGTGGTGGTGGGTGGCGGCATGGTGGGCGCGGCGACCGCGCTGGCGATGGCGCGTGCCGGATTCGCCACGGCACTCGTCGAAGCCCGTGCGCCGGCACCGTGGTCGGCCAAGGACGAAGTGGACCTGCGCGTAGTTGGCCTTGCGCCTTCGTCCGTTGCCTTGCTGGACGATCTGGATGTCTGGACGTCCATTCGCGCGTCCCGTGCGGGCCCATACGCGCACATGCATGTATGGGACGCTGCCACCGGTGCGGCCATCCATTTTGATGCCGCCGACGAAGGACGCGACCTGCTGGGCTACATCGTCGAGAACAACCTCGTGCAATGGCGGCTGTGGGAGGCGCTGGAGCCGGCTGGCGTGCGCCGTATCTGCCCCGCGCAGGTCAGCGGGTTCGAGGTGCTGGAAGACCGCGTGCAACTGAACCTGGACGGCGCCGAAGCGCCGATCCTCTCCGCGCGCCTGCTGGTAGCCGCCGATGGCGCGGGTTCACCGCTGCGCGCATTGGCAGGCATTGAAACGCAGGGGCGCGATTACGCGCAGCGCGGCGTGGTCGCCCATGTGAGCACCGAGCGGCCGCACGAGGGCACGGCGTGGCAGCGTTTCCTGGACACTGGGCCGCTGGCTTTGCTTCCGCTCGCCGACGGGCGCAGTTCGATCGTGTGGTCATTGCCCGAGGCGCAGGCGCAGCGTGTGATGGCACTGGACGACGAGGCGTTCCTGCACGAACTGGGTGTGGCCAGCGATTTTCGACTGGGCCGCATGCTTTGCGCGACGGCTCGCGCTGCCTTTCCGCTACGTCTGCAGCTGGCGAAAAGCTATCAGGCCGAGCGCTTCGTGCTGCTCGGCGACGCGGCCCATGCGGTGCATCCGCTGGCCGGGCAAGGCGTGAACCTCGGGCTTCGCGACGTGGCCCAGTTGCGCGACGTACTGGTCGAGGCGCGCGAGATTGGCGTCGATATCGCTGCGCCGCAAGTACTGCGCCGCTACGCGCGTCGCCAGCGCAGCGCCGACACGCTCGATGCGCTCAGCTTCGATGCGCTGGCACGCATCTATGGTTGGACCGCACCACCGTTGGTCGCCGCACGCGGGCTTGGCGTGCGCCTGCTCGACCGACTGTCACCGCTCAAGCGCCGGCTCGCACAACACGCATCCGGCTTCTGACCCTTCTGAAACCGCAACGAGGAGAAAGTCATGCGCATGGCCCGCCTTTGCTGTTTGCTCCTGCTGTCCGGATTTGCCTTCGCCGCCCAGGCCAAGATGGTGCACAAGCCCGTCGAATGGACACAGGACGGCACCAAGTTCCATAGCGTGCTGGTCTACGACGACGCCGTCGCCACCAAGCGCCCGGGCCTGGTGATGGTGCCCAACTGGTACGGCGTGAACGACGGCGCGCTCAAGAAGGCCGAAGGCATTGCTGGCAAGGATTACGTCATCCTCGTCACCGATATGTATGGTGAGACGGTGCGTCCCACCAACGACGACCAGGCCATGGCAGCGGTGAAGACGCTGTACGGTGATCGTGCCCTGATGCGCAAGCGCGTCGACGTGGCGCTCGACCAGCTGAAGGCGCAGGCCAAGGATGCTCCGCTCGACCTCACCAAGCTTGCCGCGATTGGTTTCTGCTTCGGCGGTTCGGCGGTGCTGGACCTGGCGCGCAGTGGTGCCGACGTGGCCGCGGTGGTGTCATTCCATGGCGGCCTGCAGACGGACGATCCTTCGCTCGCCAAGCAGATCAAGGCGCGCGTGCTGGTGATGAATGGCGCCGACGACAAGGGCACCATGCCCGACGCCGACAAGTTCATGGACGAGATGCGCGGCAGCAAGGCCGACTGGCAGTTCGTGGTACTGGGCAACTCGGTGCATTGCTTTACCGAAACCGACCAGCACAAGCCCGGTTGCATGTACGACGAGCGTGCCGCGCAGCGCAGTTACCGGCTGATGCACGATTGGTTGCGTGCGGCGTTTGCGGGTACGCCGTAAAGGTTCGGCGGGTCGGATCGCGCACTGGGTGCGCTCCTACAAGGTCACGGTGCTCTTGTAGGAGCGCACCCAGTGCGCGATCCAACCTCGCAAGGACTTAGAAACTCCGCTGCACCGAATAATCCGCCAACGTCGCCATGGCATCGCGCCACGGCGAATCGGGCAGTGAGCGCAGTGCGTCGCGGGCCGCATCAGCGTGGAACACAGCGCGCTCGTGCGTACGTTCCAGCGCACCGGAATCGCGGATGGCGGCGATGATGCGGTCCAGCGAATCCAGCCCGCCGTGCTCGATGGCGTGGCGCAACGAGCGCTTCTGCTCTTCGTCGGCGCTCTGCATGGCGTAGATCAGCGGCAGCGTGGGCTTGCCTTCGGCGAGGTCGTCGCCGATGTTCTTGCCCAGCGTGTCGGCGTCGCTGACGTAGTCGAGCAGGTCGTCGGCGATCTGGAACGCGTAGCCCAGTTCCATGCCGTAACGGCGCAGGGCGGTTACCTGATCCGCCGGCAGGCCGCCCAGCAGGGCGCCCAGTTCGGTGGCGGCGGCGAACAGCACGGCGGTCTTGCGTTCGATCACCGCGAGATAGGCGGCCTCGTCCACGTCGGCATTGCCGATGTTGAGCAGCTGCAATACCTCGCCCTCGGCGATGGTGTTGGTGGTGTCGGCCAGGATGCGCATCACGCGCATGTCGTCCAGCTCGACCATCAGCTGGAACGAGCGCGAATAGAGGAAATCACCGACGAGCACGCTGGCGGCGTTGCCCCACAGCGCGTTGGCGGTCTTGCGGCCGCGGCGCAGGTCCGACTCGTCCACCACGTCGTCATGCAGCAGGGTGGAGGTGTGGATGAACTCGATGACGGCCGCCAGCTTGATGTGCTGATCGCCGTGGTAGCCGGCGGCATTGGCGGCCAGTACGTGCAGCATCGGGCGCAGGCGCTTGCCGCCGCCAGCGATGATGTGGTCGGCGATCTGGTTGATCAGCACCACGTCGGAGGACAGGCGGGTGCGGATCAGCGTGTCAACGCGCTGCATGTCCCCGGCAGCGAGTCCTTTGACGGCGGCAAAGTCGGCGGTACGGCGAGTGTCGGCGTGAGTCGTGGTCATGGGGAAGTCGCGGCGTCTTGTCCATTGATTATAGAGAGAGATGACCGCAAGAAACCGCCGCGACACGGCACCGCGTCAGGATTTGCGGGGTCAAACGTATAATCGGCGCAGAACCGCCCTCAGAAGAACCCTCCGGTGAGCAAACTTTCCCCACTCGAGCGACGCAGCGCGCTGACGCTGGCCTGCGTGATCAGCCTGCGATTGTTCGGCCTGTTCCTGATCATGCCGGTGTTCTCGCTGTACGCGCAGAAGATGCCGGACGCGACGCCGCTGCTGATCGGTCTGGCGCTGGGCGTTTACGGGCTTGGGCAGGTCTTGCTGCAAATCCCGCTGGGCTTGTTGTCGGACCGCATCGGGCGCAAGCCGGCCATCACCCTGGGCCTGCTGGTGTTTGCCGTGGGCGGGCTGGTGGCGGCGTTCTCGCACAGCCTGATGGGCATCGTGGCAGGTCGCGCCCTGCAGGGCATGGGCGCCGTGGCGGGCGCGGGCACGGCGCTGGCGGCCGATCTCACGCGTGAAGAAAACCGCGGCAAGGTAATGGGCATTATCGGCGTGTCGATCGGCGTGGCGTTCCTGCTCGCGCTGATCCTTGGACCGCCGCTGGAGGCGATCGGCGGCCTGCCTGGCCTGTTCGGCGCCACCTCGCTGCTGGCGCTGGCGGCGCTGGTGCTGCTGTGGTTGATCGTACCGACGCCGCAGCGCCAGCAGGCGCCGGCCGCCGCTGCATTCGGCAGCGTACTGTCCATGCTGCGCGACGGGCGCATGCTGGTGTTGAACGGTTCGGTGTTCTTCCTGCACATGCTGCTGACGGCGAGCTTCGTGGGCTTGCCGCTGCTGCTGGCCGAGCGTCTGCAATTGCCGGTGAGCCGTCATTGGGAGTTGTACCTGCCGGTGATGGTGATCGCCGCCTTCGTGATGGGCGCCTGCCTGCACCGCATGCGCGAAGTTGCGCAAAGCCTGCGCATCGTGGGCATCTGCGTGGTGGCCATCGGCCTGGGACTGCTGGGTTTTGCCTGGTCCGGCAACCATCTGGCCGCCTTGGGCGTAGCCGCCACGGTGTTTTTCTCGGCGTTCAACCTGTTGGAAGCCGCGTTGCCCAGCCTGGTTTCCCGCCTTGCGCCCGCTCCGCTGCGCGGTGCCGCCATGGGCGCCTATTCCACCAGCCAGTTCCTTGGCGCGTTCGTGGGCGGTGCCGTCGGTGGCATCGCGCTCGGCAAGCTGGGTACCTCGGGCGTGTTCCTTTGCGCCGCGGCGATGACCCTGCTGTGGCTGCCGCTGGTGCTGTCGGGCGCGCGTCGCATCCGGGCGAACGAAGCATCCATCGAGGCGATCCCCGTCGTACACGGCGCCTGACGCGGCCATCCAGTGATCGGGATGCGGCGGCGTTCCTTGGCATGGGAGCGCCCTGCGGTGTATGAGGACAGGCTGGTGCAACGTGGCAGGTGAGGCTGCCGCGTCGCGCGTCTTTCTTCGACGACGAGGCTTTCCCGATGTCCGCCTTTCGCTCTTCGCGCCTTCCCGTGGTTGCGGCGCTGGCCGCCATGACAAGCCTGTGCGTTGGCCACGTCGCCGCCGCCGATATCGGGCGCGGCGATCGCTATTCCGGCTATGCATGGGCATCGCGTTCGCCGGTGATCGCGCAACATGGCATGGCGGCGACAGAGCAGCCGCTGGCTTCGCAGGTGGCCATCGACATCCTTAAAAAGGGCGGCAGCGCAGTGGACGCGGCGATTGCCGCCAACGCTGCGCTCGGTCTGATGGAGCCCGTGCTCAACGGCATCGGAGGCGACTGCTTCGTGATCGTGTGGGATCCGAAGACGCACAAGCTCTATGGCTACAACGGTTCCGGCCCGTCGGCGAAAGGGCGTGGCCTGGCGAAGATGCAGGCCGAAGTGAAGGCAGCCTACGCCAAGGCCGGTATGCCGCTGAAGGAACACATTCCCGCGGTGGGCTCGCTGCCGGTGACCGTGCCCGGCACCGTCGATGCGTGGTTCGCGCTGCATGAGAAGTTCGGCAAGCTGTCCATGGCCGACGATCTGGCGCCAGCCATCGCCTATGCGAAGGATGGTTTTCCGATCACCCAGCTCGTCGCCAAATACTGGAAGGGCAACTTCGCGGCCTTCGAAAAACAGAAGGGATTGATCGAAGAGCTGGACAATGCGCGGCACACGTACCTGATCGACGGGCATACGCCAGCCGAAGGCGAGGTATTCCGCAACCCGGATCTCGCCCGCACGCTGACGATGATCGCCGAGGGCGGCCGCGACGCGTTCTACAAGGGCGCGATAGCCCGCACGATGGACGGCTATTTCAAGCGCATCGGCGGCGACCTGCGTTATGACGATTTCGCCGCTTATCACGGCGAGTGGGTGACACCGCAGTCAGTGAACTATCGTGGCTACGATGTCTACGAGTTGCCGCCGAACGGACAGGGTTTCGCGGCGCTGGAAATGCTGCAGATCCTCAAGGGCTTCGACCTCAAGACCATGGGCGTGGGCAGTGCGGATGCGCTCACTGCCATGCTGGAAGCCAAGCGTCTGGCATACGAAGACCTGGCGAAGTTCTATGCAGACCCCAGGTTCGTGAAGGTGCCGATGCGTGGCCTGATTTCCGAAGGCTATGGCGAGCAGCGGCGCAAGGAGATCCATCTTGAGCGCGCCAACCCCTCGATCGGGCCGGGCGATCCGCGCCTGTTCGACGGCGACACCACGTACTTCGCCACCGCCGACAAGGACGGCATGATGGTGTCGATCATCCAGTCGAACTATCGCGGTATGGGTTCGGGTCTGGTGGCGGACGGGTTGGGCTTCATGTTCCAGGATCGCGGCGAGCTGTACTCGCTCGATCCGAAGGCCGCGAATGTCTATGCCGCCGGCAAGCGTCCGTTCCACACCATCATCCCCGGCTTCGTGATGAAGGACGGTGGTCCGTACCTGGCCTTCGGCGTGATGGGTGGCGACATGCAGCCACAAGCCCACGTGCAGGTGCTGGCCAACATCATCGACTACGGCATGAACGTGCAGGATGCCGGCGACGCGGCACGCTGGCGTCACTACGGCAATGCCGAGCCGACGGGCGAGCCTTCGCAGGGTGTCGGCAAGGTCGAGATGGAATCCGGCTTCGATCCGCAGGTGAAAGCCGAACTGGCCCGCCGCGGCTACACGATCGAGCCCGGTACCGGTAATTTCGGCGGTTACGAGGCCATCCTGTTCGATGCCAGGCAGCGCGTGTACTGGGGCGCCACCGAGATGCGCAAGGACGGCCAGGTGATCGGCTACTGAGGCGCGGCGGCAGCCCGTTCCCGGGAAGCCCGGCTGGTCGGAAAGTGGATTGTTTTCGCATTGCGCAACCCCATTGATCTGGAAGCACCGAGGCGCCAACGGTCGAGGTTTTCCATGGCCCACCATATTGTCGAGTTGATTGCCCAATACGGCCTGCTGCTGGTCTTCCTCAACGTGCTGGTGGAGCAGGCCGGCGCACCGGTGCCTGCGGTACCCACCATGATCGTGGCCGGCGCGCTGGCCGCGATGGACAAGCTGCCGCTCAGCGGCGTGCTGGCGGTGGCGCTGGTGGCCTGCCTGCTGGCCGATTTCGCCTGGTACCTGGCCGGCCGTTACTTCGGCGGCGGCGTGATGCGCACGCTCTGCCGCATCTCCCTCTCGCCCGACTCCTGCGTGAAGCAATCGGAGCTGCGCTTCCAGCGCTGGCGCGGAGGCATGCTGCTGCTGGCCAAGTTCGTTCCCGGTCTTTCCACCGTGGCGCCACCGCTGGTTGGCGCCATGGGGTTGCGTGTCGTTCCGTTCGCCCTGTTCGACGGCATCGGCTCGCTGTTGTGGGTGGGCGTGGCGGTGTCGCTGGGCTATGTGTTTGCCGACCAGGTCGATGGCGTGATCGAGGCGTTGGCCAACGCGGGCAGCGTGGCGCTGATGCTCGTCGGCTGCCTGCTGGCCCTCTACATCATCGCCAAGTGGTGGCAGCGTCATCGCCTGTTGAAGACGTTGCGCATGGCGCGCATCAGCGTCGACGAACTCAATGCAGCGATCGAGTCGGGCCGCATGCCCGTGGTGGTGGACGTGCGCTCGGATGCTTCGCGGGCGATGGACGGACGCATCATTCCTGGAGCCTTGCTGGCCGACGTGAGCAGCGTGGATCGCATCGCGGCGGAAGTGCCGGTGGACGCTGAACTGGTGATCTATTGCACCTGCCCGAACGAAGCATCGGCGGCACTGGTGGCCAAAGCGCTGATGGCGCATGGCTACAAGCGCGTGCGACCGCTGCTGGGCGGACTGGATGCGTGGGAGACGGCGGGGTTTCCGGTGCAGCGGTTGGA
>NZ_DASRZX010000040.1:0-39565 GCF_035685885.1 Dyella sp. | reverse complement strand
GAACCATTGCGCTACAACCGCGGCGATTCGCTGATCAATCCCGAATTCATCGCGGTCGGCGATACCTCGGTCGACTGGCGCGCGCGCTTGCAGGCCGCAGACATGGACGCTTCGTGAGCGCCGGCGAGCGGCACAGCCTGGATGACCTGCTCGCCATCATGGCGCGCCTGCGTGATCCCGCGGGCGGCTGTCCATGGGATCTGAAGCAGGATTTCTCCACGATCGCTCCGTACACCATCGAGGAAGCCTACGAAGTCGCCGACGCGATCGATCGCAAGGACTGGCACGACCTGCGCGACGAGTTGGGCGACCTGCTGCTGCAGGTGGTGTTCCACGCGCAGATGGCGAAGGAGTCGGGGCTGTTCGATTTCGCCGATGTGGCGCATGCGATCAGTGACAAGATGATCCGTCGCCATCCGCATGTGTTCGGCGACGAAAGCTATGCCGACCTCGACGCGCAGACCGCCGCCTGGGAAGACATCAAGGCTGCCGAACGCAAGGCGAAGGGCGAGCAGCACGACGACAGCGCGCTGGCCGGGGTATCTCGTGGCCTGCCGGAGTGGAAGCGTGCACTGAAACTGCAGCAGCGTGCGGCAAAGGTCGGCTTCGACTGGCCGGACGAGCAACCGGTGCTCGACAAGTTGCTGGAAGAGGTCGAGGAAGTTCGCGCGGAGTTTGCCGACGGTCGTGATGCCGACCGATTGCAGGACGAGATCGGCGACGTGTTGTTCGTTGTGGTGAATGTGGCGCGGCACGCGGGCGTGGATTTTTCGCAGGCGTTGCGCCACGCCAATGCCAAGTTCGAACGGCGTTTCCGCAGGATGGAACATCTGGCGCAAGCCGAAGGCCGGCCGCTGGGCGAACGCGATCTTGCGGATCAGGAAGCGCTTTGGCTGCAGGCCAAGCGAATGGACGCGCCGTCCTCCTGAAAAAGGAGGCACGGGCTCTGGGGTTCCCGTGCCTCAGTGATGAGCGCTGCCTGGCCGGCAGTGCCTGTTTTTCTTCTTGTGCTTATGGCTTGGCCGATGCGGGCTTGGCGTCGCCGCGGCGCTGTTCCCATTCGCTACGCATCTTGTCGAACTCGGCGCGGCGCCTGGCTTCGTTGGCGAGGTTCTCGTCGAGGCTCTTGCGCAGCGTGGCGATGGCCTGGTCGGTGTTGGCCGGCGCGGACTGCACGCGTGCGAGCTGGTGATAGGCGTAGGTGCGCACGCGAGGGTCCTGCGACTTGGCCAGCACGTCGTTGTAGAGCGCTGGCAGGTCCTTGCTGCGACCGCTGTCCTTGTACAGGTGCTCCAGCGCGCGCAGGTCTTCGATCACCGGCGAGTCCGGGCCGCCGAAGCCAGGGCCGGCAAAGCCGGGGCCGCGAAAGCCAGCGCGATCGAAACCGGGGCCGCGGCCGCCCGGCATGCCGTCGGGGGCCATATGCGGCGCCGACGGTGATGCCTTGGCCACGGGCGCCGGCGGTGCCTTGGGAGCGGCATCCTGCGCGGTGGCGAACGTGGCGCTGCCGGCGACCAGCAGGGCGAGGGCGGAGGCGAGCAGGGACTTGCGTTGCATGGTGATGCATCTCCACGATGGTTGTGCCGCCTCAAACGCCGTGGGTCTGCTCCGGGTTGACCCGGGCTCTAAACCTTTTGGCCGCCAGCTTCATCTCATGCCTGTCCGAATACCGAGGAATCACCCATGCGCCGTCTTCTGCTTGCTGCCCTATTGATCGCCCCGCTGGCCTCACACGCCGATGAATGCAAGTTCCAGGCGCCGCGCAATCTCACGCTGGATCTTGCCGGAGTGCGCGAGGTGCAGGTGGACCTGCACAGCCATGACCTGCACCTCAATGGCTCCACGGGTGCGGGCGGCGCCATCACGGGACGCGCCTGCGCATCCGATGCCAAGTTGCTCGACGACCTCACCGTCACGCAGCGCCGCGAGGGTGATCGACTCATCGTCGAAGTCGGCAACCACAGCCACATCACCATCAGCCTGTTCAAGAGCAGCTACACCAGCCTTGAGCTCAATATGCAGATGCCCTCGCAGATCCCGGTGGTGCTCAACGTCGGCTCCGGTGATGCCTGGGTGTCGGGCTTCCAGCGCCTCACCACGCAGGTGGGCTCGGGCGACCTGCACGTCAGCAAGATCACCGGTCCCTTCAGCGCCAGCGTGGGTTCGGGTGACGTGGAAGTGCATGAGGTCGGCAGCCTGGACATGGGCTCGGTGGGTTCGGGCGACGTGAAGGTGGATAGCGTGCATGGCGATGCGCGCTTCGGCAGCGTGGGCTCCGGCGATGTCACGGTGCGCGGCGTGGACGGCAGCGTGCGCGTGGACACGCTCGGCTCGGGCGACCTGCGCGTGCGCGACGTGCGTGGCGACTTCAGCGTGGGCGCGAAGGGCAGTGGCGACGTGAGTCATTCGGGCGTGCAGGGCAAGGTGAACGTGCCCCACGACCGCGACGATGACTGATCAGCCCAGCCAGCGCCACGCGAGATAGACCAGCGGCGCGCACACCAGCAGGAACGGCACGGATACCAGGTGAAGCAGTCGGGCAGCACCCGGCTGTTTCGCCAGGCGCAGCGCAATGAGGTTGGCCAGCGAACCGATGGCCACGCCGAAGCCTCCGACATTCACGGCCACCGCCAGCGCCATCGTGTCCGGCGCATGGCGCAACAGCAGCACGGTGGCCGGCACGTTGCTGATCACCTGTGATGCCACGATGCCGCTCACGTAGAGCGTGCGTGGGTTTTCCAGGTCCAGTCCCTCCAGCGCGTGCTGTACCGGCGCCAGTTCCGCAAAGTGCCCCAGGCCCAGGAAGATGGCGACGAAGGTGGCCAGCAGCAGCCAGTCCACCCGCGCCAGGATGCTGCGGTCGAACAGCGCGAACGGCACCAGCAGGAACAACGCGCCCAGCGCGGCATGGCCGTGTTCCATCATCAGCACCATGCTCGCCAGTGCCATCAGCGAGAGCACGGCCTGCGCGATCGAGACGGGGTGGCCGTCGATGTCCTGGGCGTGCAGCACCACGCGGCCGCGTGGCATCCAGGCCAGCGTCAGCGCGACCAGCAGCAGGAACATCACGCCGAACGCCGGCAGCATGGCCCGCGTGAACTGCAGGAAGGGCACGTGGCTGTATTGCCACAGCAGCAGGTTCTGCGGATTGCCGATGGGGCTGAGCGTGGAGCCGCCATTCACGGCCAGTGCTTCGAGCACCACGGCGCGCATCAAGGGAAGATTGGAGATGCGCCCGATGGCGAGGGTCAGCGGCACGATCAGGAAGAGGCTGACGTCGTTGGTGAGCACCATCGACAGCAACGCGGCAGTGCATACCAGCAGCAGGCCCAGGCCGCGCAGCGAATGCACGCGTTCCACCAGCGCCGCGGCGGCATGTTGCACCAGGCCGCTGTCGCGGATGCCCTGGATGCAGATCATCAGGCCGAGCAGGCCGGCCAGCGTCGGCAGTTGCAGCCAGCGCTGGTAGTCGGCCAGCGGGTGCGGGTCGGCGACGGCGAGCACGGCAGCCAGCAGGCCGAAGCCCACCAGCAGACGTTCGTTGGCGAGTTCGCGAATCCAGGAATAGACGGCCAAAGCTCAGGTTTCCCGCAGCAAGCGCATCGGCGAGGTATGGCTCACGCGTCGCGTGCCGGCCAGCCCCAGCAGCATCACCACCACGGCCGCGGCCAGGGCAGCCAGCAGCAGTGAACCCAAGGGCGGCACGAAATGGTCGATGTGGAAGATCGCGTGGCCCAGCCACAGGCCCGTGCCCGCGGCGCCGAAGGCGGCAGTGAGTCCTGCGACGAGGCCCAGCAACGCGAATTCGCAGGCTGCCGCCGCACGCAGCTGGCTGCGCCGCGCACCGAGCGTGCGCAGCAGGGCCGCTTCGTGCCGGCGTTCCTGCGCACTGGCCGCCAGTGCCGCTGCCAGCACCAGCGCACCGGCCAGCAGGCTGAAGCCGAGTACCCAGCGCACCGCACCGCTTACCTGGTTCACGATGTCGCGCACGCGGTCGAGCATGGCGTCCACGTCGATCAGGCTGAGGTTGCTGTAGTCGCGTGACAGCTGCGCCAGCGACTGCGTATGCCCGCGCGGCAGGTAGAAACTCGCGATCCAGGTGTGCGGCAGGCTGGCCGCATGCGCCGGATCGAACACCAGGAAGAAGTTCACGCGGAACGACGTCCAGTCGACGCGCCGGATGCTGCCCACGCGCGCATCGATGTTGCCTTCGCCCACGTTGAAGCTCATGACGTCGCCCACTTTCAGCGCGAACATGTCGCGCCACATGGTGTCGATGGACACTTCCGCCTGCGCAGGCCGGTCGCCGTGCCAATGGCCGGCGATCACCTCGTTGCTCGGCGGCAGCTCGCTCGCCCACGACAGACGCAATTGGCGGTCGGCCCATTCCTTGGCGCGCGGATCGCTGAAGCCGAGCTGGTCGATGGCGCGTCCGTTGATGGCGGTGAGCTTGCCCACGGCCAGGGGCAGCATGTTGAGCTTCTCGCCGCCCATCCCCGACAGTGCCTGCTCGAAGCCGGGGCGTTGATCGTCCTGCAGGTTGAGCACGAACCAGTTGGGCGTGTCGGCGGGCAATTCGCTCCGCCAGCCTTCAAGCAGGGCAGGAGCGACGATGGCAAGCAGCAGTAGCGCCACCAGGCCCAGGCTCAGCGCCGTGGCCTGCACTAGGCTCATGCCGCGGCGGCGTGCCAGCGCGGCCAGCCCGAGCCGCAACGCCGGATGAGCGCCGGGCGCCACGCGTCGTGCCACCCACAACAGCAGGGCGGACAGCAGTGCCGCGAGCACGGCCACGCCCAGCAGGCTCACGGCGAGGATCCCGGCCAGCTTCGCCGAACCGCTCTGGGTCCAGATCAGCAGCAGGGCGACCAGCGCGGGAACCAGGTACAGCGCATCGAACCGTCGCACGCGTCGCGCCGCGCTTTCGCGGAAGACCGCCACGGGCGGCACCTCGGCGAGCCGAGCCAACGGCGGCAGCGCGAAACCGGCGAGCACGGCCAGCCCCATCACGGCAGCCGCGATGGCCGGACCCAGAGGCAGGGCCGTGGGCACGGTGGCGAAGAGCTGGCTGGCGAAGTGCCAGGTGAGCTGGGCCAGGCCCAGCGCTGCGGCCCCGCCGACGATGACCGCGGGTATCGCCAGCAAGCCCAGCGTGCCGACCAGGAGACCCAGCACCTGTCGGCGTGGCGTACCCAGGGCGCGCAGCAGGGCTACTTCGTTGGTCTTTCGCCGTGCGTAGCGCTGTGCGGCCAGCGCGATGGCCACGCCAGCGAGCAAGGCCGACAACAGTGCTGTGAGCCGCAGGAACGCGCTGGCGCGGTCGAACGCGCTGCGCATCCGCTCCTGTGTCTGCTCGGGCGTGATCAGTTGGGCGCCCTGCGGCAGCGATTGCGACTGCACCCAGTCACGCCAGCCCTGCACCGGCGCCGGCTCGCCGGCCACCAGCAAGCGATGGCGGGCGCGGCTGCCTGCACCCAGCAGGCCGGCCTGCTCGGCATCGCCGATATTCATCAGCGCGCGGGGCGCCATGGCCACCAGTTCGCCTCCGTCCGGCTGACGTACCAGTTCGGCGGTCACGCGAAGGTCGCGCCCACCGAGCTGGACCGTGTCGCCAAGGTGCAGGCCAAGCGCGACCAAGGCACGGTGATCGAGGTATACGCTGCCGGCGGCCGGGCCGTGGCCGGTCGTGCTGCGACCGTGGCCATCGAGCAAATCCAGCGTGCCACGCAAGGGGTAGGCGCCATCGACGGCCTGCACGTCGAGCAGCTGGCTCTGCTCATGGGCAAAGGCCACGCTGGGAAAGCTTGCGCCGCGCGTGGCGTACAGGCCGCGCCGGGAGGCGTCCGCCGCGAACTCCGCGGGCAGCGACTGCGGCGAACTGATGCCGGCATCGCCGCCGATCAGTTCGGCGGCGCTGGCCAGCACGCCGCGCTCCGTGCGGGTGGAGAGGGTGGCGACCACGCCCAACGCCACCACGGCGAGCATCAGCGAGGCGCCCAGCGTGCGCAGTTCGGGCAGGTGCCACTCGCGGCGCAGGCTGCGCAGGGACAGCGTGAGCAACCTCACGCGGCCTGCTCCGTGGCATGGAATGGCGCGTTCACGGGGACACCGCCGATGCCGCCCGTGCGGTCATGGCCACGCGCCCGTTGTCCAGTTCCACCTGGCGCGAGCAACGCGCCGCGAGCTTGGGATCGTGCGTGACCAAGACGAGCGTGGTCTGGTGATCCTGGTTGAGCGCGAACATCAGGTCGCTGATGTGATGGCCGGTGCGCTGGTCCAGGTTACCGGTAGGTTCGTCGGCGAAAAGCAGGCGCGGCCGGTGCACGAAGGCGCGCGCGATGGCCACGCGCTGCTGTTCGCCGCCAGACAGCTGGGCGGGGTAATGGCGCCGGCGCGGCGAAAGCTCCACCGCCTCCAATGCCTCACGGGCGCGGGCACGCGCATCGTCGCGACCCTCCAGCTCCAGCGGCAGCATCACGTTTTCCTCGGCGGTAAGCGCGGGCAGCAGGTGGAACGACTGGAACACGAAGCCCACCAGGCGCCGGCGCAGGTCCGCGCGCGCCTCCTCGTCCAGGGTTTCCAGCGCGTGGCCGTCCAGCAGGATGCGTCCGCTCGACGGTGTATCAAGCCCGGCCAGCAGGCCGAGCAGGGTGGTCTTGCCCGACCCGGACGCGCCCACGATGGCGAAGCTCTCGCCCACGCGAACCTGCAGCGAAACGCCGGCAAGGATGTCCAGGCGCCCCTCGGGTCCCTGGACCGACTTGCTAACATCGGCCGCGTCCAGAAGGACACCGTTGGAAAAAGCGGAGGCATTGCCACTCATGCGTCGTTTCCTTTGTTGCCTGGTCGTCTTGCTGGGCGCCGTCGTCGGCACCGCGCAGGCGGCCCCGTCGAAAACCGTACTGGTGCTGGGCGACTCGCTGTCCGCCGCGCACAACATCCCGGTCGAATCCGGCTGGGTCCATCTACTCGGCGACCGTCTCGCCAAGATGGAGCCGGGTTGGACGGTGGTCAATGCCAGCATCAGTGGCGAAACCTCGCTGAGCGGCCGCAACCGGCTGCCGGCCCTGCTGGAGAAGTACCACCCGTCAGTGGTCGTCATCGAGCTGGGCGCCAACGATGGGCTACGGGGCCTGGCGCTGGCGCAGCTCCGCGACAACCTCTCGGCGATGGTCGAGGCGGCCCGGCAAGCCAAGGCCCGCGTATTGCTGCTGGGCATCGAACTGCCCGTGAATTACGGTCCCCAGTACCGCGACGGCTTGCGGACGGTCTACGCGGACGTGGCCAGCAAGGAACAGGCGGCGTTGCTGCCGTTCCTGCTCGACGGAGTGGCCCTGCGGCCCGAGCTGATGCAGGAAGACGGACTTCATCCGATCGCCTCCGCACAACCACGGGTGCTGGACAACGTCTGGATGCCGCTGCAGCCCCTGTTGCGCTAACGTGAATGCGCTCACAACCCTTCGTGAACTGTGTGCATGGAATTCACGCGTCCTGCACGATGTGGCCCGTTAGCTTTCACCTTTGTGAAGTCAGCTTCAGGAGGTAAGGATGAGCGCACGAGACGAACAATCCGGCCTGATACTTCTGGTCGAGGACAATCGCCAGATTGCGGAGATGGTCGGTGAATTCCTCGAACGTCGGGGTTACTCGGTCGACTACGCCGCCGATGGTGTCAGTGGCCTGCATCTGGCGGTATCCAACAGTTACGACGTGGTGGTGCTCGACCTGATGTTGCCGGGCATGGACGGTCTGGACGTCTGCCGCAAGCTGCGCCGCGATGCCAAGAAGTCCACCCCGGTGCTGATGCTGACGGCCCGCGACACGCTGGAGGACAAGCTGGTTGGCCTGGAGGCCGGCGCAGACGACTACCTTGTGAAGCCGTTCGAGGTGCGCGAACTGGAAGCACGCCTGCGCGCCCTGATCCGCCGCGATCGCCGCCAGGTGTCCACCGAGATCCTCACCGTCGGCGACATGACGCTGGACACCGCCACGCTGCGCCTGGTGCGCGGCGGGCAGGAACTCACCGTGTCGCCCATTGGGCTCAAGCTGCTGGCCATCCTCATGCGCGAATCGCCGCGCGTGGTAAGCCGCCGCGACATAGAACGCGAAATCTGGGGCGACACGCTGCCCGATTCGGACACGTTGCGCTCGCATCTCTACAACCTGCGCCGGGTGATCGACAAACCCTTCGACCGCCCGCTGCTGCATACCATCCACTCCGCCGGATATCGCCTCGCCGATCTTGAATCGGAGGTGGCTTCTGCCTCGCAGCCGGCCTGATCACGCGCGCATGAATTGATTATGGCCAGCAGGGGCAACCCACGGCCCGCGTCGAGTCTCCGGCGCGGGTTGTTCCATCGACGCCTGGCGATCATCTTCGGCCTGCAGATGATGGCCGTGGTAATCGTGTGCCTGATGGGGCTCTACAACATGGCGCCGGTAAGCGCCGTGGTCGTATTGATCATGATCATCAGCGTGCTGTCGTGGCTGGCGGCACGACGCCAATGGGCGCCGGTGAGCCGGCTGGCCCGCGCGCTCAGCGACTGGGATGAGCAATCGCAGGACATCAATGGCCTGCGCCCCGAGCAGATGCCCGGCCGCACCGATGCCGATGTCATGACGCTGGCGCATGGCCTTTACGGCCTGGCCAACCGCATCTCCGGCTACAACCAGCGCGAGCGCAACTTCACGCGCGACGCCAGCCACGAACTGCGCAGCCCACTCACGGTGATCAAGATGTCGGCGGATATGCTGGCCGACGATCCCTCGCTGGGCGAGTTCGGTCAGCGTTCCGTGCAGCGTATCAAGCGGTCCACGCGCGAAATGGAGGCGTTGGTCGAAGCCTTGTTGATCCTGGCGCGCGAATCCGACAACGGACTGACTGAAGAAGACTTCGTGGTGAACGACGTGATCCGCCACGAGCTACCCGACGTGCTGGGCATGCTGGAAGGGCGCCCCATCACGCTGGAGCTGGAAGAACCCGCGCGCTTCATCCTGCACGGATCGCCGCGCGTGTTCGCCGTGCTGTGCTGGCAGCTCATCCGCAATGCCTGCCAGCAGGCCGAAGGTGGCACCGTGATCGTCACGGTGATGCCCGGCGTGGTAACCGTTTCCCACCGTGGCGAAGTGCCCGCGCTTGGCGGCGCGAATCGACATGGCTTCGAACTGGCCATCGCGCGCCGCATCAGCGAACGCTTCCACTGGCCACTGGAACTGCAGACGCGCGAGGACCGTCGTCACATCGCGCGCATACGTTTTCCGGATTCCACGCCGATTTCGACGTAACCAGGAAACGTCGAGCCACGCCTGCGGCCTTGGCCCGACAGGATACTTTTCTCTCAGGATTTCAACGCATCGCTCACCGCGAATGCACAGCCCGTCTTGGCCTTCACGTCCTCCAGCGTCACGCCATCATGCAGCTCGATCAGGGTGATGCCCTTGCCCTTCTCGACGGAGAACACGCACAGGTCGGTGATGATCAGGTCCACGCACTCCTTGCCCGTGATGGGCAGGTCGCAGGCGTCCTTGATCTTGGGCGAGCCATCCTTTGCGGTGTGTTCCATCAGCACGACGACGCGCTTCACGCCGCTGACCAGATCCATCGCGCCGCCTGGGCCTTTCACCATCTTGCCTGGCACCATCCAGTTGGCGAGATCGCCAGTGCAGGAGACTTCGAGGCCGCCGAGGATCGACAGGTCGATGTGGCCGCCACGGATCATCGCGAACGATTCGGCGCTGGAGAAGAAGCTGGAGCCGGGCAGGGTGGTGATGGTCTGCTTGCCGGCGTTGATCAGGTCCGGGTCCACGTGCGTGTCATCCGGGAACGGGCCGATGCCGAGCAGGCCGTTTTCCGACTGCAGGGTGACGTCCATGCCCGGCGGGATGTAGTTGGCCACCAGCGTGGGAATGCCGATGCCCAGGTTCACGTAGAAGCCATCCCGCAGTTCCCTCGCGGCGCGCTGCGCCATGGCGGTGCGGATCGGGCTTTCCTTGCCGGTGTTCGCCCCGGCCACGGTGCGGAACTCGATGCGCTTCTCGTACGCCGGTCCCTGGATGATGCGGTCGACATAGATGCCCGGTACGTGGACGGTATCCGGCTCAAGCGTGCCGACCTCCACCAGCTCTTCCACTTCCGCCACGCAGACCTTGCCGCACGTAGCGATCATGGGATTGAAATTGCGCGCGGTCTTGCGGAATACCAGGTTGCCCAGCCGATCGCCCTTCCACGCCTTCACGATCGACACATCGGCATGGATGGCTTCTTCGAGGACGTATTCCTTGCCGTCGAACACCTTCGTTTCCTTGCCTTCGGCCAGCTTGGTGCCAAACGCCGTGCGCGTGTAGAAGCCGGGAATGCCCGCACCGCCGGCGCGTAGCTTCTCGGCCAGCGTGCCCTGCGGTACCAGGTGCAGTTCCAGCTCGCCGGCCAGTACCTGGCGCTCGAATTCCTTGTTCTCGCCCACGTAGGAGGCGTACACGCGCTTGACCTGCCGCGTCTTCAGCAGCGGACCCATGCCGAAATCATCCACGCCGGCGTTGTTGCCCACGATGGTGAGCCCCTTGGTGCCCGCCTTCAGCAATGCCGCGATGAGGTTCTCGGGAATGCCGCACAGGCCGAAGCCGCCGGCGGCGATGGTCATGTCGTCGAACAGCAGTCCATCGAGGGCCTGCGCCGCGCTTGCATAAACCTTGTCCATTGCTGATGCCTTCTTGCGGGGAGAATCAGCTGCCTAGGATACGACGGATCGGTGTCCGCTCATGCTGTACCAAGGTCGCAAAGGGCCTTGGGCTCCATACGGAGGCGCAGGTAGCGGCAATGAGGGCTTGACGTCGTTCGTTTACGTCTGTAATCATCAATTTCGCTTACACATGTAAACGGTAAATTCATGGCCATCAGCGAAGCCGAAGCAGTGATCATGGAAGTCCTGTGGCGCTCGTCGCCGCGCAGTGCGGAGGACATCCTTGCCGAAGTAGGGCCGCAGCAGGAGTGGCAGGAAGGCACGGTCAAATCCCTGCTCAATCGACTGCTGAAGAAAAAGGCCGTGAAGGCGGAACGCGACGGCCGTCGTTATCTCTACGCACCGCGATTGCCGCGTGAGCAATACGTGTCGCAGGAGAGCAAGGGCCTGCTCGATCGCCTGTTTGGCGGTCGGGTAGCGCCGCTGGTGGCGCACTTCTCCGAGCAGCGCAAATTGTCGAAGAAGGACATTGCCGAGCTCAAGAAGCTGCTGGAGGAGCTTGATGATGAGCAGCCTTAAGGCCTGGGCTTGCGGCATCGAGCCGACGTTCGTGCAACTGCTTGTGGTGGTCACCGCGACCAGCCTGTTGGTGATGTCGCTGCGCGGACTCATGCGACGCTGGTTCGGTGCCGAACGTGCGGCACAGTTGTGGTGGCTTCCACTGCTGACCATGATGGCCTGCCAGTTGCCGCATCCTTCCGGCTTGACGACGGGCGCAGGCAATCTGCCTTCCATGGTCGCAATGATCCGGACCATTGCCGATGGCTGGTCGAATGCTGCCGATGGTGCGCCCGATATTTCGTGGCCCGTGGTGGCTTTGCTGTTGTGGCTGGCGGGCGTCGCGTCACTGACGGTGTACGGCGCGCTCGCGCAATGGCGTTATCACCGACGCCTGCGTTCGGCCGAAGCACTTCCGGGCAGGCAAAGTCATTGGCCGATACGCATCGCTGCACACGTGGACATCGGGCCGGCCTTGGTGGGCGCATGGCGCGTCTGCATCGTGCTGCCGGTGGACTTTGCGCAGCGCTACGACCAGGACGAACAAGCCCTGGTGATCGCCCACGAAAGCATGCACGCGCAGCGTCGTGACGGTTGCTGGTGCCTGCTGGCGGGCATCGTGCTCGCACTGTGCTGGTTCAGCCCCTTGGCGTGGTGGTGCTGGCGCAGTTTCCGCCAGGACCTGGAGCTTGCCTGTGACGCCGCCGTGCTGAGGCAATCGGGCGCTTCGCGCCGCCGCTATGCCGAGGCCTTGTTGAAGACTCAGCCGGCGGCGTGGGCGCTGCCGGTGGGCTGTAGTTGGTCGTCACGACATCCACTGATGGAGCGTATTGCCATGTTGAAGCAACCGATGCCGGGTCGCCGGCAGCAAATCCTGGGCGCCGCGATGGGTGCCCTGTGCCTGGCCTTGACCGCTGGCGGGGTCTACGCCACAAGCGCGCCGGGTGCCGGCGCGTCGCCCGCCTCTTCCGGGCAGCATGAGTATCAGCTTGACCTGAAACTGCAGTTCGGATCGGACGACGGCCAGCATCGTCATGACGAACGCTCCACCTTGGCTGTCTGCATGGCGGATGGCCAATCGGCCCAGGTCCGCGTGAGCGATTGGTCGATCACCGCGACCACCAAGTCGCTGCGCACCACCGACAAGGTGGCGATTGATCTGGTGGTGAGTCGCGCAGAAAAGCAGCTCGCCAGACAACAGCTTGAGGGAGCCGTGGACCAGCCGCTGCATGCCGTGCATGAAGGCCAGGCTGGCGACAGCTATGTCTTCGATGTGACGCCCAGAAAAGGGTGTCCCGCGCGAGCCACAGCCGATACCGAGCCCATGATCAACGAACACGTGGAACGGGGGCAGGTGCTGGACGTGGCGCAATCGGTGGCCAGCAAGGCCGGCTGGACGCTTTCCAATCCCGATACGCTGGGGAATGGTGTCATCAGCCTCAACTTCGAGGCGGTGCCGGCGCGCGAGGCCATGCGCCTGGTGGCGGCCACGGTGAACATGCAGCCTGTGTTCGAGGGCAAACAGGTGCGGTTCGAAGCGAAATAGGCCGGATATACTGCGCGCACCGTCTTTAGGAGTGCGCCGTGAAGTCTCGCTGTCTTGTCGCCGCGGCAGCGCTGCTGGGGATTGCATCCATGGCCCAGGCCGCCGCGCCCGTGCTGGTCATCCACGGCGGCGCGGGGGTGATCAAGCGCGAGATGAGCCCGGCACGCGAAAAAGCGGTGCGCGCAGCGCTGACCCAGGCACTGCAGAAAGGCTACGCGCAGCTGAAGTCGGGCAAGACGGCCGTCGATGCCGTGGCCGCCGCCATCACCGTGCTTGAGGACGATCCCAACTTCAACGCCGGCAAGGGTTCCGTCTTCACGCACGACGGCAAGAACGAACTGGATGCCGCCATCATGGATGGTGCCACCTTGGAAGCCGGTTCCGTCGCCGGCGTGCATCGCGTGAAGAATCCCATCCTGCTGGCTCGCGCGATCATGGAAAAGTCGGACCACGTGATGCTGGTCGGCGATGGCGCGGAGGAATTTGCGAAGACGGTGGGTGTCGAGCTGGTCGATCCATCCTACTTTCGTACCGAGGAGCGCTGGCAGCAGCTGCAGAGGGCGCTCAAGGAAGACGATGAGAAGGTGAAGCATTCGGACGTCGAGACGGCCAAGCATTTCGGCACTGTCGGTGCGGTGGCCCTGGATGCCGAAGGCCACCTTGCTGCAGGCACGTCCACCGGTGGCATGACCGACAAGCGTTGGGGACGCGTCGGCGATTCGCCCATCATCGGTGCCGGAACGTATGCCAATTCCGGTTGCGCCGTTTCCGGCACGGGCTGGGGCGAGTACTACCTTCGCACTGTTGCGGCGCACGAGATCTGCATGCGTGTCACGCAGATGCGCGTGCCGCTGAAGCGCGCGGCCGCCGAGGTGATCAACCAGGAAATTCCGTCAATGGGTGGCAACGGTGGCGCCATTGCGCTGGATGGCAACGGCAACGTGGCCATGCCATTCAATACCGACGGCATGTATCGCGGCTGGATCGGTGCAGACGGCGTGCCGCATGTGGCGATCTACGGCGACGAGAGCGATGGCACGGCGGAGCCGTTGCCTGAGAGCGAGTAGTGAAATGAGAGAAGTGAGAAGTGAGAGAAGGCGGAGAGCCGAACTCGCACCGCTTACTTCTTGCCGCGGGCTTCCCGCCTCGAGTCGACAAGGGAGCGGGTGCGCACGAGGTCCCACTCTCACTCCTTACTCCTCTTTACTCACTCTTCGCTCTCTGGCCGCTCCCTGACCGGATGCTTGCTGAGCTTGCGCTGCAGCGTGCGGCGATGCATGCCCAGACGGCGTGCCGTCTCGGAGATGTTGCCATCGCATTCGGTCAGCACGCGCTGGATGTGCTCCCACTCCAGGCGACGCAGCGCCAGCGGTGCCTCCGGGGCGTCAACCAGATCGTCGTCGCCTGTGCTGGTGTCGCCATCGAGCAGGGCCCGCACAACGGCATCCGCATCGACAGGCTTGGCAAGGTAATCGTGCGCACCGCGCTTGATGGCCTCCACGGCGGTGGCGATCGAGGCGTAGCCGGTAAGCAGCAGCACGCGGATTTCCGGTACCAGCGCCTGCAACTCGGGGATCAGGCGCAGGCCATTCTCGTCGCCCAGCTTGAGGTCCAGCACGCAGTAGCGCGGCTGGTGGCGCCGGGTGAGCGCGCGTGCCTCGTCGGCATTGCTGGCGGTGATGACCTCGAACCCGCGCGAGCTCAGGGCGCGCGCCAGGACACGGGCAAAAGTAGCGTCGTCATCGATGATCAGAAGTTGTTGGTCGCTCATGGGGTTCTCCGCGGCTCAAGGGCCGGACACGCACATTCTCACCGCTGCGACAACGCATTCACATGTGGCCTTGCGCCGCTGTGGCTATCCGCCACAGTGCTACGGCGCTGCGATAACCGCCAGCGGCAGGCGCAGGGTCATCTGGGCTCCGCTGCCGGTGTTGGTGGCGATCAGTTCGCCGTCCAGTCGCTCGGCGGTGGCCTCGGCCAGCGCCAGCCCGATGCCTAGGCCCGTCTGCTTGTGCGACTGCCCCAGCACGCCGATCTCGTCGATGGCGCCAAAGCCCGGGCCGTGGTCGGTCACGATCAGTTCGAGGCGGCCACGGTCCAGCCGTACGGTGAGCGCCACGGATTGCGACTGTTTCATGGCCGATGCATCCGCCGCGTTATTCAGCAGGTTCAGCAGCGCGTGGCGCAGGCCGGGCGGGGTGCGCAGCACCGTGCGGGCGGCTTCCTGATCAATCGCCAGGGCCAGGTCCGCCTCCGGCCGCAGCAGCTGGAAGCGCTCCAGGCAGCCGTGGATGAAGCGGTCCACGGTGAGCAGCTCCGGCTCCTGCGAGAGCTGCGCCTTGCCGAACGCGACCATCTCCCGAAGGATGGTGCGGCAGCGGTCAACCTGGCCTTCGAGCAGTTCCAGGTCTTCGGCCAGGGCGGCGTCGCTGGCGTGCTCGCGACGCAGCTCGGGGAGCAGGGTGCGCATGGTCGCCAAGGGCGTATTGAGCTCATGCGCCGCACCTGCGGCCTGGGTGGCGATGGCGAGAATGCCTTCGTCACGCAGGGCGCGCTCGCGCACGCGTTGCATCTCCAGTTGCTGGAAGCGCAGGGAGCGCGCCAGGCGCTTGATGAAGAAGCCCAGCAGCAGGGCCATGATCACGAAGTTCACGCCCATGCCGATCACGTGGAGCGAGAAGCTGCTGGCGGTTTCGCCCCTCATCGGCGCGGGCAGCGGCACATACCAGAACAACAGCACCAGGTAAGCAGCGCCAACCAGCGCCGACACCGACAACACGGCGCTCACGGGAAGCGCCGCGGCAGTGAGTGCAATCGGGATGATCAGCAGCGTGATGAACGGATTGCTGGCGCCACCCGTGAAATGCAGCAGGTAGCCGAGGATCAACGTATCCACCGCCACGTGCACGATGGTTTCCCACTGCTTGATCGGCCATGGCTGCGTCAGGCGCCAGGCGGCGAAAACCGCGAATGTCGCCAGCACACCAATGCCGACCAGCAGCGGCAGCAAGGGGATGTCCATTTGCATCCACAGCGCACACACCAGCACGGCGGCGCTCTGGCCGGCGATGGCGCAAATCCGCAGCCACGCGAGGCTGCGGAACAGGGGGCGTGGGCCGATGCGCTGCTGGGAGTGGGAACGTTTCATGGGCGCGATAGTAGTAGGTTTGCGCTCGCGCCCCGGTCGCGCGCAGGCCGGTGCGGCAATATGAAACGCACCGGCCCCAAAGGACGATGCCCGCCAGTGGCGGGCATCGGGAGGACTGTTAAACCTCTTCGCTGTGCACGGCCGGCAACGGCGTATGCACTTCGGCATGACTGCGCGAGAGCCGGTTCATCAGTGGCAGCATGGCCACCGCAATCACCGTGCAGCCCACGCCCACGAAGCCCAGCTTGTTGAACAGGCTGACATAGATGTTCAGCGATTCGACCGGGCTGGTGATGTTCTCCGGCATGGCGGCGAAATTGGCCACCACGCTGCCCAGGTATTGCGAAATGCCGACGGCTACGTAGTACGCGCCCATCATGAAGCCGCCCATGCGGGCCGGCACGTAGCGGGCGATCATCGCCAGGCCCAGTCCGCTTACCAGCAGTTCGCCCAGCGAATACAGGCCATAGCCCCAGACCATGGTCCAGGACGACACCTGGCCATCCACCGCGCTCAGCGCGCCGAAGCCGTACATGAAGAAGCCCAACGCCACGGCGGCGAAGCCCAGTGCGAACTTGGCGGCGACGGAAGGATCCTTGCCCACGCGGCCCAGTGAGTTGTAGATCGCCACCAGCACGGGGCTGAGGAGCACGATCCAGATCGCGTTGAGGTTCTGGTACTGCTCGGGAATCCAGTTGAACAGGTGTTGGCCGAACACGTCGAACGAGAGGTTCACGTTCTTCTGTGCAAACAGGTTCAGCGACGTGGCCATCTGTGCGTAGAAGATGAAGAAGAAGATCGTCTGCACGGTCAGCACGAGTGCGGCGATCAGGCCGGCGCGCTCGCTCTGCTCGGCGTTGCGGATCAGGTGCACGAAGATGCCCAGGATCACGATGCCGGCAAGGTACACGCAGATCTTCGCGGCAAGCAGGCTTTGCAGGATAAAGGCGGAGACGAACACCAGTACGAGCGATGCGCCGAACAGGGCAAGCACGCGGTTCATCCGCAGCGGCTGCTCGTCGGCCGGCGAGCCGATGTGTGCCAGCGTGCGATGCATCAGCGAGTAATTGGCCAGGCCCAGCGCCAGACCCACGGCGCAGGCACCGAACGCGGTATGCCAACCCATCGCATCGCCGTAATGCGCGCCGACGTAGTCGCGGATCCACGGCGTGGCCGTCATCGACACCATCGAGCCGACGTTCACGGCCATGTAGTAGATGGTGAATGCGCTGTCGATGCGAACGTCGTCGCCCTCGTAGATCTTGCGCACCAGGTTGCCCGCGTTCGGCTTGAAGAAGCCGTTGCCGACGATGATCACGCCGAGCGCGCAGTACAGCAGCGTCGGGTTGTCCGACGGAATCCACAGCATCATGTAGCCCAGTGCCAGCACGACTGCGCCGGTGACCATGGTGCGGCGGGTACCGATAAGCTTGTCGCCGACCCAGCCGCCAATGGCAGGGGTGGCATAGATCAGGGCGGCGGCCGCGCCCCATACGAGGTTGGCCTTGGTGTCGACGAAGCCGAGCTTCTTCATCATGTAGGTGACCATGAGCACCTGCATGCCGTAGAAGCCAAAGCGCTCCCACATCTCGATCAGGAACACGGTGCTGAACGAGCGGGTCTGGGAGACCGGAGGATTCTGGATTGCCATTCAATTGTCCGTACTGCGGTTCATACAACGACCGCCAGGCGGTCGGCTCGCGTGGCCCGGAATTGGGTCACAAAACCCGAGCAGCGTAACCCATTCGTCATTCAGGTCTCGTTGCGATGCCGCATGCAGGAAACTGCGGCACGGACGGGCGTGGCGGCCTATGGCATCATTGCGGGCTTATGCCCGCCCGTCGGGCGCGGCATAAGCCGCTAGCTCGGAGGAAAACACGATGGCAGCCAGCGGTTTCAGAGGCCCCCGACAGATCTGGAACGCCTTCAGGTGGTCCATGAAAGGCCTGCGCGCGGGCTGGCAGCACGAGGCGTCGTTCCGGCTGGAGGTCTGCATTGCCGTGGTGCTGGTGCCGCTGGGCCTGTGGCTGGGCCATGGCGCACTGGAAAAGATCGCCCTGATCGTGCCGCCGGTGCTGGTGCTTTCCGCGGAACTGCTCAATTCGGCGGTGGAAGCTGTGGTCGACAAGGTCAGCCCGGAGTTCCACGAACTGGCCGGACGGGCCAAGGACATGGGCTCCGCCGCCGTGTTCCTGCTGCTGATGCTCACCGCCCTGAGCTGGGGCCTCATCTTCTGGCCCCGTCTGGGCTGAGAGCCGCTTGTGTAGGAGCGCACCCTGTGCGCGATAAGCCAATCCCCCAAGGGGACGTCGCGTAACGGCGACGCCGGAACCCTTCGGTCGCGCACTGGGTGCGCTCCTACAGGGGAGACTCCGAGATTGCGCCCTTCACGGCGGAATGCTGCAATGGTGTCTCCACCGGATTGGAGCACTCCCCATGAAACTTCTTCGCGCCCTTGCATTGCTGTTGGTCGTCGCCGGGCTCTCTGGCTGTGGCTACAACGCCATCCAGCGCCAGGACGAGTCGGTCAAGGCTTCCTGGTCCGAGGTGCTCAACCAGTACCAGCGGCGCGCCGATCTGGTGCCCAACCTGGTCAATACGGTGAAAGGCTATGCCCAGCACGAGGAGCGGGTGCTTACCGAAGTCACCAACGCTCGCGCCAAGGTCGGAAGCACGCAGCTGACTACCGCTGACTTGAACGATCCGGAAAAGCTCAAGCAGTTCCAGGCCGCGCAGGGCGAGCTGTCCAGCGCGCTGTCCCGCCTGATGGTGGTCAGCGAGAACTATCCCCAGCTGAAGGCCGACGGCCTGTTCCAGAACCTGCAGGCACAGCTGGAAGGCACCGAGAACCGCATCACCGTGGCGCGCAATCGCTACGTGAAGGAAGTGCAGGAATACAACTCGATGATCCGCACTTTCCCGAACAATCTCACCGCCAAGATCTTCGGTTACCAGGTCAAGCCCAACTTCTCGGTCGAGAACGAGAAGGCGATTTCCACGGCGCCGACCGTCGATTTCGGCGGCACGCCCGCGCCCGCCGCATCGGCGCACTGAGATGACGCGGCGCTTCACGCGCCTGCTGCTGGTCGTGCTGGCGATGGCACTGCTGTCGCCCGCATGGCTGCGCGCTGCCGACGACGTGCCGAAACTCAGCCGGCACGTGACCGACCTCACCGGCACGCTCACGCCGCAGCAGGTCGACCAACTCGATGCGCAGCTCGTCTCCCTGGAGAAAACCAAGGGCGCGCAGCTGGTGGTGCTGATGGTGGGTACGACCGAACCGCAGGACATCGCCGAGTATTCGCTGGCGGTCGCCGAGGCGAACAAGATCGGCCGCAAGGGCACCGATGACGGCTTGCTGCTGTTGGTGGCGAAGAACGACCGCCGCGTGCGCATAGAAGTGGGCTACGGCCTTGAAGGCGCGGTGCCCGACGCTGCGACGGTACGCATCACCCGCGAATACATCGCGCCAAAATTCCGTGTCAACGACTACTACGGTGGCATCAGCGACGCCCTTGGCGCCTTGACCCAGCTGGTGAACGGAGAAGCGTTGCCACCGCCGGTGGAAAGCGCGCATTCCGAGCGACGCGGGATCGATTTCGGTCACATCCTGCTGATCGGCGTCTTCGTGGCGTTCTTCCTGCGCGGCATCCTGGGACGTTCGGCCATCTGGTTGCGCACGCCGCTGGGCGCCGTCGTCACTGGTGGCCTGTTGTGGCTGCTCGCGGCATCGATCGGCGCCGGCATCCTGGGTGCGCTGATAGGCGGTGTGCTGATGCTGTTGCCTGCCGGTGCGGGTCGCTCGATCGGCGGCGGTGGCTGGGGTGGCTTCGGCGGGGGAGGCTTCGGCGGGGGAGGCTGGGGCGGCGGATTTGGTGGCGGAAGCGGCGGTGGATTCGGGGGCGGCGGCTTCAGTGGGGGCGGCGGCAGTTTCGGCGGTGGTGGTTCGTCGGGGAGCTGGTGACATGACGCGTACGCAGCGGCTGCTGATGAATCTCTTCGACGGCTGGTTCCAGTTGCGTCGCCGGTTTCCCATCACCCTGCTCGACGAGATGACCGCGGCCATCGCCCACGGAGAGCGGGAGCATCGCGGCGAAGTCTGCTTTGCCGTCGAGTCGCGCCTTGCACCGTCGGCCGTGATCAACGGGCTCACCCCGGAAGCACGCGCGCACCAGGTATTCGCCCAGCTGCGCGTGTGGGATACCGAGCACAACAGCGGCGTGCTGTTCTACGTGCTGATGGCCGAGCATCGCGTGGTGATCATCGCGGATCGCGGCATCGCCGCCGCCGTTACGCAGGTTGAATGGGACGCGGTGCGCGACCACATGCTCGCGAGCTTTGCTCAGGGCGCATGGCGCGAAGGGTGTCTCGACGGCATTGCCGAAGCGCACGCTTTGCTCCAGCGACATTTTCCCGGCAACGACAAAGCGAATCCGGACGAACTGCCGGATCGACCGGTGCTGCTGTAGCAGCCCGATCCGGGAAACGCTGATCGCGCACCGGGTGCGCTCCTACAAGAGCATCGACAACCGGCAATAGGAGCGCACCCAGTGCGCGACCGCAGAGCCATGTCGTCCCAGTCGCACATCATTTCCGCCACAAAAAAAGGCGGGCCCTAAGGCCCGCCCCATCCGAAGAACTTCGGCTCTTTCGAGCTTAGAACTTCTGGTTGTACGACACGTAGAAGTAACGGTCGATGTCGAACGCCGGGTTGTACGGCGGGCTGCCGGTACCCGAGGTCGGCACGCTGTAGTAGTACGGGCCCTTCTTGTTGAAGATGTTGTTCACGCCAACGGTGAACACGCCCTTCCACGGAGCCGTGTAGCGGAACTGGGCGTCGTTGAACGCCACGGAACCCTTCTGGCTCATGCCGTAGGTGCCCCACCACGGGTTGGTGTAGTTCGGCGAGCTGCACTCGACGTACGCACCCGGGGTGTTGTCGTAGCACTGGTCCTTCAGGCCCGAGTAGTAACGGACCGTCCAGCTGGCGCCGAACTCCTTGTAGTCCCAATCCACCTGCAGGTTCGAACGCAGACGGTAGATCGCGTCCTGGCCGTTGGCGAAGAAGCCGACCATGTCCTGCGGGGTCGCGCCCGGACCGCTGACCGTCTCGTACTTGGTCAGGTAGGTGCTGTCCGAAGCGATGCGGAAGCGGCCGAACGAGGTTTCCGGCAGACGGTAGTGGATACCGACGTCGTAGCCTTCGGTCTTCAGCGTGCCCAGGTTGGCCAGGCTCTCGTTGAGGTTGTTGACCGAACCAACCGCCAGGCCGGTGGACGGATCGGCCTGCGTGGCGCGCGTGAAACGACCGCAGTAGGACGGATCGTTCTGCACGTAGCACAGGTTCAGGATCTGGCTGGCGTCGACCGCCGTGATCAGGTTCTTCACGTAGATGTTGTAGTAGTCAAGCGTGAAGTCCAGACCTTCGACCTGGTGCGGGCTGTAGACCAGGCCCAGCGTACGGGTGGTCGAGGTTTCCGGCTGCAGGTTCGGGTTGGAGCCCGAGATGAACGGCACCGGCGTCTGCGTACCGGTGTTGTTCTTGATCGGGGTACCCGAGCCGTCGACCTGGCGGTAGTTCGCCGGGACGCCGGCGGCCGAGCAGGCGGCGCGCACGCCGGAATTGCTGGCAGCGGCACCGAACTGGGTGTCGCACGGATCGAGGAAGGTCTCGAAGCTCTGGCCCGGGCCACCGTACAGATCGTCGATGGTCGGCGCGCGGAAGCCCTTGGCAAACGTGCCGCGGACCAGCACGTCTTCGATCGGACGCCAGCGGAAGCTGTACTTGTTGTTGGTGGTGCTGCCGAAGTTGCTGTAGTGCGAGTAACGGCTGGCCACGTTGAAGCCCAGTTCCTGGGCGCCCGGCAGGTCACGCAGGACCGGCACGTCGAGCTCGGCGTAGGCTTCGTTGGTGAAGTACGCACCGGAGGTGGCGTTGGCGGCTAGATCGGTGGTGTAGCCCTGGGCCACGTAGGAGTCCGGACGGAACGCGCCCTTCACGCCACGATGTTCGATGCCCACGGCCAGGTTCACGGTGCCAGCATTGCCCGGCATTTCGAACAGGCCGCCGGACACGTTGGCGGTGTAGTCGTCGGTCGAGCTGACCTGGCGAGCGGACTCGTTGTAGTTCAGGTAGTTCCACAGGGCCTGCGAGGTCGCACCCGGGCCGGCCAGGATGTTCCACGGCTGGCAACCATCGGCGCGATCGGCGGCGTTGGCGCAGGCCACCTGGCCGTCGATCATCGTGGTCGGGCCAAGCGCGGCCTGGGCGTGGCGCAGGTCCAGGTTGCCGGTGGTGGCGAGGTGGATCTTGTTCTGGGAGTAGCTGTAGTCAGCATCCCAGCTCCACTCGTGGTCCAGGAACTGGAAGTAGCCCTGCGCGCCAAAATTGAAGTTGTAGACCTTGGAGTGCGTATCGGTGACGCGCGGCATTTCCGCCGTGCGACGGAAGAACGATACGTCCTGGCCCGGGAACGGGTTGTAGGCGTTCTGGCCGCTGATCTGCACGCCGGTCGGGAACAGGTCGCCGACGGTGTTGCCGGTGGAGAACGGATAGCCCGCGAGCTGGGTCGACGAGTCACGCACGCTGGCAGCAGCCATGCCGTGCAGGGTGATGTTGTCGGTCAGCTTGTACTGGTCCTGCACGAACAGGGTCTTCAGCTTGGTGCCCGCGCGGAACGTCATGTCCTGCGTCGAGTTGTAGCGGTCCGCGTTGTCGGAACCGTTGTACAGGTGGTAGCCAGCAGGCGCACCGGCGGTCGTCGTCTGCGAGCCGTGGTTGTATGCGTACTGGTTCGGCACCCACTTGCCAGCGGAGTTGTACGAACCTGCGCCTGCAGTGCCCGGGGCGCTCGGATCGACGATGCGGCCGTAGGGGGCGGTCGAGCTCCAACCGTCTTCCGGATGACGCGCACCGTTGGCGTAGCGCGTTTCGTCGCGCTTGTTGTCCCACATCGGGTCGGTCTGCTGCCAGGCAGCGCCGATGATGATGGAGTTCTTCTCGGTGCTGTGGCCCCAGGTGAAATCGTAGTTCTGGGTCTGGCCGTCGCCCTTGCCGTTCTGGCCGTAGTAGACGTTGGCTTCAGCGCCGTCGAACTTGTCCTTGGTGATGATATTGACCACGCCGCCGATGGCGTCGGAGCCGTAGATCGAGGACGCGCCATCCTTGAGGATGTCAATGCGGTCGATCATGGAGACCGGAATGGTCGACACGTCGGTCAGGCCGCTGAGGCTGGTGCTCCAACGCTTGCCGTTGACCAGGACCAGCGTGCGCTGCGAACCCAGGTTGCGGACGTTGACGTAGCGGCCGCCGACGTCGGCGCCCGAGGACAGGGTGTCCTGCGGGGTGATGTCCGGTGTGCCCATCGAGGGCATACGAGCCAGGATGTCGTTGACATTGGTCAGGCCGGTAGCCTGGATCGCGGCTCGGTCCATGGTGAAGATCGGCTGCGAGGTCTCCACGTCCACGCTGCGAATGCGCGAACCGGTAACGGTGACGGTCTCGAGGCTCTTGGCCTTGGTCTGGTCAGCCTGCGCAGCGGGGGCAGCGTCCTGTGCGGCCACCGACCACGTCTGCAGCACGAGCGCTGCGGCGATGGCAGTAGCCAGCAGTGTCTTTTGCTTCATTGTTGTGGAACTCCGAACAAAAAATAGCCATCAGCCAGCGCTCTACGGGCTGGACATGTGGGTACGGGATGGCGCGCAGCTCTTGGGGAAGGCTGGGCACCGCGGCATCGCCGGGCTTGGGGGACTGGCGACGTAAGTCCGAAGTTAAAACAAAGTGACGGGTGCGTGCAACCTACCTGCCACGTTCAGCTGGTAAAGGACCATGGCATTTGGAGTGATCGCAGAGAAGGGCGCTGTCGCACCCTTCTCTGCGACTTGGCTTAAGGCGCCGTAGGCGCTGCTGCCGCAGCGTGCGGCCCGATGAATTTGTCGAGAAAGCTTTCGAGCGTCTGGTAGAACTCGGCAACGTTCTTTTCGTCGTAGAAGCCGTGTGCTTCGCCCGGCTTGGTCAGCCACTGATATGGGCGATGGGCTGCATCGAGCGCGGCGCGCATAGCCTTGGCCTGCGCGAACGGTGCGCGTTCGTCGTCCTCGCCGTGAACCAGCAGCACCGGCACGGTGATCTTGTCGGCGAGCTTGTCGGGGGAGTTGGCGGCGAGGTCGGCGTCGTCTTTGCCGATCACCGTCTTCAGGTAGCTGCGACCGGTTTTCTCTTCCTGCGTATCGCCCTTCTTGTACATCATGGCCAGGTCGTAAATACCCGCGTAGCCCACGGCGCACTTGAAAAGTCCCGGCGCGCGGATGGTGCTCATCATCGCGGAATAGCCACCAAAGCTGGCGCCGTAGACGCAGATACGCTGCGGATCTGCGTATTGCTGATCGATGGCCCAGTGGACGCCGTCGATCAGGTCTTGCTGGATGCGCGTGCCCCATTGCAGATAGCCAGCCTGTTGGAACTCGCGGCCACGACCGCCCGAACCGCGATAGTTCACCTGCAACACCAGATAGCCACGATTGGCGAGAAACTGCGCGTCATCGTCGAAGAACCAGTCATCGGTGATTCCGTGCGGGCCGCCATGGGGTAGCAGCACCATCGGCAGGTCGCGTTCGCCGGCCCCGGGCGGTAGCGTGAGGATGGCTTCGAGCTCCATGCCATCGCTGGTCTTGAAATGCAGCGGGCGGCGCTCAGCCATGCGCGCCGGCTGGATCCATGGGCGGTAGTCGAACAGTTTGTGCACTTTGTAGTTGTGCGTATCGATCACGTAGTACGTGCCCGGATCGCGGTCGCTCGCCACGGAGAACAGCAGCACGCCACCGTCTTCGCTGAAGTTGATGAAGCGAACGTAGCTGCCAGGGAACTTGAGGCTGAGTGCCATGTGCAGCTTGGACGCCGGCAAGTTGGGGTCGATGTAGGTGACCTTCGGAACGCCCGTAGCCGGCGAGGTGGCGAAAGGTTGGTACGGCCGTGACGTCCACTGGATGTTGCCCACGCTGCCGAAATCTTCCTTGGCGAGCACCTTGCGGTCGCCGCCCATCTCGTCCTGCTCCACGAGGACCGACGGTCCAAGCCCGGCGTTGAAGCGCGCATAGATATGCTGCTTGTCCGGCGTGTAGGTGATGGGCGAGAACGTATAGCCAACCTGTGCCGGGGACATGGCCGTCCAGCCACTGCCCTCCTTGTGGAATACCTTGCGCTCGTAGTCGTCGTTCATGCCGAAAGCGAAATGCGCCACACCGTCGGCGCCGATCATGAAATCCATGCCGGTGACGCCGATCTCGCCGATGAGGTGACGCGTGTTCTGAACCGCATCCACGTCATACAGCGAGTACTTGCCCCGGCTGCTCCACGATTCCGCGCTCATGTAGAAATGGCCGTTCGCCTGTTCGGGTGTGCCCACCACGAAACCCCAACCCTTGTCGGTGGCGCGGCTGGCAGCGCGCGATCCCAGGTTTTCGTAGCCGTAGATGTAATCCTGATGCTTGCCATCGACGTCGGTGGCGAGCAGTTCGCCATAGAACTCCGGCTTGTCCAGCGAGCCGCGCTGGCGCCCCTTGGCCACGACCAGACGGGTCGGACTGACCCAGGTGATGCCGAGCGGCAACTCGTACTTGGGCATGCGCAACATGCTGACGGGCTTCTGCATGTTGTCGACCGCGTAGATCACCAGCGCGTAGGTATTGTTCTCGTTGTCGTCCATGCGCACAGCAAGGTACTTGCCGTCGGGAGACAGGTTTGGATCGGTAACCAGCGGATGCTTGGCGAAATCTTCGACAGGAATAAGGTCGGCAGCCAGCAAGGCGCACGGCATCGCCAGCAATGCCGCGGACATCGCGGCCCGCGTCAGACGGTTGAGCATGATTTTCCCCCTGAGTGCTCCGTGATGGAGAAGCTGGCCGTCCGGAGCTTTCCGGCCCGCCGACTAGCGCGCAGCCTCCCCAGGCGCGCGCCACATGGCGCCGGAGTGTAGCCGGCAAGCTGGCGGACGATAAGGTGTTGCAGCCGTGGTTGCCCGCGGGGACGGCAAGGCCGGCTAGACTTGTGCTTTGCCTTCAGTCGCCGCCTCATGACGCAGCCCTATACCGTTGCCTTTGACCCTGTCGCCTTTCATCTGGGGCCTGTCCAAATCCATTGGTACGGCTTGATGTACCTGTGCGGGTTTCTCGGCGCATGGCTTCTCGCCGAATACCGCCGCCGCCAGGGGCGCCTGCCTGTCACGAAGGATGCGGTAGGTGACCTGGCGTTCTACGCGATGATGGGCGTGATCGTCGGCGGGCGCGTGGGCTACATGCTTTTCTACGCGGACATCCACTGGATCTGGCAGGACCCGCTTGCGCTGTTCCGGGTATGGGATGGCGGCATGAGCTTTCATGGCGGCCTGCTGGGTGTGCTAGCCGCCGGATTGTGGTGGTCGCGCCGCAACCAGATGCACTTCTTCGACACGGTGGATTTCGTGGCGCCGCTGGTGCCGATCGGCCTGGGCCTGGGTCGCCTGGGCAACTTCATCAACGGCGAGCTGTGGGGCAAGCCCAGCGACGTGTCCTGGGCGATGATCTTCCCTCATGCAAGGACGTGCCAGGAACTGTCCTGCGATGTGCCCTGGGCGGATTCGCACCCACAGTGGCAGGCGACGCTGGCCCAGTTTGGTGCCTTGCCGCGTCATCCTTCACCGCTCTATGAAATGATGCTCGAAGGCGTGGTGATGTTCATCGTGCTGTGGCTGGTGTCGATGAAGCCGCGACCGCGTTACCTGATTTCGGGCCTGTTCGCGCTGATGTATGGCTGCTTCCGCTTTGCCGTGGAATTCGTGCGATTGCCCGACTTTCCGCGACCGGGCTATCTCGCCTGGGGTTGGCTGACCATGGGGCAGGTATTGTCGCTGCCGCTGATTGCCGTGGGCATCATCCTGCTGGTCATGTCGCGCAAGGCACCCATCCTGCGCCTGTACAACGTCTCGCTGCCCACCAAGGAGTAACCCGTGCGCGCGTACCTGGATCTGCTGCAACACGTGCTCGACCACGGCGTGGAGAAGGCCGACCGCACCGGTACCGGCACGCGCAGCGTGTTTGGCTGGCAGATGCGGTTCAACCTTGCCGACGGGTTTCCGTTGGTCACCACCAAGAAGCTGCACCTGAAGTCGATCATCCATGAGCTGATCTGGTTCCTGCAGGGCGACACCAACATCGCCTACCTGAAGGAAAACGGCGTCAGCATCTGGGACGAGTGGGCCGACGAGCATGGCGAGCTGGGTCCCGTGTACGGCCAGCAATGGCGTGCGTGGCCGACGGCCGATGGCGGCGTGGTCGACCAGATCCGCTGGGTCGTCGAGGAGATCAAGCGCAACCCGGATTCACGCCGGTTGTTGGTGAGCGCGTGGAACGTGGGTGAGCTGCCGAAGATGGCGCTGATGCCATGTCACGCGTTGTTCCAGTTCTACGTGGCGGACGGAAAACTCAGCTGCCAGCTCTACCAGCGTTCGGGCGATATCTTCCTCGGCGTGCCGTTCAACATTGCCAGTTATGCCTTGCTCACCCACATGATCGCGCAGGTATGCGGACTGGGCGTGGGCGATTTCGTGCACACGCTGGGCGATGCCCACCTGTACAACAATCACGTGGAGCAGGCGCGTTTGCAGTTGTCGCGCGAGCCGCGCCCGTTGCCGCGGCTGCAGCTCAACCCGGACGTTCATTCCGTCTTCGATTTCCGCTTTGAGGATGTCGCCATCGTCGGCTACGAGCCGCATGGCGCCATCAAGGCGCCGGTGGCGGTGTAACACAGCGGGTATGTCGGGTTCCGGGCGTGGGTTGCGTCATCGCATCCTGCTAAGATCGGCCGGCGCGGCGCCAGCGGCCCGGCGACGCGAGCCGTCTCTCCTGTTGCTGATTCAAGGAATTCCATGGCTATTTCGCTGATTGCCGCGCTGGATGAGAACTTCGCCATCGGCCGCAAGGGACAGCTTCCCTGGCATCTGCCGGACGACCTGCGCTGGTTCAAGCAACTGACCCTCGGCAGGTACGTGTTGATGGGCTACAACACGGCAGTGGCGATCGGTCGTCCGTTGCCTGACCGCACGAACCTGGTGCTGACGCGTCGGCATGAGGCGCCGTTTCCCGGCCAGATTACGGTGCGTTCGCTGCCCGAGGGGCAGGCGAGGGCAGGCGGCACGGGATTGATGGTGATCGGCGGCGGCGAGGTGTATGCGGAGGCCCTGCCGTCGGCCAGGCGTCTCTATCTCACGTGGGTCAATGCGGCTGTCGACGGTGCCGATACGTTCTTCCCCGGCGTGCATTTCAGCGAATGGACCGAACTGTCGCGCGTGCATCACAAGAAAGATGCCGAGCACAAGTACGACTTCGACATGGTCGAGTACATCCGCAACGACTGAGCGATCCATTGACGTCGTCACTTCCAGACGCCTCGGTCATGCATGTCATGGCCGGCGTCATGCTCGACGCGCAGGGCAGGGTGCTGCTGGCGCAGCGTCCTCCGGGCAAGCACCTTGCAGGACTATGGGAATTCCCCGGCGGCAAGCTGGAGCCGGATGAATTACCGGCGGCTGCGCTGGCCCGTGAGTTGCGCGAAGAACTGGGCATCGATGCGGCTGCGGGCGAGCCGTTGATCCGGGTTCCCTGGTGTTACGGCGAGCGCAGGTTGTTGCTGGATGCGTGGACGGTTCGCGCATGGCAAGGCGAGCCCGCATCACTGGAAGGGCAGGCGCTGCAGTGGGCCTTTCCTGCAAGCGTTGATTTCTCCCTGCTGGCACCCGCCGACCGCCCGATCCTCAGGGCGCTGCAGTTGCCCCTGCGCTATGCCGTGACGCCTGCCGAGGTGACTCTCGATGCCTTTGAAGAGTGGCGGCAGCGTCTGGCGACATCACTGGCCTCGGGCCAGCGACTGATCCTGCTGCGCTTTCCGCAGTGGCCCGTCGAGCAAGTTCGCAAGCTGGCACGTCAATTGATGCCTCAGGCGCGCGCACTGGGTGCGCGACTCTTGCTGAGCGGTGACGTGGAAGGAGCGCGGGAACTGGGCGAGGGTGTTGGCGTCCAGCTCAAGGCACATCAGCTGATGGAACAGGACGAGCGTCCGCTTCCGTTGGAACAGTGGATTGGCGCCAGCTGCCACAACGCCGGGGAGCTGAGTCGCGCGGCTGCGATCGCGGACTTCGCCACGTTGTCGCCTGTTGCCCCCACGGCCACGCATCCTGGCCAGGCGCCATTGGGTTGGGCCGCTTTCCAGCATCTGGTTGAGACCGCCTCGTTGCCAGTCTATGCCTTGGGCGGCATGCGTGAGGAGGATCTTGCCGCCGTGCGGCGGGCGGGCGGCCAGGGCGTGGCCGGTATTCGCGGATTCTGGTGAACGCGCCTAGCGACGGGTTGCCGCCAGCGCCAGGTATTGCTCGTGCAGCACGGAAACGGCGCGATCGAGCTCGGCCTCATCGCCGTGGTTCTCGATGACGTCATCGGCAAGCGCCAGCCGTTCCGTGCGGCGTGCTTGTCTTTCGATCATGCTGCGGGCCAGGGTTTCATCGATGCGATCGCGGCGGATCAGGCGATCGAGCTGGATAGCTTCGGGAGCGTCGACGACCAGCACGCGATCAACCCAGCGGTAGTGATCGATGTTCTCGGCCAGCAGCGGGATGGCCAGCAGGCAATACGGTCCACGATCGGCTAGGGCGCTGTCGTGCAGCCATGCGCGCACACGCGGATGAGTGATGGCTTCCAGCGCCCTGCGCTCGACATCGTTGCCAAAGATCCGTTGGCGCATGGCTGCGCGATCGAGCTGTCCCTGGCTATCGAGGACTTCATGGCCAAAGTGGGCCACCACGGCATTCAGTCCGTCAGAACCGGGCGCGACCACGGCGCGTGCCGCGATGTCCGCGTCGTAGACATGGATGCCCAGTGCTTCGAATCGCTTCGAGACAGCGCTCTTGCCGGAGGCGATGCCACCCGTCAATGCGACTACAAAGCCCTGACGCGAGGTATTCATCGCATGCCGGTCAACTGGGCATAGTGCAGCCATAGCCAGTCACCGGCCACGAACCAGGCCCATCCCGCAGCGGCGATGAATGGGCCAAACGGCATGGGGATGTCCTTATCGTGCTTACGCAGCAGAATCAGCGTGCCGCCGGTGAGCGCGCCGATCAGCGAAGAGAGCAGCACCACCGGCAGTAATGCTCCGGGACCCATCCAGGCGCCCATGGCCGCGAGTAGCTTGAAATCGCCATAGCCCATGCCCTCCTTGCCGGTCAGCAGCTTGAACAGCCAGTACACGCTCCACAGGCTGAGGTATCCGATGGCCGCTCCCAGGATCGCCGATGGCGGCAGCACGAACATGGGCAGCAGCGAAAGCAGGAGACCAAGCCACAGGAGGGGATAGTTCAGCTGGTCGGGCAAGTATTGGGTGCGAAAATCGATGCCGGACAGCGCCACCAGCATCCAGGTAAACACCAGACCCGCTGCCGATGCCCAGCTAGGGCCGAACTTCCAGACGATGATCGCGCTGAGGATGCCCGTCAGCAGTTCGACCAGCGGGTACTGGATGGAAATGGAGGTCTTGCAATACCGGCAGCGCCCGCCAAGCAGCAGCCAGCCGAACACGGGAATATTGTCGCGCGCCGCGAGCGCGTGATGGCAGCGAGGACAGTGCGAAGGCTCGCGGACGATGCCCGGCGGCAAGGGCTGGCCATCGGGCTCCATGTCCAGGGCATCGAAGGCCTCCAGCCGCCATTGGGCCTTCATCCGTTCCGGCAGCCGCAGGATCACCACATTGAGGAAGCTGCCGACCAGCAGGCCGAGCACGCCTGCGGCGAGAGTCCATGCCCAAAGGGGAAGTTCGATCATGCCCGGTTCCGAAAGCTATAAAAAAAGCCCCCCTCCCGAAGGGAGAGGGGCCCGTGACTGTCGAGCTTACACCGTGCCGGCGAGCTTGAAGATCGGCAGGTACAGCGAGATCACCATGCCGCCCACCAACACGCCGAGGATCACCATGATCAGCGGTTCGAGCAGCGTGGACAGCGTATCCACTGCGTTGTTGACCTCTTCCTCGTAAAACTCGGCCACCTTGAACAGCATGCTGTCCAGGGCACCGGATTCTTCGCCGATGGCCGTCATCTGCACCATCATGTTGGGAAACAGGCCGGTCTGGCGCATCGACAGTTGCAACTGGTGACCCACCGAGACGTCGTCCCGCATCTGCCGCACCGCGTTGCCGTACACGATGCTGCCAGTCGCACCGGCGACGGCGTCCATGGCCTCGACAAGGGGAACGCCTGCCCGGAAGGTCACGCCAAGCGTGCGGGCAAAACGCGCAAGCGCGGATTGGCGAAGGATGTTGCCCATGACGGGCAGGCGAAGCATCACGCGATCGAGGAAGTGCGCAAATTTCAGTGAACGCTTCTTGGCCGCCACCAACGCGACCACGCCGCCGACGATGCTGCCGATCACCACCCACCAGTAAGACTTCATGAACTCCGAGGCACTGATGACGAACTGGGTCGGCGCCGGCAGTTCGGCGCCGGCATCCTTGAACGTCTGGGAGAACACCGGCACCACGAACAGCAGCAGGATCATGCTGACCAGCAGCGCCACGCAGAGCACCATGATGGGATAGAACAACGCCTTCTTGATCTTGCTCTTGATGCCTTCCATGCGCTCCTTGTACGTGGCTACCGTATCGAGCACGGTGTCCAGCACACCGGCGGATTCACCGGCATGGACAAGGTTGCAATAGAGCTCATCGAACTGGACGGGGTATTTGGCCAGCGCTTCATGCAGCGCCGCGCCGCCCTCGATGCTCTGTTTGACATCCACCAGCATGTTCTTGAAGCGGATGTTCTTCTGGCCATCGGCGATGATCTCGAACGCCTGCACCATGGGCACGCCGGAGGCCATCATGGTGGCGATCTGGCGGCTGAAGATCGCCACATCGCGAGGCTTCACCGTGCTGCCGGTGGCGCCGAACAGGGGCTTGGAGCGCTCGCGCACCGTCTGCGGATTCATGCCCTGGCGGCGCAACTCCGCCTTGACCAGCGAGGCATTCTT
The DNA here is from genome assembly GCF_035685885.1 of Dyella sp. Classification (GTDB taxonomy): domain Bacteria; phylum Pseudomonadota; class Gammaproteobacteria; order Xanthomonadales; family Rhodanobacteraceae; genus Dyella. The sequence continues at coordinate 7,593 of NZ_DASRZX010000040.1, read as the reverse complement.
CGCCGACATCTCGCCTTTCATGCGCTTGCCGCGCTTGTCCAGCGCAACCCAGTCGTACATGGTCAGCTTGCTGATTTCAGCACGCTGCGCGGCGAGTTTGGCGGTGTTCTTCGCTGTGGCGGTGGCCGTGGCCATTGCGTTTCCCCCTGCTGGTACGGTCCGGTCGCCTCAGGAGGGCGACTGCCTGATCTGGTGCAGCTTAAGTGATTCCCCTGGGACAATTCGAGGCACCGAGCGCATCTTCGGTGTGACGAATCCCCTGTCCCGCCAGGCAAGAGCCTGGTCGGACTTCTTAGTCCTTGGTGACGCGGTCGATCTCGGCAAGGCTGGTGACGCCTTTCTTGACCTTGAGCAGTGCCGACGCCCGCAAGTCGTTGACGCCGGCCTTGCGGGAAGCTTCGGCGATATGCAACGCATTGCCGCCCTGCAGGATGATCTTCTGGATTTCCTCCAGCATCGGCATCACCTGGTAAATGCCGACGCGTCCCTTGTAGCCCTCGTTGCAGCTGTCGCAGCCCACGGCTTCGTAGACGGTCAAGCCAGCGTCGATGTCCTCCTGTGTGAAACCCGCGGCGAGCAGGGTCTGCGGTGGAAGATCCATGGGCTTCTTGCAGTCATGCAGGCGACGCGCCAGGCGCTGGGCGATCACCAGGGTCACCGAAGACGTGATGTTGTAGGGCGCAATGCCCATGTTCATCAGTCGCGAGATGGTCTGGGGGCCGTCGTTGGTATGCAGGGTCGACAGCACCATGTGGCCCGTCTGCGCCGCCTTGATGGCGATCTCGGCCGTTTCCAGGTCGCGGATTTCGCCGACCATGATCACGTCCGGATCCTGGCGCAGGAACGAGCGGAGAGCGGCGGCGAAGGTCATGCCGCGCTTGACGTTCTGCTGGACCTGGTTGATGCCCTCGACACGGATTTCGACCGGGTCTTCGACCGTCGAGATGTTGCGCTCGGCGGTATTGAGGATATTGAGCGCGGTGTACAGCGACACCGTCTTGCCCGAGCCCGTCGGGCCGGTGACCAGCACCATGCCGTAGGGCTTGTGGATGGCATCGAGGTACAGCTGCTTCTGGGCGTCCTCGTAGCCCAGCGCATCAATGCCGAGTCTTGCGGCCGAGCCGTCGAGAATACGCAGCACGATCTTTTCGCCGAACAGGGTCGGCAGCGTGCTGACGCGGAAGTCGACCGCGCGGCTCTTGGACAGGTTGAGCTTGATGCGGCCGTCCTGCGGCACCCGTCGTTCGGCGATGTCCAGGCCTGACATCACCTTCAGACGCGAGGAGATGCGGGAGGCTAGCTTCATGGGCGGGCTGGCCACGGCACGCAACATGCCGTCCATGCGCAGTCGCACGCGATACTGGGTCTCGAACGGTTCGAAATGGATGTCCGAAGCGCCGCGCTTGATGGCGTCCACCAAGATCTTGTTGACGAACTTGACCACGGGGGCGTCATCGTTCGCGGTGGCGTCAATGCCCGTGGACTCGGCTTCGTCGTCGCCGCCTTCCAGCGCCAACTCGTCGAGATCCCCGCCGCCCATGTCGGGCACCGAGTTGCTCATGACATTGAGCACGGTCTCGATCACGCGCTGCAACTGGCCACGTTCGACCAGGATCGGTTCCACCATACAGTTGGAGTGGAACTTGATCTCGTCCAGCGCATGCGACTGCATGGGATCGGCGATGCCCACGAACAGGCGCTTGCCGCGCTTGAACAGCGGCAGGGCGCGATGCTTGTTGATCAGGGCTTCGCTGATCAGGTTCACCGGCATGTTGGCCGGTACCAGCGCACCCACGTCCATCATCGGCATGCCGAACTCGTCGGAAGCGATGCGGGTCAGCCGGGCGCTGTCGACCAAGTTATGGTCGAGCAGCCAGGCACTGAGGCTGGCCTTGTGCTGAAGGGAGTCGGCGACCGCCTTGCGGACATCCGCCTCGGGCAGCACATCCTCGGAAACCAGCCGGCGGGCCATACCCGTGAGGCCCGCGAGCGACGGTTGCATTAGCGTAGACATAACGATACTGGCTCAGCCCCCTGATTGGATGGGAATTTACCCCAGTTGACGGGGTTGGTCACGCAGTGACGCCCTAAGGCTGCGCCAGGGGTGATCAGGCGCACAGAACCCCTGTCGGCGACGGCAAGGAAAGGGCGAAGCAAGCAGCGTGCCTTTCTGGGGCATCGCATGGACCCGCATGATGGCTTGCCCCGATAATCGACCCGATTCAACCTAAAACTGCAGACCGTGACCGAAAGCGCCAGCCAACCCCCTTTCCTTGTCTTCGGTGCGCCCCGTATCGAGGAGGCCGAGATCGCCGAGGTCGAAGCCTGTTTGCGGTCAGGCTGGCTGGGCACCGGTCCCCGCGTCGCCCAATTCGAGCGTGAATTTGCCGTTTGGCGCGGGGTCGCCTCCTCGCAGGTCGCCGCCGTCAATTCCTGTACGGCGGCCCTGCACGTCAGCATGGTCGCCGCTAACCTGCCGCCGGGCAGCGAGGTCATCACCACACCGCTCACGTTCTGCGCCACGGTCAACGCCATCCTGCATGCAGGCCTGTCGCCGGTGCTGGCGGACGTGGATCCGGTGACGCAAAACATTGACCCGGACGCCATTGAGGCGGTCATCACCCCGCGTACGCGGGCCATCCTGCCGGTCCATTTCGCCGGTCGTCCCTGCGACATGGACCGGATCATGGCCATTGCGCAGAAGCACAACCTCGTGGTGATCGAGGATTGTTCCCACGCCATCGAAACCGAATATCACGGCCGTCCAGCCGGAACCTTTGGCGATTTCGGCTGCTTCAGCTTCTACGTCACCAAGAACGTGGTCACGGGTGAGGGCGGCATGATCCTGGGGCGGGACGAAGACCACGTAGCCAGGGCACGCATCCTGGCCCTCCACGGCATGAGCAAGGATGCCTGGCACCGCTTCGGCGACAAGGGCTATAAGCACTACCAAGTGGTCGAATGTGGCTTCAAATACAACATGATGGATCTGCAGGCAGCCATTGGGATCCATCAGCTGGCTCGGGTGGAAGCGAACTGGGCTCGCCGCCGCGAGCTATGGCAGCGTTATGACGAAGCAATGGTGGGACTGCCGATGGGCTTGCCTGCACCGCCCGAGCAGCACACGCGGCACGGCTATCACCTATACACGGTAATGGTGGACGAGGCCCATTGCGGGCTCGGCCGCGATGACTTCCTGGAAGCGATGAATGCGGCCCGCATCGGAACGGGCGTGCACTACCTGGCGATTCCCGAGCACCCTTACTACAAGGACCGTTTCGGCTGGCGCCCCGAACAGTGGCCAAACGCCATGCGTCTGGGACGCCAGACCGTTAGCCTTCCGCTGTCCCCGGCCATGAGCAATGAAGACATCGACCGCGTCATAAGCGCGGTGCGGTCCGTGCTTGGCGCCCCCGCAGCCGCCTGAAGGCAGCGCCAAACGTCAAACGCGCCACAACCACTCGTCTGGCCACGGGTTATGATGCCGCATCACGCCGGGGGAGCACTCTTGAATCGTCTCAGCATTATCTTGCCCGCAAAAAATGAGGGCGCCGCACTTAAGGATCTTTTGCCTCAACTGAGGGCTGCCCAGCCAGGCGCGGAGATCATCGTGGTTGACGATGGGTCGACCGACGACACGCGCATCATTTGCGAGCAGAGCGGCGTCATCTGCTTGTCGTCGCCTTACTCGATGGGCAATGGCGCGGCGATCAAGCGTGGTGCCAGGGCTGCATCAGGCGGTCTTTTGGTCTTCATGGACGGCGACGGTCAGCATGATCCCGCTGATGTCGAGCGCCTGCTCGACAAACTCAATGAAGGCTACGACATGGTGGTCGGCGCTCGTGACTGGGGCAGTCAGGCGGGCGTTGGGCGCGGTGTTGCCAACACGATCTACAACTGGCTGGCCACGCGCATGACCGGTCACCACGTGGCGGATCTGACCTCGGGTTTCCGCGCCGTTCGGGCGGCCAAGTTCCGCGAGTTCATCCATCTGCTCCCGAACGGGTTCTCCTACCCGACAACGAGCACCATGGCGTTTTTCCGCAGCGCGTATCCGGTGGCATACGTGCCGATCAAGGCGGGCCAGCGCGTTGGCAAGAGCCATATCAAGCCGTTGAAGGATGGCATCCGCTTCCTGCTGATCATCTTCAAGATTGCAACGCTTTATTCGCCGTTGAAGCTGTTTGCGCCGGCAAGCTTTGTCTTCTTCTTTCTGGGCTGCCTCAATTACGCATGGACCTTCATCCGCGAGGGCCGGCTCACCAACATGAGCACCCTGATGTGGAGTGCTGCGGTCATTGTCTTTCTCATTGGCCTGGTATCCGAGCAGATCACCGCGCTGACGTATCGCAAAGATGGCTGACACAGATGACCATCGTCCGTGGGCGATGCTCGTAACGAGGAACTTCCCTCCGCTTCTCGGGGGCATGGAAAGACTCAATACCTACCTCTTGGACAGCCTCAAGCGAGTATGGCGCGTATCCATGTGCGGGCCGGAAGGAGCTGCGCACTATGCGGTCGCTGCGGATGACATTCGAGAGATAAAGGTTTCGCCTCTTGCGACATTCCTGGTCAAATCGTTGTGGCACGCGGGCCGCATGGCGATACGGCGGCGGCCTCAATGGATCATCGCCGGCAGCGGACTGATGGCGCCCATCGTATGGTTGTCATCACGGTGCAGCGGAGCCAGGGCCGCGGTCTACCTCCACGGCCTGGATGTCGTTGCGCCAAGCGTGATCTATCGTTGGCTGTGGCTTCCGTTCATTCGTCGCTGCGATGTGGTGATCGTCAACAGTCGCGCCACCATGGCGCTGGCGCTCGACAAGGGCGTTCCTTCCGCACGAATGACGGTAATCAACCCGGGCACGGGCATTCCTGCGCTCAACCCCCGCGATGCCGCACAGTTTCGTATCGCCCATGGGCTTGGCGATGCCCCCCTGATGTTATCGGTGGGACGGTTGACGCAGCGCAAGGGTCTTGCGGAATTCGTGACCAGCGCGCTTCCCGGGATACTCAAGGTTCGACCGGATGCCCTGTTGCTCGTCATCGGGGACGAGGCGCGCGATGCATTGCATGGCGGCGGTGGCGGCGAGAAGGAAAAAATCCTGTGCGTGGCGAGAGCGGCAGGCGTAGCGGGTAGCATCCGGTTTTTGGGCCGTTGCGACGAGGACGTACTTCAGGCCGCATATCAGGCGTCTGACGTGCACGTATTCCCGGTGCTCAATCTGCCTGGCGACGTCGAAGGATTTGGCATGGTGGCGCTGGAAGCGGCGGCCCACGGTCTTCCCAGCGTAGCTTTCGACGTGGGCGGCGTGTCTGACGCCATCAGGCCCGCGGAAACCGGGTCGTTGGTTATGCAGGGCGACTACCCCGAGTTTGGTGCCCAGGTGCTGCGTTACACCGGGCAACCCGAGTTGCGGGAAAGCATGAAGGAAGCTTGCCTGGCGTTTGCTCGAAGCAAGGCTTGGCCGGTGTTCACGCGGAACGTCCTGATGGCACTGGAGCAACATGTCGACGATGGACGCGCCTGAATCACGCGCCGGGACCATGCAGCACACATGGAGACTGCACTCATATGGGTTATGCGGACTTTCATGCTGATGGGCGGACGCAATTGCGTAGCCTCCAGACCACTCCTTGATGACACCATGCCATGCCAGTGACCACGCCAGATTCCACGCAGGAAGCCAGCGATGCAGAAAAGCTCCATCCGAAGCCGCTGGTCAGCGTGGTGATGATTACCTATAACCATGCCGACTATTTGGCCCAGGCCATCGAAGGTGTGGTGAGCCAGCAATGCGATTTTCCCTTTGAGCTGGTCATTGGCGAAGATGCATCGAAGGACGAGACCCGCGCGGTTGCGTTTGAATACCAGCGTCGTTTTCCGCACATCGTCCGGGTGCTCTACTCGGCGCACAATGTAGGCATGAACGCCAACGGCAAGCGTACCTTCGATGCTGCTCGCGGCGAATTTGTTGCGTTCTGCGAGGGCGATGATTACTGGTGTTCGCCTGACAAGCTCGCGCGCCAAGTCGAGTTGATTGAACGTGGGCCGGATGTCGGCATTGTGCACACTGACTGGGTGCGCTCCACATGCGGTGAGCAGGGTTGGGTAGTCAATTGGGCGAATTCGGTACATCGACGCGTCCCCGCGGCGCTATTGGAAGGACGGCTTTTTAGTACGTTCCACTATCCAAAGATACTCAGGACGTGCACCGTATTGCTTCGCCGCAGCACGGTCGACGCGTGTGCCTCATCAGGCTTGGCGCGACGCGAGTACAAGTTCTCGGACGTAGTGCTTGCTGCATTCGTTTCATCGCGCTGGAAGGTTGCTTATGTTCCAGAGACGATGGCTGTCTATCGCGAAAGTCCGGGTTCAGTGTTGCGCTCGGGCAAGCAGGCCAGGCTGGCTTTTCTGCGGTCCAGCTTGGAATTTGACACCGATGCGCGCGACTTCTTTCGAGATCGCGAAGATTATCCAAGCAGCTATCGCTGGGAAGTAGCTGTTGGATTGCTCTTGTGGGCGATGAGTGCACGGGATCGAGGCACAGCGCTATTTGCGCTGAGGGACATTCGTGAGCATTTCGGGCTATGGAGCTTCATAAAAGAAGGATGGCAAACCGTTTGGATGAGGCGCCGCGCCCTGGGGAGCCGTCATTTTGACAAAAGGCCAGCAGCAACCGATGTCTCTGGTGGCTAGTCAGTGATGCACATAGTGCACAAGTTGAGCACTGTCATGGCGCGCATGGGCGTCGGCCGCTTGGGGCGCAATGCAATTCTTTCCACGATCGGGCTGGGTGTGCGCGCTGTTATCCAGGCGGGCTATTTGCTGGTCCTCTCCCATTGGATGGGTGCCAAGGGCTATGGGCTGTTTGCTGGTTCGGTGTCAGCGGCGATTCTCATCTCCCCGCTCTCGGGTTGGGGCGTGACCTTCGTTCTAACCCGGCGAGTTGCGGTCGACCCGAGCCAGTCCCCCCGTATCTGGGCCACCGCCGTGTTGCAGCTTCTGGCAACCGGCCTGGTTCTGATTGTCTTGCTTATGCTGGGAACGTATCTGTTCTTGAAGGGCGGTATTGGGGTGTGGCCAATGCTGCTACTGGGCGGAGCTGAGTTGATTGCATTACCCCTGGCGCAAGCAGCCACCGGTTTGTGTATTGCGCTAGATCGCGGTGTGCCTGCGGCTTTGTCGATGTGCCTTGTGCCACTTTTTCGGCTGCTCTTGGTCTTGGCAGGGCTACTCTTGGGCATGAGTGGAACGCCCGGTCACGTGTCGTGGCTCCACTTCGCGGGATCACTGGCGGGTGCGCTGCTTGCATATGGGTTGGCGACCATTGTTGGCGGAGCTCCGCAATGGGGAAATCGCCCCCGGTTGGGAGAGGTCGTTGGTGATGGCTCGCGCTATGCGGTTGGAACCCTGGTGAGCAACAGCTACCTTGAAGTGGATAAGGTTCTTCTGTTGCAAGTGCTTGGGGCGGCGGCAACGGGGGCCTATACAGCGGCGTTTCGAGTGATGAGTGTTTTCGCGTTGCCGGTGGCAGCGTTGATCGGTGCCACTCTCCCTAGATTGTTTGCTCAGTCCGGCACACCGCAAGG
>NZ_DASRZX010000039.1:0-16671 GCF_035685885.1 Dyella sp. | reverse complement strand
CGGCCCGGGCGTTCGGCTTGAATACGAGACTATCGCCCCGAACATCAACGAAGTGTCCGCGCCAAGGAAACCGCCCATGATCGAGCTCTACTACTGGCCCACGCCCAACGGCCACAAGATCACCCTGTTCCTCGAGGAATCGGGCCTGGCTTATACGATGAAGCCGGTGAATATCGGCCGCGGCGACCAGTTCAAGCCTGCCTATCTCGCCATTTCCCCCAACAACAAAATGCCGGCCATCGTGGACACCGCGCCGGTGAGCGGCGGCGAGCCTATCACCGTGTTCGAGTCCGGTGCGATCCTGCAGTACCTGGCGGAAAAGAGCGGGCGCTTCCTGCCCGCCGACACGCGCGGCAAGTACAAGGTGCTGGAATGGGTGTACTGGCAGGTCGGTGGCCTGGGCCCGATGCTGGGGCAGAACCATCATTTCAGCCGCTACGCGCCCGACAAGATTCCCTACGCGATCGAGCGCTATGTCAACGAAACGCGCCGGCTGTACGGCGTGCTCGACAAGCAGCTGGAAGGCCGCGCCTTCATCGCCGGCAGGGATTACACCATCGCCGACATGGCCGCCTATCCGTGGATCGTGCCCTATGAAAGCCAGGGCATGGCGCTGGAGGACTTCCCGCACCTGAAGGCGTGGTTCGAGTCCATCCGGGATCGTCCCGCCACCAAGCGCGCGTATGCGCTGGGCGAGGAGATCAAGGATCGCTTCGACCTGACTACCGACGAGGATGCGCGCAAGGTGCTCTTCGGTCAGGGTGCGAAGCGCTAGAAGCGCTAGAAGCGGGTGAAGAGGAGTGAGCAAGGTAGAGATGGAGTGGAGGTGCTTGTCTCTCACTCCTCGCTTCTTGACCCCTGCTGCTCAAAAACCGCTGGTTTCCTTGGGCGGCACGCGTTCTAATCGCCGCTTGTTCTTGCGTATGACGCGTCGCCCAAGGAAGTCTCCATGCGCGCCCTGCTTTTTGCCGCCCTGACGATGGTGGCCCTGCCGACCATGGCCGAAAAACTCACGATCGAACGCATCTTCGATGGCGGCAGCCTTGCCGGTCCCGCGCCGCGTGGACTGCAGGTGTCGCCCGACGGCACGCGCGTCACCTTCCTGCGCGCCAAGCCGGATGACCAGTTCCAGCTGGACCTGTGGGAATACCAGCTCAAGGACAACAAAACCCGCCTGCTGGTCGATTCGAAGAAGCTTGAGCCCAACGGCGAGCAGCTCTCCGATGCGGAGAAGGCGCGCCGTGAGCGCGAACGCACCGCGGGCCTGCATGGCATCGTCAGCTACCAGTGGTCGCCGGACGGCAAGCAGTTGCTGCTCCCGATCGGCGGCAAGCTCTACGTTTATTCGCTGGCCACACCCGATGCCGCGCCACGCGTGCTCGACACCGGCGATGACGTGATCGATCCGAAGATCTCGCCCAAGGGCCGCTACGTGTCCTACGTGCGCGAGCAGAACCTGTGGGTGATCGACCTTGCTTCGGGCGACGCGAAGCAACTTACCCATGACGGCGGCGGCACCGTGCACAACGGCGAGGCCGAGTTCGTCGCGCAGGAGGAAATGGATCGCAGCACCGGTTACTGGTGGGCGCCTGACGATTCGAGCATTGCCTTCGAGCGCTACGACGAAGCGCGCGTGCAGGTGACCAAGCGCACCGAGCTGTATGCCGATCACACCGACGTGATCGACCAGCGTTATCCCGGCGCGGGCACGCCCAACGTGCTGGTGAAGCTGGGCCTGGTGTCGCCCGCGGGTGGCCAGCCGCGCTGGATCGACCTAGGCAAGGACACCGACATCTATCTCACCCGCGTGAACTGGCTGCCCGACGGCAAGCACGTCAGCTACCAGCGCATGCCGCGCAATCAGCAGCGGCTGGAGCTGCGGCTGGTGGATGCGAAGACGCTGGCGCAACGTACCCTGCTCACCGAGACCAGCGACAACTGGATCAACCTCAACGATGACCTCACCTTTCTCAAGGACGGCAAGTCGTTCCTGTGGGGCAGCGAGCGTTCGGGTTATCACCATCTCTATCTGTACGGCATCGACGGCAAGCTCAGGCATGCGGTGAGCGAAGGCGAGTGGCCGATCGACGGCTTGCTCGCGCTCAATGAGCACACAGGCATGGTCTACGTCGCGTCCAACAAGGATGCGGTGCCAGAGCGCCAGGTGTACGCGCTCAAGCTCGACGGCAGCACGGCGAAGGCGCCGGTACGCGTGAGCCAGGGTGCTGGCACGCACATGGCGGAGTTCGCCATCGACGGCAGCTTCTACGTCGACTCGTTCTCCAGCATCGACACGCCCCCGCAGGTCAGCGTGCACAAGCCCGATGGCAGCCTGCTCACCTGGATTGAGCCGAACAGGCTCGACGAGAAGCATCCGTTCTGGCCGTACCGCGACAGCCTGATCAAGCCGGAATTCGGCACGCTCAAGGCCGCCGACGGGCAGACGCTGTATTACCGTGTCTACAAGCCGGCCGGTTTTGATCCGACCAGAAAATATCCCGTGTTTGACACCTACTACGGCGGACCCAGCGCACAGGTGGTTGCCAACGCGTGGGGCGATTACTTCAACCAGTACATGGCGCAGCAAGGCTTCGTGGTGTTCAGCTTGGACAACCGTGGCATGGCGCGGCGCGGCCATGTCTTCGAGGCACCGATCTACCAGCAGTTGGGCGCCGTCGAAGTGGACGACCAGCTGGTGGGCATCCAGTGGCTGAAATCGCAGCCGTGGGTGGATGGCCGGCGCATCGGCGTGTTCGGCTGGAGCTACGGCGGTTTCATGACCACCATGATGCTGGCCAAGGCGTCCGACCAGCTAGCCGGCGGCGTGGCCGTGGCGCCGGTGACCAACTGGCGCCTCTACGACACCTTCTACACCGAGCGTTACCTGGGCCGTCCGCAGGACAACGCCGCCGGCTACACGCGCAGTTCGCCGCTCGCGTGGCTCGATGGCCTCACCGCCAGGCTGTACCTGGTGCACGGCATGGCCGACGACAACGTGTTGTTCCTCAACTCCACCGAGCTGATGGCCGAGCTGCAGAAACGTGGCACGCAATTCCAGTTCATGGCGTACCCGGGCGCCAAGCACGGCCTCAACCTGCCGGGTCAGCGCGCGCACGTGTATCACCTGATCGAGAATTTCTTCCAGCAGCAGGTGAAGGGCATGGCGCCGGCGACGCGTGCAGTGAAGGCACCCACGTCAGATCCGATGCCGGCGCCGGCGCCGGCCACCACGCGGTAAGTCGGGGCCACTGTTGCTGTGGCAGCGCACCCTGCGCGCCACCGCAGACTCTCACCCCAACCGTGATTGCCGGCCTTCCAACGGCAATGACACACGCCGCGCTTCGTCGGTTGTCGCGCATAGGGTGCGCTCCCACAGAAGAAGAGAAACGAGGGGCGGAACTAAAAAGGCCGGCTGCGAAGCCGGCCTTTTCGTTTTCGATTACTGCGCGTGTCCGACGCCCGAATCGCCCTGCTCCAGCGGCGGCGGCGTCCCGGCCACGGCCAGCAGCGATGTCGCGTAGCCGTCTTCGATGCTCACCGTGGAGACTTCGTCCCACGAGAAGAACGAGGCCTCGCGCAGCCATTCGGCGTCCGGCGAGATCTCCTGCATGTTGAAGCCGTCTTCCTCGACGCTGACCAGCCGGCCGATGTAGCAGACTTCCGACTCGTCCTCACTGTCCACATGCACGCCGATGACGGGTGCCTGCGCGGCAGCGGCCTGGATCACGCTGCGGATGTCGTCCAGCGGGAAGCCACGCGGCGGCCGCGGCATCAGGTGCTTCAGCACCAGTGCCTTCTCCATGAAGGGAGCGTGCTTGTCCGGCGCCTCCAGTTCGGAGACGTCGCGATGACGCATCACGTACATGCCGTCATAGGTGATGCCATCACCCACGACCCACAGCAGGAAGAATTCACGGCCCACGCCGCCCACGTAGCCACAGAAGCTGCCGTGTTCGAGTTCGCCGCGCCATAACCGGACCAGCTGATGCTTCTGCTGCGCTTCGCGCAACTGGGCACGCTGGCCGGTCGTCTTGAGTTCAATCACATTTCCCATGGATCAATTTTAACAGCCAGGGGCTTTCCCCTTGTTTACAGGATGTAACGGCTCAGATCTTCGTCCTGAACCAGTGTTCCCAGGTTTTTATCCACATAATCGGCGTCAATCAGGTATTTTTCGCCGGATTTGTCAGCAGCTTCGTAGGAGATCTTCTCCAGCAGCCGCTCCATGACCGTGTGCAGGCGGCGGGCGCCGATGTTCTCGGTCCGCTCGTTCACCTGGAAAGCGACCTCGGCCAGGCGGTCGACGCCGGCGTCGGTGAAGTCCACTGTGACACCCTCGGTGCCCAGCAGGGCGATGTACTGCTTGGTCAATGCGTTGTTGGGCTCGCGCAGGATGCGCTTGAAGTCGTCCACCGACAGCGCGGACAGCTCCACGCGGATCGGCAGTCGACCCTGCAGCTCCGGGATCAGGTCCGAGGGCTTGGCCAGCGAGAACGCGCCCGAGGCGATGAACAGCATGTGGTCGGTCTTGATCGGGCCGTACTTGGTGGAGACGGTGGAACCTTCCACCAGGGGCAGCAGGTCGCGCTGCACGCCCTCGCGGCTGACGCCCGCACCACCCCACTCGGAACGCTGGGCGACCTTGTCGATCTCGTCGATGAAGACAATGCCGTTCTGCTCGGCCGCCTGCATGGCCTGGGTGCGCACCTCTTCCTCGTTGAGCAGCTTGGCTGCCTCTTCCTCCACCAGCAGCGGACGCGCCGCCTTGATGGCGAGCTTGCGCTGCTGCGTCTTGGCGCCGCCGATGTTCTGGAACATCTGGCGCAGCTGCTGGCCCATCTCCTCCATGCCCGGAGGCGACATGATTTCCACGCCCACGTTCATGGCGAAGTCCAGCTCGATCTCGCGCTCGTCCAGCGCGCCTTCGCGCAGCTGCTTGCGGAGCTTCTGGCGCGTGTCGTTCTGCGCGTCATTGGCCGGCGCGGCATCGTGCGTCCAGTCGGCGGGTTGCTGGCGGCGTGGCAACAGGGCGTCGAGGATGCGGTCTTCGGCGCGGTCCTCGGCCAGGCTGCGCACGCGCTTCATGGCCTGCTCGCGGGTGAGCTTGTAGGCGACATCGGCCAGGTCGCGCACGATGGATTCGACATCCTTGCCGACATAGCCCACCTCGGTGAACTTGGTGGCTTCCACCTTCACGAACGGCGCGTTGGCCAGCGTGGCCAGGCGACGGGCGATCTCGGTCTTGCCCACGCCGGTGGGGCCGATCATCAGGATGTTCTTGGGCGTCACCTCGTCGCGCAGGTTCGGCTCCAGCTGCATGCGCCGCCAGCGGTTGCGCAGCGCAATGGCCACGGCGCGCTTGGCGTCGTGCTGGCCGATGATGAAGCGGTCGAGTTCGTTGACGATTTCGCGGGGAGTGAGTTCGGACATGGGGTCACCGGAAGAAGGGTTTTTCGCCGTCATTCCGGCCTGCGCCGGGATGACGGCCCTCGGAGCCGTCGCGCCTTGCGCTTACAGCTCTTCGATCGTGGTGTTGTGGTTGGTGTAGATGCAGATGTCGCCGGCGATCTTCAGCGCGCGCTCGACAATGGCACGTGCGTCCATATCGGTGTTCTCCATCAGGGCCAGCGCGGCCGACTGCGCGTACGGGCCGCCCGAACCGATGGCGATCAGTCCGTGCTCCGGTTCAAGCACGTCACCGTTGCCCGAGATCAGCAGCGAGGCTTCCTTGTCGGCCACCGCCAGCATGGCTTCGAGACGGCCCAGGCGGCGGTCGGTGCGCCATTCCTTGGCCAGCTCCACCGCAGCGCGGGTGAGGTTGCCGCCGTGCTTCTCCAGCTTCAGCTCGAACAGCTCGAACAGGGTGAATGCGTCCGCCGTGGCGCCAGCGAAACCCGCCAGCACATGGCCCTTGCCCAGCCGGCGGATCTTGCGTGCGTTGGCCTTCATCACCGTGTTGCCGAGGGTGACCTGGCCATCGCCGCCGATCACGACGCGGCCGTTGCGGCGCACGGAGACGATGGTGGTGGCGTGAAAGGATTCCATGAGAGCTCCGCAGAGTACGAATTCGCCAGAGGTGGGGGCGGGGTGGGCGAATCCAACGGGGAGGCAAGCTCTTGCAGGAGCGCACCCAGTGCGCGATCGCCGCCGGGTGTGGTGTCCATCTCGCAGATTGTCGCGACAGGCATCGGTGTGAACGCGACATTGGGATCGAGCAGCGTCACCGCTCTGCAGGCCTTTCGCGCACTGGGTGCGCTCCTACAGGGGAATGGCTGCCGGTGCTACTTCCGCCTGGCGCGCGGATGCGCCGCGTCGTACACCTTTGCCAGGTGCTGGAAATCCAGGTGGGTGTAGATCTGCGTGGTGGCGATGTCGGCGTGGCCGAGTAGTTCCTGCACGGCGCGCAGGTCGCCGGAGGATTCCAGCATGTGGCTGGCGAAGGTGTGGCGCAGCAGGTGCGGGTGTACGCGTTTGGGCATGCCTTGCATCAGCGCGATCTTCTTCAGGCGCAACTGCACCGTGCGCGGATTGATAGGTGCGCCGCCGCGGCCCTTGAACACCGGCTGCTCGGGCACGACGCCTTCGGCCTCGCCCAGCGCACGCAATGCGGTGACGGCATGGCGACCGACCGGCACGATGCGCGTCTTGTTGCCCTTGCCCAGCACGCGCACTTCGCCGGCGTGCAGGTTCAGGTCCAGCCAGCGCAGGCCGGTGAGCTCGGAAAGGCGCAGGCCGGAGGAATAGAACAGTTCCAGCATGGCGCGGTCGCGCAGGTCCAAGGCGCCCCCGCCCTGCGCTTCCACCAGGCTGGCGGCTTCGTCCACGTCCAGCACTTCGGGCAGCTTGCGATGCACCTTGGGACCGCGCACGCCGGCCAACGGATCATGGCCCATCGAGCCTTCGCGGCTCAGGTGGCGGAACAGGCTGCGACAGGAAGACAACAGGCGCTGCAGGCTCTTGGGCGACAGGCCGCCGCGGTGCTCGGCCGCCACGAAGCCGCGCATGCGGTTGGGCTCCAGGCGGTCGAAACTGTCCAGGCCCTGCGCTTCCATCCAGCGCAGCAGCTTGCCCAGGTCGCGCCGGTAACCCTCCACCGTATGCGTCGATGCCTTGCGTTCACCGGCCAGGCGGGCGAGCCACGCATCGACCTGGCCCTGCGGATTCATGCCGGATCAGACGCCTTCGCGCGAACGGCGCAGCGCCGCGGACACGGTGGCCGCAATCATCTTGAGGAACAGCGTGCCCATGCCCGGCTGGAAGTGGTCCACGTCGCCGCTGCCGATGGCGAGGATGCCGAACTCGCCCAGCGGCATGATCGCGCTGGACCGCACTTCCGGCGCATGGTCGCCGAACAGGCGATACAGGCGCTCGGCGGAAAGCCGCCCGGTGATGGGCTCATGGTTGGCGAGGAAATCGGCGAACTCCGGCATCGAGGAACGCCCGCCAGGCACGTGGATCAGCCAGTCCGCGGGCGGCAAGCCGATGTTGCCGAACAGCACCAGGCGCACCTGGTCGGTCTGGAAATCCTCCGACAGGCGCGCCACCACGCTGCGCGCCGCCACCGCCGGCGTACTCGCGCGCAGCACGGCGATGTTGAGGTCGTGGATGCGCTGCATCAGCCGTTCGTTTTCGGCGGCGATGGTGATGAGGCCGGCCAGCTGGCGTTCCAGCTCCGCGTTCTTCTCGCGCAGGTTGTGCAGCTGGTAAGCCGCCAGTGATGCCACGGCACCCTGTTCGCGCGGCAGTGTCAGTTGCCCGGCGAGGTCGGGATAGTCGGAGAGGAATTCCGGATGGCGGCGCAGATAGGCCGCCACGTCGCTGGCGCTCAGGGTGTCGGCGAATGCGGTGTCGGACATGCGTGGATTTCCTCGGCAAGGTCATGCGTCGCTGGCCCGAGTGTGCGATGCCGGGCACGTGCTTTCAACACGCCGTCAGCCCAGCCACTCACCTTCGAACACGAACGTCGCCGGTCCGGTCATCCACAGCGTTTCGCCCGGCCCGGCCCATTGGATGGTCAGCGTGCCGCCCGGCAAGGTGACGCGCACGCGTTCGTCCACTTCGCCGCGCAGCCGCAGTACTGCCATCGCCGCGCAGGCGCCGGTGCCGCAGGCCTGCGTCCAGCCGCTGCCGCGCTCGTGCACGCGCAGGCGCAGCTGGCCACGATCGACGAACTGCACGAAGCCCGTGTTGGTGCCTTCGGGGAAGCGCGCGTGCGTGGTGAGCAAGGGGCCGAGGCGGAGCAGGGATGGCGCGCACAGGTCGTCCACCACGGCGACCGCATGCGGATTGCCCATCGACAACGCGCCGATCTCCAGCATCTCGCCGTCCACCTCGATGGCATGGCGATGGGCCTCGGCGTCGGCCGCGAACGGCACCTGCGCGGGTGCAAAGGCGGGCACGCCCATGTCCACGGTCACCTCGTTGGGACCACCCAGGCGCACCGTGACCGGGCCGGACGGGCTCTCCACGCGCACCGTGTCGCCCAGCGCCAGCTCCCCCGCGCGGTGCAGCCACGCCGCCACGCAGCGCACGCCGTTGCCGCATTGGCCCGCTGGCGAGCCGTCGGTGTTCCAGATGCCGTAGTAGAACGCGCACGATGGATCGCGAGGCGGCTCGATGCTGATCAGCTGATCGAAGCCCACGCCCGTGTGGCGATCGCCGATGGCGCGGATCTGTTCCTCGTCCAGCGCAAATGGCTGGTGGCGGCAATCGACCATCACGAAGTCGTTGCCGATGCCGTGCATCTTGGAGAAAGCCAGCTTCATCACATGAACTTGCCGCCGGTGATGCGGCCCTGCGCATCAAGCTCGGCGAAATAGCGACTGTTGTTGCTGCGGAATTCGCGGGTGGCAACCGTGCCCGGCAACACCAGCTGCACGTCCGGATACGCCACGCGGAACTGGTCGGGCGTGGGATGCGTGGCGATGAACGTGTCGAACGTCGCCGTATCGGTCACGAAGCCGTGCACCGGTACCGGCGCGGGCTTGGCGGCAGGCGCGATCGGAGCCGCGGCAGGCGTGGCCTTGGGCATGTACAGCGGTCCCTTGTTGCCGCAACCGGCGAGCAAGGCCAGGGCGGAGCACAGCGGAAGCAGCAGGTGGAGTCGGCGCATGTCGTGAGGGTTTCCGGAAGGAACGGTCGAAGTATAGGGAAAACGCGACGAACCAAGCGTTTTGCCGCCGTGCACCCGTTATGATGCCGCCGTCGCCGCCGCGCGCGGTACGGAAGTACGAAGTAAAGACGATGGACTGGACTGCGCTGCTGCGCCTTCCCTCGACGATCCTGCTGATCCTGGCGGCGATCGCCCTGCTCTTCACCCTGATGCAACTGATCATCCTGCGCCATCGCCTGCACGGCGGGCAGCGGCTGGCCGCCGCAGGCCGCTCGCTGGTGGTGATCGTGGCGTTCGCGCTCACATTGATGCTGGCCGGCATGGGTTTCGCCGTGCGCGGCTATCGCCTGATGACCGATGAAGCGCAGGTGCTGGAGATCGACGCGCACATTCTCTCGCCACAGCGCTGGTCGCTGGTGCTGCACTGGCCGGACGGCGACACGCAGCAGGTCTATCTCGCGGGCGATGCGTGGCGCGTGGAAGCGGTGGTGCTCAAGTGGAAGCTGCCGGCGATGCTGGCCGGCGCGCCGGCGTTGTATCGGCTGGACCGACTCTCCGGCCGCTACGACGATGCCAACGACGAAGCCCATGCGCCGCGCACGGTGATCGATTTCCGCCAGGCCGGCGCCTTCGACCTGCTCGATCTGCACAAGCAATACCCGCGTTTTGTACCCGGGGTGGATGCGATGTTCGGCAGCGGCGTGTTCCTGCCGCTGGTGGACCAGGGGCACTACACGGTGAGCCTGATGCGCACCGGGGCGCTGGTGGCGCGGCCGGATGAGGTGACGGAGCAGCGCATCGCGCAGCCGTTCTGAGCGGTGTGGCTGCGCGCTGCATGCGGTACGGATATTCGCCGTTGATGTCGGAGCGCACCTTGTGCGCGACAACCTTTCGCCTCGGTCTTTCCTATTCGTCATCCCGGCCCTTGCCTCCTTTGGGGGTGCACCAGGATGACGAGCGGTGATGACCGAGGCGAAAGACCTCGCGCACAGGGTGCGCTCCTACAGTGGTCGCCGATGCTGCCGCCAGTCGCTCCGAACGCATTGCAACGCGGCAACGGCCTTGCCCTAATCCAACGTCTTCTCATACCGCCACGCATCCGCTCCATCCCCGTAATAGCGGTCGTAGCGTCCAATGCACACATAGCCCAGGCGTTGGTAAAGACGGATGGCGTCGGTGTTGTCGGTGCGCACTTCCAGGCGCAAGACCCTGCACCGCCGGCGGCGGGCCGTGTCCTCGGCTGCGGCAAGCAGGGCCGAGCCTACGCCCTTGCCGCGCGCGGCTGCGTGGGTGGCGATCGAGTACAGGCGCGCCACCTGCGTGCCTTTGCGGAAGAACACCACGGCCGTGCCCAGGAAGCGTCGGTGGTTGGCGCTGGCGACCAGCACCTGCGCGCTCTCGCTGTCGAGGTGGCGGCGATACTGCGCGCGGCTCAGGCGGTCGGTGGCGAAGGTGCTTTCTTCGAGCGCCACCAGGTCATCGAGATCGGAAAGTTCGGCTCGGCGCACGCGCACGGCGGCGGTCGCGGGCATAGGGGTCATCAGGGGTGGATCCCGGGGCGGAAAGGACCAAGCGGCGCACTCTAGTCCCCGGCTCCCGCGGGGGCAATCATGAGCTTTGGTGCATTTAGGCCTGCTTCAGTGCCACGCCTTGTACGGCGGCCTGCATGTGCCAAACTGCGCGCCTTGCGCCGTGCCGCCTCGTTCCCCACGCGACGACACTTCCAACCACCTGAGGTGTCATGACCCGGCTCGTCATCGTCGTCGAGAAAGCTTCCGACTGGAGTTCCTACTACCCCTCCGTCGACGTCGTCACCGCCATGGACTACCTGCGCGAGCCGGTGGGCGCCGACGAGGAGCGCACGCACGTTCTCAACCTGTGCCGCAGCTACAAGTACCTGGGTACCGGTTATTACGTATCGCTCCTGGCGGAGGCACGTGGCCACCGCGTGATGCCCACCGTGCGTACGGTGAACGACCTGCGTCGCCGCTCGCTGTACGGTCTGGATATCGAGGACCTGAGCACCAAGCTCACCCACTTCCTGCCCGCCGGCGGCCGCGATACCACCGACTTCGGCATCCTGGTCTACTTCGGCCAGACTGCGTACCCCGCGCTGCAGGATCTTGCGCGCCAGGTGTTCGAAATGTTCCCGTGCCCCCTGCTGCGCATCGAGTTCGAGCGCGACCGCGTGTGGCAGGTGAGCGCGATCAAGCCGGTGGGTCTGCACACGCTGGTGGACCAGCAGGAAGACGCGTTCGCCGAGGAGCTCGACCGCTTCAGCAAGAAGCTATGGCGCAAGCCGAAGGCGCGCAAGCAGTTCCGCTACGACATCGCGATGCTGGTCGATCCGGCCGAGGCGATGCCGCCATCGAACAAGAAGGCGCTGAAGTCCTTCATCGCCGCGGGCAAGGAACTGGGGATCGAGGTCGATCCGATCAACAAGAATGATTACCAGCGCCTCGCCGAATACGACGGCCTGTTCATTCGCGAAACCACCGCCAGCGACAACCACACCTACCGCTTCGCGCATCGCGCCGAACGCGAAGGCATGGTGGTCATGGATGATCCCGCGTCGATCCTCCGCTGCACCAACAAGATCTTCCTCAACGATTTGATGATCTCGCGCAAACTCGCGGTGCCGCGCACCGAGATCCTCTATCGCGACGATGCCAAGGGCCTCAAGGACGTGGCCGCGCGCCTCGGCTACCCGCTGGTGCTGAAGATTCCCGACGGCTCGTTTTCACGCGGTGTGGTGAAGGTGGAAACCGAGCAGGCGCTGGGCAAGGCCACGGCGGAACTGTTCCAGCACAGTGCGCTGCTGCTGGCGCAGGAGTTCGTCTACACCGAATTCGACTGGCGCATCGGCGTGCTCAACAACGAGGCGCTGTACGCCTGCAAGTACTACATGTCGCGCGGCCATTGGCAGATCTACAACCATGGCGCGAAAGGCACGGCGAAGTCCGGTGGCTTCGAAACCATTCCGGTGCGCGAGGCGCCGGTCGAGGTGGTGAAGCTCGCGCTCAAGGCCACGCAGGCCGTGGGCGACGGCCTCTACGGAGTGGACCTCAAGCAGGTGGGCGACAAGCCGGTGGTGATCGAGGTGAATGACAACCCGTCGATCGATGCGGGCGTGGAAGACGCCTATCTCGGCGAAGAACTGTATGGCCGCATCATGCAGGAATTCCTGCGGCGGATGGAACGCAAGCGGTTGGGGATCGTGGACTAGCGGCGCGGTTCTTCCCCTGTAGGAGCGCACCCAGTGCGCGAAAAGCCTACGGAGCGGTGACGCGATGACCCCACCAAGAGTCGCCAATGCGACACCGCGATCGCGCACTGGGTGCGCTCCTACAGATGAGCTGTGATGCGCGCTTGCGAAAAGGCCGTATCGGTGGGGGGTTATTCCGGCAGCCCATCCGTGGACTGCCGTCATGCGGTGCATTCCGTTGCGCCGTTCCCGCGAAGGTGCCCGCTGTCCCAAGCCATCGCAGGAGTTCCCACGTCGCGGCACTCCGTGCCGCGGCATCCACTGCCAGGTGAATTCAGTTCCAGATGAGCCGCGAGGCCGTGCGGCGGCGCGGACGCATCACGCGCAACAGCTGCCGCGGCAAGGCCGGCTCCAGGGCCAGCAGCAGCACCAGCGGCGCAGCCAGCATCCAGAACGCCGGCGTCCAGCCCAGGTCATCCGTATGCGCGGGCACCAGCGTGGTGATCAGCAGCACGGCGCCGGCCAGCAACCACAACAGGGCCGCGCCAAGCAGGCGTTCGTGGTGTGTGGTGGAGGCGTTCGGGCGCATGGGCTGTGTTCCATCGGTGTCGGTGGATCAAGCCTGCATGGCACCGATCTCAAAACCCGCGACGGCAACCGCGACGCCGTCCCGCAGGCACCCAAATGAGCCGGGATCGCTAAAATGGCTGACCCGGCCGGTTGCTCGGCGGGGGCATTGAAGCCACGAGGAGCGCGCATGAATGCAGGACAGTTCGCGGTGTTTGGCCATCCCATCAGCCATTCGCTGTCGCCGCAGATCCACCAGGCGTTCGCCCGACAGTTCGGCATCGAACTGGAGTACCGCGCCATCGACGCGGCGCCTGCGGATTTCGCCTCGGCCGTACGCGCCTTTTTCACCGCCGGTGGACGCGGTGCCAATGTGACGTTGCCGCACAAGGCCGCCGCCTTCGAGCTGGCCGACGAACGCAGCGAGGCTGCGCGTCGCGCCGGCAGTGCCAACGTGCTCACCCGGTTGCCCGATGGACGCCTCGCCGCCCACAACACCGACGGCGACGGCATGGTGCGCGATATCGCCGAGCGTCACCAGGTGGACTTGCGTGGTCACACCGCGCTTCTGCTGGGCGCGGGCGGTGCGGCGCATGGCGTGGCGTGGGCCCTGCTCGACGCCGGCGTGGAAACACTCACCATCGTCAACCGCACACCGGAAACCGCCGACGCACTGGCCGATGCCATCGGCGATCCCGCGCGTGCGCATACGCGCTACTGGGAAGACCTCGCGGCGCTTGGCGCCTTCGACCTGATCGTCAATGCCACCTCGGCCGGCGTCCTGGGCAAGTCGCTCGACCTGCCCTTTGCCATCATCGGCAATCGCGCGCTTTGCTACGACCTCTCCTACGGCAAGGCCGCTACCGACTTCCTCGCCTGGGCGCGCACGGCAGGCGCGCGTTACGCCTTTGACGGCTTGGGCATGCTGATCGAAACCGCTGCCGACGCCTTCGAACTGTGGCACGGCAAGCGCCCGGATACCGACCCGGTGTATGCGTCGCTGCGCCAGACATATGGCTGAGCAGCAGGCATAAAAAAGCCCCGGTCCGACGTGGCGGACCGGGGCCAAAAGGCGGTCAGGGGTCTGAGCCGCCCAGGACTCAGTGAGCGGTGTAGTTGGCCAGCACCTGCACGTTGGCGAAATCCTTCACGCCGACCACCAGCACGTACCAGGAACCCGGCGATACCGTCGTCTGCACGATCGACTCGCTGTTGCCCGGCTTCACCGACTTGAAGTCCGCGTTGCCACCGTCGTTCGACGGCGGGTTGCCGCGCTTGGCGAACAACGACACGTCACCGGTGCCGCCGAGCGTGCGCAGGGTCAGGTTGGTGGCGCCGGTGGGCACGTCGATGCGATAGAGGATGGCGTCGCCAGCCTTGCCGCTGGCGATAGCGGCAACGCCTGACGTCAACGCAATGGACGGGGCCACCGAGTTGTAGTTGATCGCGGCGCTGATGGCCGCATTCGCGTCGACAATGCCTGCGCCGATCGGATGATCCGGCGTATTGGGGAAGTTGCGGGCCGAGTTGACCAGCGCAAGGCGGATCTGATCGGGCGTCAGCGTGGCGTGGCCAGCCTCGTTCACCGCCTCGATCATCAGCGCAACGATGCCGGACACATGCGGCGTGGCCTGCGAGGTGCCCGCCATGCCGCCGGTCACCGACGTGCCCTGGTCCGGGGTGGTGGTGCTGGAACTTACCGTGGACCACACGAAGCCCGCGTCCACCTGCGTTCCGCTGCTGGCGTCGTTGGCATAGATGCCGCCACCGGGTGCGGCGACAGTGACCGTGCTGCCGTAGTTGGAATAGAACGCGCGCTTGCCGGTGATGCCCACCGAAGCGACCGCGACCACGCCCGGGCAACTGGCCGGCGTGTGGCTGGAGGCGTCTTCGCTGTCATTGCCCGCCGCCACCACCACCGTCGCACCGCGTGCCATGGCACCGGCAATCGCCGTGCCGCTGACGTCGCTGGCCAAGCAGGTGCCGTCGCCGCCAAGGCTCATGCTGATCACCTGCGCCGGGTTCGGGTTGTCGGGGATGCCATCCACATGTCCGCCCGAAGCCCAGGTGATGGAGTCGGCGATGTCGGAGGTGTAGCCGCCGCAATGGCCCAGCGCGCGGATCGGGATCACCTTGGCATGGGTGGCGATGCCGTCAACGCCGGTGCCGTTGTTGTTCACCGCGGCGATGTTGCCGAACACATGGCTGCCGTGCCAGCTGCTGGCTTCGCCGGCGCTGGCATTGCCGTCGAGGCATTCGGTGATGTACGGCTCGGTGTTGGTCCAGTCGCCCAGGTCCCAGCCGCCGGGCGAGCGACCGTCGGCGGCGCGGCCCGAGACGAAGGAGTCGTTGATCATGTCGTAGCCGGCGCCGGCGTAATCCTCGTTGAGGTCGCCGTGGATGATCACGCCGGTGTCGATCACCGCCACGGTCACGCCCGAGCCGTCATAGTTGGGCCATGCCGACGACGCGCCGCTGCCGCCCCAGTTGGCGAACGATGTGGTATCGCGACCAACCTTTTCCACGGTGCCGTTGCCGGGACGCATGTGCCACTGCAGCGGGAAGTTCGTGTCGTTGGGTGCGCTGCCGCCCGGGCTGGCGCTGGCCGGTGCCACATAGTCCTTCACGGCATGCAGCATCACGTCCGGTTCGACCGCGGCCACGGCCGGATCGGTGGCGATCTGCTGCATCAGGGTCAGGGCTTCGTTGCGGTCAAGCTTGCGGCTGGTGCGGACGAGATCCGAGCCAATCGCCAGCTTGCGCTTCCAGGTGACACCAAGCGCGGAGCCGGCGGTTGCGTTGGCCGAGGCGTGCAGCTTGGCCCGCGACACGGCAGCCGTGACGTTTTGCGTGGCGGCCGTCGCGCTGCTGCGCTCGGTGGTGCCGTTGCGGTAGGTGATGATGAAGCGGTCGAACTGCGTGGTCTTCTGCATCGTCCGCGTATTGATCTTGGCGGTGACGTCTGCGGAAACCGTGGTGTCGGCGGCGTGCGCCGAAGCAAAGCCGATGGCCGCGGCGAGCGCGGTCAAGCAAAGGTACTGACTGCGATTCATGTGTATCCCCGAGTTGATGTTCGCTTGGACGGGGAGCACCGGAGGGCGCTCCCCATCCGCCTTACCAGCTGAAACCGGCGCCGACGCCGAAGGAGCTTTCCGAGCCCGCCATCGACGCGCCCACCGAGACGCTCGCGCGGTTGTTGTTGAACGCGCGCTGGTAGCCCACCGACAGTGCCTGCTGGCCGTTGTAGCTACCGGCACCGGCGCCCACGCGGTTTTCGCCGGACAGGCCGGACGTGTTGGACGTCATCTGCGCCATCGCCGCGCCCATCGCACCGACGCGATCCAGGCGACGATTGACCTGGTTGAACTGGTCGTTGACCTGGTTCTTGAAGTTGCCGAGATCGGAATTGGCGATCGCCTGGTCGGTGTAGGACTTGGCAGCGTCGAGGGTCTTCTGGTCACCGGCATCGGCATACGTCTTGGCGGTGGCCAGCGCCTCGTTGACCTGGCCGACGTTGGCTGCGTCGGTGACTGCCGTACCGTTGGCAACATTGGTCACCCGGCGCTGCGTCGTGGCGTTGCCCACGGACACCGTGTCCGCTTCGCTGGCCACGGAACCCGCGCCCAGCGCGACGGCGTTGCTGGCCGTCACTTGGGCACCCTGGCCGATGGCGGTACCCGAGGCCGCCGTCACGCTGGTGTCGGCACCCACCGCCACGGCGTTGGTGGCCGCTGCGGAAATGGTGGCGTTGCTGCCCAACGCGGTGCTGCCGTCGGCGCCGATGGTC
>NZ_DASRZX010000038.1:0-16936 GCF_035685885.1 Dyella sp. | reverse complement strand
TGGGTATGCGCTTGGCCACGGTCATGTTGTGGCCGTCGTACCGATAGATGTCCACGCGGTTCAGGCGCAGGGCCGCCGTCACGAACCAGCGGTGATCCGGCGAAAAACCCAGTTGATACGGGTCATCCACGCCTTCCATGCGGCGCTGCAACTGCCCGGTGCGCGGATCGATGAACATCAGGCTGTTGGAGACGGAGTTCGCCACGATCAGCGACTCATGATCGGGCGTGATCATTAGGTGGTGCGGCTCCTTGCCGGTGGGCAAGGTGTCCACCACTTTGTGCGTGGCCTGATCGATCAGCGTCAGTTGTGCCTCGGCCGAGTCGAGGACGATGACGCGGTCGGCGGCAAAGGCGCTGCCAGCGAGGCCGGCAAAGCTGCACAACAGCAAGGCATGCAGGCTGCGGCGGGGGGGGCAAAGGAAGGATCGTCGAGTGGTCATGGGTACGGCTGTCAAAAGTGGGGGCGCGCGTCAGCGTGCCGAAGCGGAAGCGGTGGAATGGGTGAGCTGCTGCAGTGACACGGCTTGCGCCATGGCGGCATAGCCGGCATCGCTGGGATGCACGTGATCGCCGCTGTCGTAGGCGGTGCGCAGGTTTTGGAGTTTCGCCGGGTCGCGCACAGCCGCGTCGAAATCCACGACGCCGTCGGCCTCGCGCTGGGTGCGAATCCATTGGTTGACGTTCAGCCGCAGTGACTCGCGCTCGTTTGGCAGCCCGGCAGGCGTGAGGGTGCCCATCAGTACGCGCACGTGATGTCGATGCGCGATGTCGATCAGCCTGCGATAGCCGGCGATGAGGTCTTGCGCACTGACCAGCGTGTGCGGGGCGTCGCAATCGAGCCCCTTGCGCACGGGCATCACGGCGAAATTGATGTCGTTGATGCCGATCAGCACGATGGCTGTATGCACGCCGGGTTGGCTGTCCAGTTCACGTTCGAAACGCGTAAGCATGCGCTCGCCATAGCAGGGCGAGTCAGACAGCAGGCGATTGCCGCTGATGCCGGCGTTGAGCACCGCAGGGGCGTCGTCGTTGCCGGCCAGTCGCCCGGAGAGCACATCCGGCCAGCGCCGGTTGCTGTCAAGCGTGGAGCGCATGCCATCGGTAATCGAGTCGCCGATGGCGAGTACGGATCCCGCCGGTGCGCGCGCGACCGCCAGCGAGGTAATCCACGCGAATTGGGTAAAACGCCCCTTGAACGCATCCGCGGACACATCCTGGACATGGTCGCCTGGCGCGGAAACAAAACTCGTCTGGCTTGCCACGCGATGCCACGCCTGCAGTTTCTGAGCGCGGCCCATGAACATGCTGATGGCATACGGCTTATGTGCCAGCAGCTTCAGCGGGATGGGATCACTATCGGCTTCCCCGCCCGGCGGCAGTTGCAGGCGCGCGTGCCCGCCGAAGGTCACCCCGGCACCGGGCCCACGCGTCGCCGCGCCCATGCCGCGTGCGGGTGCGATGCGCATGCTTTCCACGTCGAGCGTGGTGTCAGCATATCGGTTGCTGAGGTGAAGCCGCACCGACTCGCCAGCAAGCGTGGGCACGACGATCTGGCGTACGGTTCGCCCCGCTACGTCCGGCGCACGATAGAGCGGTGGCAACGCGTCGCCGCGAGGGATGGATTGCAGCGACGTGATCCACGATGCGGTCCATGTCCCAGCCCCATCGGCAGAGGCTGACCAGGGCAGCAGTGACAGGGCGAGTAGCCAGCATAGCCGGCGCATGCAGCCGGTGAGAAACAACGAAGTCACTACGGTTAATTCCTAGTCCAGAAGCGTAAAAGCATGGCGGATGTCTGATGTCCGCAACCTGTACTGCACGGCAACGAACATCAGGACGACGATGAAGATCGCAGCCCAGGCGCGGGTGAACAGATAGATGGCTGGCAAGTCATGCATGCTGAGTCTCCGGGTGATCAGTCGGGGCCCATGGCGTAAGCCGGGCGAACCACAAAGTTCACGGTCGTGGTGCTGCCGTCGGCAAACTGGAATTTCAACGGCACCCGATCGCCGACGGATAGCGGGCCTTTCGGTGCCTCGAGCATCAAGTGATAACCTCCCGGCGCCATGGCGACGTGGCCATGCGCGGGCAGCGTGAGTTCATCGACCATGGCCATGCGGCTCATGCCGCCCTCGCTACTGCTCTGGTGCAGCATGCTGCTGCCAAATTGCACGGAGCTCACATCGCGCAGCACCGCCGGTTGATCGCCATCATTGGCGAGATCGGCATAAGCGCCTGCGGGAAGCTGACCCGGCAGCAGCCGAATCCAGGCCTTTGTGATGTGAACATTGTCGGCGGAGCTGGCAACCGCTTGGGTTGCGGCCGCAAACAGGCACATCGCGATATAGACATAGCGACTCTTCATGCATGCTTTCTCCCGTTAGTGTTCATGCGCCTCACTGACGTGATGAGTGAGCCCAAGGAAATGACGCGCGCGCGGCAGACGACGCAACCACAGGCGCTCGATGGCCAGCACCAGCAGCATCGATGCGCCCAGCAGCGGCAGCAGCAGACCGAGCAAGCACAGCATCACCACGAAGGCCGGGGCATATCGAGACGCATGCTGCGTTGCCGGCGCGCCCAAGGTTCCCGCGGGGCGACGACGCCACCACAGCACTGTGGCGCTGGTGACCATGGTGATCAGGCCCACGGCTGTGAAGGCGCTGAGTATTTGGTTAAGGGGTGGGAACAGGGCGCCTTCGTGCACGGCCACGCCGTATCCGATCAGGCGATCAAGCAGGGGGCGCTGTGCAAAGTCGACGCGCCGGGTGACCGTTCCATGCACGGGGTCCAGGGTGAGATCTGCGCGCAGCGGCCGGTTGTCCGCATCCGAGCGGGCCGTCCAGGCGGGACGCTTGGCCGAGGGTGGCGCAATCAGCACGGGCGGAGCCAATCGCTCGGCCATCACCGCGGGCAATACGCGATCCAGCACCGTGTAGTCGACATTCGCCGGCATCGCGTGATGGGCCATGCCATGCATGCCATCCATGTTGCCGTGCATGGCGTGCTCATCCGGCGGCGTGTTCGCTTCGGCGATGCGCTTGCGTTCGTCGGCGCTGCCGATCGTCCAGTCCTGCACGGCCGTGGCGTGCGCCCATGACTGGCGTGCGTCACGCAACAGGCCGCCCCATGACTTGGCCCATGGCAGGCCGGACACCAGTAGAAACAGCGCGAACAGCGACACCCACACGCCGGTCACCGCATGCAGGTCCCGCCAGAACACGCGTCCTTTTTCACCCAGGCGCGGGTAGAGCACGCCACCGATGCGCCGGCCTCGCGGCCACCACAAGTACAGGCCGGTGAGCAGAAGCAGGATGGTCCATGAGGCTGCCAACTCCACCAGCATGGAACCGGCCGTTCCCAACATGAGTTCGCCATGCAGGTAGAAAATCACCCGCATGAATCGATCGTTCTCGCGAACCACATGCAGCACCCGCAGACTGGAGGGATTTAGGTAGACGCGTGTGACGTCGCCGCCCCGGCCAAGCAGAATGCGTGCCGCTGCATGCGGTGAGGCGGGCACTTCATAGGCGTTGAGCACCGTACCGGGCACGGCCGCGAGCGCAGCCCGCACCTGAGCGGAGACAGGCTGCGCGGGGGCATCAGCGACATGCGCATAGGCGCGTTCCAGCCAGGGCTCCACTTGCGGCTTGAACAGATATACCAGCCCGGTACAAGCCAGCCAGAGAACAAACGGTAGGCAGAACACGCCGGCGTAGAAATGCCAGCGCCAGAGCACGCGATACGCGTCGCGTCGCCGCGTGCTCGGGGATTCGCGGGGCGTCATGAGTGTCTCCGGGACGAAACGTGCGCCGGTGCGTTCGGCGCAAGGCAACGGACCATGGGATGCATGATGGGGCTCCATAAGGCGACGTGAGTCGACGTCAACCCGGATACTTGGGCTGGCGTCTATGCACCGCAGCTGCCCGCGCAGGGCGGAAGATGGTTCTCCGATCCCAGCAGGCCACGCGATTGCATCCACCAGAGCAGCTCGTCGATCCAGTGATCACTCGTCGTGCCCTTCGGCTTGAGGGTGAACCCGTGGCCACCGTGCTCGTAAATGTGCAGCTCGGCAGGCGCGCCTGCCTTTCTCCAGGCAGAGAAGAGTTGCAGGCTGTCGTTGGGCAGATATTCGTCGTCCGCGGCAGCGGCGATGAAGGCCGGTGACGCATCGGCAGGAACGGGCGTGCGCAATCCGCCGTAGAACAGACCCACGAAGTCGGGTCGGGTCGCCTTGTCGCCTATCGCCAGGTCGGCGGCGAGAAACGCTCCCGCAGAGAAGCCGATAAAACCGACACGCTGGGGATCGACACCCCATTCCTTTGCATGGCTGCGCACGATCGTCATGGCACGCGCGCCGTCCTCCACCGCATGCTCTTCACCCGCAAAGGTGGGCACTTCCACGGGCAAGCCACTCTTTGCGCGGGCCATGATCGTGTCCATTTCCTTGATGTGGACATCGGGCATGTGCATTGCGGTGTTCGGGCTGCGTATCGTGCGGTATTTGAGCACCAGCGCGGTCACGCCACGCTCCGCCAATCTATGAGCAATGGCCGTTCCGCCGTCGTCATAGCCAAGGCCGACAAAGCCGCCCCCGGGGGCGATGATCACGGCCGTGCCATTGGCGTGCCCGCTGGCGGGACGAAACAAAGCCAGCGTGGGATCGCTGACGTTGAAGATCATGGTTTCACCCGTCTCGCCCAGCTTTTCCCGCGTTTCCGGGACGCCGAGCGAGGTGACCTGACCCTTCGCATAGAGCGGAATGATGGTCCCATCATCGCTTGCGGTCTGGGCCATCGCCGCCGAGCCAAACGCGGCGGCCACGCCAAGGGTTGCGATGGCAGCGACGTGCTTCATGCATGTCTTCATCGTCAGATCCCAACCTTGAGCGTGACATAGGCCGAGCGCGGCTGATTGGGCGCCACGACCGGGTAGCCCATGTACGAGTACGGATCCCACGCCCGACGCCCAGTGAGATTGACCACGGAGAGACCGAGAGTGAACCGTCCCATCTCATAGGCCGCCTGGGCGTCGATCACGCCGTAGCCGGGCACGGCGATAGTGTTGGGCAAGGTCAGCTCGCGCGAACTGAAGGCCGTGATGCCCATGCCGAACGACAGCCCTTTCGCCGCCCCTTGCAGCAGCCGATAGCGTGCGGCGATGCGTCCGCTGCTTTTGGGCACGCGCGCAAGCGTGTCGCCGGGCGCTACACCATCGTCGCGCGTGTCCGTGTAGGCATAGTTGGCAAGCAGCGAGAACGCCGGCGTCGGCTCCCACACCATATCCGCCTCCACACCGCTTGCCCGTTGCCGTCCGCTCTGGATGTAAAAGCCCACGTTGCTCGGATCGGGAGTGGCGACGTTGTCATGGGTCTGGCGAAACACCGCCACCGTGCCCGAGATGCCACTGTCAGCAAGCCCCAGTTTGATGCCGCCCTCGACATTGCTGGAGGTTTCCGGCTTTGGCACCTGCAGCCCCATGAACCCGAAGGGTGCGCGAAAGGCAGTGGCATACCCTGCGTAAAGGGCCACGCCACGCGTGAGGTCAAACGTTGCGCCGATGCGCGGCGAAACATGGGTATAGGTGGAATCGTTGGCCACGCCGATATTGCTGTTTTCCAGAAACGTCAGCGAGGTCAGGCGCAAGCCACCGGTGAGATGCAGCGCACCGTAGGTGGCTTGATCCTGCACATACGCCGCAGTGGTCTCGTAGCGGTCATTCTCGAAGGAATTGACTGGGGTCTGCGCCGTATAACTCAGATCGTAGGTCGGATCGGCCAGGTTGATCGTGCCCGAGGGACTGTCGCTGACAAACAACCCCATGCCGCTGTAGAAGTTGGTGCGGTCGTAGTTGACGCCGCCCAGAAGTTCATGCGTGCCACCGAGCATGTCGACCTTGGCGGCCAGATTGGCATCCAAGGTCGCCTCCTTGGTGCGGGTGACCATCGTGATCGGAAAGACGTCATAGATCGGCGGAACCGAATCGGACGGGACCAGGCCCGGGTAGACAAAGCTTCCGCTTTCATCGACATGGCTGCGGTAATAACGACCGGTGACCGTCAATTTTACCTGGTCCGAAAAGGCATGGCGCAATGTGGCCGTGCCCATGCGGTTGTCGTTCGTGGTCAGGGGCTGGTCGATCGGCGAGCCGGGAAAGGCATGGCGATCCAGTGACCCCGCCAGCGCCTCGTCCGCGGGTAGGCCCGAGTATTCGAGGTTGCTGCGGTGATTGAACTGGCCCTGCAGGAGCAGATCGGTGGCATCGTCGATTTTGAACAAAACACTGGGTTGCACCGACGAGCGCTTGCCGTGCACCTTGTCGATCCAGCTGTCGTTGCTTTGATAGTCGGCCGCGATTCTCGCGGTGACGCCCTGCGCCAACGGCACATTGATGTCGCCGGAGGGGTTCCAGGTCGAGAAGCTGCCGGCACGCATGGCCAGATAGCCGCCCAGCGTGTCGTTCGGCCGCTCGGATTCGACATTGATGAGGCCGCCAAGCGGCGTACCCAGGCCGCCGCCATAGAGCGTGGCGCTAGGGCCCTTGAGTACCTCGATCCGCTCGACGCCCACCAGGCTGTCCGGGTCGTATGCCTGTTGGTTGCCGGCAAAGATCGGCAGGCCATCCAGATAGACCTCGGCGGGGAAGCCACGCACGATCGGCGGAATGAACAGGATTTCGTCCGCGCGGGTCGGGGTGACACCGGAGACGTTGACGAGGGCGTCGCCCAGCGTCTGGCGATCCTGCTCCTCAATCAGCGAACGGGGAATCACCTGGACCGACTGCGGCACGTCGATTAAGGGCGTGTCCGTGCGTGTGGCCGAGTCGGCATCGAGCGCCGTGAAGTGCGTGATGCCGGTCACCTTGACCGCAGGCAAGGTCGCTGCATGCAACGGCTCTTTCGCAACAGGCGTGGCATCTTCCTTGGAAGCGGAACGGGTGACGGGCTGATCTTGCACGCTGCCAAGCGCATGCGTGTCTTCTGCGTGCAATGGAGCGAGCGTTGAGAGCAGCGGCGTCGCGAAAAGCGTGAATACGATCCAAGGGCGCGCGCTGGACGCGCCGATCGTGGTCTTGAACATGGGTTTGTGATCTCTAAAGCGGTAACGGCCACCTTGAAGGTGGTCGCCTTCGGGCACGCCGGCAGGGCGTGACCCATGCTCGACGCGGCGACGTCTTGCCGCGAGCGGGGTCGGCCCTGAGCGAACGGTTAGAGACAGACATGGCAAGCCGTCAAGCAAACGCGGATTACCGCGATGCCACGATGGCCGTCTGTCGCCGAGCAGAGAGATCAGGCCAGGGGTGGCCCGCGGGAACGCCTGGCCGGCAAACGCAGGGCCGGGATACGGAATATCCTGACCTGCAACGCGGCGGCGGTGAGCGGAAGCGCCACCGGCAGAACAGGCACCGTTACTGCCAGTGCGGGACTATGGAACAACAGCGAGCAGTAGCCGCAAGCGTCGGTGGAAGGTGATGCGGGATCACGCGCCGCTTCCTGATGGTGTTTGCCGGACGCATGATCAGCCTGGTTGGGCGCCATGCCCGGCATGTCCATGCAGTCGGCCATGCTCATGGCCGGCATGGCGGAAGCTGATTCCAGAGCCCTGGAAACCAGCGGCGCAAACAGCATCAGCCCCATGGCCAGCAGGGCTAGCCAGGCGACAACCCGATGCGATTTGGCGCGCCTGTGGATCAAGTCACTTCCGAATTCCAAACCCTGGACCAGGGTCCAAGGATTATGCCTTATGTGTCCCACTCAAAGGTTGCGACGAAATGCCCCGGAGGCGAACTATCGTGATGATGCGGTGCATTGCACGACATGGCGGCTCATCGCCTTCTCGGGCATCGGCGACGACCAGCCCCGTAGCCAGCACCAGCACCTTGTATAGCGTCCACCGGATTGGGCGCTCAACTCGACCGGAATCCGCAGCTGGCGCGAAATGGTGAAGTTAGCCGCTTTCCGACCCGAGATCCGAAACCTGCCGACGGCGTCCGTGCGGGCGTCGCTGCACATCCACGCTCGCGGTCATCCCCGCAGCCAGCACCACGTCCTTCGGCACGCTGGCTTCGTCAACCGCGATGCGCACCGGCACGCGCTGCGCCAGCCGCACCCAGTTGAAGGTGGGGTTTACGTCGGCCAGCAGATCCCGGCCGGTGGGGTTGTCGCGATCGGTGATGCCACGCGCGATGCCGGTGATGCGACCCTTGAGATGAACACCGCCGCTCATCAGGCGGATGTCCACCGGGTCGCCCACGCGCACTTGCGGCAACTTGGTTTCCTCGAAGTAGCCATAGATGTAATAGCTGTGGCGATCGATCAGCGCCAGGCGCGGGCTGCCGGTGGCGGCGTAATCGCCCACACGCACATCGAGGTTGGTGACATAACCGTCCACCGGCGCGCGCACCTCGGTCCGTTGCAGATCAAGCTTGGCGCGATCCACCACCACCTGCGCCTGCACCACCGATGCCTCGGCCTGCTCGCGCGCGGCATCAGCCTGATGACCGCTGGCCTGCGCCTGCTGCCAGATGGCCATCGCGGTATTGGCAGCTGACTTGGCGTCAGTGCGCTCCTCTTTCGGCACGACATCAGCCAGGTCCTCTCGGCGTTTTGCCTGGTCCTGGCGCATGTCGTACTCGGCCTTGCGTGCGGCGGCGCTGGCCAGCACGGCGTCGATCTTGGCACCGGCCGCACGGGCGCTGGCCTTGGCGGCGGCAAGGTTGGCCTCGGCCTCCGCCAGGGCGATATGGAAGCGCTCCGGGTCGACTTCAAACAACACGTCACCCTTCTTCACTTCCTGGTTGTCCAGCACGGCCACCCGGGTGACCAGCCCGGAAACATCCGGCGCAATACGCACCACTTCGGCACGCACACGGCCATCGCGCGTCCATGGCGAGTACAGGTAGTGGTCCCACAGGGCGCGACCAAGCAGCAGCGCCAGGATGACGATCACGGCAGTGATGGCGAAACGGAGCAAGGGCTGGGGCTGGATCTTCATATCAGGACTCAGGGATACAACAACAGTCCGGCGGCACCGAACAGGCAGAAGAACAGGGCAACGCGAAACAGCGACGGATGCCAGACATAGCGGTACAAGCCGTAGCGCCCGACGATGGTGTCGATCCCCCAGAGCACCAGCAGGCAGCCGACGTAGACCAGCAAGAGGCCGGGTACCAGCGCATCGGCGAGCGCGATTTCACGGGGCATGGGAGATCTCCGGTGCCTTGACTATGTAGGGGGCGAGCGCGGATTCATCATCGCGCAACGCAGCACGCAACTGCAGCAGGTGAGCCAGGGCCGGCTCGCAACTCGCACGCACCTGCGGCAATGTCTGGGTGGTCAACGTAATGGCGTGATCAACCGCCTGATCCGCCTGTTGCCAGCGGCTGGTGCTTGGCTCGTCGTACAGGAGTGCCAGTGTCCGCACGGCCTGCTGCATGGCTTCCAGCACCGGCGGCGGCAGGTCCGTGTGCTGCATGTCCTGGCGCAGCTCGATTACCGCGCGCCCGCAATCATGCACGGCCAGCCCCCACGCCAGCAGGCTGCGCGATTCTTCACTGCCAGGTTTGGTGAATTGCACGACCTGGTGGAACAGATCACGATTGGCGCTCTCGAACTGGTAGACCAGGCCGGCCAACGGCGCGGTGGCAACGAACGTTACTTGTCGGCGCAGTTTCTGCAGCTGTCGGCGGTGCAACCACGGCGTGCCGATGACTGTGGGAATAACCATGAATGCCACGCCACAACTCATCACGCCGTACAGCGAGGCGATGGCGTCGTTAAGGAAGCGCTCCGGGCTGTACATCATCGGATTTTTTAGCGCCAGAATACCTGCAAATCCCATCAGGTAGCCCGTGCCGATGCCCGGCAGGGTCGCGCTTCGCGTGAGGAGGTAAGGGCCGATTGCCAGCAGCGGCGCGGTGGCCAGGATCAGCATGACGAAGCCATCGCTTCCCGGCATCAGACAGAACTCCGCGACAAAGGCAGCGGTCATACCGAGTGCATAACCTATCCCGGTATTGATGGCGGCCAACACCGGCGAAGGCAGGCTGGCCAATAGACCGCAGAAGAAGGAAGCTGTCAGAAGGGCGCCGGGGCCGACCGGCCAGCTCGTCTCAATCCAGAACACGCTCAACGTGGCCATTGCGAGGAAGCCGCGGAGCACAGTGATCAATGGCGCTACATAGTCGTTGGCGCGCTTGAAATGCACTCGCTCCACGCTTCCGTGAAGGCGCCCCTGGGTTTCGCGAAGCGTCGCTTCCAGCGCTGCAAGGTCGCGCAGCTCGCTGACGAAGCGATAGACCAGCGTCACACCGCTGTCGAATTCCAAGAGCAAATCCGGATCCTGCCGCAACTCTTCGCGCAGCTCCGCCGCCCGAATCGGGAGATTCGCCCCACATACCTCGAGGTTGATAGCCAGGACCCTTGGTGCAGCAAGTTCCGACGGAAGTGGAGATAGCGCATCTCCCACCGGCCCGTACAACTTGATGAGCGCGGAAGCCGTACGCGGATGGCTATTGCGTTGTAATCGGTTAATGAGGTGATGAAGTGACTGAAAAGTGGTGGCGGCTGCCATGTATCGTAGATTGAGCAGCTGCATGCGGCTACTGCGTGCGCGCGCTTCTGGATTTTCGAAGATTACCGAGGAGCGCAGGTCCTCGATCTGCACCGCTGCGCGTACGAAGCGCAGGTGTGCCTGCGCCATCTGCGAGCGGGGAATAGTGCCACCGAGGCTGCCGCTGGCAAATGCAATGAAGTGCTCATAGTGCTCGCGCGCGCTGCGGCGCAATACATCGCGCAGTCGTTCTGGAAGCACCACGTCGCTGATCACACCTGCGACCACAATGCCAAGCATGACCTCGCTCACGCGCATAGTCGCCAGATTAAACACATTGTAGGGATTGTTTATGGCTGGGAGCGCCACGATGGCAGCTGTATAGCCGGACAAGACGAAACCGTAAGACTTGAAGTTACGGTACGTCATCGCGCCGCCTGCACATCCCGCTACCCACAACGCGAGTGCAAAAAGAAAGAGCTCGCGCTGCTGTGGAAATGCCGTTAATAACAGCAGAGCGCACAAGCTTCCCGCCAAGGTGCCCATGGTGCGATAGAAGCTCTTGGCGAGCACCATGCCGCTGTGCGGGTGCATCACGATGCCCACGGTGACCATCGCTGTCGACGGCTGTGACAGCTGAAATAGCATTGCCAGCCAGGCGGTGACGTAGAACGCCAATAGGCACTTGAACACGAAGATCCAAGCCTGACGCTCGCCGATAAAGAGGTCGGCAATCCACCCCAAGGATCGCTTCGCGGGCAGTTCGGTAGGAGCTACTGTCATGGACCTACTGCCGCTTCATTTGCGTGAACATGTCGAGCAAGAAGCAATCGCTCATTACTTCCATTTTTGAGTTAGTCGTGATTGTCAACTTGCAACAATTCACATTGCCAGCGCGAAGAGTTATCACGTCCCTGCCGAAGATCTCGTTGGTGAATTGCCTGATACTGGCGGACTTCTTCAACCTTGCGTCAACCGGTTCGGTGAGAGGCAACGAATTGCCCGCAGTGGAGAGTTCATCGTTGGCGGGGCGTATTACGTCTGATCTCTGCTGTATAGCCACAGCATGATATTGGAGACATTGTGCACGGGGTTGCTATTGTCCTCGATTGAAGACTTTAACTTGGCTGCCTAATGCTGGCTGTAATGTGCTTATCGACAATATCAAACTCTTGGACTTTGGAAGCTTCGCGATTGGGAATCGCCAGGTACGACTTCCTTGTCTAACGGACGGACCGGCGGTGCTAGCTCCCGCGCCATTGACTCTGGTCCGATGCGATCATGGGTCGAACTTATGTCGCGCGCACCTGTCCGTGGGGCGCAAATCCCACCTAAAAAACGCCGTGCTCGAACACGCCTGCCGTGATCCATCTTTCAAGCGTCGTTGGGGCGGCAAAGGGGCTGGGCCAGTGAGTCGTGAAATTGGGTCACGCCAATCGTCGGACACATTGATCCCGCGCGTGCTCTTTTGCTGGTTTCTCAATGGTCCAGACACCACTCCGCGTAAACCATGCACGCGCTGCGAAGTAATAGAGGTGGGCGGGCCGTGGCGATTCGCCGTGTCCGCACATCTCCGCTCCGTTCGCTTTAGCCCTGAATGTTGGTGTACTGAGCCGGGCTTCTTGCGATCCCGATAAGCGTGAGGTTCTTTAGGCGATCAACCTGTCGAGAGAGATCAGCGACGGTAGTCCCACTTGGTTTGAGTGGTGAGCGTGACGATGCCACCAGGCGTGCGCCGTCACAGAGCGTAACGGTAAGTGCAACAGGACCTGCTTGGCCTGCGCTTGTTTGATGTTCGTCTTGCCTGGTGCAGTAAGCGTTGTCATGAGGCGATGGGCCATTGCCTACTTCCACAACAAGGCGTGCAGATGGATCATTGGACGCATGGCTACTTCCCGCGATCTTCAACGGCTGCGCCGAAATAGCGTTGGGAATAGCGTGCGTGATCTGTTCATTTGAAGCATCTGGAAGCTGGCCTCGAACCTCAATGGGAAGCTTCGGCACTGCTCTTTCCCAGTGATAGACCGTGTCGTCGGTAGTCGCCCATTGGGCATCTACCGTCGCATGGCAACCCGCCAACATGGTGGTCAACGTCAGCGCGCATGCAAGAAGAAGAGGAGGGCGAGGAATAGGATTCATGATAGAGCTATCTCACTTGGGTATTGATGGGTTGGGCATTGCCGCCGCGTTGCTTGTCGATACCGTGTTTCAATTGATCGCAATAACAACCATCGGATGACAGTCCAGGCACCAACCCGTCAACGCTAAATGGACGAAGTCAGAGAGCATGCCTGGTCGGATAAATTGGTCACGGATGGGGCGCGCGATGGCGATGGCGATGACGCCCAGCGAACAAGGTGCGAGTCGAAAGAGCATGATGGGAGAAGCAGATCGCCGGCTCAAAGATCTACTGTCGGCCGTTGAACATGCGTTGCGTGTCCCCGGCTCGCTTGGTCTTAGTTATGGCGCTCTATACCGATGGCGATCAATACAAGACCATGCGCGCTTTAGACCAGCCACCCAGAGTGGGTCTCCGGTGGCGGGTCAAATCCAGTGCCGGGCGCACATGGCCGGAGCATCTGCTCGAGCCGAGGGTGATGGGATGCGGAGCGAAGGAGGGAGTTGCAATATAAGCTGGCGGCATGTGAAGCATGGCCGGAACGGAGGCAATCATTGTTCTGGTACTAGGGGATTTGCGAGGCGCTAGTGTTGTTGATTTCCCGGCGATGATAAACCGTAGCAAGTGACCTTCAGACGGTCCTGATAGTCCCCAATCTTGAGTGACTACACACGAGCCATCGGTCGCCGGACCTCAAGTAGCGCAGACTCAACTGCCCGATTTGTGCCCCAACTCCCACGGCGCGCCCGCCTGCCAGCGCTGCACCAATAGGTCGACAAAAGCCCGAGTGCGAAGTGCGAGGTGCTTTTTGCTCGGGTAGACCAATCGAATTGGGTCGGGTGGCGGGCGATAGGCGTGCAATACTTCAACCAGGGACCCGGTGCGCAAATCATCGCAAACAACATAATTTGCAATGTGAGCCAGGCCGAACCCTGCCAGGGCCGATTCGCGCACAACCTCTGAACTATCGATGTTCAAGCGCCCGGGGCCATCGTAAACATGTGGTTTGTCGTAGGCTTGGAGGAACCACGCACGCGGTTGCCCTGCGCTGAGGTACATGATCGTGTCGTGGTTGGCCAAATCGCTTGGAGCCTGAGGAGATCCGCGCTTGGCCAGGTAGCCCGGGGAGGCGCAAACGATGAACTGCTGCCAAGCCACGGTACGCGTCAGGAACAGAGAGTCGTGCTTAGGCTCCCCAATGCAAATTGCAACGTCGAAGCCTTCCTCTACCAAATCCACGAAGCGGTCAGTGAACCACAGCTCCGCCCTCAGCTCTGGCCATTGTTCGAGGTAGGCATTTAGAACCGGCAACATGTGCCGCTGGCCAAAAGACGGTGGCGTCACCAATTTGAGGGTACCGGTTGGCTTGCTGTGACGTAGAGCTATGGCGGCATCCACGTCTTCCAGCTCTTCCATGATTTGACGCCATCTTTCGTAGACGACCTCACCCTCGTCGGTGAGGCTAAGCCTACGTGTGGTGCGGTTAAGCAGGCGCACGCCCAGTTGAGTCTCTAGGCGCATGATGCTCTTGCCGACTGCAGAGCGCGTAAGTCCGAGTGAGGTCGCGGCTGCGGTGAGGCTGCCTGCTTTCACTACTGCGACGAACGCGGCGATATCACCGAATCTGTGGGGCTTCATGACTCTCTAATGAATTGCTGCCCAAGGAGGGGCGTCGACCAGGCCTGTCAGAAAAGTCTAGCTAACCATTCATTGGGGTGGCGCGCAGACCTATCCGAATGGAATGCCGCAAGGGGTCGATATACCCTACGCCTCTTCGCTTCCTCCTTGTAGTCGCCTTGGCCGACACATCGTATACACAACAAGAAGGGTGATAACCACGAAGACGAGTGCTCGGTTGCCAAGGCGTGAGGTGAGGAATCCACCGATAAGTGCCCCGAGGCAAAACGTTGCACAGATAGTTCCGAAGATTCGCGATTGACGCAGCGCGAATAGATTACGCGATCCGAGCAACCCATCAAACAGGGACTCGGCGCTCCGACGCAGATTGCCAGTCGTCATGACCGAGCTGTATGGAAGGCCTTCAACTTTGTTGAAACTCGCAGTCTGCAAAGCGGCGACGAAGGCGATGCCGATGATGACAGGGTCGCTTGGAAATGTTGGCGGCAAGAAAGCAACAACGATGAGAAGGGCGATCTCGAATCCAAGCGTCCATATGGCCGCAGTTTTGAGATCAGTCCTCGAAGCGCGCGACCTGATGCGGTGAGCGACGA
Organism: Dyella sp.; assembly: GCF_035685885.1. Taxonomy (GTDB): domain Bacteria; phylum Pseudomonadota; class Gammaproteobacteria; order Xanthomonadales; family Rhodanobacteraceae; genus Dyella. Next base: position 2,034 of record NZ_DASRZX010000038.1, on the reverse strand, counting down.
AGACGCCACCAAAAAATGCGACGATAGGTAACAAGTGGCGAATCGCCCTTTGCCAATGGCCCGCAGCGAGGGAAAGTCCCAAGAGAACAACGTTACCAGTCTGCGCGTTGGCAAAGACGCCTCCATGACCCACCCAGGTAAACGCATCGAGGAATCCACCCGCCATGCTAAGAAGCACGGCGACTCTGAGGCCTTGTTCACTCCCCTGATCCGCAGGCGATCCCATCAGGGTGTCCAAAGGCGCAGCTTCTGAGTTCGAGGTGTCCAACGCATGTCTCCCAGAGGTAATTGACCATTTATGGTTAGCGAGAGTGGACTTTGCGCTCGGTTCGCAGCTTCGGGCATCGGTTCACGCGTGTGCTGTCGCTCCGGGCGTTTATTCTCGCCTGAAGCGCCGATGGTTCTGTGCCTCTTCAATGAATGTTTTGGCTTTGCCTGGATCACGCGGATGATCCGATGAATTGAAAAGTGTGGCCTTTGGATGAAGCGCGCCACCGACCAGGCTCGTACTATGTGATGCTGCGTATCTTCACTGTATACGGGATGTCCACATGGGGTCGGCGTAGATTATGAGCACCCCGCAGAGTCCCTTATAGGGCCTATGGGTCGGGCGTTTACCCGCAGAAGTGAGGCGGGAGGGGCGGGTTTTAGTTTGAACGCCGGTCAGCTGAGACGGCATGTATCCATGTCAGCGGCCATACCTACGGAATGCCTGCCATGCAGCGAGGTGCGTTTGGTGGTCGTCTGGCACACGCGTTCAGTCTGGCGAATCCGCCGACACTGATATCGCGTACGGTGGGGAGCTGCCTGCTGGCGGTGACCGAACTGCGCTATGACGAGACTAACTACGGATTCTCAACGCCGATCGCTCCCGAAGAGGCGTATTTGATCGGCCTTCAATTGCGTAGTGCGCGACACTACGAGCTCTGGCTCAACGGCCAGTCCGTGGCGATCGGCCCGTTCGAAAAGGGCAAAACGTGCTTCTTCGATCTCACCTGCAATCCGATCGTGTATTGCTCTGACCCGTTTCATTCAGTGCATTTCTACGTGCCGTTTCGAGCGTTGTCCGAGGCCGGGAACGAGTTGGGATTGGAAGTGCGCGCCTTGCGCTATAGATCTGGCGAATTCATTGATGACCCCGTGATACGCCATTTGGCGAACTGCCTGATCCCCTCGTTACACGCCGGGAACCATGTCAATCAGACATTTGTCGATCATATGCTGCTGGCCATGCGAAGCCATTTGGTCCGGACCTATGGTGGTGCGCGGCAGGTCAAGCCTGCACCGCAATACGGCTTGGCTCCATGGCAAGAGAAGCGAGTAAAAGAACTTATTGCAGAACATCTGTGCGACGGCATCAGCCTTGCTGAGCTGGCTGACAATTGCGGCCTATCTCTTAGCTATTTGGCACGAGGATTCAAGCGAAACACGGGAGCCACTCCACATCAGTGGTTCATGACGAAGCGTCTTGAGCTGGCAATAAAATTGATGAGGGATCCCGACCTCTCGCTGGCTGATGTCGCCCTATCGACGGGCTTCGCTGATCAATGCCACTTCACGCGGATGTTTTCCGCCAAGATAGGGGTTAGTCCTGGTGCTTGGCGGGCGGGTCGGGCTGGCCATGCCCGCTGGGCGAAAGGCCAGAAAAGTTCCGTCAGTCGCGAGCCTGCAATCAACGATTTCGCCCCACAGGTGAGTGAAGTTAGCTGATCGCCAACGCGAATAAACAAGCCCATCCCGGAATGGGCAATCCTTCTGATCGACTCAGTCCTAAAATTTCTTCGAAATGGCGAGCGGCTAACTACCGTTCGCGTGGGTAGCTACGCACAGTCGTTGACACCACGGCAAATCGCCCGCTGGACGCCGCCACAGGTAAGGCCAGCGCGATGGGTTTTTGCCTTTATTGATTCCTGTCGCATGAGAGTCATACGCCATGGGCGAATCCGACAACATCTTCTCAGGCCTCAGGGTCGTTGATCTTGCCAGCTATATCGCCGGTCCCGCCGCCACCACCATCCTCGCCGATTTTGGCGC
>NZ_DASRZX010000037.1:0-26291 GCF_035685885.1 Dyella sp. | reverse complement strand
TCAAACTGATCGCCGCCGCGTCAGGGGCCTGCGGTCGCCTTGCGGACAGCCGCCACGAATTCGGGATCCGCGCGGCCGATAATGGATGTGCGCGCGATCAAGCGACCCTCTGCGTCCAACAAGATGAGTTCGCTGGAATGATTGAAGTCACCGCCAGGAAGTTGGCGATATTGAAGGCCAAGCAGGGCAGCGAGTTGTCGTGCGTCCTGCGCACTGACGCGTGCAAGCGTCCAGGCGGGCGCGTGAAGCTTGCGCCGCTCCGCATACTGGCGGAGCGCATCAACACTGTCGCGGGCGGGATCGAAGCTGACCAGCAGCATGTCCATGCGGGCGCGCGACGGCTCATCCAATGCGTTGTCGGTGATCTGCATGGTGTCCACGATCATCGGGCAAACCATCGTGCACGACGTGTAGAACATCGACACCAGCTGGACGCGTCCACTGCGTGAGGACAGGGGCCAGGTGTGTCCCGCCTGGTCCGTCAGCTCGACCTTCAGCTGGTACGTCGAGTCCTTGGGCATATCGGTGCCAGCCGTGGCGACCGCGCTGATCAAGAGCAGCAGGAGAACGAATACTCGCTTCATGATTCCACTCTCAGTCGGATTTGGCACAACGGAAGCCGAGATTGACCGTGGTATCGACAGCCTTCAGCGAAGACAGCATGGCAACGCGCATCAGGATGGCGTAGTTCTCCTTCTCCTGGAGGCTCAGTGCGCCCGCACCGCAAAACTTGAGCTTGTCAGCGCCATCCTGATCGCGACTGTCTTGCCCCACCATCAGGGCATTGAAATCGTCCACCCACTCCCAGATCAGCCCATGCAGATCACGGATGCCGCGCACGTCCGACTGCCCCCCGATCAGGGGCAGAGGGGTGTTGGACGGACGGCTATACCAGGCCAGCGTCTGGTCCCGCCAGATGGGATCTTGGCGCGCATCGGTGCGGGTCGCGTCCGCAGCGGACGCATACTCCCACTCGTACCAGGAGGGCAATCGCGCCTTTTCGCTCTCGCAAAACGCCTGTGCCGCGAACCAGCTGACGCGCGTCACTGGCTGTTGCGGCAGCGCCTGGTCGCCAAGCTCGCTTGCGCCGGCCCAGTGCGAGAGGTAGCCGGTATCAGCAAATACCTTTGGCACGCGATCGCGACGCCATGCCGGATGCTTCAGCACGAAGGCCATAAATTCGGCATTCGTCACGGGCTCCGTACGCAAGCGAAACGCCGCGATGTGTGTGGGCGCTGCCTTGCCATCGGCCGGCAGAACGCTGGCGAAATCCCCAGCCGGCAGTGGAGCGTAATCCGCCACCACCGGCATGGTGAGGAGCAGGCCGGAAAGGATCGCGGCCAGCCGGCTCATCGTCAGTGCCCCGTCGCCGCCGCGGCGGGCGTGGCGCGCACCTTGGACACTTCTTCCTTGGTGACCTGCCCACCCGGGTTATCCCAGCTGTTGAGCACGAAGGTGAGGATGTTCGCCACTTCGTCGTCCGTGAGCTGTGCCATGGGCGGCATCACCGAGTCGTATTCCTTGCCGTTGACGGTGACCTTGCCGTTGAGACCATGCAGCGGAATGCCGATGAGGTGATTCTTGTCCTGCTTTGCGAGGTAATCGGACTTGGCCAATGGCGGGAATACACCCGACAGACCTTCACCATTGGCCTGGTGGCAGACTGAGCAAGTACCGGTGAACAGTTGCTTGCCCGCGGCAACCTGGTCGTCCTTGCTCAGCGTGCCTGTGGCATTGGCCTTGGCAGCCGCGGCCACCGCATGCATGTTGGGGTTGGCGCGATCACCCAGGTAGACCGAATCGACTTCCTTGCCGGAATAGATCGACTTGTTCTCCGGACCATCCACCTTGAGTATGCCCAGTGCGCCCTTGTTGAAGGCACGGAAGATGGAGTGATCGACCAGCACATAGCTACCCGGCACGTCGACATGGAACTCGGCCATCATCGCGCCGCCGGCCGGAATCAGCGTGGTCTGCACGTTCTCCTGCGCATGCGTGCCGCCTTCGTAATAGACCTTGTCGAAGATCTCGCCGATGACGTGGAAGCTCGACACCAGGTTCGGTCCACCGTTGCCCACGAAGAGGCGGACGTTTTCGCCGACCTTGGCGGTCAGCGCATGGTCGCCCGTCAGCGAACCCTCGCGGCCGTTGAACAGCACGTAGGTGGGATGCTCGGCAATCGCGGCATCCATGTCGAAGGGCTGATGTCCCTTCTCGCGATATTTGCCGGTCGTATAGAAGTCGCCCTGCATCACGTAGTACTCGTGGTCCACCTTGGGCAAGCCTTGCGGTGGCTCGACCAGGATCAGGCCATACATGCCATTGGCGACATGCATTCCCACTGGAGCCGTGGCGCAGTGATACACGTAGAGGCCGGCATTGAGGGCCTTGAAGGTGAACTGGCTCTCATGGCCGGGCGCCGTGAAGCTCGATGCCGCGCCGCCGCCCGGACCCGTCACGCCGTGCAGGTCGATGTTGTGCGGCATCTTGTTGTCAGGCGAATTCTTGAGATGGAACTCCACCGTGTCGCCCTGGCGCACGCGAATGAAGCTGCCGGGCACGGTACCGCCAAAAGTCCAGTAGGTGTAGGTGACGCCTTCGGAGATCGACATCTCCTTCTCGATCACTTCCAGATCCACGATGACCTTGGCGGGATGATCGCGATGGATCGGCGGCGGCACGTTGGGTGGCACACCGAGTTCGGCCCGGATGGGCTCACCTTGTGGCGGACCAAAATCGACAGGCGCCATGAGTGGCGCCGGGCTCGCGGCCGCAACGACGGCGAGAGGCGCCGCGGCACCCGACTTGCCGGCGAGTACAGCAGCAGGCAGCAGGCTCGCGGCAATGAGAGCGGTGGCAATCAATCGTGACATGGGTTTCTCCCTGTAATCCCGTAGCCAGACTAGGGAGCGCCCTGGATCTCCGCTTGACTGATGTCAGAGACGACGGCGACGGTCCTCAAATGCGTCAACCTGCCGCGTAGTTTTCATCCTTCGCGAGTTCGCGCAGGCCCTGGCAATTGAGCAACGTGACCGAGCGGCCATGGATATCGATAAGACCCTGGTTGCGGAATCGACCGATGACGCGACTCACCGTTTCCGCCGCGAGGCGCAGGTAGTTGGCGATGTCTCCGCGCGCCATGCTCAGGCGGAAATGCGTTCCCGAAAAACCACGCGCTCTGTAGCGATCGCCAAGGTCTAGCAGGAAGGCAGCCATGCGTTCATCCGCCGAGTGGTCCGCGGCCAGAAAAGTCGCGGTGCCGAGTTCCTTGCTGAGCAACCGGAAGAGATGCGCCTGCAAAGCCGGCATCCGTGTGGCAAGCGCGCTCATCGCCGGGAACGAGAAGCGGCAGAACTGGGCTGCCTCAAGCGCCACCGCGTCACAGGGAAACTGATCGGGATAGATGGCGTTGAGCCCGATGACCTCGCCGGGAAGATAGAAGCCGAGCACCTGTTCGCGACCATCCTTGTCCACCACGCAGGTCTTTACGGTACCCGCGCGAACAGCATAGATCGCGCGAAACGGATTGCCGGTGCGAAAGACATGTGCGCCGGTGCGATACGGACCGACGTGTTCGACCAGGCAATGCAGGGCCATGAGCTCGCCCTTGCCATAGCCCACCGAAAGGCAGGCATCGGAGAAGGCGCAGGTACTGCAAAAGTGGAGCTCGTCGCCATCGTCGGCGATGGGGTTAAGCCATCCGAGCGAGCACTCCGTGGATTTCCCCGTTTGCATCTAGCGTCCCCTTTCTGGATCGCGTCTATCAAATCGTGCGCGAATAGCGGGCCGATTCGCTTGGCTGGTTGAGGTACGCGTCGAAGCACATGGCGACATTGCGCAGCAGCAGCCTGCCGCGCGCCGTCACACGGATGGTGGTTTCGTCCCGTGTCACGAGGCCATCCGATGCCTGTTCGTCGAGGCGCAGCAGCTCCGCGGCAAACATGCGGGGGAAATCGAGCTGGTGCTTCTCGCCGAATTCGGCCATGTCCAGTTCGCCGTGGCACATCAGCTCGCTGATTGCCGCGCGACGAACGATGTCGTCGCGATCGAGCTGGATGCCGCGGGCGATCGGCAGACGCCCCGCGTCCAGGGCGGCTTCGTAACCGATGAGGTCGCGCGCGTTCTGGCTGTAGCTGTCGCCGATGCGGCTGATGGCGCTTACGCCAAGGCCGACGATGTCGCATTCGCCGTGCGTGGAATAACCCTGGAAATTGCGCTGCAAGGTGCGCTTGCGCTGAGCTTGGGACAGTTCGTCGTCGGCCTTCGCGAAATGGTCCATGCCGATGTACAGATAACCGGCCTGGCGCAAGCGCTGAAACGCGCGACCGAACAAGGCCAGCCGCGTGGCGGGATCAGGCAGCTCTGCCGCCTCGATGTGCTTCTGCGCCTTGAACAGGTTGGGCAGGTGCGCGTAGCCGTATACGGCGACACGATCCGGCGACAAACCGACCACCTCGTCGAGCGTGCGATCGAAGCCATCCAGCGTCTGCCTGGGTAGCCCATAGATAAGATCCACGCTCGCCGAGCCGTAGCCAGATGCGCGCGCCGCATCCAGCACTTCGCGCGTCTGCTCCACGCTCTGGATACGGTTCACCGCCGCCTGCACGGCGGGATCGAAATCCTGGATGCCCACCGAGATGCGATTGAAGCCCAACGTCGCCAGCTCGCTGATGTAGCGCCCATCGGCAAAGCGCGGATCGATCTCGATGCCATATTCGCGCTCGCCATGGCGGCGATAATTGAACTGCCGCTCCAGCGCCTCGATCACCGCGGTCATGCGCGGCAGATCGAGGAAATTGGGAGTACCTCCGCCAAAGTGCAGCTGCTGCAGGGGCCGATCGCGATCGAACATCGGGCCGGCCAGGGCGATTTCGCGGTGCAGCCGCTCCAGATAGTGGTCGGCCTTGCTCACTTCGCGCGTGATGACGCGCATGCAGCCGCAGTAGAAGCACGGACTGAAGCAGAACGGCACGTGCACGTACACGGACAACGGGCGCGGTACCGGCTCCTCGTTCGAAGCGAGTGCGGCGGCTTTTAGGGAATCCTCGGTGAATCCGGCGTGGAATTGCGGCGCGGTCGGATAGCTGGTGTAGCGCGGACCGGCGACGTCATAGCGCGCAATGAGCGCGGCGTCGAATTCAGGGAGGATGTCATGTGTGCGCATGCGCGAAGTATCCTCGCGCGCATGCGCACTACCCTGACGTCTGTCAGGGTAGTGCGACAATTAGCGTAGGCTCACAGTGAACCATCCTGTAGTACTTACGGCGGTCACCGCGCGAACGGACTCAACGCTTGAGCGGAGCGATGACCTGCTCGATGGAACCGAAGATCGACGCGCCTGCGGCATCCGTCACGTCGATGCGCAAGGTGTCGCCGAACGTGAGGAACGGCGTGCTCGGCTTGCCATCGCGCAGCGTTTCCACCGTGCGCTGCTCCGCCAGGCAGGATGCGCCCTTGCCGGTGTCTTCGTTGGCGATGGTACCCGAGCCGACGATGGTGCCCGCCGTGAGCGGACGCGTCTTGGCAGCGTGGGCCACCAGCTGGGCGAAGCTGAACTGCATGTCGACGCCGCATTCGGCTTCGCCAAACCACTGGCCATTGAGCCAGGTCCGCATCGGCAAGTGCAGTTTGTCTCCCTGCCACGCGTCGGCCAGTTCGTCGGGCGTGACCAGAACCGGGGAGAGCGCGGAACGCGGCTTGGACTGCAGGAAGCCGAAGCCCTTGGCGAGCTCCGCGGGGATGAGCCCGCGCAGCGAGACGTCGTTGATCAGGCCGACCAGCTGGATATGCTCGCTGGCCTGCGCCGCGGTAACGGCCATGGGCACGTCGTCGGTCACCACGACCACTTCGGCCTCGAGGTCGATGCCGTAGTCTTCGCTGGGCACCACGACGGGATCGCGCGGCCCCAGAAAGCCCGCACTGGTAGCCTGATACATCAACGGGTCGGTGTAGAACGATTCGGGCACCTCGGCACCACGCGCACGGCGCACGCGCTCCACGTGCGGCAGATAGGCGCTGCCATCGACGAACTCGTACGCACGCGGCAGCGGCGACGCCAGTGCGGCCATGTCGAGCTCGAAGGCACCCTGTGCCTTGCCGGCATTGAGGTCTTCCGACAAGGCGTTGAGGCGCGGCGCTACGTTCGACCAGTCGTCCAGCGCGGCCTGCATGGTCGCGGCGACGCCAGTGGCCTTCACGGCCTTGGACAGGTCGCGGCTGACCACGATGAGCGTACCGTCACGGCCGCCTTCCTTCAGGGAACCCAATTTCATGTTTTGCTCCGCAGGCGGCGTTTCGCGCGCGCCTTGTCGTTTTTGTGAATGCGTGGACTGTCGCTTACTTGCCGGTGAAGTGCTTCTGGATGCCCTGCCAGCACTCGTAGTAGTTGCCCTGCAGTTCCGGCGCTTCCAGCGCCTGCTTCGTCGGGTGGATGACGCGGCGCGTTTCGAACATGAAGGCCATCGTGCCGGTGATCACGTCTGGCTGGCTCAGGTCGCGCGTGGAAGCTTTTTCGTACGTGGCGGCATCGGGGCCATGGCCGCTCATGCAGTTGTGCAGCGAGGCGCCACCGGGCACGAAGCCCTCGGCCTTGGCATCGTAGGCGCCGGTGATCAGGCCCATGAACTCGCTGGCGATATTGCGATGGAACCACGGCGGGCGGAAGGTGTTCTGTGCCACCAGCCAGCGCGGCGGGAAAATCACGAAGTCCATGTTGCTCACGCCCGCCGTGTCGCTGGGCGAATGCAGCACGAGGAAGATGCTGGGATCGGGATGATCGAAACTGATCGAGCCGATCGTGTTGAAGCGGCGCAGGTCGTACTTGTACGGCGTGTAGTTGCCATGCCAGGCGACGACGTCGAGCGGCGAGTGATCGATCTGCGCGCGCCACAGACTGCCCTGGAACTTGGCGACGAGTTCGAAAGTACCTTCCACGTCTTCGTACGCTGCCACGGGCGCGAGGAAATCACGCGGATTGGCCAGGCCGTTGCTGCCGATCGGCCCGAGATCGGGCAAGCGCAGCAGCGCGCCGAAGTTCTCCGCGATGTAGCCGCGCGCAGTGCCGTCGGGCAGTTCCACGCGAAAGCGCACGCCACGCGGGATCACGGCGATCTCCAGCGGCTCCACGTCGATCACGCCCAGTTCGGTCGCCAGGCGCAGGCGCCCTTCCTGCGGCACGATCAGCAGTTCGCCATCGGCGTCGTAGAAGAAGCGCCCGTGCATCGAGCGATTCGCGGCATACAGGTGAATGCCCACACCGGACTGCTCGGCTGCGCCGCCGTTGCCGGCCATGGTGACGATGCCATCGAGGAAGTCCGTAGGCACCGCAGGCATCGGCAGCGGATTCCAGCGCAGCTGGTTGGGGTTGGCCGGCACCTCGGCGAAGCGGTTGTGGAAGCGGCCTTCAGGCATGGCCTCGAACGGATGGTGCATCGCCGCCGGCCGAATGCGGTACAGCCAGCTGCGCCGGTTGCTGTGGCGCGGCGCGGTGAAGGCGGTGCCGGACAACTGCTCGGCGTACAGCCCGTGGGCCGCACGTTGGGGCGAATTCTGCCCTTCAGGCAGTGCACCCGGCATGGCCTCGGTGGCGAATTCGTTGGCGAAACCGGATTGGTAACCGTGAACCTGCATCGTGCTCATTGCTCTTCGCCTTGAAGCCCCTCTCCCGTCGATAGAAGGGTTGGGGCATTGCCACCTTCACGGTGGAGAGGGTTCGGTTTTCAACGGCGCCGAGGATCGCATCGAGCACCGCTTCGGTCTGCTGCATGACCTCAATTGTCCCAGTAACGCAGAACCATGAGGCCGAGTGATTCAGGATAACGGCTGCGGATCGCATCCGTGCTTCCGCCATGCTGCGAACCATCCAATTCAATTACCAGCTTGGCAGCTTCGCAATAGAAGTCGGCCACGTACGGAGAGATCGGATGCTGTCGACGGAACTTCCAGCCATTGAGCCGGCCAGCACGCAGGTGCTGCCAAAGGCGAAGCTCGGCATCCGTGCTTGTCTGCCTCAAATCGCGAGCGCGCTCGCGGACTTTTGTTGGCAACGGTGGCTTCCTGCCTCCCCGCATTACCGCACCCTCTCCACCGTGAAGGTGGCAATGCCCCCACCCCTCCCCCCAAGGGAGAGGGGCTTTAGAGCAAAGCGTTTTACAGCACGCCGCGCTTCATCTGGTCGCGTTCGATCGACTCGAACAGCGCCTGGAAATTGCCCTCTCCGAAACCCTCGTTGCCCTTGCGCTGGATGATCTCGAAGAAGATCGGGCCGATGTTGTTCTGCGTGAAGATCTGTAGCAGCTTGCGCTGCTTGGTCTCCGGGTCGGCGTCGATCAGGATCTTGTTCTTGGCCAGGCGCGGCACGTCTTCGCCATGATCGGGGATGCGCATGTCGATCACGTCGAAGTAGGTGTCCGGCGTGTCGAGGAATTCCACGCCCTGCGCGCGCATCGCTTCCACCGTGTCGTAGATATTGTCGGTGAACAGCGCGATGTGCTGGATGCCTTCGCCGTGATAAGCGTCGAGATATTCGTTGATCTGCGATTTCGGGTCGCTCGATTCGTTGAGCGGAATGCGCACGATGCCGTCCGGCGCGGTCATCGCCTTGGACACCAGGCCCGTCTTGGCACCCTTGATGTCGAAGTAGCGGATCTCGCGGAAGTTGAACAGGCGTTCGTAGTAATCCGACCACTTCTGCATGTTGCCGAAGTAGAGGTTGTGCGTGAGGTGGTCGATGAAGGTCAGGCCAAAACCCTTCGGGTTGAGGTCAGCACCCGGGATCGGCGCGTAATCGTCGCCGTAGATGCTGCCCGTGTCGCCATAGCGGTCGACCAGGTACAGCATGCAGTCGCCGATGCCCTTCACCACCGGCGCATTCACCGCCTTGGAGCCTTCGGCCTGCGCGTCCATGGCTTCGCCGCCATTGGCCAGCACGGTGGCGCGCACTTCACTGGATGGCCGGGTGAAGCGGATCGCGAAACCCGCGGCGCAGGGGCCGTGCGCCTCGGCGAACTTGGCGGCGAACGATGCCGGGTCTTCGTTGACCAGCAGGTTCACGCCGCCCTGGCGGTAGACCGTGATCGGACGCGATTTATGCTTGAGCACGGCGCTGAAACCCATGCTCTTGAACAGATCATGCAGTTCCTGTCCGCGGCCGGCCGGGGCGGCGAACTCGACGAACTCGAAGCCGTTGATCCCCATGGGATTTTCGAAGGTAGTGACCTGCATGCCAACATTGGGCTGCGCGCTCATGGGAATCTCCTGATGGGTCGATGCTCAATGGCCCTACGCCAAGCGTGCGACCATCCTCATAATCCTGACGTTATAGTTACATATGAAACCAGTTGCAAGGAGCATTGCATCAGTGTCCGATGACCGCCATCCCGACCACGCTCCGCTGGAACTGGAGCATTTCCTGCCCTACCGGCTCTCGATCCTTTCCAACGCGGTCAGCCAGGCCATCGCCGACGATTACCAGCGGCGTTTCGACCTGAGCATGACGGAATGGCGGGTCATGGCCGTGCTGGCGCGCTTTGACGGCCTGTCGGCCCGGGAAGTGGCCGAGCGCACCCTGATGGACAAGGTGGCGGTAAGCCGGGCACTGGCCAAACTGGTGGAGGCCGGCTGGGTGACCCGGGCCACCCACGACGGCGACAAGCGCCGCTCCGTGCTGGACCTGAGCGAAGCCGGCTGGGCCGTGCACGAGGTGGTGGCGCCCATGGCGCGGGCGCATGAGCGCAATCTGCTGGAAAAGCTCGACGAGGAAGAGCGCACCTGGCTGGTGCGCATCCTGGACAAGCTGCAGGCGATTGAACCGAAATAGCGAGGAGTGAGGAGTCAGGAGCGAAAAACGAGAGAGAGCCACTGGCTGGCCGTTCTTCTCTCACTCCTCACTTCTCTTCACTCACTCCTGATCATTTGACCCCGTGCATCAACCGGTTGATCAGCGGCGCGATCACGAACAGCAGCACGCCGGCGCCCGCCAGCAGCCAGAAGCTGAAGGTGAAGCCGCTGAGCGCGGAGGCTACGGTCATGCCGGTTTCGCCGCTGACGTGGCCGGCGAAGATGCCCGACAGGTTGTTGCCGATGCCGGTGGAGAGGAACCAGCCACCCATGGCGAAGCCCACCAGGCGTACCGGCGCCAGTTTGGTCACCATCGACAGGCCGATTGGCGACAGGCACAGCTCGCCGAGGGTCTGCAGCACGTAGACCAGCACCAGCGGCCAGAACGGGATCAGGTTCCGGCTGTCGACCAGGCTGGAGAGCGCGTACATCAGCACGACGAAGGCCAGAGCGTTACCTAGCAAGCCCAGGCCAAACTTGCGCGGGATCGACGGCTCCATGTTGCGCTTGTCCAGCCAGCCCCAGGCGATCGATACGAACGGCGCCAACAGCACCAGCGACAGCGGCGCAACCGACTGGAACCAGCCCACCGGGAACACCCAGCCGCCGAACATCTCGCGATCCACGATGTTCTGCGCCAGGAAGTTGAACGAGCTGCCGGCCTGTTCGTAGAACATCCAGAACAGCACGTTGAACACGAAGATGATCAGCATCGCGATCACGCGGTTGCGCTGCACTTTGCCTTCGCGAATGCCTTCCACCAGCAGCAGCGTCGACAGGCCCAGGAACAGCGCTCCAAGCACCCAGGCAAGCATCGTCGCCGCGGGCAAGGTTTTCTCGTAATCGACGATGCCGTTGACGAGGGTTGGCTTGATGGCCCCCAGATCGAGCAAAGCCTTGGCGACCAGCGTTGAGAAAGCGCCACCCAGAAGGAAGTACACCAACGGAATGGCCAGCAGGCAGCCGATGAACACATAGGCGACGCGCATGCGGTTGGCCTGCTCCGGCGACGGTCGGCCGACGCCCTTGAGCTGGCGGCGGCCGACCCAGAACCAGAACAGGCTGATCAACATGCCAATGCCTGAAGCCAGGAACACCAGCTTGTAGTTCTGCTGCATCGGCGTGTCGGTGAAATGACTGGCCAGCCAGCCAGTCAGCAGCGGCGAAAACAGCGCGCCGGCATTGATGCCCATGTAGAACAGCGTGAAGCCGCGGTCGCGGCGCGCGTCGCCCACGCCGTAGAGCTGGCCCACCATGGAGGAAATGTTCGGCTTGAACAGGCCGTTGCCGACGATCACCGTGGAAAGCCCGAGCAGGAAAACCTGCTCGTTAGGGATCATGATCATGAACAGGCCGGCCGACATCACCACGGCACCGACCAGGATGGAACGCTGGTAGCCGATGACACGGTCAGCCACATAGCCGCCGAACACCGCCGCCGCGTAGACCAGCGCGAGGTAGGCACCATAGGTGCGGCTGGCAAAGCCCTGCCCCGCCGGATCGTTGTGGAAGAACTCCGCCACGATGTACAGCGTCAGCGCCCAGCGCATGCCGTAGAACGCGAAGCGCTCCCAGAACTCCGTCATGAACAGCATCCACAACGGACGTGGATGGCCCATGGTCTGCGGGTAGCCAGGTGCCGACGGCGCGGCGCCCGTGTTGGGATAGGACATGCGTTCCCCTGTTGGGTGCGGGTCGGCACTCGCGTGCGAACCGAAGTTGGAGCGGACCGGAGATGTAACCGGCCGCCCGCAACTCCGTCAAATGCACCGCAACATTTTACGATTTGCGAACAAATCCTTGGGACATCGTCACTTAGACGCTCAGCGCACGCCGTGCATCAGCCGATTGATCAGCGGCGAGATCACCAGCAACAACACGCCGGCGCCTGCCAACAGCCAGAAACTGAAAGTGAAACCGGCCAGCGCCGATGCAGCGGTCATACCGCTCTCGCCACTGATCTGGCCCGCCAGCAGGCCCGACAGGTTGCCGCCCACCGCCAGCGACAGGAACCAGCCACCCATCGCCACGCCCACCAGGCGCGGCGGCGCCAGCTTGGTCACCATCGACAGGCCGATCGGCGACAGGCACAGCTCACCGATGGTCTGCAGCACGTAGCAAGCCGTCAGCGGCCAGAACGGGATAAGGCCGTGGCTGTCCACCGAATAGGTCAGCGCGTACATGAGCGCGGTGAAGCCCAGGCCGTTGAACAGCAGGCCCAGACCGAACTTGCGCGGGATCGACGGCTCCTTGTGCCGCCGGGCCAGCAACGACCACACCTGCGTCACCAGCGGCGCCAGCAGGATGATCGCCAGCGGGCTCACCGACTGGAACCAGCCGACCGGGAACATCCAGCCGCCGAACATTTCGCGGTCCACCATGTTCGCTGCAAGGAAATTGAACGAGGTGCCGAGCTGGAAATACATCATCCAGAACAGGATGTTGAAGGCGAAGATGATCAGCATCGCGATCACGCGATGCAGCTGCACGCGGTCGTGGCGCATGGCTTCCACGATCAGCATCGCCGCCACGCCGATGAACAGCAGGCCCAACAGCCACTGCAGTCCGCTGGCGCCGATGAAGGCCAGCAGCAGGTACACCAGCGGCACCGCCACTGCCACGCCCAGCAGCACCCACACCACGCGCAGGCGGCTGGCGGCTTCCGGTGCCGGGCGACCCACGCCCTTGAGCTGGCGCCGGCCGAACCAGAACCAGAACAGGCTCAGCACCATGCCCACGCCCGCCGCGCCGAACACGATGCGGTAGTTCTCCTGCGTCGGGGTGTCGGTGAAATGGCTGGCCAGCCAGCCGGTGAGCAGCGGCGCCAGCAGCGCGCCACCATTGATGCCCATGTAGAACAGCGTGAACCCGCGGTCACGTCGCTCGTCCTTCGGCCCATAGAGCTGGCCAACCATGGAGGAAATATTCGGCTTGAACAGGCCATTGCCGACCACGACCATCGCCAGGCCAAACAGGAACAGCTCCTTGCTCGGCAGCATCACCACGAACAGGCCTGCTGCCATCACCAACGCGCCGATCAGGATGGACCGCTGGTAGCCGATCACCTTGTCGGCCACGTAGCCGCCAAAAATGCTGGTGGCGTAGATCAATGCGGTATAGGCGCCATAGATCTTGCTGGCCCACGCTTCGCCCGCCGGATCGCCGTTGAAGAAGTGCGCGACGATATAGAGCGCCAACGCCCAGCTCACGCTGTAGAACGCGAAGCGCTCCCAGAACTCGGTCATGAACAGCATCCACAAAGGACGCGGATGTCCCAGTGTTTGCGGGTAGTCGGGCACCGGCGCGGGTGCGGTTTCAGCGGTGTTGCTCATGCATGCCCCTTTGCAAGCAATGCGGTGCGATGTGCGCCGCGGAATTTTTGTAAGCGCCTGTTCGCCGCCTCAACCGAGTTTTCGCCTCACCGTCATCCCCGCGAAAGCGGGGATCCAGCGACCTTCAAGCCAAGTCAGAGGCGCTGGATTCCCGCTTTCGCGGGAATGACGGTGAGGGGACAGCCACGATCCGGGGGCGTGAACAAGCTCTGACGATTGAAACGGCCCAGGGACCGAGTTAGTTGCCCAGCTCTGTCCTTACATCCAGCAACTCCGGGAAAAACTCCAGCTCCAGCGCCTTCCTGAGGAACGCCACGCCCGACGACCCGCCCGTGCCGCGGCGGTGCCCGATGATGCGTTCCACGGTTTTCATATGGCGGAAACGCCACAGCTGGAAACTTTCCTCCATGTCCACCAGCTGCTCGCACATGTGGTATTCGGGCCAGAACGACGTGCGGTTTTCGTAGATGCGCTTGAACACCGGCAACAGGCCGTCGTTGCGCTGGTGCGGTTGCGACCAGTCGCGCTGTCGAAGCTCGGCGGGAATCGCATGGCCGCGCCGCGCGAGGTAGCCCAGGAATTCGTCGTACAAGCTCGGCGCTTCCAGTACCGCGCGCAGGTCGGCCTGCGCCGCCGCGTCATAGGCGAACACCTGCAGCATCTGCGCGTTCTTGTTGCCCAGCAGGAATTCGATCTTGCGATATTGCAGTGACTGGAAGCCCGACGAGGCACCCAGCACGCCGCGAAATTCCAGGTATTCCGACGGCGTGAGCGTTTCCAGCACTGCCCATTGCTCGAACAGCTGGCGCTGCACCTGCTTCACCCGCGCAAGAATTTTCAGGCATGGGTCGAGGTCGTCTTCGCGCAGGTGGGCGATCGCCGCCTTCAGCTCATGGATGATGAGCTTCATCCACAGCTCGGCCACCTGGTGCTGCACGATGAAGAGCATCTCGTCGTGGTGCGGCGGGTCGCTCAGTGGCTGCTGGGCCGTCAGCAGCTGGTCCAGCCGCAGGTAGCCGCCATAGGTCAGTCGCCCGTTCAGGTCGAGTTCGATACCGGCCTCAAGGTCGCGCTGGTTCTCGGTCATGTCGATCCGGAGTGCGGAAAAGTCCGCATGGTAACCGGTGTTACGGCCGGCCCCGTACGAGGGCGCATGCTGCACCGTGCCTTGCGGCGCAACATGCCCCCCTGTAACAATTTCGGTCTTGCTCAGAGCTTTATACGCGTCGCTGGCCCCACTGGATGGGCCGCCGCTTCCCAGCATCCCAGATCTCCATTAACTCTCTCCGGGAGCGAGTTGTGTCCATCGCCGCCAAGTTCGAAATCGAATATCTGCAGTATCTCGATGCGGAAGGCAAGCAGGTTCGTGATGACCTGCCTGAATTCGCCAAAGACCTGAACCACATGGTCGAGCTGTACAAGCTGATGCTGTCGACCCGCGTGTTCGACGCCAAGTCGGTGGCCTTGCAGCGCACCGGCAAGCTCGGCACCTATGCCAGCTGCCTGGGCCACGAGGCCGCGCACGTGGGCATCGGCAGCGCGATGCGCCCGGAAGACGTGTTCGCACCGAGCTATCGCGAATACGGCGCCCAGCTGTACCGCGGCGTGCAGCCGCGCGAGGTGTACATGTACTGGGGCGGCGACGAGCGCGGCAACGACTACCAGAACGAACCGGCGCGCCACGACTTTGCCTGGTCGGTGCCGATCGCCACGCAGTGCCTGCACGCCGCCGGCTCCGCGCTGGCCTTCAAGATCCGCAACGAAAAGCGCGTGGCTGTGTGCACCATCGGTGACGGTGGCTCGTCCAAGGGAGACTTCTACGGCGCCATCAACATCGCCGGCGCGCAGAACCTGCCGATGGTGGCGGTGATCGTCAACAACCAGTGGGCCATCTCCGTGCCGCGCAAGATCCAGTCCGGTGCCCCGACGCTGGCGCAGAAGGGCATCGCGGCCGGCCTGTGCTGCATCCAGGTGGACGGCAACGACATCATCGCCGTGCGCAAGGCCATGGGCGATGCGCTGGACCGCGCGCGCAACGGCGAAGGCGGCAGCGTGCTGGAGCTGGTGACCTATCGCCTCAGCGACCACACCACCGCTGACGACGCCCGCCGCTACCGTGGCGAGCAGGAAGTGAAGGACGCCTGGGCGAAGGAGCCGATGAAGCGCCTGCGCAACTGGCTCGTTGCCAAGGGCGTGTGGGACGACGCCAAGGAAGAAGCCTGGAAAACCGAGTGCGACGACTGGATGGACAACGAGGTGAACGCCTACCTCGAGACCAAGACCCAGCCGGTCACGGCGATGTTCGACTACACCTTCGCCGAAGTCCCCGCCGATCTCGCCAAGCAGCGCGATTACGTTCTCTCGCTTGAAAAGAAGGCCCATTAAGTCATGGCACAGATCACTCTTATCGAAGCCGTCACCCAGGCGCTGGCCTATGAAATGGCCCATGACGACAGCGTCGTCGTGCTCGGTGAGGACGTCGGCGTCAACGGCGGCGTGTTCCGCGCCACCCAGGGCCTGCAGGAAAAGTTCGGCGAACTGCGCGTGCTCGACACGCCGCTGGACGAAACCACCATCGCCGGTGTCACCGTGGGCCTCGCCGCCCAGGGCATGAAGCCGGTGGCCGAAGCGCAGTTCGAAGGCTTCATCTATCCGATGATGGAGCAGATCGCCTGCCACGCCGCCCGCCTGCGCAACCGCACGCGCGGCCGCATCACCGTGCCGGCCGTGTGGCGTGCCCCGTGGGGCGGCGGCATCCGTGCGCCGGAGCATCATTCGGAGGCGAACGAGCACCTGTTCACCAACATCCCGGGCCTGCGCGTGGTGATGCCGTCGTCGCCGGCGCGTGCCTACGGCCTGCTGCTCGCCGCGATCCGCGATCCGGATCCGGTGATGTTCTTCGAGCCCAAGCGCATCTACCGCCAGTACAAGGAAGAAGTACCGGATGACGGCGAAGCGCTGCCGCTGGATGTGTGCTTCGTGCTGCGCGACGGCACCGACGTCACCATCGTCACCTGGGGCGCCCAGGTGAAGGAAGCGCTGGAAGCCGCCGACGAGCTCGCCGCCGACGGCATCAGCGCCGAAGTGATCGACGTCGCCACCCTGACCCCGCTGGACTTCGACACCATCGCCGAGTCGGTGCAGAAGACCGGTCGCTGCGTGATCGTGCACGAAGCGCCCAAGACCGCCGGCTTCGGCGCGGAAATCGCTGCGCGGCTGGCCGAGGAATGCATGTACGACCTGCTGGCGCCGGTCGAGCGCGTCACTGGCTTCGACACGCACATTCCGCTGTTCCGCCTGGAAATGAAGTACCTGCCGAGCACCGAGCGCGTGGTGGAAGCCGCCAAGCGCACGCTGGCAGCAAGCTAAGCTCTTCAGGCTCCTCCCCCTGCGTGCAGGGGGAGGCTGTGAGGGGGCAACACCCAGCGAAGCGCAGCCTTTTCGTGGTGGCTTCACCCCTCCTCAACCCTCCCCTGCTGCACTCAGGAGAGGGGTCAAGCAACGAACACCCCAAAACTTTCGGAACTCCGATCATGGCCGACATCAAGACGTTCTACCTGCCGGACCTCGGCGAAGGCCTGCCCGACGCCACCATCGTCGAGTGGCACGTGAAGGAAGGCGACAACATCAAGCTCGACGCGCCGCTGTGCTCCATGGAAACGGCCAAGGCCGTGGTCGACGTGCCGTCGCCGTACACCGGGAAGGTCACCAAGCTGCACGGTGCCGCTGGCGACATCATCGAGACCGGTTCGGCCCTCGCCGAATTCGAGCCCGACCCGAACGCCAAGCAGCGTGCCGAAGCCGAGTCCACCGGCCACCATCACGGCCCGAAGAAGGGCGCGGGCAGTGCTGCTGCCGAGCCGAAGAAAGTCGTCGCTTCCGATGAAGGCGGCGAGATCGAAAGCAATGGCTCTGATCGTGAAGACGAAGGCACCGTGGTCGGCGCGATGATCTCCGGCAGCCACGTGCACGTGGAACAGGCCAGCAGCGTCGGCGGCGTGAAGGCCGTGCCGGCGGTGCGTGCGCTCGCCAAGAAGCTCAAGGTCGACCTCACCCGCGTGAAGCCGACCGGCGCCGACGGCGTGGTCACCATGGCCGACGTCAAGAACGCCGCCGCCAATGGCAGCGCCGCACTGGGCGCCGCCCCGGCACGCGCTGCGGTGCCCGCTTCCGCCGGTCGCCACCTTGCCCCGCAGTTGCCCGAACCCGAGCCGGCCCGCACGGCCACCTCGCTCGCCGGCAAGCCCGTGCGCACGGCGCCGCCGAGCGTGCAGGCCAGCGGCCAGCCGGAACAGCTCAAGGGTGTCCGCCGCAACATGGCGCGCGTGATGGCCGAAGCCCACGCCAACGTGGTGCCGACCACGCTGGTCGATGACGCCGACCTGCATGCCTGGATCGGCAAGCAGGACATCACCGCCCGCCTGATCCGCTCCATCGTGGTCGCATGCAAGACCGTGCCGGCGCTCAACGCCTGGTTCGACGGCAAGAACCTCACCCGCACGCTGCATCCGCACGTGGACATCGGCATCGCCGTGGACACCGAGGAAGGCTTGTTCGTGCCTGCGCTGCGCAACGCCGACGTGCTCGACGGCGCCGGCATCCGCGCCGCGATCAAGCGCCTGCGCACCTCGGTGGAAGATCGTTCGATTCCGGCCTCGGAGCTGTCGGGCTACACCATCAGCCTGTCCAACTTCGGCATGTTCGCCGGTCGCTACGCCACGCCGGTCGTCGTGCCGCCGTGCGTCGCCATCATCGGCGCCGGCAAGCTGAGCCACGACGTGGTGGCGGTGATGGGCGGCATCGAAGTGCATCGCCGCATGCCGATCTCGATCACCTTCGACCATCGCGCCGCCACCGGTGGCGAAGCCGCGCGCTTCCTCAAGGCGCTGCTGGACGACTTGTCGCTGCCGAACTGACGGTTGTCGCTTCACGAAAAACCCCGGCAATGCCGGGGTTTTTTGGCCTTCGAATGTTCATCATTCCGCAGGAGCCGGACAGTCATTCAACGCGGAACGCTCGAAGGTTGTCCCGGACGGGCGCGCGTGGCGAGTTGACCGACGCCTTTTCGATTTGGCGAAGGCAAGGCGGCGGGTGGGCCGTGTCGCCTTTGTATGGCGCCTCACGCATGCGCAGCGATAGCGCGCAAGCCAACAAAGCGGAGACTCTCGATCTCCCAAGCGCTAAGCACACTCAGTAATGTTCGACAAAATACGCCGTGGTGTGATCGAGCGCCTTGCGCCAGCGCTGCTCCAGCGCGAAGTCGTATTCGGGATCGTGCTCGGCAATCGCGCGCAGCAGGCTGTCCGACCAGTACGGATAAAGCGCAGGGGGCACCGGCGCCCTGCCGTTGCGGCCGTGCACCTGGGCCATTTCGATCATGGTGCGGCGTGTCAGCGTGCTGCCGCCGGCATACGCGACGGCCGCGCTGATGCCACGTCGAAGCGCGAGGAACTGCGCGCTGAAATCGGTGTGCCGGAACATGGCGGGAATGTCCGGATGGCTCGCCATGAATATCTCGTAGAAACGGGCGATGAACCCGCCGTGGCGCAGGCAGCGTCCGTAGCTGGTCTGTAGATCGTCGAAGGTATCCATCGTGCCAGCCTCCTGCGCGGACATCGGCTTCTCCAAGCCCGCGCAAGCTAGCACGCACCTCGGCGCCGCCCGTAGAGGCGCATGGTCGCAATATCGCCGGCCTCGCGTATTGACGGACCTTCGACCCATGCACGGCTATATGGGCGACATCCCTGCACCGATCGGAGTGGACTCATGCATCGCAGCCGTCTGTGCACCATCGTCATCGATTGCCAGAACCCGGACATGGCGGATGCCACCACCTTCTGGAGCCGCGCGCTTGGCAAATCCATCGTTACCGTCGACCAGGACGGCGACGGGCGCTATGCGGAACTCGCCACCGCGGACGACGAGCTGATCGTCCTGCTTCAGCGCGTGGAGCACGAAAGTCGCGTGCATCTGGACATCGAGACCGATGACCTCGAAGCGGAAGTGGAGCGACTGGAAAAGCTGGGCGCCACGCGCGTTGCATATACACGCGACCGCTGGTGGGTCATGCAGGCACCGACCGGTCATCGCTTCTGCGTGGTGCGGCGACAGCGTGAGGCATTCGGTCCGCATGCGAATCTGTGGGAATGAGGGCGCGCACCATGCAACCGCATCGCATGCCTGAAGCATCCGCGATACGCCATGACTGAGCCTTCTCCTCCCGGGCGATTCGCGCGCCTGATGCCCGGCTTGTGGGAGTTGCTGCATTACCGCCGCGAGTGGCTGCGTAACGATGTGCAGGCGGGCCTGTCCGTCGCCGCGGTAGCCTTGCCCGTCAGCATCGCCTACGCACAGCTCGCCGGTTTCAGCCCCATCGTCGGTCTTTACAGCACCGTGCTGCCGATGATTGCCTACGCGCTGTTCGGTTCGTCGCGCCAACTCATCGTGGGACCTGACGCCGCCACGTGCGCGATGCTGGGAGCCACGCTGATGCCGCTGGCGTTGCCCGGCAGCGATGAATACCAATCCTACGCGATGTCGCTCACGCTCATCACGGGCTTGCTGTGCGTGGTCGCCAGCCGGTTCCACCTGGGCTTTCTTGCCGACTTTCTTTCGCGACCGATCCTGATCGGGCTGCTCAACGGCGTGGCCGTCACCATCCTGGTCAGCCAGGCGGGCAAGGTGCTGGGCATTGCCTTGTCGGGCAGCGACACCATCGGCCGGGCAGGATCGCTGATCACGCAGCTGCCGCGCACGCATTGGCCAACCGCGTTTTTGTCGGCGGGCACGTTCGGCGTGTTCTTCCTGGTCAAGTTGCTGTGGCCGCGCGGGCCAGCCTCCCTGCTCGCCCTGGCGGTCGCCGTCATCGCCACCTGGGCGCTGGGCCTCGCTGGAAAAGGCGTGGCCGTCGTGGGCACGCTACCCTCGGGTTTCCCCACCTGGGTGGCGCCGGCGCTGCCACACGAATTGCTGGGCACGCTGATTCCAGCGGCCGGTGCCCTCGCCTTGATCACCTTCAGCAGCGGCATGCTGACGGCGCGCAGCTTTGCGGCGAAGAACGACTACCGGGTCGATGGCGACCAGGAATTTCTCGCGCTTGGCGTCTCGCATCTGGCCAGTGCGGCATGCCAGGGTTTTGCGGTCAGCGGTTCGAGCTCGCGCACGGCGGTGAACGATGCCACAGGTGGCAAGAGTCCGCTGGTGTCGATCGTGGGCGCACTGGCCATCCTGCTGGCGATGACCCTGTTTTCCGGCGTGCTGGCGATGCTGCCGATCGCAGCATTGAGCGCGATCCTGATAGCCGCGGCGATCAGCCTGATCGACCTGGGCGGGTTGCGCGAATTGCTTCGCTTCAGTCGCGGAGAACACGCCATCGCCTGGACCACCGTAACAGGCGTCGTGCTGTTTGGCGTGATGTCCGGCATCCTGCTGGCAGTGGCCATCGCGCTGCTGTATTTCCTGTCGCAGGTGCGCCGGCCTGCCGAGCAGCAGTTTGGACAGATCGACGGCCAAAGCGGCTTCTACGAACTGGCGCACTACCCCGAAGCCCATGCCATCGCGGGCCTGCTCATCTATCGCTTCGAATCGCCGCTGACGTTCTTCAACGCGGACTATTTCCGCCAGCGCATCGAACATCTCGCCGCCTTGCACCATCCTCACTGGGTGATCATCGACGCGATCTCGATGACGAAGACCGACATCACGGGCTTCTTCGTCATCGACGAATTGCGGCGCGTCCTCGATCATCATGGAATGCAACTGGTGATCGCCGGACGCACGCCGCAGATGATCAAGCGAATGACGCGCGCCGGCCTGCCACCGGAGCAAACGGGAATCCTCTACTTCCCTTCGAGGCAAGCCGCCGTGCAGGCCTATCGGCAACGCTTTGGCGATGAACCTTCGGCAGACGCCGGCCGGTGAAGCGTCAGTAGTCGCGTATATCCAGCGCGAGGAAGCCCCGCACGCTGTAGCCATCACCCTCCGGCCACGACAGCGCGCTGACGCGGCGATCGCCGGCGGGCCACGGGGCATTGTCGAGCAGCACTTCGGCGCTCACCTGGCCATCAGCGCCACGACGATGGAACACGCGGACCCAGTGCAGCTCCTGGCTGAGCGCTTCGCCTTGCAGCGCTTCGCGCAACGCCGGCAGGATGTCCTGCGGCGCGTCGACGCCTTCGCGGCTCGACAGCCATGGCCCAGCAAAGATGTCCCACGTGCGTATACCCATGTCCCAGCCGAAGGTCTGCACCCGGCGATCGTCGGTCACGTACCAGCAGGCCGCGAGCACCACATGGAAGACACTGCGCTCGAAGGCCTCCAGCGCACTGCGGCACCCGGCCTCGCCACCGCCGACACCGGCGAAGCTTTCCTCGATATGACGCTCTTCGCTGAGCACGATATCGACGTCCAGACGTCCGGGCTCGCCGGTGGCGCCTTCATGCCAGCTGGCGCGAACGGCGGGAAAATCGCCATCGGTCACCAGCCAGTCTTCGTCGGGCTCCAGCTCGACGCTGTGGCGCTCGAACAGGCGCAGGAGGTATTGCTGCAGCGCGGCGTCTTGCATGGAGTTCTCCTCGAGGTTTACTGCGCGCGTGGGCGCCACAACAGTTGGCGCACGATCATCGCCAGCACCAGCACCAGCACACAGGCGCCATAGCCATACAGCGCCGGCAGCACCTGCTGCCAGATCGCGCCACTGGACGGTCCGTACTGACCGACAGTCGGCACGGTGGCGGTATCGAATGCGGCCGTGGCGCATTGCACGGCTGCGAACGCGGCCAGCAGCAGCGCCGCAAGGTCGAAAGCACGGCGCGCAGGCGTGCGCGGCAGGCTCTTGGGATAGGCCCAGAATGCCCAGCCGAGGATCAGCAGCCACGGCGCCAGCAACAAAATGGCGAGGTAACGCATGCGTCAGTTCACTCCATGGGCCAACGGGGTTGCGCTCATTCCTGCGCGGCAAGCTGGTCGAGCGCACTGCGCAGGCGGGTCAGTGCTTCGTCACGCGCGTGTTCGCCGTCGTAGTCGGGCGTGGCGGCAACGTGTTCGCCGTCCAGTTCCAGCACCAGCGAAAGCGGCTGCACCTGCACGACGGCGCTCGTCGCGCCCAGCTCCTTGATGCGCTTCTGCAGCACGCCGGCAGCCTTGGGATCGACGAACGATTTCGACAGCAGCAGTTCTTCGCCATCCGCGGAGAACAGGCGGAAGCGGAAGCTGCCATCGGCGTCGCGGAAACTGGCGAAACGCGGCATCTTGCCGGATTTGGACGCAGCCTTGGCCACGCCAGCCTGCGGCGCGACCGCCACGCCCGAACGCAGGCCGATCGCATCGCGCAGTTCGGCGATCTTCGGTGCGGCGATGGCGCGGGCTTTTCGGGCGCCTTCCTGCAGGATCTCTTCGATCACGCCGGGACGCGCCATCAATGCATCGTAGCTGTCGCGCATCGGTGCCACGTCCACCTCGATGCGCTCGAACAACACCTGCTTGGCTTCACCCCAGCCGATGCCGTTGACCAGCGCCGCGCGAAACGCCTCCGACTCGGCCTCGCTGGCGAACGCGCGGAAGATGGTGAACAGCGACGAGCTGTCCGGGTCTTTCGCCTCGCCCGGCGGGCGCGAGTCGGTGACGATGCGCATGATCGTTTCACGCAACTGCTTCTGGCCGCCGGAGAACAGCGGAATGGTGTTGTCGTAGCTCTTGGACATCTTGCGACCGTCCAGGCCCGGCAGCGTCGCCACCTGCTCTTCGATCACCGCTTCCGGCAGCGCGAAGAACTCGCGGCCGTAGATGTGGTTGAAGCGCTGCGCAATGTCGCGCGCCATCTCGATGTGCTGGATCTGATCGCGACCCACCGGCACCTTGTTCGCGTTGAACGCCAAGATGTCCGCGGCCATCAGCACCGGGTACATGTACAGGCCCGCGGTGATGCCGGCATCGGCGTCTTCGCCCGATTCGGTGTTCTTGTCCACCGCGGCCTTGTACGCATGCGCGCGATTGAGCAGGCCCTTGGCGGTGACGCAGGTGAGGAACCAGGTGAGTTCCGGAATCTCCGGAATGTCCGACTGGCGATAGAACGTGACCCGCTGCGGATCGAGACCCGCGGCGAGCCACGTCGCGGCGATCTCCAGGCGGGAACGCTCGATGCGCGCCGGGTCGTCGCTCTTGATCAGCGCGTGGTAGTCGGCCATGAAGTAGAACGCGTCGACATCGTCTCGCCAGCTGGCCGCCACCGCCGGGCGGATCGCGCCGACGTAGTTACCCAAATGCGGGGTGCCAGTGGTGGTGATGCCGGTCAGTACGCGGGTCTTCATGAGCTCTCGTTCTTGGTGTCGTTACGGGGGGTGTTCAGCGGATCAGCGTGGACTTGCCGAACAGCGATTCGACCAGGTCCACGGCGAGACGCGCAGTCTGGTTCTTCTTGTCGAAGGCGGGATTGAGTTCGACGATGTCGAGCGAGCCGACGCGGCCGGTGTCGGCAATCATCTCCATGCACAGCTGCGCCTCGCGGTAATTCGGGCCGCCGCGAACCGTGGTGCCCACGCCCGGCGCGATGGCCGGATCGAGGAAATCCACGTCGAAGCTGATGTGCAGGTGCGTGTTGTCGTCGACGCCGGCCAAAGCCTCTTCCATCGTGCGCTTCATGCCGACTTCGTCGATGTGGCGCATGTCGAAGATGCTGACCTTCGATTCGCGCACGAGGCGCTTTTCATCCTCGTCCACCGAGCGGATGCCGATCTGGCGATAGACGTCGGGCGTGGTGGCGGGCACGTGGCCACCCACTTCCAGCAGCTCTCTGGGACCTTTGCCGCACAGGCACGCCACCGGCATGCCGTGGATGTTGCCCGACGGCGTGACATCGGCGGTGTTGAAGTCGGCGTGCGCGTCCAGCCACAGCACGCGCAACTGCTTGCCCTGCTCGCGGCAATGGCGGGCCACCGCGCTGATCGAGCCGATGGCCAGGCAGTGATCGCCGCCCAGCATGATCGGCAACCGGCCAGCTGCCAGTTCCGCATGGACGGCTTCATGCACGGCCTGGTTCCAGGCCAGCACTTCGGGCAGGTGGCGGTAACCGTTGTGCGGCGGCTGCCACGGATTGAGCGGCCCCTGCAGGTTGCCGCGATCGACCACGTCCAGCCCGCGCTTGGCGAGCCTGGCGCCAAGATTGGCCACGCGCAGTGCTTCCGGACCCATCGAGGCGCCGCGGTGGCCCGCGCCGATGTCGGTGGGAACGCCAATCAGGGAAATTGACTTGTTGACCATGGAAACCTGTCAGTGGGGTTGACCGGAACCGGCGGCGCCTTCGCGCACCAGCGGCAGTTGCTGTTGATGCCAGCCGTTGAGGCTGCCTTCGAGCAGTCGCACGTGGCTGTAGCCCAGCGACTGCAGCGTCTCCTGGGCACGCGTGGCGCGCCGACCGGAGACGCAGTACACCACGATCTCGCGATCGCGGGGCACGGCCAGGGCGCCGGCACGATTACCGAGTTGTTCGACGGGGATATTCAGCGCGCCGGCGATATGCCCGTCGCGATACTCATCCGCGCGACGCACGTCGAGCAGCAGCGGCGCCTGGCCCGCCTGCTGGCGTTCCACCAGCTGCGTGGCGGAAAGCGCGGCGTCCGTCGCCATTGCCGCACTGGCAACAGCCAGCATGAGGGAGGCCGCCACGAAGCAGGCGCGCGTACGGAACATCGGTGTGGTGATGCGACTGAGGATGTCGCTCAACATCTTGATTAACCTAATTTATGTCGGCGCCGCACGAGTCGGTCGCCATGCAGGGTTTATGGCCGGAAGCGGCGCATGCGCCGGAGTGTCCTGCCCGCCGTCCATTCTACCCGGCCGCGCCGATTAGTCAGCCGAAGC
This sequence comes from Dyella sp., assembly GCF_035685885.1. Classification (GTDB taxonomy): domain Bacteria; phylum Pseudomonadota; class Gammaproteobacteria; order Xanthomonadales; family Rhodanobacteraceae; genus Dyella. The sequence continues at coordinate 1,266 of NZ_DASRZX010000037.1, read as the reverse complement.
GAATCCCTTTCGCAGGGAAAGCGCCAACGGTTCGCCCTGCTACGGGCTTTCGAGCCGGGGGAACGCCCGCACCTGTCGGCAGTGGACTGTCGTGCCCCGCCCCCAGGGCATCGAAATGCGCACCATCCAGTCCGTCCCTGCAAACCCGTGGAGCATGCTTGCGTTTGATGCGTGGCGACGCCACGGCACGCGCGAACTACTACAAAGCGGCGCTCGGCGGCACGCAGAATCCGGCCTGGATGAGGGCGAATGAAGTGCGTGCCCGCGAGAACCTGCCGCCCATCGACGATGGCGACTCGCTGGCGAAACCGGAGCCAGCGCCAGCGGTGGACGCGGGCGAACGAGCGAAAGCGTAGGGAGCGAACGCGCTTCCGCTGGCGGGGCGCTCAGGCGTGCGACGGCCTGACAAAACGTCGACCTGCCTGAAGCGGGCATTGCGTAGTTTGCTGAGAGCGGCACGCCAAGCGCCGCTCAAGTTGCACAGTTTCGGGAGCTGGCTGGCGAATTCGGCCTCACGCCGGTCAGCCTGGCGAAGCTGCCGGCGCCCGGCGCCGACCAGTCAACCGGATCTGTATTGCTTGCAACCTCATCGCTATTATTTGCGACTATTCGTAAGTTGGCTTCGAAGGGGAAAGCTTTGAAATATCTGCTTGTTGCTATTGCCATGCTCATGGTGGTGGGCTGCTCGCAATATGAAAGTCAGGCTAAACATGCCGTCCAGATGAATTTAAAAGACCCTGATTCCGTTCAATGGGGTCCTATTGTCAGCAGTAATGAACGCGATGCTACGTACGGCAAACCGCATCCAATCGTCTGCGGCTCCTTTAATTCAAAAAATTCTTGGGGCGCATATAGCGGCTTCGAGTATTTCATTTGGGACGATGGCGTACTTCACACAGGTAACGAGGCGGAATTCATGATGCCGCGCTGCCCAAGTGGATGGGCGCGAGCGTGAGTTCAGCCTGCCCGCGCTGTGGCTTCGAGAACTCTGGAACCGGCCCAATCTGCTCCGGATGCAATCGGCACCAGGGGCGTGTCCTAGGTTTTGTGTAAACGGGCTACAGGCAGGACACTGCCATCTGACCCGGAGACACCATGAGTCCACGCAAGCACGAGGTACCCGACTGAATCGCCCCGGGTTTCGTGGAGGCCCGTTGGGTTAAGTCATGCCGCCACGCGGGTGGCTTGACTGGCGAGTTGCCGATAGTAGTTTGCTTCAGCCTCTGCAGGCGGAATATAGCCGATGGGTTCCAGCAGGCGATGGTG
>NZ_DASRZX010000036.1:0-16939 GCF_035685885.1 Dyella sp. | reverse complement strand
CGGGGTAGGGAAAAAGGGCGCGGGCGATGAGCATTTCCCACTTCTGCATCGATCGGCCGATTTTCGCATCGGTCATATCGATCGTCATCACGCTGGGTGGCGCGCTGACCATGCTCGCGCTGCCGGTCGCCCAGTATCCGGACATCACGCCCCCGCAGATCACGGTGACGGCCACCTATCCGGGAGCCAGCGCCGAGGTGGTTGCCAATAACGTGGCCGCGCCGATCGAGCAGCAGGTCAATGGCGCGGACAACATGATGTACATGAACTCGACGAGTTCATCGACTGGCAACATGACGCTCACCGTGTACTTCAATATCGGCACGGATCCATCGTTGGCGCAGGTGGATGTGCAAAACCGCGTCAACCTGGCCTTGCCGTTCCTGCCCAGCGAGGTGACCTCGCAGGGCGTGTCGGTGCAGAAGCGATCGTCCGCCTTCATGATGGTGATAGCCATCTATTCGCCGGACAACTCGCTCGACCCGGCCTACGTGGCGAACTACGCCAACGTCTACGTGCTCGACGCGATCAAGCGCATCCCCGGCGCCAACCAGGCATCGATCTTCGGTTCGGCGGATTACGCCATGCGCATCTGGCTGAAGCCCGATCGCATGGCCAAGCTTGGCATCACGGTGGAGGACGTCAAGCAGGCGGTGGCCAACCAGAATCAGCAGTTTTCCGCCGGACGCATTGGTGCGGCGCCGACGCCGGGGCCGGTGCAGCAAACCTTTCCGATCGCCACCAAAGGTCGGATGACCGAACCCGCGGAATTCGAGAACATCATCCTTCGCGGGGGAACCAATGATGCGGCAGCCCTGGTGCGCGTCAAGGACATAGGTCGTGCGGAGCTCGGCTCCAAGGACTATTCGCTACGCGGCCGCTTCAACGGCAAGACTGCCACGCTCATGGCCGTCTACCAGCAACCTGGCGCGAACGCACTGGACGTGGCAGCGCAAGTGAACAAGACGCTCGCCGAGCTCAAGAAGAGTTTCCCGCCCGGGCTCGAATACGAGGTGGCGCTGGATACGACCGAGTTCGTGCATGAGTCGATCAACGAGGTCGTGCATACCCTGCTGGAAGCGGTCGTCCTCGTCATCATCGTGGTGTACATCTTTCTGCAGAGCATGCGCGCGACCCTGGTGCCCTTGCTGGCTGTGCCGGTGTCCATCATCGGTGCGTTCATCGGCATGAGTGCGTTCGGTTTCTCGATCAACATGTTGACGCTGTTCGGTATGGTGCTCGCGATCGGCATTGTGGTGGACGACGCGATCGTGGTGATCGAGAACGTCGAACGAAACATGACCGAATTCGGGCTGCCGCCGAAGGAGGCGGCCAAGCGGGCCATGGACGAAGTCAGTGGGCCGGTGGTGGCCATCGTGCTGGTGCTGCTGGCCGTGTTCATTCCGGTGGCCTTCCTTTCGGGCATCACCGGTCAGCTGTACAAGCAGTTTGCCGTGACGATTGCCATTTCCGTGGTGCTGTCGGGCATCGTGGCGCTGACGCTGTCGCCAGCGCTCGCCGCGATCATCCTGAAGCCAGGAAGTCACAAGAAGAATCGCTTCTTCACCTGGTTCAACACCAAGTTCGACGCGCTGACCAACGGCTACGGACGCGGCGTCCAGTTGTCGATCAAGCGGGTGACCGCGTCGCTGCTGTTGATCCTGGGCATGATCGTGATCACGGTCGGATTGTTCAGATCCATACCGACGTCATTCCTTCCGGTGGAAGACCAGGGCTATCTGTTCGGCGCCGTGGTGCTGCCTGATTCCGCGAGCCTCGACCGCACCGGCGAGTTGTCCAAGCGTGCCGAAGAATGGTTTCTGAAGCAGCCGGGCGTGAAGTCGGTGGCGGCGCCGGTCGGCTTCAGCCTCATCGACTCGCAGAACAAGACCAATGCCGGCACGTTGTTTGTCACCCTGAAAGGCTTTGCCGATCGTGGCGAGGGGCAGACCGCTGCCGACTTGATACGCGAAGGAAGCAGCGCCTTCCGGGGTTATACCGATGGTGTGGTGGTGCCGATCAATCCGCCATCCATCCCGGGTCTCGGTACCACGGGCGGTTTCGAGTTCTGGCTGCAAAGCACGGGCAACGCCAGCTACCAGCAACTGGAGGGCAAGGTGCGGGAATTCCTGGCGAAGGCGCGGCAACGTCCCGAGTTGCGTGGCGTCAACACCACCATCAACACTCGATCGCGCCAGTTGCTGGTGGAGGTGGACAGGGAGCGTGCGGAGACACAGGGCGTGGCCGTGCAGGACGTCTATACGGCGATGCAGACGATGTTCGGCTCACTGTATGTCAGCCAGTTCCCCAAGAGCAGCCGCCTGTTCCAGGTGATCCTGCAAGCCGAGCCGGCCAATCGCATGAAGCCCGACGACCTGATGGATCTCTACGTGCGCAGCAAGGGCGGTGACATGGTGCCGATCAAGTCCATGATCACCACGCGTTACGTGCCGGGCGCCGATATCGTCACCCGCTTCAATAATTTCCCGGCCGCCAAGATTACCGGTGATGCTGCCGAAGGCTACAGCTCGGGGCAGGCGCTCTCCGCGATGGAAGAGACCGCGCAGGAAGTGCTTGGCTCGGGTTACAGCTATGGCTGGAGCGGTCAGGCGTATGAGGAGAAAACTGCCGGCTCGACGGCCGCAGCGGTATTCGGCTTCGCCATCCTCATGGTGTTCCTGATCCTGGCAGCGCAGTACGAAAAGTGGTCGTTGCCGGTGGGCGTGATCATGGCGGTGCCGTTTGCCTTGTTCGGCGCATTGATTGGCATCTTGTTGCGCGGCATGGAGAACGACGTCTACTTCCAGATCGGCCTCACCGTGCTGATCGCACTGGCGGCCAAGAACGCCATTCTGATCTTCGAGTTCGCGGTGGAGATGCGCGAGAAGGAAGGCATGTCGCCGTACGAAGCGGCGCTGCATGCGGCCAAGCTGCGACTGCGTCCGATCATCATGACGTCGCTGGCCTTCGTGCTCGGCTGTATTCCGCTCGCCATCGCCAGTGGCGCATCGTCGGCCAGCCGGCGTTCGCTGGGCACGGGCGTGATTTTCGGCATGCTGGGCGCCACGGTGATCGCGGTGTTCTTCATTCCGATGTTCTATTGGGGCCTGGAAGCCATGGCCGACCGGCGTGCGAAGAAGAAGGGCGTGCCTGTGGAAGCACCGGCCAAGCCGTCGGAGGGACTTGCGCCTCCGGGGCAGGAGGGCTGACATGCCGGTCTTGCGACGCTCGCTGCTTCCTTCGTTGCTGTGCGTGGCGCTGGCAGGCTGCCTGATGGGGCCGGATTACCATCGGCCCGAGGTTGAGGTTCCGGCCAGCTATCGGTTTGCGGAGCAGGGCTCTGCCACGGGCTTCAATGCTGGCTGGTGGTCGCAGTTCAAAGATCCCGTGCTTGACGAACTCATCAACAAGGCCATTGCCCAGAACAAGGATCTGGCGATAGCGACGGCGCGCATCGAGGAATATCAGGGCCGGGTGACCACGACCAGTTCCGCCTTGTTTCCGCAGTTCAGCGCCAATGCGGGGGCGGGGCGCGAACGTGCGGCTGCCACGGAGCTGACGCCGTCCTACGAAACGTCGCAGGTGCAGCTCAATGCGATGATGTCGTGGGAAATCGACTTGTTCGGCAAGTTGCGTCGCCTGCGCGAATCGGCGAAGGCCGATCTGCTCGGCACGGAATACGCCAGGCAGGCGACGCTGGTGTCGCTGGAGGCGAATGTCGCGTCCGCGTACATCACCTTGCGCGACCTGGACCAGCGCCTGTTGATCGCACGCGCCACGGTAGAGAGCCGCGAAGGTGCCTTGCACCTGTTCCAGGAGCGTTTCCAGGGTGGCGTGATTTCGCAGGTGCAGTTGTCCCAGGCCGAGTCGGAATATGCGGTGGCGAAGACCTCCGAAGCTGCGATCGACCAACAGATCGCACAGCAGGAGGATGCGCTGTCGCTGCTGCTGGGCCAGAACCCCGGGCCGATTCCGCGCGGCAAGCCCATCGACCAGATCAGTCTTCCGGCCATTCCCGCAGGGCTTCCTTCCGAGTTGCTGAACCAGCGGCCGGACATCCGGGCTGCGGAACAGGCGCTGATATCTGCCAACGCGCAGATCGGCGCGGCCAAGGCTCAGTATTTTCCCACCATCAGCCTTACCGGTTTGCTGGGACGCGCCAGCACCGGGCTCGGCTCACTGTGGGACGGGCCGGCAAAGACCTGGGCTTATGCCGGCGGCATCAGCCAGCCCATCTTCACGGGCGGCGCCATCTCCGGTTCGGTCAAGCAGGCCGAAGCCAGGCAGCAACAGGCGCTGCTGGGTTATCAGTCGGCGATACAGAGCGCGTTTGCGGATGTCGACAATGCACTGGTGGGCGAGCAGCGCACCAAGGAGCAACTGGCTTTCACGGATGACCAGGTGAGGTCGTTGCACAAGTACGCTTCGCTCTCGCGCGATCTGTACGAAGGCGGCTACACCAGTTACCTGGAAGTGCTTGATGCCGAGCGAAGCTTGTTCAATGCGCAGCTCACCCAATCGGGTCTGCAGGCGCAGCGCCTGATCGAAGTGATCAACGTGTACAAGGCGCTGGGTTATGGGTGGCCAACCGGACCGGACGCATTGGCCGACTCTCCGGCGCATTGACGCGAACCGGCAGAAACCATCATTCGGCCGGCGGTGATGTCGTCTCGTCCGGAGCAAGAACGACGAGGACGGCGTCCGGTGGCGGTTCGTCGATCCAGGTCTGAAGCAGGGTGAACGTCACGGCCAACAGCACCGGTCCGACGAACAGGCCCACCAGGCCGAATGCGAACAGGCCGCCGATGACTCCGGCCAGGATCAGCAGGAAAGGCAGGTCCGCGCCGCGCTTGATCAGGACGGGCCGGATGACGTTGTCGATGGTGCCCACAAAGATCGCCCAGACGAACAGGGCGATGGCGGCCACGGTGTGGTCTTGCCAGTAAAGCCAGCCGATGCCGATAAGCAGCGGCACGCCAGGACCCAGCTGGGCAATGCACAGGATGAGCATCACCGCCGTCAGCAGGCCGGCAAGCGGCACACCCGCCACAAGCAGGCCGAGGCCACCCAGCACCGACTGGATCACGGCCGTGGTGATGATGCCCAGTGCCACCGCGCGGATGGATTTGGCAGCGAGTTCAACCGCGATTTCACCGCGATGGCCACTGACCCTGCGTGCAAAGCGCACGATGCCGTCGGCGGCCGATTCGCCCTGTGCGTAGAGGATGCCGGTGATGATCGTCGTCAGTACCAGGTGCAGCACCAGGCCGCCGATGGAGCCCATTTGCGCAAGCGCCCAGTTGGTGATCCCTGCAGCGTGCGGCTTGATGCGCGCAAGCACGCCGCCCGGTCCCGCGTCGGAAAGGGTCTGCCATTCCGCCGCCAGTTTCTTGCCGGCCAAGGGGATGCGTGTCACCCATTCCGGCGGTGGCGGCAAGGTGTAGGACGGCATGCCTGCCACCCAGTCGTGGATGGCATCAGTGTGGTCCACGATGGTGACAACCGCGGCAGCCAGCGGCGCCACGATGATCAGAAGCATCGCCACCATCATGGCGAGCACGGCCAGTCCGCGCCGGTTGCCGAGCCTTCGTTGCAGCTTGAGCAGTAGCGGCCACGTGGCGACCGTAATCATCGTGGCCCAGATCAGTGCCGCCATGAACGGACGCAGGACATACAGGCTGCCCAGGATGAGCAGCCCGATGATGACGATCACCAGCAGGTGGCGAACGAGGTCCAGCCGTGGGCGGGGAACGACCGACATGACAAGCCTCCACGATGCGAACCAAATATCGCCATCCCTGCATCCGTGCGTGTTTCGATCCGGGCCTCAGCTGGGCTGTCGATCCAGCCACGCGGCAAACGCATCGGACACGCTGTAGAACATGCGTTGTTCCCCCAATGCGTCGTGGAGGCGCGATTTGCGAATGGTGTCCAGCACCGCGGGGCTAAGGCCGGCAAGCCATATCTCGACACCCGCCATTCGCTGTTTTTCCTCGGCATCGATCAATGCCACAAGCGCGGTGTACTCGATGTCGAAGACCGCGCTCATGTCCAGCACCACCACCCGTGGCTGCTCATCGGCCAGCAGCGGCTGGATGCGTTGCCCCAGATGCTCCGCGTTTCCGAAAAACAGACGGCCTTCAGGGCGTAGCACAAGCAGGCCCGGCGTCGCTTCGTCATCGGGATGATGTTCGGAAACAGGGCGGAACAAGACCGTGCCAGGCTTGCGCCGGAGTACGTGCAGCGCGGGATTCAACGCCTGATAGGACAGCGACATCAGCGATACGACGATGGCCACAAGGATGCCGCGCAACGTCCCGAGCAGCACCACACCGCAAAGCGCCGCCACGGACCACCAGAACTCGGTTCGGCGAATGGCGCGGATGGCTTTGAAATCCGATGGCTTGAACAGCCCGATCGAATAGACGATGACGATGGCTGCCAGCGTGGTGTTGGGCATCATGCCGATGAAGGGGGCGAGCAGGAGCATGGTCGCCAGCGCCACCAGCGAAGTGACAAGTCCGGCCAGCTGCGTTCGTGCGCCGCTCATGCGATTCACGGCCGTCTGGCTCGTACCGCCGCCCGAGGGCATGCAGCCGAAGGGCGCGCTCACGAGATTGGCGAGACCCGTGGCCCACAGTTCGCGATCGGGTCGCGGCAAGGATTCGCCCGGCAGCACGAAGGCGCGCCCTGCGGCTATCGATTCGGTGAAGCTCATCAGGGCGATACCTGCAGCTGCAGGCCAGAGCAGACTGGCCTGCGATAACGCGGGGAGCACAAGCGAAGGCAGCCCGGTGGGAACGTGGCCCACGACACTCACGCCGTGCGTGGACAGGTGCAGCAGTGGCATGCAGAGAATGCCCGCTGCCACGGCAATCAGTGGCGCCGGTGCTTTCGGGATCACCTGTTCCAGGACAAGAAGCAGGAGGATTGTGGCCACACCAAGGCCTGCAGTCGCCAGGGATGCGTCCGGCATGGCGCTGACGATGGCCCACGCGTCGTGGAGAAAGCCACTCTTCGCCATATGCAGCCCAAGCAATTTGGGCAGCTGGTCCACGACGATCACGACCGCGACACCCGCCTTGAATCCGGTGAGGACGGGCGCGGAAATGAAATTCGCGATAAAGCCCAGCCGAAGCGCCGCCGCGCCCATCAGCATCGCACCGGTCAGCAGACACAACATCGCCGTGGCTGCCGCGAGCGCCAACGGATCGCCATCCGGCACGGCCTGCGCGAGCGCTGCGCCGGTAAGCATGCCAAGGGTCGTCGTGGTGCTCACGCTGAGCGGGCGCGACGTGCCGACGACCGCGTACACCAGCATCGGAACGAACGCGGTGTACAGGCCAACCTGGATCGGCAGGCCCGCCACCGTGGCATACGCCAGTGACTTGGGAAGCACGATGGCCGAGGCCGTGATGCCGGCGACCACGTCGCTGCGTATCCACGGTCGCTGGTAACCGCGCAGCCAACCCATGAACAAAGCGGGGTGTTCCATCAGGACACTCGCACGCGTGCCGTTGCGCCGGGTTCCCGCAGCAGTCGGGATGCTCCGCGCCCGCTGCCCGCCGAAAAATCCACGGCCTCGTCAGAATCGATATTTCAGCAGCACTTGTCCGCCGCTGAAACGGAACGTGACATTGCCTTTGAAGCGGTTCTCTTCCACGTCGGCGTCGATCTTGTTGTAGGAGTACTGAGTGATGACCGCCCAGTTTTCCCAGGGATAGAACTCCACGCCCGCGCGGAAGTTGTAGAGCTTGGCGTCGATATTGCCGATGTTGGCCTTGAAGGCGCCGGCGTCGACGGACAGCCGCGCCCAGGGCGCCATCTGGTAGCGGTAGGAGAGGCCGATCGATGGATCGGGTAGATCGCTGGAGGCCTTGGCATTGCCCTCGTGGGTGGCGGAAACGCCGCCCCCTCCGCCCGCGGCGGTCAGCGTGCCCTTGAGACGCAGATCGAAGCTGTAAGCCTGCAGGCCGGCAGAAATGCCAAAGGCAGCGTTGTCATCCATCCACGCCCAGTACCGGTAGGAGAGCGCATAGGCATCGAGGGAGAACTCCGATTTGAGGGTCGAGCCGACGATCAAGGTCTGGTTGTTGAATTCCAGCGACCGGTCGAGCGTGCGCGAGTTGTCGGTGGAGTCGTGGTAGTAGTCGAATTCAAATTCGTGCCGATCCCACGGGCGCCACGTCACGTTGATGAAGGGCAGGTAGCGCGTACCTCCCTGTCCAAGGTCGCGGTCGAAATCCAGTGGTGTGCCGGAGTTGCGGATTTGGCCATCCGCGCGAAGGCTTCCCGAGAAGCTGTTGGCGAATACGCCGCCGCTGATGGAAAAGTAATCCAGCATGGGGTGGTCGTCTGCAAAGGCAGACGCTGATGTCAGCGCCATGCAAGCAAACAGTGCTGATCGAACGATGCGTGACGAAGACATGGTGCCTCCCACGTTCATGGTTTCTTGCCGTATTGCCTTCCTTGCCAAACAGGCCCCGTGATGGCGTGGCGCTGCTGGGCATTAGTCTCGTGCTTGCCGGATAGCGATCCTTGTGACGGCGAACCCGCGGCTTGCTGCGGGGCGTTTCGCGCGCTGGCACGGCCTGCGAAACATTGTGTTCCTTGCATGCGTGGTTTTCCAGTGATGTCCTGAAAAGTCAGGCCGATGACATGGATGAGTCGCAAGGTCAGCGAGGGGTTCCGTAGTTCTACTTAGGTAGTTCGATTCGAGCGCGACGACTTGCATCTACCCGCCGACGCATGGACATCTATCGTTTCGTATTGAGCGCTTCTACACATTCAATGTTGTATTTACCGAATAGCTACGTGTCATTGACAGATCTTTCCAACAGGGCGCTTTGCAGGGGTAGATCCGGTAAGGGGTGCCGGAGATTTTCCGACTCGGTTGCATGAAAACTCTCATCAATCCCGAATCGAGGGGTGTCAGCATGTATGGGGAAAACATCCGCTCCGCGTCTTTGCGCGCGCGCAAGTTGGCACCGATTCTTCTATACGGGCTCGCGGCCAGTACCGGCGTGCATGCGCAATCGTCGGAGACGGCCGAGCTCAAGGCACAGCTTGAGCAGGTAAAGGCGCAGATGCAGGCGCAGCAGCAGGTAATGGAGAAGATGCAGTCGCGCCTGCAGGAACTGGAAGCCAAGGAGCGCGCCCAGGCCAAGGTGCAGGCCGCGCCCACGCAGGCCGCACCCTTGGTAAGTTCCGCCTCTGCACCCGCGCCATCGACGCCACCGCCGTATCGGCCGCCATCGGCGTTAGCTGGCGCCACCGAACCGTTGCCCCAGGGATATGTCCGCCTCGGCGACACCGGCAACCTGCTCAAGCTGGACCTGGTGGCGCAACTCGATGCCATGGCCGACAGCACGTACATGGGTGCGCCAGACCTGTTCGTTCCCTCATCCATTCCGGTTCGAGGGCAGCCGTTCTACGACAGTGGCCGGCGCTCCAACATGAGCGCGAAGCAAAGCATCTTCCGCATGGATTTTCGCCGTGAGACGGACTACGGCACCCTGAAGGTCGTCTACAAGAACAACTTCTTCGGCAGCGGCACGGGCGACATGCCGTACAACCTGCAGACGTTCTACGGCGAACTGGACAACGACCGCTATTCGTTGCTCGCCGGCTACAACATCTCGGCATTCACCGATATCGATGTATTCCCCAACACGCTGGACTACGAAGGCCCCAATTCGTTCACCTTCAAGTACGGTCCGCAGATCCGCTTCTCGCCCGTGCTCTATCGCAGCGGTGAAAGCGCGCTGACGCTGCCGATGTCGCTGGAGAAACCCAATGCCGACATCACGGTGCCGGGTGACTTCGACTTCCGCACTTATTCGCGTCGTCCTGACATCGTGCTCGGTTTGCGCTGGCAGGCTCCGGACTGGCACGTCCAGTGGGCAAACCTGTTCCGCGACCTGCGCGTGGAAAGTGCCGATGCGCACACGCGAAGCACTTCCGGTTACGCCTCACAGCTCACTGGCACCACCAAGCTGTTCGAGCACGACAGCGTCCAGGGTTGGGTGAGCTACGGCAAGGGTTACGCCAATTTCCTGCAGGACATCTCCGGCCTTGGACTGGATGCGGCGTTTACGCCTGAGAGCGACCTCCGCGCCATTCGCGCGCGGGGCTACGGTGCCGGCTATACGCATGCATGGCTGGAAAACCTGACCTCCAGCTTGGCCTACGGCTATTTGCGCATCAGCCCGCAGTCGAACCTGCTGATCGACGAGACGATGCCCAAGAGCACCAAGTTCGCCTCGCTCAACCTCGCATGGCAATTCAGTGAGCGCGCCATGCTCGGCGTCGAATACCTGTGGGGGCAGAACATCGACCTGACGGACGCACGCGGCCAGGGCCAGCGCATACAGACCACGCTGCGCTATGACCTCAATCCCTGATATCCCGGTCAACTGATAGCCGCTGGCACGGTCGGCGCCAAAGACGAGAGGACATGCACCATGTCGATGAACCATCCGTGGATTCTCTACATCACCAGCGACCTGCCGGATGAGGGCTCCGTTCTTCGGCTGGCACTGACCAGGCTTGGCAAAGCCGTCCAGGATCGCGGCATCGAGGTTGTCCGGGCATTGAGTTGCGAGGACGGCCTTGCCGTCGCGCGCGGCAAGCCATCGTATTCCGCGGTGGCGATCGACTGGAATCTGGGAGAGACCTCCGCGATGAGCGAGAAGTCCGTCATGCAGATCGTGCGCGCCGTGCGCGAGAAGTCGCTGCGGATTCCGATCTTCCTCATCACACGCAGCATCCAGACGCCGGACGTGCCGTTGAGTCTCATTCGGGAAGTGCGTGAGTACGTCAACGTGGGCAGCGAGACGCCGGAGTTCTTCGCCCGGCGCCTGCAGTTCGCCATCGACGACTACCACAGCGGTTTGCTGCCTCCTTATTTCAAGGCGCTGAAGAAGTTGACGGAAGAGGGCGCCTACCAGTGGGACGCGCCAGGCCACATGGGCGGCGCGGCTTACCTGAAGCATCCCGCAGGCGCGGAATTCCATGAATTCTTCGGCGAAAACATCATGCGTGCGGATATCGGCATCTCCAACGCCGAACTGGGCTCATGGCTGGATGTCGAAGGACCACCCGCCGACTCGCAGCGCATGGCCGCTCGCGTGTTTGGCGCCGACTGGACGTTCTATGTGCTCGCCGGCTCCTCGGCCTCCAATCGCATCGTCGCGCAGGCCACCATCGGCCATGACGAGATGGTCATCGCCGATCGCAACTGTCACAAGTCGCTGAACCACGCGATGACGCTTTCCGGCGCGCGCCCGGTGTATTTCCAGCCGAGTCGCAATGGATACGGCATGATCGGCCTCATTCCGCCCAAGCGCTTTTCGCGTTCGCACATCCAGGAGCTGATCGCCGGATCGCCGCTGACGGCAGGCGCCAAATCGAAGGATCCGGTGTACGCCGTTGTCACCAATCCCACCTACGACGGCCTGCTCTACAACGTCGACAAGGTGGCCGAGATGCTTTCGGCCAGCGTTGGCCGCGTGCATTTCGACGAAGCATGGTACGCGTACGGCAAGTTCCATCCGTTGTACAAGCATCGCTTCGCGATGGGTGTGCCGCGGGACATGAAGGATCGACCCACGGTGGTCGCAGTGCAGTCCACGCACAAGATGCTTCCCGCCTTTTCGATGGCTTCCTATATCCATGTCAGCAACAGCAAGCGTGGCGCGATCGAGTGGTCGCCGATCAAGGAAGCTTTCATGATGCACGGCACGACATCGCCGTATTACCCGCTGATCGCGTCGCTGGACATCGCCACGGCCATGATGGACGAGCCTTCGGGTCCGGCGCTGCTGCGCGAAACCGTCAATCTTGCCGTGGCTTTCCGACGCGCCGTGGCGCTGGTCGGGCATCGCTTCAAGGAAGAGGACGAGTGGTTCTTTTCCTTGTTCCAGCCACCCAAGGTGGCCATCAAGGGCAAGCAGATCCCGTTCCATGAGGTGTCGCCCGACGTGCTTGCGGAGTCGGCCGAGTGCTGGACGCTGAAGGCCGGCGATGCCTGGCACGGCCTGCCAGATGATGTCGTGCGCGATGATTTCTGCATGCTGGATCCGACCAAGGTCACGATCCTTTGCCCTGGCACCGATGCCAAGGGCAAGCTCGCCAAGCGTGGCGTGCCGGGCGCGATCCTGGCCAAGTTTCTCGATGCGCGTCGGCAAGCGATCGCGCGCACGGGCGACTACACCATCCTCGTGCTGTTCTCCGTAGGCACCACCCAGGGCAAATGGGGCACGCTGCTGGAAACGCTGCTTTCGTTCAAGCGGCTCTACGATCGCGGCGCCTCGCTGGATGAAGCGCTGCCCGATCTCGTCCAGGCCTATCCCGATCGCTATCGGGGTGTGACGCTCGCCCAACTGTGCGATGAGATGCATCAGGTCATGAGCGAGCTGGACCTGCAAGCCATGGCGAACCACGCTGGCGAGATTCTCTCCGAGCAGGTGCTGACGCCGGCCGAGGCATATCAACAGCTGATCCACGGCAATACGGAAGAGGTGCGCATCGGCGACATGGCGGGACGCGTGGCGGCGCTGATGATCGTGCCGTATCCGCCGGGTATTCCCGTGCTGATGCCCGGCGAACGCGTGGACCCCAAAGGCGGCACCATCGTCAGTTTCCTCAAGGCTGTCGAGGCTTATGGCAGGAAATTTCCGGGCTTCGGACGTGAAGTGCAGAACGTGCACGCCGATGCGAACGGTGACATGTGGGTACGCGTCGTGGCCGAGAAGAAAGCGCCCGCGAAGCAGGCAAAGGTCGCGGCGAAGAAGAAGCACTGAACCGGCACGCTTGAGGGAAAGTCATGGCTGAGCCAGGGAAGATCGGGGTGGTGGCAGCGACGCTCATGGTGGCGGGAAACATCATGGGCTCGGGCATCTTCATGCTGCCGGCAAACCTCGCGGCGACCGGCGGTATCGCCATCTTCGGCTGGCTGGTCACCATTCTCGGCGCGGTGTCGCTGGCCATGACGTATTCCAAGCTTACCGGCGTGGTGGAGAACAGTGCCGGTGGCTCCTACGCGTTCGCGCGAAAGAGTTTCGGCGACTTCTCTGGTTACGAAGTGAATGTGCTGTACTGGCTGGGATCGTGGGTCGGCAACGTGGCCATGGTGGTCGTGGGCGTGGGCTACCTCACGTTTTTCCTTCCGATCCTCAAGCAGCCGTTGATGGCCGCGTTCGCCGGCATCGCGGTGATGTGGCTGTTTACTTTCATCAATATTCTCGGGCCGATGTTGACGACGCGTGTGCAGTCGGTGGCCATCGTGCTGGCGATGATTCCCATCGTTGGCGTGGCAGTATTCGGCTGGCTGGAATTCAGCAGCGGAACGTACATGGCAGCGTGGAACGTCAGTGGGCACAGCGCCATGGATGCCGTGCAAGGCACGCTCAATGTGACGCTGTGGTCTTTCATCGGGGTGGAGACTGCTTCGGTGGCCGCCGCCGTCGTGGAGAATCCCAAACGCAATATCCCCATTGCCACGGTGGGAGGCGTGTTGATTGCCGCCGTGCTTTACGTGGCGTCGTGTACGGCCATCATGGGGATGATCCCCAACAGCGAACTGGCGAAGTCTGATTCGCCGTTCGCCGATGCCATCGGGCTGGTACTGGGTCGATGGGGCGCGGCGCTGGTGGCGTTCTGCGCCGCTGCCGGTTGCCTGGGTTCGCTGGGTGGCTGGACGCTGGTGGTGGGCCAGACCGCCAAGGCCGCCGCGGACGATGGCCTGTTTCCACCGGTATTCGCCAAGATCAATGCCGCAGGGACGCCGGCAAAAGGTTTGATCATCGTGGCGGTGGCAATGAGCATCATCATGCTGCTGACCATTTCGCCCAGTGCCAGCAAGCAGTTCGGCGTGATCTCGTCCATCTCGGTCATCTTTACGCTGGTCGCCTATCTCTACACCGCCGGCGCGTTGTTCGTGCTGGCGCGAGGCAAGTGGGGAAAGCACGGCGTGGTCTATATCGTGTTCGGCGTGATCACGGTGATCTATTCGGCGTGGGCCATTCTCGGCTCGGACTCCAGGCAAGTGGTTTGGGCATTCATCCTGACCCTGCTGACCACGCTGCTTTATGCGCGAAACCTTGGAAGGCGCGCCGCGCACCCCGAAACGAACACGTCGCTCGCGGGACTTCCCGCCGAGCGAAGGCAGGGCGCACTGCCATGAATGCAACGACCTGATTCGGAACGACGGCAAAACAGCGCCGCCTTTCTTTTTTCCTCCAGGAGAAACGTCATGCTCGAACGTCGAAATCTGCGCCAGAAGTTGCGCGTGCTGCTGGTTCACTCGCATGTCGGCACCGACAGCGCCGGCGGTCGGGCCTGCCGTACGTTGGCCAGCGAGTTCGAGGATCGCAACATCGAGACGATAACGGCCACCAACGTCGATGACGGTCGCTCGATGATCATGTCGGACGCTGCGCTCCACGCCATGCTCATCGATTGGTCGTTGCCGGGCTCCGATGGCGAGTCGCACGACAACGCATCGGCCATAGACCTGATCAACACGGTGCGTTCGCGCAACGAAAACGTACCGATCTTCCTCATGACCGAGCCCGGGAAGGCGCGCACGCTCAACGTGGAGATCGTGCAGGCTATCAACGAGTTGATATGGCTGTCACAGGATTCGGCCACCTTTGTTGCTGGCCGTGTCCACGCGGCGATGAAGATTTATCTGTCTGCGCTGCTCGGGCCACTCACTACGGCGCTGGCGAATTTCAACCAGGTGCATGAGTACTCCTGGCACACGCCTGGCCATACCGGCGGCACGGCATTCCTCAAGCACCCGACCGGGCGGGCCTTCTACGACTTCTACGGCGAGCACATCTTCCGCACCGATCTTTCCATCAGCGTCGGGGAGATCGGCTCGCTGCTGGACCACACCGGTCCCATCGGCGACAGCGAGAAATATATCTCGCGTATCTTCGGCTCCCATCGCAGCTACACCGTCACCAACGGCTCCTCCACTTCCAATCGCATCATTTTCATGGCCTGCGTAGGCCGCGACCAGGTCGTGCTGTGCGATCGCAATTGCCACAAGTCGATCGAGCATGGATTGACCATGACCGGCGGCATCCCGCATTACCTGGTGCCGTCGCGCAACCGCTATGGCCTGATCGGGCCCATCTATCCGGACAAGTTCGTGGAGTCCAGCGTCAGGAGCGCGGTGGCCAGTCATGGGCTGTCGAAAGGGTTGGCCGACCAGCAGCCCGTATTCGTGGTGGTGACCAACTCCACCTATGACGGTCTTTGCTACAACACCAAGCGCGTGCTCGAAGAAGTAGGCAATTGGGTCGACCGCGTCCATTTCGACGAAGCCTGGTATGGCTATGCGCGGTTCAATCCGATCTATGCCGGCCGCCTGGCCATGCGCGGTCCATCGTCGGAGCACGACCCGAAGGGTCCCACCGTTTTCACCACGCATTCCACCCACAAGCTGCTGGCCGCCTTTTCACAGGCGTCCTACATCCATGTTCGCGACGGGCGCAGCGCGATACCGCACGAGCGCTTCAATGAGTCGTTCATGATGCACGGCTCGACTTCGCCGTTCTATCCGATCATCGCTTCGAACGAAGTGGCCGCCTCGATGATGGATGGCGTGGGTGGCGTGGCGCTGACGCGGGAAAGCATCGACGAGGCGATCAATTTCCGTCAGGTGATTGGACGCATCCATCGCGATTTCGCCAGCAAGGGCAGCTGGTTCTTCCGCACGTGGAATCCGGAGGAGGTCACCGACCAGTCCGGCGCGAAGGTGGCATTCGCGGATGCGCCCCCCGAATGGCTCGCCACCGATGCCAACGCCTGGGTGCTCCATCCTGGAGAAGGCTGGCACGGCTTCGAGGGCCTGGAAGACGGCTACTGCATGCTGGACCCGATCAAGGTGTCCGTGCTGACGCCGGGCGTACAGGATGACGGCGCGCTGGGCGAGCAGGGTTTTCCCGCCACGTTGCTCACCGCGTATCTGGATGCGCGCGGCATCGAAGTGGAGAAGACCAGCGATTTCGCCGTGCTTTTCCTGTTCTCCATCGGCATCACCAAGGCGAAGTGGAGCACGCTGGTCACCGCCATGCTGGATTTCAAGCGCGACTACGACGAGGACCGGTCGCTGGAGCGCGTGATGCCCAACCTGGTGGCGGATCATCCCGCGCGCTATGCCGGCCTGGGATTGCGCGGCCTGGGTGATCAGATGTTCGGGGAGCTGAAGAAAACCGGGCAGATCCAGCACTTGCAGCATGCCTATTCCAACCTGCCCGAGGCGCGCCTCACGCCCGCGGACGCCTATCAGCAACTGCTGCGTGCACGCGTGGAGCGTGTGGCGCTCGCCGATCTTGCCAATCGCACGTTGGCCACGAGCATAGTGCCGTATCCGCCGGGGATCCCGATGGTGATGCCGGGCGAAGCAGCGGGGCCGGCGGACGGTCCATACATCGGCTACCTCAAGGCATTGCAGAGTTGGGACCACGCCTTCCCCGGATTCGGCCACGATACGCACGGCGTCGAAGTGGATGATGGGGAGTATTACGTGCAGTGCCTGAAGTCCTGAGGACGCTGCGCCATGGTGACGGGAGGCGGCAAGAAGATGGGGTTGCTTGGCGCCTCCTCGCTGGTGGTCGCCAACATGGTGGGCACGGGCTTGTTCCTGTTGCCCTCCAGCCTCGCCAACGTCGGCAGCATTTCCATTCTTGGATGGATCGTTGCCGCCATCGGTGCGAGCGCGCTCGGCCTGGTCTTTGCACACATGGGCATGGTCGAGCCGAAAGCCGGTGGACCCTACGCCTACGCGCGCGATCACGTGGGTCGCTTCCCCGCCTTCCAGACCAACATGCTCTACTGGGTGGCCAACGTCATCGGCAACGTGGCCATTGCGGTGTCGGTCACGGGTTATCTCGCGATCTTCTTCCCCATGCTGAAGCATCCATGG
>NZ_DASRZX010000035.1:0-11193 GCF_035685885.1 Dyella sp. | reverse complement strand
TCGCCGGCGACCTTCTCGGCACGGGCGCGGGCCGTTTCCATCTTGCCGCGATGGCTCTGCAGCTGGCCGGCCAGTTCGGACTGGCGGCGATGCGCGTTGTACAGCTCGCGCTGCGCGTCGTCGCGCGCACGCTCGGCCTCGAACTTGCGCGTACGCAGATCGTCCAGCGTGTTGGTGGCTTCCTCGATGCGCGCTTCCAGCGCCAGGATCTGCTCGCCCAGCGTGCGCATCTCGCGCTCGCGCGCCAGCACGCCCACCTGGTTGCCCTGCGCGCGACGCACGCGGGCCCAACCCGGACCAATCCATTCGCCACTGCGCGTCATCACCGATTGGTAAGGCGCCAGCGCCGACAGGCCGGCAACGACCTGATGCGCGTGCTCGATCGAGTCTGCGGTGAGCACATGGCTCAGGATCGAGATCGCGGCGGCAGGACCGCGCACATGCGCGGCCAGCGTACCGGCCGTATTGGCGCCACCTTCGGCGCCATCGACGAGCGCAACGTCGGCGTTCTCAAGCGAGGCAAATTCGGCGGCCAGGCCGTGCGCATCGTCCACCAGCACGGCGTCAAGATAGCCGGCCAGCACGGTTTCCACGGCCGTTTCCCAGCCGGCTTCCACCTGCAGCGATTCGCCAAGGCGCCGCGACTTGTCCAGGCCCAGACGGCTCAGCCAGCCGCTGGCTGCGCTTTCTTCCTGGCCCAGCGCCGCGTGCTGCAACGCTTCCAGCGAAGCCTGGCGGCCGCGTGCGGTCTGCAGCTGCTGGCGCGCCTCGTTGAGCGAGGACTGCACCTGGCGTTCCTCGTCCAGCACTTTTTCGTAACTGCCCTTGTGTTGATCGAGCAGGCCACCCAACGATTCCACGCGCTCGCGCTGCGTATCGTGTTCGACATCCAGCTGTTCGGCGGCGGCATCGAGCGCGGCCACGTCGGTCGCCTTCTGCTCCGCTTCCAGAGTCTCCTTGCGACGCGCAAGGTCGATGCCCTGGCGATCGAGGTAGTTGAGCTTGGTGCGCTCCACTTCCGCCGCGCGGCTGGACTCGCCAGCGGTGCGCGTGTGCGAATCCCAGCGCTGCTGCCAGTCGGCCAGTTTGGTTTCGGTGTCGCGCAGCGATTCGGTCGTGTCGTCCTGCATCTGCTGCAGGGACTCCAGCTTCGGCTCGCCTTCCGCCAGCGCCATGCGCAGCGTTTCCACCTGCGTGCGATCGTTGGCGATGTGCTCCGCCAGTTCGGCGTGTTCGCGCTCGGCCTCACCCTGCGAGCGCTGCAACCGGTCGGCCGTCTCGCGATTGAAACGCACCTGCTGTTCGACGCGTGCGATCTCGGCGCCGACCTTGTACACCTCGGCCTGCACCGTATTCAGATGCTCGGTGGCTTCGGTGTGGCGCTCGCGCACCGTCTCCATCTGCGCCTCTTGATGGCGCTGCATGGCGACGAACTTTTCGATCTCGACCTCGGCCGCGTTGAGGCCCGAACCTTCGTGGTCGTGCTGGCCCTTCAGTCCGCGGTATTCGAGTGCGCGCAGCTCGGCTTCCTTGCGCACCTGCTCTTCCTTCAACGCCTTCCAGCGCTCGGCGGCGCGAGCCTGGCGATTGAGGTGTTCCAGCTGCTTGTCCACCTCGTCGCGCACGTCGCGCACGCGGTCGAGGTTCTCGCGGGTGGACTTGATGCGGCTCTCGGTTTCCTTGCGGCGCTCCTTGTACTTGGAGATGCCGGCCGCCTCTTCCAGATGCGTGCGCAGTTCGTCGGGCGCCGCCTCGACGATCTGGCTGATCATGCCCTGCTCGATGATCGAGTAGCTGCGCGGGCCAAGGCCCGTGCCGAGGAATAGGTCGGTGATGTCGCGACGGCGGCAGCGTGCGCCATTGAGGAAATACGCCGACTGCCCATCGCGAGTCACCTGGCGCTTCACCGAAATCTCGGCGTACTGGCCGTACTCGCCCTGGATGGTGCCGTCGCTGTTGTCGAAGATCAGCTCGACCGTGGCCTGGCCCACTGGCTTGCGCGCGTTGGAGCCGGAGAAGATCACGTCGGTGAGCGAGTCACCGCGCAGGCGGCTGGCCGCGCTCTCGCCCATCACCCAGCGGATGGCGTCGATGATGTTGGACTTGCCGCAGCCATTGGGCCCCACCACGCCGGTCATGTTGGTCGGCAGGTGCAGGGTGGTCGGGTCCACGAAGGACTTGAAACCGGCGAGTTTGATCGTGGTCAGGCGCATGCGGGCGTCAGCAGCCAAATAGGTGAAGCCCGACGCAGTCGGGCGATGGGTCACTGTGCCAAACGCAGGCCCCAGCCGCAATGCAATTTGGCGATAGGTTTCACTTTAATATTGACACACAAGCCAATGTTATTAGTGAAATTTTTGAAAGCACCCTTTTCGTCATTCCGGCGAAAGCCGGACAAGCGCAGCGCAGAACGCCCAAGGGCGGCCCCCGCAGGGCGCGCTAAGCGAGGCATTCAGCGCCTCCGACCGCCTCCGCACAGCGGACGTCCCGGGACCCGGCCTCCCCCGGAACGACGATCACGGTGCAAAAGGCTTATTCCCCGGGCGCCTTCGCGTCGATGGAAAGGGCATGGATGCCGTTATCCATCAGGCCCTGCAGGGCGGCGTACACCAGTCGGTGGCGCTTGATGGACAGCTGACCGGCAAACGCAGCACTGACGACACGCACGTGGAAATGCCCTTTCCCTTCGTTGGCATGCCCGGCGTGCTTGTAGCCCTCATCCAGCACTTCGAGGGCCACGGGATCGAGCGCCTGCTGCAGGCGCTCGCGGATCTGCTCGACGATGGGCGTGCCCATGCTTACGGCAGTGCCTTGCGGAACGGCTTGATGGCGACGCTGGCGTAGACACCGGCCGCCACATACGGGTCGGCATCCGCCCAGGCCTCGGCATCCGCCTGAGACGGAAACTCGGCCACGATCAGGCTGCCGGTGAAGCCGGCCGGGCCCGGATCTTCCGCCTCGATCGCCGGGAACGGACCGGCCAGCATCAGGCGACCTTCGTCCAGCAGTTTCTGCAAGCGTGCAATGTGTGCGGGGCGGGCCCCTTTGCGGGCTTCAAGCGAATCGGGCACGTCCGTGCCGATGATGGCGAACCACATGATCAGGCCTCCGGGCGCATATAGGGGAACAACAGCACGTCGCGAATCGATACCGAGCCGGTCAGCAGCATCACCAGGCGGTCGATGCCGATGCCAAGGCCGCCCGTCGGCGGCAGGCCCACTTCCAGCGCGCGGATGTAGTCCGCGTCGAAGTGCATGGCCTCGTCGTCGCCGGAGGCCTTGGCTTCCACCTGCGCCATGAAGCGCGCGGCCTGGTCTTCGGGGTCGTTCAACTCGGAGAAGCCGTTGGCGAGTTCCTTCGCGTTGATGAACAGCTCGAAGCGGTCGGTGATGCCCGGGTTGGTGTCGCTCTCGCGCGCCAGCGGCGAGACTTCGACCGGATGATCGGTGATGAAGGTCGGCTGGATCAGCGTGTGCTCCACCGTCTTCTCGAAGATTTCCAGCAGCAGGCGACCCCAGCCGAAACCTTCCTTCACCTGGCAACCGAGGCGCTTGGCGTGTACGGCCATCGCCTCGCGATCGCGCAGTTCCTCGCGGCGAATCTCCGGGTTCAGTTCGAGCACGGCGTCCTCCATGCTCCAGCGTCGGAACGCCGGGCCGACGTCGATCTCGTTGCCTTCCCAGTCGAGCTTCGTGCTGCCGATGACGTTCTTCGCGGTGTCGCGAATCACTTCCTCGGTGAGGTCCATGATCTCGGTATACGTGGCGTACGCCTGGTACAGCTCGAGCATGGTGAATTCGGGGTTGTGGCGCGTGGACACACCTTCGTTGCGGAAGTTGCGGTTGATCTCGTACACGCGATCGAAACCACCCACCACCAGGCGCTTGAGGTACAGCTCCGGCGCCACACGCAGGTAGAGATCCATATCCAGCGCGTTGTGATGCGTGACGAACGGGCGCGCGGTGGCGCCGCCCGGAATCACGTGCATCATCGGCGTTTCCACTTCCATGAAGCGGCGCGGCGCGGCTTCGAGCCACTTGCGGATATGGCCGATGATCTTCGAGCGCAGCGCAAAGGTACGGCGCGCTTCCTCAGTGACGATCAGATCGACGTAGCGCTGGCGATAGCGCTGCTCCACGTCGGCCATGCCGTGATGCTTGTCCGGCAGCGGGCGCAGGCTCTTGGTCAGCAGGCGCAGCGATTCCACCTTCACCGACAGCTCGCCGGTGCGCGTGCGCATCAGCGTGCCCTCGGCGCCGACGATGTCGCCCATGTCCCAGCCCTTGAACGCCTTGTAGGTGTCCTCGCCCACCGTGCCCTGGTGGATGAACAGCTGGATGCGGCCGTTGAAGTCCTGCATCTGCACGAAGGCGACCTTGCCCTGATCGCGCTTGAGGATGATGCGGCCGGCCACCTTCACGCGGCGGCCAAGCGCCTCGATGGCTTCGGCCGTCCACTTGTCGACATCGGCGAATTCGGCCTGCAGGTCGCCCGCAAACGCATCCATCTTGAAGTCGTTCGGAAACGCCACGCCCTGCCCGCGCAACGCCTTGAGTTTCTCGCGGCGCTCGGCGATCAGCTTGTTCTCGTCGATGGGCTGGATATCGGTCGGTTCAGTCATGAGGTTTCCGTAGCTGCCGGCGCCCGCACCATGCGGCGGGCGCGTCTCTTGTTTGTCATTGGATCATCGGAGCGGCGGTTGCCCGCAGCACCGACGGTCAATCGTCCTTGCCGAACGCGTGTTTTACCGCGTGTTTGGTGGCATTCCAGCCATCACGCGCGCCGTGCCCAACGGTCAGGGCGGCGTCTTTCGCGCCATGTCCGACCGCTACGCCCGCATCCCTGGCACCGTGTCCCACCGTGACGGCCGCATCCTTCGTGGCATGCCCGACGTTGCGGCCAGCATCGCCAATATCCTTGCCGGCCGCGTGTGCGTCCTGCTTGATGCCCTGGCTGGTCGAGCCATCGTCCTGCGCGCTGACCGCGCCGGAAAATGCCACCAGCGATGCACACACGACCAGAATGGAGAAAGGTTTCCTGCGGTTCATGCGTGCATCGCCTCCGTCATCGGCAAGTTCAATGGCTCGCGATCATGCATCCACGCGCTTGGCGCCCGCATCCAGGCCCGACTTCAAGCTGGCCTCGATGAATTCGTCAAGGTCACCGTCGAGTACCTTTTGCGTGTCCGAGCGCTCGATGCCGGTGCGCAGATCCTTGATGCGGCTCTGGTCGAGCACGTAGTTGCGGATCTGGCTGCCCCAGCCGATGTCGGACTTGGAGGCTTCCAGCGCGTCCTTTTCGGCATTGCGCTTCTGCAATTCCAGTTCGTACAACTTGGCCGCCAGCATCTTCATGGCGCGGTCGCGGTTGGCATGCTGGCTGCGCTCGGTCTGGCAGGCCACGACCGTATTGGTCGGGATATGCGTGATACGCACCGCCGACTCGGTCTTGTTAACGTGCTGACCACCGGCGCCGGACGAGCGGTACACGTCGGTACGCAGGTCGGCCGGGTTGATGTCGATATCGATGTCGTCATCCACTTCCGGCGAGACGAACACCGAGGTGAAGCTGGTGTGGCGGCGGTTGTCCGAATCGAACGGGCTCTTGCGCACCAGGCGGTGCACGCCGATTTCGGTCTTCAGCCAGCCGTAGGCGTAATCGCCTTCGACGCGGAACGTGGCGGACTTGATGCCGGCCACTTCGCCGCCGGAGACTTCCAGCAGCTCAGTCTTCCAGCCGCGCGACTCGGCCCAGCGCAGGTACATGCGCAGCAGGATTTCGGCCCAGTCCTGCGCCTCGGTGCCACCCGCGCCAGCCTGGATGTCCACGAAGGCGTTGTTGGCGTCCATCTTGCCGGAGAACATGCGCTGGAATTCCAGCTTGGCCACCTTGGCTTCGAGGCCGGCCAAGTCGGTCACCACAGAGTTGACGGTGTCCTCGTCGCCATCGGCCGCAGCCATGTCGAGCAGCTCGCCCGCGTCGGCCAGACCGGCCGTGAGGCTATCGATACCGCTGACAATGGTGTCCAGGCGGGCGCGTTCTCGGCCCAGTTCCTGCGCGCGCGGCGGATCGTCCCACACGTTGGGGCCTTCCAGTTCGCGGCTTACTTCTTCGAGACGCTCACGCTTGGTGGCGTAGTCAAAGATACCCCCTAAGCGACTCGACGCGGCCCTTGAGGTCCGCAATCTGCGCATGGATCGGATTGGTTTCGATCATGGATGGAAAGTCATGGGAAAACGGCCGTCCATGGTAGCAGAGCGAAGCCCCAGCGGGGCTTCCGGCCGGCTCTGGCACGCAAGAAGTGGCGCCCGCGTCGCATGAAAACGACATGCTGGGCTGCCTATACTCCGGCCTCCTAAAAACGCAGGGAAGCGACGATGGCGAGGTTGGTGGCGGGGTTCGGCTTGGCGATGGTCATGGCGGCGGCAACCGCGACGGCGGGAGAACAGGCAGCGCCCGCGACGCCGGACGCCGACGTGCCGCCTGCGCAGATGACGGCCGGCCAGGCGGTCAACGAGATCAACCGCGCACTGGTCAAGGTCGATCTGCCGCTATTGCTGGATATCTATCAGCACAACCCTGACCCCATCGCGCACGTAGTGGCCGCCACGGCGCTCGAGCGCGTGCAGTACAACCTGGACAAGGCCACTGAAGATGCCCGGCTGTGCGAAAAGGAGCTGATCAACCGGCGGCCGGGCATCGCGCTGTATTGCGCCCACCTGGCCAACGGCAACCTTCGGCTTGCCCAGGGCGACAAGGCGGCGGAAGCGGAGGAACTGGACATCGTCAAACGGTTTGCCGGACGCGCGCCCGCTGCCGAACTGGACGGCATGACGACGTATGTGAACACGCGTCGCGATATCCCGCCGTTCCGCCTCACCAAACCGGATGGCAACTTTTCCATGCCGCTGCTGAAAGCCTCGTACGATCAGCGCGGCGCCGTGAAGCTGGAAGCCGCCAACGGCGAATCGGCCCGCATGACACTGGATACGGGCGCAGGCACGATGGTGATGGACCAGGATACGGCCGAACACCTCGGTGTCCGCGCCGTCGGCATCGATGGACGGACAGGGGCTTTCTTCTCCAAGAATATACCCACCCAGCATGGCGTCCTGGAAAAAGCGCATATCGGCGAGATCACGCTGGAGAACGTTCCCGTGGAGATCGTGCCCGCATCCCGGCACCTGATCGGCATGGACATCCTGCGTCGGCTGGGCGCCTTCCGGCTCACCGACCGCGACCTGTTCGTCTACGGCAAGGACGGCCAGCGCCCGGCCTGCAACGAACCACTGCTGATATCCACGAACGTGTGGGGCAACAGCGTGCGCGTGGTCACCAACCTGTCCATCAACGGCACCCAGCGCATTACCCTGCTGGACAGTGGCAGCTCGTTCTACCTCAATGGCAACCAGTCCGCGATGGACGAGGTGAATGCGATCTACAACCGCCGCATGCGCATACGCGATGTGGGCGCTACCCATGCGGCCCGCGTGAGCCAGGCGACCGCCGAAGTGGTCGTGTCAGGCCAACCCATCCAGATGACCTTCGGCGTGTTCCGCGACGCGGACCTGCCATGGAGTTACGTCCTGGGCAGCGGCTCGCTCGGCGACATGGACTACTTCTTCGATTTCGACCAACGCCACGCCTGCATGCTGCTGCACGACAATCTGCACTGACACAGGCAAGCCTCTCACGGTTCTGTTGTGGGAGCACCCCGTGCGCGAATGGCGCGGTGGCAAGACCGCCCT
Source organism: Dyella sp. (assembly GCF_035685885.1). Lineage (GTDB taxonomy): Bacteria > Pseudomonadota > Gammaproteobacteria > Xanthomonadales > Rhodanobacteraceae > Dyella. The sequence continues at coordinate 3,445 of NZ_DASRZX010000035.1, read as the reverse complement.
GCACGGATCGTGCACTGTGTGCGCTCCTACAGGTGCAGGGATGTGCGCGGTGCATTCTTTTGCAGGAGCGCACCCAGTGCGCGATCGCAGCACGACATGACTGCTGACCCCATGCCCGCTGCGCTCACTATGTCCCACAGAAGATGGGTCAACCCACCCCTCACCCCAACGCCTGCTGATGCACCCCGCGCACGGCACGCCCCGACGGATCGGCCGCCGCCGCAAACGCCGGGTCCCATGCCAGCGCCGCCGGTGACGAGCACGCAATCGACTTGCCTCCCGGCACCGTCTCGGCACAGGCCTGCCCCGGATAAAACTTCTCGAAGATGCGGCGATAGAGATACGCCTCCTTCGTGGCCGGCGGATTGTGCGGAAAGCGCGTAGCCGCCGCGGCGAATTCACGATCGCTCACTGCCTGCTCGGCATGCGCCTTGAGGCCATCGATCCAACCGTAGCCCACGCCGTCGCTGAACTGCTCCTTCTGGCGCCAGAGGATCTCGTCGGGCAACGCACCCTGGAACGCTTCACGCAACACGGCCTTCTCGATACGGCCCTGCCCCGCCATCTTGTGGCGCGCGTCCATGCTCATCGCCACGTCGAGGAATTCCAGATCGAGGAACGGCACGCGCGCCTCCACGCCCCAGGCCATCATCGACTTGTTCGCGCGCAGGCAGTCATAACTGTGCAAGGCATCCAGCTTGCGTACCGTTTCCTCGTGGAAGGCTTCGGCAGACGGTGCCTTGTGGAAATACAGGTAGCCGCCAAAAATTTCGTCCGAACCCTCGCCCGAAAGCACCATCTTCACGCCCATCGCCTTGATGCGCCGCGCCAGCAAATACATCGGCGTGGAGGCGCGGATGGTGGTGACGTCATAGGTTTCGATGTGGCGGATGACTTCCGGCAACGCATCCAGGCCTTCCCAGAATGTGTAGACGAAACCGTGGTGCACGGTGCCCAGCGCATCGGCGGCAACCTGCGCGGCGGCGAGGTCCGGAGAGCCATCCAAACCGATCGCAAACGAATGCAGCCGCGGCCACCATGCCTCGGCGCGGTCGTCTTCTTCCACGCGATGACGGGCGAAACGGGCAGCGCAGGCCGCAACCAGCGAAGAATCGAGGCCGCCTGAAAGCAACACGCCATAGGGCACGTCGGTCATCAGCTGGCGATGCACGGCCTGCTCGAACGCCTCGCGCAACACGCCGGCGGCGAGATCATGGCCCCGGGTTTGCGCATGATCACGCCATGGCTTGTCGTAGTAGCGCCTGAGCTGGCCATCGGCACTGTCATAGACGTGACCCGGCGGAAACGCAGCGACATCCGCGCACACGCCCACCAGCGCCTTCATCTCCGATGCCACGCACAGGCGTCCCTCGCTATCGTGGCCCCAATACAACGGGCACACGCCGATGGGATCGCGCGCGATCACGTAGCGTGCAGCCTCGCTGTCCCACAGCGCAAAGGCGAAGATGCCGTTGAGCCGCGAAATCCAGGCCGGCGGTTCGCCACCCTCGCGGTACAACGCATTGATCACTTCGCAATCGGAGCCCGTCGTGAAGTCGTAGTCGCTGGCGCCGCGCAGTTCGCGGTGGTTGTAGATCTCACCATTCACCGCAAGCGCCAGCCCGCCATCGCGGGAATGCAACGGCTGCGCGCCGCTCGTGGGATCGACGATGGCGAGGCGCTCGTGCACCAGGATGACGCCGGCGTCCACGAACACGCCACTCCAATCCGGACCACGGTGACGCTGGCGTTGCGAAAGTTCCAGCGCCTGTTGGCGCAGTGCCGCCAGATCGTCGCCGGGCTGGAGGTCGAACATACCGAAGATAGAGCACATGACTGACGTTTCCCTTGTGGTTTTTCACGGAGCGGAAAAACAAAAAGGCCCGCGGTGAGCGGGCCTTTTGCGTGTGTATGTATGCGATTTCTGCTTACACGCCGGCCCACCCGTTGGTGCGGGTATTGTTATTGGCGTTATTGTTGTTCAGCGTGAGCGCGCGTTCGCCCGCCATCGCGGAAGCGATGGTCATGGCTGCGAAGCGGGCAGAAAGGCTGGACATGGACCTGACTTCACCACAACTTTCCGCGCTGCACAAGAGCGCGAAAAAGTTTCATGTGTTCCCTTCTGATGAATCGGCGCGAGGCTCGCCGATCCACGCCAACGCTGCATCCAGTTCGGCGTTGTGGAACAGCTTGAAATGCGCGGGAATGGCAAAACCCATGGCCAACGACGCCACCCGCAACCATTGCACGTCGGTGACCAGTGCCACGCGATCCCAACCGCTGAAGTGGCGAAAACCCAGCATCGCGTCTTCCCACATGGCGCCCGGCTCAAAGCCGGTGAATTCCGTTCCCACGTGATAGAGCAGGCGCAGCTTGCGATTCAAGGCAAAGGCAGCTTCCACATCAGGTACCAGCACGCGCTCGTAATCCGCCGCCGTTACCTGGCCACTCGCGCGAAAACCCAGAGCACCCGCCGGCAATCCACTTATCTGCTCGATCATGGCGACCATCCTCCCGTGTTCGATGCCGGTATGGCAGAACAAGCGTCATGACAATGTCATCGCAACTGTCCTCGTCCGGCCAGCATGGCAGGCGATGCACGCCCTGGGTCGAGCGGCTATTCGTCAGCCTTCTTGCGCGACGCCCGTTGCTTTCGCGGCGCCTTCGGTGCGTCAGCCGCCGCAATCAAACCCTGCAGGTAGGCGATGCCTTCCTCCTCAGGAAAGAACGCAACGACATCGGCCACGCTCAGTCCATAGCGTTCGCGCAGCGCCAGGAATTCACGCCGGGCGCGCTCCATGGGCAGATCGGACGCTTGCTGCCTGCGCTCTTCCTGTGCGCGGTCCAGTGCGGCCAGCTCTTCCTGGAACTGACGATAGGTGTCTTTGTTCATAGCCATCGCAGACAGGTCACACGGGCGATGCGGGACAGTCATTCTCGCACGTCATCATGCGCGTGCCAGACAAAACCCATATTTCATGAGTTTTATGTTTGCAGCGGAGCGCCGTTGGCTTAACCGGTCCCGAACAACACGGCCGATAACCTGACTTCCCGTGCCACCAGCGAGGAGTGCCTATGGAACGTACACCCCTTGATGCGTCCTTCATTGGCGACGAACCGCATCCCCATGCACGACGCGTATCACCCGAACCTGCAGACGGGTACGTGCTTGATCCGTGGTCGGGCCTGTATACGGAAACCGAATCGGCCTACCAGAATCGCCTCGGCCCCGGCGGCGTCCAGACCTGAAACGAAAACCCCGCTTGAAGCGGGGTTTTTCTTGCCGTCATGGTGCGTGCTCGATGTATTGCGGCAAGTCGTCTGCGATGACGAACCATGCGGCCTTCGACCCTACAAAGATGTGTTTATCCGGACGTATGGACGGCTCATCCGTCAGTGTCCCCAGCGTGACATGCACAAATGCGCCGTCGCGCACGACTGAATA
>NZ_DASRZX010000034.1:0-72814 GCF_035685885.1 Dyella sp. | reverse complement strand
TTTCGCCGCCGGCCTCACCTATCCGCTGCGCGGCGGCGGCCTGGCCACCTGCGTGGCACTCGCTTTCGCGCACTACCTCGCCTTGTTGCCTGCCTTCATCGGCGTGCTCGCGGGCTTCGCACTGTGGGCGTGCACCTGGCGGTACGCCGCCACCTGCCTCCAGCACACTGCCAACGGTTTTGCCGATCCGCCGGATATCGGCGTGGATGAAAATCCCGCCGCGGGCAACAGCCTCATGGCGATCCATCTGTTCGCCTTCGCCCTGTGCGTGCTGAGCGCCGTCTTCTATCCGCCCGCGCTGTGGCCGCTGATCGTGCTGTTCGCGATCACCCTGCCCGCCATCGACATGTCGCTCGCCTTTGACGGCAATCTCGAAGTGGCGATGAGTCCGGTGACGTGGTGGGAAGTGATGCGACGCTTCGGCCCGTCGTACCTGATTCCCGTGGGGCTGAACATCGCCACCGGCATGCTGATCGTGCTGGCATCGGTCGCCACGGCTTTCATGCCGAAGCTGCTGTCGCTGCCGCTGTTTGCCTTTGCCTACACGTACCTGATCATTCTCAACCTGCACCTGATGGGCGCCATGATCCATCAGCGCCACGAGAGCTTCGGCATCGAGCCGGAGGCCGAGGAGCTGGTGCGGGAAAGCGGCCAGGACGAAGACGCCCAACTGCTGCAACGAGTACAGGCCACCGCCGAGGTCGATCGTACAGCCGCCCTCGCGATGCTGGTGCAGCGCATGCAGGGACGCAGCGCGCCGGCATCGCTGCACCATGCCTACCGCGAACTGCTGCGCCAGGAAGACCAGCGCGACGCCCTGATCGAGCACGGGCACATCTTGATCGCGATGCAGATGGCCAACCACGAACCGCGCCGTGCCCTGGGCCTGGTCCAGGAGTGCATGGAGATCGATGCCGGCTTCCTGCCCGACGAGCCCGCGCATGTTGCGACGCTGGCCGAGCTTGCGGCGCGTTCGGGCATGACACGGTTGGCGCTCAGGCTTTGCCATGGTTTCCTGCGGCGCTGGCCGCGCTCGCCCGACGGACCAGCGGCAGGCCTGCTCGCGGCGCGGCTGCTCGGCGACGAACTGGGCCAGCGCATGGAGGCTGCCGTATTGTTGGGCAAGCTGGCTGCCGCATGGCCCGAGCATCCGCTGCATGCGGATCTCGTGGCCATGGCGCGGCGCATGCAAGCGCCCGACGCTTCGCATGCTGCCGACGCGCACAACCGATAAAATCGGCGCCCGATACGTTGCTCGACGGATAGACCGACATGACCCGCTGGCGCCCGCCTGCCCCGCATTCCACCGCCATCATCACGCGCGATGGTTTCGAGAAACTCAAGGCAGAACTGGACCATCTGTGGCACACGCTGCGCCCGGAAGTGGTCAAGGCACTGGCGGCGGCCGCAGCCGAAGGCGATCGCTCGGAGAATGCGGAATACACCTATCGCAAGAAGCAGCTGGGCGAGATCGATCGCCGCGTGCGCTATCTCAGCAAGCGCATTCCGTCACTGAAGGTGGCTGACGGCACGCCATCGGACCAGGACGTGGTGTTCTTCGGCGCCGTGATCGAACTGGAGAACGTCGAGTCGGGCGAATGCGTGACCTATCGCATCGTGGGTCCCGATGAAACCGACGCGCGGCAGGGCTGGATCAGCATCGACTCGCCGCTTGCGCGCGCGGCACTGAAGAAACGACAGGACGATGAATTTGAAGCGGAGCTGCCGGGCGGCCGCATCCGCTTCGCCATCGTCGCTGTCAGCTATTGATCCGCAGTCGCCTCGACATCAATTGCCCTGCAACAGCGCCGCCACTTCCGCGCGATGCGCCTCGACAAAGCGCAGGTTGTCGGGATTGACCCAGACCTGGTTGAGGTTGTTGGCCAAGGCAGGATCATTGCGCGCCTGCGTGGCCATGACCGCATTCATCAGCGCGATGTTGGCCAGCATGAATTCCCGCGGCGTAAAGCCGTACTTCTTCACCAGCACGGGAATGCGCGGATCGCTGGCCATCGCCTGCGCCGCCAGATCGTCGAGGCTGTGCACCTTGCTCTGGTCAGGACCCGCCTGGGGCGGAATGCCGGCGCTGCGCGCCTCCCGCGTGGCTGACGCCAGCCGGTTGAAGACGTCGTCGTTGAGCGTGTAGTTCTTGATCTGCTGCTTGTCGGCATCGGGCAAGCCCGTCGGCGCGAGCTGGGCATGCGCAAGAGGCACGGTCCCCAGCAGCAGAGTCAGCATGCCAAGGCGGCAGGCACGCAGGACGCGATCGTAGACGGACATACAGGTCTCCATGGAGCGGCGCTTACGCCAGCAAACGGCGCACCCTAGCACTGACTGCTTGAACGCAGGGTCAGTGCTTGAGCAGCAGGCGCATGGCCTTCTGGTAGTCCGCATCGATCTGCGCAAGGCGGGCATCGCGCGCCTGCTCGTTGACCCAGCGGCCATGCCTGGCCTGTTCGCGGATCAGCTGGAATTCCATGTCGACGAACGGCTTCAACACGCTGTCCTCGGCCGGCGCGAAGCCCGCGAGGTCGGGGATGCGGGCGAGGTTGGCGCGCTCGCGGTCTCCCGCCGCGCCCTGGCCTTGCCCATAGCCGCGCATGAAATCGACCAGCTGGCTGCGCAAGGGCTCGGGCATGCCATCGCGCACCACCAGCACGCCGGAGGGAATCAGGGAGGAGCGCCAGATCACCCGGATCCGCGAGGCCTCATCGGGGAAATTGCGACGGAACAGGTCCAGGTCCGGATTGTTGCTGGTGGCCACGTCCACTTCGCCATTGACTACGGCAAGCGCGTTGTTCTGATGGTTGGACACGTGAACGCTGGCGAAGAAGGTGTCCGAGTTCAGCCCGCGCGAGGCAAAGACCTCCGCCTCAGGCGCCACGTAACCGGTGACCGACAACGGCTCGCCGCGTCCGTAGCGCCAGCGACCAGGCTGCGCCAGCAATTCCTTGAGATCGTGGATGGGCCCGCTGGATCGCACGATCAGCATGGCCACGTTGCCCTTGACGCCATCCTTGCGCACGAACTGGGCCGCGACACTCATGTGTTGGTGCTGCACTGCCTCGATGGCGAGCCGGCCCGAGAGGAAGGCGATGTCCACGCGCTGGTCGGCGATCGCGCCCGACAGGCCGGCATAGCTGCTCACCGACACCGTGGATACGGGGTGGCCAAGTTTCTTTTCGAGATCTTCCAGCAGTGGCCGCCACTGCTCGCGCGATTCGGCGGCGCTGCCAATCGGCAGGATGCCGAAGTGGATCGCCACGGGGTCATCCTTCGGAGGAACCGCGTCATGGTCTGCTGCTGCCAGGCCGGGCACGACCAGACAGGCCAGCAGGCCGACCCGTCGAAGCCACCATCGTCCCGTCCCCAAGCGCACCCGACAAGCCCATTCCATGCCCGTTCTCCCGCGCTTCCCGGGGCACTTTTAGCGCGATTGCACCCACGCCGCAATTTCAAAAAGCCCGGATTGGCCGTTCAGGTCACAGGGTAACGGCTGGCGGGTAGGTCCGCCCGGCGCGGCGCGGCTGGTAGCAGGCCGTATGGCGATGGAAGGTTTCCAGCCCGCTTTCGGGGTGCCAGCCAGGCAGGCCGGACAGCGGCAAGGGCCGCAGTTCCAGCGGATCCCGCAGCAAGCGTCCTTCCCGGATACCGTTGGCACAGGCGTTCTCGGGTGACAAGGTCTCGCCATTCGCGAGGAATGCGATCGCCTTGCCCACCAGCAGCTTGGCGGGCGTAAGCGCGTGTTCCAGCAGAGCATGGCCGAACACCTCTACTCGGGCGCGCCCGTCCAGCCACGCATCGCGCTCGCGCCAGAACAGGCCATGCCAGTCGTGCGCGTCCCACAGGTCCAGCAGATGGCGGTCGCGCAAGACGACCATCACGCCCGCTTCGTCGAAATGCGTCAGCGCATATTGCGCGCGTGAGCGTTCCCGCGTGCCCATATGGGCGATTTCCGCCACCTGCTGCGCGTTGAGCGCGCGCTTGATGTCCGGGTAGCGCAACCAGGCCATGGCGTTGAACAGGTCGTGCCAGTTGGCGGCGCGTGTGGCGATGGTGGCTTGCTGCGCGATGCGCAGTTCGTAATGCAGCCCGTCGTCGAGCAGCGCAAGCGTCTGTTCGGCGAAGCGCTCACGCATGGTGGTGGGACGCGCCGCGTTGATTGCATCCAGCGTTGGCCACGCGGGAGAGCGCAGCCAATCGACTTGTGCAGGCCACTCGCTCAACGGTGGCCGCGAAAAAACCGCGGGATCGACGGCAAGGCGGGCGGGCGCCACGTAACGCATGACGCCACCCCGCCGCGATCAGCCTGCCAGGCGTGCGTGCAGGTCGTGCTCGTCGGCGCTTTCCACCACCACGTCGACGAACTGACCCGGCTTCAGCAGCTGGCCGTTGGCGATGTGCACCACGCCGTCGATCTCCGGCGCGTCGGCAGCGGAGCGGGCGACGGCACCGCTGGCGCCCGCTTCGTCGACCAGCACCTTCAGGGTGCGGCCGATCTTGCGCTGCAGCTTGGCGGCGGAGATTTCCGCCTGCACGGCCATGAACTGCTCCAGGCGATCTTCCTTCAGTTCCTCGGACACCGGATTCGGCAACTCGTTGGCCTTGGCGCCATCCACCGGCGAGTAGGCAAACGCACCGACACGATCCAGCTCCGCTTCACGCAGGAAATCGAGCAGCTCTTCGAACTCCGCATCCGTTTCGCCAGGGAACCCGACGATGAAGGTGCTGCGGATGGTGAGATCCGGCACCACCTTGCGCCAGTTGCGGATGCGCTCCAACGTCTTGTCGATGTTGCCCGGGCGCTTCATCAACTTGAGGATGCGCGGGCTGGCGTGCTGGAACGGAATGTCGAGGTACGGAAGGATCTTGCCCTCCGCCATCAACGGCATCACCTCGTCGACGTGCGGATACGGATAGACGTAGTGCAGACGCGTCCACACGCCGAGCTCCGACAGGCCATCGCACAGCTCGGTCATGCGCGTGCGGTAGCTCTTGTCGCGCCACTGGCGCTCGGCATACTTCACGTCCACGCCGTAGGCGCTGGTGTCCTGCGAGATGACCAGCAGTTCCTTGACGCCGCCCTTCACCAGGCGCTCGGCTTCGAGCAACACCTCATCGACCGGACGCGACACGAGGTCGCCGCGCATCGACGGGATGATGCAGAAGCTGCAGCGGTGGTTGCAGCCCTCGGAAATCTTCAGGTACGCGTAGTGCTTCGGGGTCAGCTTGATGCCGGTATCCGGGATGATGTCCAGCAACGGGTTTCGCTTGGGCGGCAGCGCCGAATGCACCGCGCTCATCACGCTGGCGTAGTCCTGCGGACCGGTGATGGCGAGCACGTCCGGATAGGCCTCGCGGATCAGCTCCGAGCGCTTGCCCAGGCAACCGGTGACGATCACCTTGCCGTTCTCGTGCAGCGCCTCGCCGATCGCATCCAGCGACTCCTGCACGGCCGCATCGATAAAGCCGCAGGTGTTCACCACCACCGCATCGGCCGCGCCGTAGCTGGGCACGATCTCGTAACCCTCGACCTTGAGCTGGGTGAGGATGCGTTCGGAGTCGACCAGGGCCTTGGGACAACCAAGACTGACGAAACCGACTTTGGGCGAGGCCTGAGACATGGACGAGCAACCGTAACTATGTGGAAAACAGACCATTATAGCCCAGGCCGACCCAAATCCCTGAATGACTACAATGACGGCCTTGCCATCGAGGGAACGTTGCCATGGGCCAGACCATCAACCTCAACACCACGCGCATGCAGTGCATCGGTGCCTACCTGGCCAAGCCGGCGGGCAAGCCCAAGGGCGGCATCGTGGTGATCCAGGAGATCTTCGGTGTCAACGACCACATCCGCCGGGTAGCCGATGGGTTCGCGGAAGCCGGCTATACGGCCATCGCGCCGAGCTTCTTCGATCATCTCGAGACTGGCGTGGAGCTGGGCTACAACGAGGAAGGCTATACGCGCGGCAAGGCCTTGGTGACCGAGCTCGGACTCGATCGTGCAGTGGAAGACGTGGCCAGCGCCGCCGAAGCGATTTCCTCCGCGGGACGCATCGGCACGGTCGGCTATTGCTGGGGCGGTACGGTGGCGATGCTTGCGGCAATGCGCCTGGGCTTGCCATCGGTGAGTTACTACGGCGCGCGCAACGTGCCCTTTCTCGGCGAGAAACCAAAGGCGCCGGTGATGTTCCACTTCGGCGAGAAGGACAAGAGCATTCCGCCGGAGATGGTGGAAAAGCACCGCCAGATGCTGCCGCAAATGGACGTGTTCACCTACCCCGCCGACCACGCATTCAATCGCGACGTGGGGGCGCAGTACGACGAGGCCAGCGCGAAGCTGGCGTATTCGCGCACGCTCGCCTTCTTCGAAAAACACCTGGCGCAGGGCGCATGAGCGAGTTCATGCTCGATCCTCGCCTGGCGCGCGACACGCAAGCCATCGCCTCGCTTGAACTGTGCGATGTGCTGCTGATGAACGATGCGCGCTTTCCGTGGCTGGTGCTGGTGCCGCGTGTGCCGGGGCTGGTGGAAATCTGCGACCTGCCTGCTGCGCAACAAGCGACGCTGTGGCACGAGGTGAACCTCGCCGCACAGGCGCTGCGTACCGTCGCGCCGTTCGACAAGCTCAATCTCGGCGCGCTCGGCAATATCGTGCGGCAGCTGCACGTGCACGTCGTGGGACGCCGTGAAGGCGACGCGGCATGGCCAGGCCCGGTGTGGGGCAGCGGACAGGCGCAGCCATATGCGGAAGCATCGCTGGCGTCGATGATCGAGGCGTTGCGCGCGACACTGGAGCACTGAGCAAGCTGTGGATCGCGCACTGGGTGCGCTCCCACAGTGACACTTCCGCGCTTTTGTAGGAGCACACCCAGTGCGCGATCACCGCTTATCACGGCCCACAAAAAAAGCCCGCGGAATTCCCGCGGGCTTTTTCTTTCAGGCAACCGCTGCTCAGTGCTGCTGCGGCGGCGGTGCCGAATCGGCGGCCTTCGGCGGCGCCTTGTAGTCTTCCAGGTCACGGGCCTTGGTATCGACCACGCTGATCTTCTTCAGCGTGCCGCCGTCGTCGTAATAGACGGTGAAACCATAGTCCAGTTGCAGGCGCGCCATGTACTGCAGGTGCTGCTTGCGGATCTTGGAGTCGTCACTGGGCTCGAGCAGCACGGTCTTGGGCAGCTTGCCCTGGTCCTTGAGGTAGGCGAAGTGGCTGCCGGTGTCCAGCGCCGACAGCACGGCACCGTCAACGACGAACTGGCCGCTCTTGTAGGCCTGGATGGTCGCATCGAACTGGCTCTTCATGTCGGCCGTGCGCACCTCGTCCTTGGCGCTGCCACGATGACAGCCGGCCAGCACCAGCATGCTGCCCAGCAGGATGGCTGCGGCCGCGCGGGTCAGCAGCGTGGGAAAACGGGTCATGCGGAATCTCCTGCAATGCATGGATGTTAACGAAGGGAGTGTAGCGCCGCCCCGGCCGGACGCACCGGACGCGGAAGGTAATCGTTCAGGTGGATCTCAACGACCGGAGACTCAGGTGCGCGGCAGGGTGACGCCCTGCTGGCCCTGGTACTTGCCGCCGCGATCCTTGTAGCTGGTCTCGCATTCCTCGTCCGATTCGAGGAACAACATCTGCGCCACGCCTTCGTTCGCATAGATCTTGGCGGGCAGCGGCGTGGTGTTGGAGAACTCCAGCGTCACATGGCCTTCCCATTCGGGCTCCAGCGGCGTCACGTTGACGATGATGCCGCAGCGCGCATACGTGCTCTTGCCCAGGCAGATGGTGAGCACTTTGCGCGGAATGCGGAAGTACTCGACCGTGCGTGCCAGTGCGAAGGAATTGGGCGGAATGATGCACACGTCGGCCTCGACGTCGACGAAGCTGGTCGGGTCGAAGGCCTTGGGATCGACGATGGTCGAGTTGATGTTGGTGAAGATCTTGAACTCGCGCGCGCAGCGCACGTCATAGCCGTAGCTCGACGTGCCGTACGACACCAGCCTGGTGTTGTCGCGCGTCTTGACCTGGCCCGGCTCGAACGGCTCGATCATGCCGTGCTGTTCGGCCATGCGGCGGATCCACTTGTCGGATTTGATGCTCACTCGGACTCCCGAAGGGGGTTACAGTCGCGCCGCTGGGCGTAAAGACCGGGAAAATAGCGGAAATCCGGGTTCACCCGCCAGTCGTCCGCTCCAATTCGCGGACCAGCTCACCCAAAGCCCCGCTCACCAGGCCGGCCAGCGGCGGGTCGGCCAGCACATCGGCGGTTTCGCAGCCTGTGCCCGGCAACGGCACGGTGAAGGACGCCAGCGGTAGCAGCCGGGCAGACATGGTGCGCAGGATCTCCTGGAGCGCTTCCTGCGCATGGTGCGAACCCCGCGCCGAGGCGTTCCACAGCGCCACGGGCTTGTCCGGGAATTCCAGGCTGCCCACCAGCCAGTCCAGCAGGTTCTTGAAGGGGCCGGGCACGCCGTGGGCGTATTCCGGGCACGCGATCAGCAGGGCATCGCTGGCTCCCACCTGGCTGCGCAGGTGCGCCACCGTCTGCGGCAGACTCTCCATCTCATCGTCCGGATTGAAGAGCGGCAGCTGTGCCAGCCCTTCATAGACGTCCAGCCGTAGGCCCGACGGGGCCAGTTGCGCCGCCGCGCGCATCAACGCGCTGTTACCCGAGCGGCGACGCAGGCTGCCGCTCAGGCAAAGGATGCGAAACGGTGCGTCCCTGCCGCCAGCGCCGCTCACGGCGCGCCTTGCACCATGATCTTGCCCAGGCCCAGCGACTTGTTGCGCGGCTGGCGCGACAGCCGGCCGGCGGCATTGCGGGCGATCTCGCGATACCGCGCGGCCAGGTCGGAGTCGGGCATGGCCGCCACCGTCGGCATGCCGCCGTCGGCCTGCTCGCGAATGCGGATGTCCAGCGGCAGCGAGCCCAGGTAGGCCACGCCGTACTGCTCCGCCATGCGTCGGCCGCCACCTTCGCCGAAGATGTGTTCCTCGTGGCCGCAGTTCGAACACACGTGGGTGGCCATGTTCTCCACCACGCCCAGCACCGGCACTTCGACCTTCTCGAACATCTTCAGGGCCTTGCGTGCATCAAGCAGCGCAATGTCCTGTGGCGTGGTGACGATCACGGCGCCGGACACCGGCACCTTCTGCGCCAGCGTCAGCTGGATGTCGCCGGTGCCCGGCGGCAGGTCGACGATGAGGTAGTCCAGTTGTTCCCAGCGGCTGTCGTTGAGCAGTTGCATCATCGCCTGGGTGACCATCGGGCCACGCCAGATCATCGGCGTCTCCTCCTCGATCAGGAAGCCGATCGACATCGCCTGCAAGCCGTGCGCCTCCAGCGGGATGATGGTCTTGCCGTCGGGCGATTGCGGCTTGCCGCTGATGCCGAGCATGCGCGGCTGGCTGGGGCCGTAGATGTCCGCGTCGAGCACACCCACCTTGGCGCCTTCCGCGACCAGCGCGAGCGCCAGGTTGGCCGACACCGTGGACTTGCCTACGCCGCCCTTGCCCGACGCCACCACGATGATGTTCTTCACGCCCGGCTGCGGCGCCAGCGTGCCCTGCACCTTGTGCGAATGAATCCGCGTGCCGATCGACACGGCGGCCGAGGCGATGGCCGGGTCCGCTTCCAGCGCCTCCTTGACGAGCGCCGACAGCGCGGCCTGGGCTCCGGCGGACGGATAGCCCAGTTGGATGTCCACCGACACACGATCGCCGTCCACGCCCACGGCGCGCACGACGTCAGCCAGCGGCGCGCCGGTGTGGGGATCAATCAGCTCGCCGAGAATGCGGCGGACCAGGGCTTCGCTTGCCTGCGTCATATCGAATCGTGGACTGTCATGGGGAAGACCCATTATGCCAGCCGCGGCCCCTTGCCCGGCCCGCCGCGACGCTTTCGCATTGCAACTTGACGCCCCAGCATGACCTCGGTCAGGCTCCAAACATACGCTTTCGTACGGGAGGATTACCCATGAAGTCACTGCTTCGCGCCGCCGTCGCCACTGCCCTGCTGCTGGGCGCCGGTTCGGTGTTCGCCGCCGAGAACACCCCGGTCGGCACCTGGAAGACCATCGACGATGAGACCGGCAAGCCCAAGTCCATCGTGAAGATCACCGACGAAGGCGGCGAGCTCAAGGCGACCGTGCTGGAGGTGCTGCAGTCCGACGAAGGCCCGCACCCGCTCTGCAAGAACTGCGACGGCGAGCGCAAGGACAAGCCGGTCGAAGGCATGAACATCATGTGGGGCGTGCACAAGGACGGGGACGTGTGGGACGGCGGCAAGATCCTCGATCCCAAGACCGGCAAGGTCTACAAGGTGAAGCTGCAGCCCAGCGCTGACGGCAGCAAGCTCACCGTGCGCGGCTATATCGGCTTCTCGCTGCTCGGCCGCAGCCAGGAGTGGCAGCGCCAGCAGTAAGGACGACGGCCCGTCCGGTACGAAGGACGGGCATCGCAAGTTACCTGTAGGAGCGCACCCAGTGCGCGATGGGCCTGCAAAACAGCACTGGCTGGAAGTCCGTGATCGCGCACTGGATGCGCTCCTACAACAACCTACAACAACCTAAGCAGGTCAGCCCACCTCGGCCCGATGCACCGCCACGCCACGCGTGGTGAACGCCGAACGCGTGGCGCGATCGGCCGAATGCTCCACCACCAGGTGCTGCACGCGCGACAGTTCCGCCACCTGGTGCGTGGCGACGGCACCCAGCTTGTCGTCGGTGGCGACCACTACTGTTTCGTCGCTGGCTTCGATCATCGCGCGCTTGAACAGCGCTTCCTCGCTGTCGAAACCCCATAGTCCATGCGCCGCATCGATGGCGCAGGCGCCGGGAAAACACAGGTCGGCGCGCAGGCGCCTCACCTGTTCCACCGCCTGGGCGCCGATGGTGCCGCCAATGCCGGCATCGACGCGCCCACCGATCAACAAGACGTCGAAGCCTTCGCGATCCAGCAACAGTTGCGCGATATGCGGGGCGTTGGTGATCACGGTCAGTCCCGCGTCCGTGGGCAGCACCGATGCAATCGCCGCGTTGGTACTGCCGGTGTCGATCAACAGCGTCTGGCCACGTCGCACGAGTTCCACGGCCTTGCGCGCCAGCATCAGTTTGCGTGCCGGGTGTTCCCCGCGTCGCTGCTTGAGTGGTGCGGGCGTTGCCGCCGGCAGCAAGGCGCCGCCGTAAACACGCTTGCACAGGCCGTGCGCCGCCAGTTCACGCAGGTCGCGACGAATGGAATCCTCCGACACACCGAACGCCGCGGCGAGTTCAACCGCCACCACCCGGCCGTCGTTGCGCAGCCTGGCAAGGATGCGCTGCTGGCGCTCCTCCGGCAGCACGCCGCTCTCGGGCAACGCAGGCACCGGCTTAGCCATGCCGCGCCTCGGCCTGCAGACCTTGCAACAGGCCCAGCTCGACCAACCGCCCTCGCAGGCCCTGCGGATCGCGGAACCACCAGCCCTGCATGCCCAGCGCTTCGGCGGCATCGACATTACGCTGCGAGTCGTCGATATACAGCGCGCGTGTGGGATCGACGCCGTAGCGCTCCAGCAGGCACTGGTAGATGCGTGGATCGGGCTTGATCAGGCGTTCTTCGCCGGAAACCACGACGCCTTCGAACCACTGCAGGAACGGATAGCGCTCGCGCGCGATGGGAAAGGTTTCGTGCGACCAGTTGGTCAAGGCCAGCAGGCGCATGCCGCGCTGCCGCAGCTCATCCAGCAACGCAACGGTGCCGTCGATCGGACCGACCAGGGTTTCCACCCAGCGCAAGTGGTAGGCATCGATCCACTCGGCATGCTGCGGGTACTGTGCGCGCAACAGCGCGGTGGCCTCCGCCCAGGGACGCCCCGCATCCTGCTGTTCGTTCCACGCACTGCTGCACACATCGCGCAGAAACCACTCCATCTGCACCTCGTCCGCAATCAGCTGCCGGTACAGCCGGCGCGGATCCCAGGCGATCAGCACGTTGCCCAGATCGAAGACCACGGTGTCAATGGCGTTGTTCATCGCTGCACGATCCTTGCCGACAGGGCCACCAGCACGAGCAAGCCGGCAACGGCGGCAAATGCTACCGGCAGGCTGCTGGCATGGGCCACGAAACCGATCAGCGCCGGCCCGCTCAACAGGCCGGCGTAGCCCAGCGTGGTGGCGGTCGCGATGGCGATTGCCGGCGGCGTGCCGGGCAAGCGCCCCGCGGCACTGAACATCACCGGGACGATGTTGGACGCGCCCAGGCCGATCAGCACGAAGCCGCCAAGCGCCATCTCCACGCTGGGCACCCAGGCCACCAGCAGGAAACCGCATACCGCCAGCGCGGCGCCGACGCGCACGGCCCAGACCGGGCCGAAGCGAGCGATCAGGCGATCGCCGGTGAGGCGACCCGTAGCCATCGCCACCGAGAAACAGGCATAGCCGAAACCCGCCGACGCCGCGGCCACGCCGCGGAAATCGCGCAGGAACACCGCGCTCCAGTCGAGCATGGCGCCTTCGGCGAGGAAGCTTGCGAAGCACATCAGGCCCAGCACCCACGCAAGCGCGTGCGGCATGCCGAATTCGCCGCGTTCGGCCGACACGGCCGTGCGGCCGTCGTCAAGCAATCCGCTGCGTAACCACAGCACCAGCGCGACCAGCACCACGGCCACGCCACCCGCTGCGACGGCCAAGGGTACGCCGACGGCCAGCAGCCCGCTCATGACCGCCGCGCCGGAGAGGCCGCCAATGCTGAAAAGGCCGTGGAAACCCGACATCAGGCGGCCGCCATCGAGCCGCTCCACATCCACGGCATGCGCGTTCATCGCCACATCGACGGCACCCAGCATCACGCCGAAGTAGAACAGCGTGGCCACCAGCGCGAGTGGCGTGGAAGCCAGTGCCAGCACCGGCAACGCGACGCACATCAGCAGGCCCGACGCCACGATCAGCGTGCGGTTGCCCAGCCGATGCGCGAGCCAGCCCACGAATGGCATCGAAATCATCGAGCCGCCGCCAAATGCGAGAAGCGCCAGGCCCAGCTGGGCCTCGTCCAATCCCAAGCGTGCCCTGGCGTAAGGAACCATCGGCGCCCAGGCCGACATGCCAATGCCGGATACCAGGAAGATCAGCCGTGTCGCGCGCCGCGCCGCGGGGTGCGAGCGGGCCTGCTCCAGGCTTTGGGTTGTGTCGTGGATGGTTTTCACACACAAGAGGCTCGGCAAGAATGGATATAAATGTATTAAAACGTGCACAAACGTGCAACACCGCGCGCGAGCGCCTTGCCCAGCACCCGGTTCTTCCATGCTGTCGTCCCACTATCGTGCAAACGTGGCTGTCCGCCCCCACGAAAGGACTCCGCAATGCCCAGCGCATTCACCCATGCTGCCGTGCCACTGATGCTCGGTGCCGCTGCGGGACGCCGCCGCGTCAGCGGCCGCCTGCTCGCCGCCGGCGCTGTCGCGGCCATGCTGCCGGATGCCGATGTGCTGGCCTTTGCGCTGCACATTCCCTACGCCTCGGATTTCGGACATCGTGGCGCGACGCATTCCATGGTCTTTGCGTTGTTGCTCGCGGCCCTCGCGGCACTCTGGCACCGGCAACTCGATGGCCCGCCACTGCAATGCGCTGCCTTCGTTGGACTAGCTGCGCTTTCGCATCCCCTGCTCGATGCATGCACCGACGGCGGGCTCGGCGTGGCGTTGTGGTGGCCCTTCAGCGACGCGCGGTGGTTTGCACCGTTCCATCCCATCGCGGTGTCGCCGATCGGTGCCCGCTTCTTCAGCGAACGCGGCCTGCACGTGATGCTGTCGGAACTGTGCTGGGTGTGGCTGCCCACGGCGCTACTCGCCGTCTGCCTCTGGGCATGGCGGTGGACGTCTAGACGGATGTAGCGCTTCCACAGCCGGATGGCGCGGTTTCCGGGGAAGCGCATGTCATAATGGACAACCCCTTTGCAACCGCTTTCCTCCATGAGCCGTCGCCTACTCGTCACCAACGCCCTGCCCTATGCCAATGGTCCCCTGCACCTGGGCCACCTGCTGGGCTACATCCAGGCCGATGTATGGGTGCGCGCGCAGCGGATGCAGGGCAACGAAGCCATCTATGTCTGCGCCGACGACGCCCATGGCACGCCGATCATGCTGGCCGCGGAGAAGGCTGGCCTGTCGCCGGAGACCTACATCGAAGGCATTCGCGTGGGCCACGAGGCGGATTTCGCTGCCTTCAACGTAACGTTCGATCACTACCACACCACGCATTCGGACGAGAACCGCGAACTCGCCTCGCTGATCTACACGCGCCTGCGTGACGGCGGTTTCATCGCGCGCCGCGATATCCAGCAGCTGTTCGATCCGGAAAAGGAAATGTTCCTGCCGGACCGCTACATCAAGGGCACCTGCCCCAATTGCGGCACCGCCGACCAGTACGGTGACAACTGCGAGCACTGCGGCGCCACCTATGCGCCCACCGACCTCATCAACCCGTATTCGGTGATGTCGGGCGCCACGCCGGTGTTGCGCGATTCGGAGCACTACTTCTTCGAGCTGGGCAAGTTCGAACCGCTGCTGCGTGACTGGTTCGCCGGCAAGCTCACCGATGGCCAGCCGGTCGCCAACAGCGGCGTGGTGGCCAAGCTGCGCGAGTGGCTGGACAGCGGACTGAAGGACTGGGACATCTCGCGCGATGCGCCCTACTTCGGCTTCCCGATTCCCGATGCGCCGGGCAAGTTCTTCTACGTGTGGCTGGATGCGCCGGTGGGCTATCTCGCCAGCTTCAAGGCGCTGTGCGACCGCACGGATCTGAAGTTCGAGGATTTCCTCAACGCCGACAGCCATGCGGAGCTGCACCACTTCATCGGCAAGGACATCATCAACTTCCACGGCCTGTTCTGGCCGGCGATGCTGCATGGCGCGGATTTCCGCACGCCGACCGCGCTGCACGTCAACGGTTACCTCACCGTCAACGGCGCAAAGATGTCCAAGTCGCGAGGCACCTTCATCCAGGCGCGCACGTATCTTGATGCCGGCCTGCATCCGGAATTCCTGCGCTACTACTTCGCCAGCATGCTGAGCGACACGCCGGTGGATGTCGATCTGGACCTCAAGGCCTTCGAGGAGCGCGTCAATTCGCATCTCGTGGGCAAGTGGGTGAACATCGCCAGCCGCACCGCCGGTTTCGTGCACAAGTATTTCGACGGGCGCCTCGCGCCGGGCTTCAGCCACGAGGAACAGGCCCTGTGGCGTGAACTGCTCTCGCTCTACGGCGACGTGCCGGCGCTGTACAACGGCGGCGAGTTCGCCGAGGTCACGCGCCGCTTCGTGACCATGGCCGACCTGGTCAACGGCTACATCGCCGCCAAGGCGCCGTGGGCGATGGCCAAGGACGAATCGCGCCGCGATGAACTGCACCAGGTGTGCTCGTTCGCGCTGGCCGCGTTCCGGCTGCTGGCCGGGCTGCTCAAACCCGTGGTACCCGCCACGGTGGAAGCCGCGGAGCGTTTCCTTGCTGCACCCATCAGCGGTTTCGACGACGCGCGCGCTGAACTGCACAACCACACCATCAACGCGTTCGAGCCGCTGCTCGGCCGCATCGACCCCAAGCAGGTCGAGGCCATGGTGGAGCAGTCCAAGGACTCGCTCGCTCCGGCCGAACGCAAACCTGCCCCGAAGAAAGCCAAGGACACCCGCAAGACCATGACCGACGCCAGCCCCGCCCCGACCACCAACGACGGCCCCGCCCTGATCGGCATCGACGATTTCGCCAAGCTCGACCTGCGCGTGGGCAAGGTCACCGTGTGCGAATTCGTGGACGGTTCGGACAAGCTGCTGCGCTTCGAACTCGATGCCGGCCCGCTGGGCACCCGCCAGATTTTCTCCGGCATCCGCGCCGGCTATGGCGAACCGGAAAAGCTGGTGGGCCGCAACGTGGTGTTCATCGCCAACCTCGCGCCGCGCAAGATGCGCTTCGGCGTTTCCGAAGGCATGATCCTCTCGGCCGGCGACGGCGGCAGCGACCTGTTCCTGCTGGACGCCGACCAGGGAGCGAAGCCGGGCGCCACCGTTCGCTGACCCCATGACGCCGCTGGCCGACCGCATCGACGCCCTGCTGCCGCAGACGCAATGCGAACAATGCGGTTACCACGGCTGTCGCCCCTACGCGGAGGCGATCGCGCGCGGCGAGGCGAAGATCAATCAGTGCCCGCCGGGCGGCGCCGCCGGTATCGCGCGTCTCGCCCAATTGCTGGACGTGCCGACGCTTCCGCTCGATCTGGACCACGGCGTTGAAAAGCCCCGCATGCTCGCGCGCATCGTGGAAGCCGACTGCATCGGCTGCACCAAGTGCATCCAGGCCTGCCCGGTCGACGCCATCGTGGGTGCGGCCAAGCTGATGCATACGGTGATCGCCGAGGACTGCACCGGCTGCGAGCTATGCGTGCCGGCCTGCCCGGTGGATTGCATCGTGCTCGAACCGATGCCGCTCTCGCGCGTGAATGATCCGGCACATGCCGATGCTTCGCGCACGCACTTCCAACGCCGCGAGGCGCGCCTGGCACGCGAACAGGCCGGGCGCGATGCGGAACTTGCCGCGCGCAAGGCACAGATAGCGGTTACGACGGAAACCAATCCCGTGCTGGCTGCGCTCGCCCGCGCACGCGCCAAACAGGAAGGAAAGCATTCGTGAAGAAGGCCGACATCGTCGAGCTGTTCAGCCGACTGCGCGAACTTGATCCGCACCCCACGACGGAATTGCACTACACCACGCCATTCGAGCTGCTGGTGGCCGTGGTGTTGTCGGCGCAGGCCACCGACGTGGGCGTCAACAAGGCTACAAAAAAGCTTTATCCGGTTGCCAACACGCCGCAGGCGATCCTCACGCTGGGCGAGGAGAAGCTCAAGCAGTACATCGCCACGATTGGCCTGTTCAACAGCAAGGCCAAGAACGTGATCGCGCTGTGCCGCATTCTCGTCGAGCAGTACGACAGCAAGGTGCCGGACACGCGCGAGGCGCTGGAGGCGTTGCCCGGCGTGGGGCGCAAGACTGCCAACGTGGTGCTCAACACGGCGTTTGGCCATCCAACCATCGCGGTGGATACGCACATCTTCAGGGTCTCCAACCGCACCGGGCTGGCGCCAGGCAAGGACGTGCACGCGGTGGAGGACAAGCTGGAGAAATTGGTGCCGCTGGAGTTCAAGCAGGACGCGCACCACTGGCTGATCCTGCATGGGCGGTACGTGTGCAAGGCACGCAAGCCCGACTGTCCGCGTTGTGTCATACGCGATCTTTGCCGTTACAAGGACAAGACTGTCGAAGACTGAAAAAGCATGACGAATGGCACAGCGCGAGGCCCTCACGGCGCGAAACATCATGTTTTCCTCAGCGTTTCATCAAGCCTGCGGGGCATCGAAGACCTAAGGTAAAACCTCCCCCGGATTGCATCCCCGTTAGGAGGCACCACCATGAAGCGCCTGATCCTCCCCGCCGTCATCGCGCTAGGTCTCGCCTGTGCAACGCAGGCAACCGCCGCTGTCGAAACTTACACCGTCGACCTGAACGGCTACGCCGTGATCGGGTTCGTCGGCTCCACTCCAGAAGAATATGGCCTTGCCCAGCGCCAGGCTGCCAGCTGGGAAGCCCAACGTCATCTCATGCTCAAGCCACAGTCCATCAAGGCCGTGGCGATCGACCAGTCCAGCGGCGCGCTGAGCCAGGCCCAGTTGCAGCAGGCCATCGTCAACGCGGCACTGGCCAAGAGCCCGTAAGCATCGCTTCACCCGACGCCACGCTGGTGGCGCCATCGCAGGGTGCATGACGGCGGACTTCCCCACCCGCCGTCATGTCTGCGTGAACATCGACCCGACGATTATCGACCCCACGATTGACGGCACCCGCGGCAGCGGCGAACGTGTCGCCATCCGCTTCCGGCAAAAGATCCACAAAAGGTAGCTCCGGGATCATGCCGGCGGATCGTGGCATGGTGGCCCCTGCCGGGCCGTTTCGGGTGTCGGTGCATGCATATTCTGCTGGTCGAAGACGATGCCGAACTGGGCGGTGCCATCAGGCATGCGCTGGAGCACCAGTCCTACGCGGTGACCTGGCTTCGCGACGGCCGCGAGGCCGCCGAAGCGTTGCGCGGCACGCCAGTGGACCTCGTGCTGCTGGATCTTGGCCTGCCGGGCAAGGACGGCCTGGAAGTGCTGGCCGAAGCGCGTCGCGCCGGCAACAAGACGCCGGTGCTGGTGATGACCGCGCGGGACGCGCTGGAAACGCGCATCCGCGGCCTGGACCTGGGTGCCGACGATTATCTGGTGAAACCATTCCATCTGGGCGAGTTGTCTGCACGCATCCGCTCGCTCACCCGCCGGACGCAGGGACTGGCGGACAACCTCGTCGAAGTGGGCGGCCTGCGCCTGAACCTTGCTACGGCCGAGGTAGAATTCCGTGGCGAGCGCGTCACGCTCACGCGCCGCGAATTCGCACTGCTGCGGGTGCTGATGGAGCGCGCCGGGCGCATCGTGCGCCGCGAAGCGCTGGAGCACTCGGTCTACGGGCTCGACACCATCGTGGAGCGCAACGCGATCGAAGTGCAGGTGCACTGGCTGCGCCGCAAACTGAGCCCGGAAGTGATCCACACCGTGCGCGGCATCGGCTACATGATTCCCCGCGAGCCGCAATGACGCCCCAGCCCGCCAGCCTTCGCACACGCCTGACATGGCTCATCATCGCAGTGATGGTAGTGGTGCTGATTCCCCTTGGCTGGATCAGTTACCGACGCGAGCTGCGCGAAATGAACGAGCTGCTGGACGGCCGACTTGCGCAGGCCGGCCGCACGCTGGGCACGCTCATCGCGCATGGCGAGCTGCCGCAACGTGACGCCGAACTGCCCGGCATCAATCAGGATGCCGAGACGCGTCACCACGGCGTGGTGGTGTCGGTGCATCCACACAACTACGAGCCGGAAGTGGGCTTCCAGGCCTATGACCCGCACGGCGAGTTGATCGCCGCCACGTCCAACTTGTCCGATCTTCCGCCGCCTTCGGCTGACGAGCGTGGCTTCCGCGATATCCAGCATGGCGGCGGCCTGTGGCGTACGTTCACGCTGCAGAACCGCGCCAACCTGGTGATACGCATTGGCGAGCGATCGGACAACCGCCAGGACATCGCGCGCGGCCTGGTGATCGAGCACACGCTTCCGCTGCTGATCGGACTCCCGTTGCTCGCACTGCTGGTGAGCTTCGCGGTGAAACGTGGCCTGCGCCCTGTCGCGCTGCTTACCGAGATGCTGGATAGACGCACGCCCGGCAGCCGCAAGCCAATGCCCGCCGACGTCGCTCCGCAGGAGATCAAGCCGCTGATCGTCGCGCTCAACCAGCAGTTGGAGCGCCTGGAAGACGCACTGGAACGCGAACACCGCTTCGCCACCGACGTGGCGCACGAGCTGCGCACGCCGCTGGCCGCGACCATGATCCATCTGGAAAGCGCGATGATCTCGGACGACCCCACCGAGGTGGAGTTCACCGTGCGCAACGCGCAGCAGAGCATGGTGCGGCTGGGCAGGCGCGTGGAACAGATCCTTGCCATGGCGCGACTTGAGGCCGGTGCGGCGTCCCAGCAGCGCACAGGACTGGATCTGGTCCGCATTGCCACCGAGGTGATCGAGGAACTGGCGCCGCTGATCGCCGAAAAAGACATTGCCGCCAGCCTGAGCCATGACGATGAACCGGTGATCGTGCGCGGCCACGAAGTGGCGCTCACCGCGATGTTCCGCAACCTGATCGAAAACGCCCTCCGCTACACCGAGGCTGGTGGACAGGTGGAAGTGGCCATTCGGCGCGACGGCCACATCGCCGTCATCGACATCTGCGACAACGGCCCCGGCATCCCCGAGGGACGACGCCAAGCCGTCTTCCAGCGCTTCCACCGCGAGGAAGAAAGCGCCACGCGCGGATATGGGCTGGGATTGAACATCGTGCAGCGTGCGATTGAGTTGCATGAGGCGTCGATCGAGCTGCTGGAGTCGCCGCTGGGGCGGGGGTTGCTGGTGAGGATCAGGATGGCTGCGCAGACGGCCTAGGCGCGCGCTGAAGCCCTCTACCACCGGGAGAGGGGTTGGGGTGAGGGTGACCTGGCCTCAAGCGAAGGGAGAAGGGCTCCTTCGCTGTAGCTCGCCGCGATAGCACCTCCTCATTTCAGCCATCCAAAAGCTTTCCACAAGATTGCGTTGCGATCATGGGCTCATCGGGCCCTGCGCCTGCATCGAGCCATGACATGCACGCTTCTCCTCGCTCCAGCGCCTCCGGACCACCT
Source organism: Dyella sp. (assembly GCF_035685885.1). Classification (GTDB taxonomy): domain Bacteria; phylum Pseudomonadota; class Gammaproteobacteria; order Xanthomonadales; family Rhodanobacteraceae; genus Dyella. The sequence goes on along the minus strand of NZ_DASRZX010000034.1, from coordinate 52,537 downwards.
CGGACGAAATCGCCCCTGCCGTGATCTCTCCACGGCGCCGCCTGCCCGGCGGCGCCCGTGCGCCCACGTTCCGCTGGAATCTCCATGCTTGGTCTAGTCCGAATCGCCCTGTCGCGACCGCTCACCTTCATCGTGCTGGCTATCGTCATTCTGATCGCCGGCCCGCTGGCGGCCGTGCGCACGCCCACCGACATCTTCCCGAACATCGGCATTCCGGTGATCAGCGTGGTGTGGTCCTACAACGGCCTGCCGCCCGACCAGATGTCCGGTCGCGTCATCTACTACTACGAGCGCCAGCTCACCACGTCGGTCAACGACATCGAGCACATGGAGTCGCAATCGCTGCCCGGCGTGGGCATCGTGAAGATCTTCTTCCAGCCGGGCGTGGACATCCGCACCGCCACGGCACAGGTCACCTCGATCTCGCAGACGGTGGTGAAGCAGATGCCGCCTGGCATCACGCCACCGCTGATCCTCAACTACAACGCCTCGACCGTGCCGGTGCTGCAGATGGCGCTGTCGAGCAATGAGCTGTCCGAAGCGAAGATCCGCGACATCGGACAGAACTTCATGCGCCCTACGCTGATCTCCGTGCCGGGCGTGGCCATCCCCACGCCGTACGGCGGCAAGCAGCGGCAGATCACGCTGGACCTCGATCCCCAGGCGCTCGCCGCCAAGGGTCTCTCTGCACAGGACGTGGGCAATGCGCTGGCCGTGCAGAACCAGATCATCCCCGTGGGCACCGCCAAGATCGGCACCTACGAATACCACGTGCAGCTCAACAACAGCCCGACGGCGATTGAGGAACTCAACACCCTGCCGGTGAAGACGGTCAACGGCGCCACCATTACCATCGGTGACGTGGCCCATGTGCGCGACGGCAACCCACCGCAGAACAACGTGGTGCGCGTGGACGGCAAGCGCGCCGTGCTGATGCCTGCGCTGAAAAACGGCAACGCCTCGACGCTCGACGTCGTCGCCGGCATCAAGAAACTGTTGCCTCTGATCAAGGAAACACAGCCCTCGTCGCTGAAGATTTCGCTGCTGGCCGATCAATCGGTGTTCGTGAAATCTGCCATCAGCTCGGTGGCGCGTGAAGGCATCATCGCGGCGCTGCTTACCTCGGTGATGATCCTGGTGTTTCTCGGCAGCTGGCGTTCCACGGTGATCATCGCCCTGTCGATTCCGTTGTCGATCCTGTCCGCCATCGCGTTGCTCGCGGCGTTCGGGCAAACCCTCAACGTGATGACGCTGGGTGGTCTGGCGCTCGCCGTGGGCATCCTGGTGGACGATGCCACCGTGACCATCGAGAACATCAACTGGCATCTCGAGCAGGGCAAGGATGTGCATACGGCCATCATGGATGGCGCCAGGCAGATCGTGACGCCGGCCTTCGTGTCGCTGCTGTGCATCTGCATCGTGTTCGTGCCGATGTTCATGCTCAACGGCATCGCCGGCTTCCTGTTCCGGCCGATGGCACTGGCGGTGATCTTCGCCATGGCCTCGTCGTTCCTGCTTTCGCGCACGCTGGTGCCCACGCTGGCGATGTATTTGCTCAAACCGCACCACACGGAGCACGGCAAGGGCGATCATCCGGAAGATCCGTACATCAACCACCACGAAGGCGACCAGCCCGCGCAACGCCGGCGCTCCACGCTGATGATGCGGCTGGTGTCGATGCAGCAGCGTTTCGAGCACCATTTCACCCGCACGCGCGATCTTTACTATGCCACGCTGAGCCTGGCGCTCGCCCATCGCCGCAGATTCGTGCTCGGTTTCCTCGGCTTCGTGCTGGTTTCGTTTGCGCTGGTGCCGTTCCTTGGCCGGGATTTCTTCCCCGACGTGGATGCCGGTTCCATCGCCCTGCACGTGCGTGCGCCCATGGGCACGCGCGTAGAGGAAACGGCCGCGGAATTCGATCGCATCGAAGCCGCCATTCGCCGCGTGATTCCTTCCGACCAACTGGAAACCGTGATCGACAACATAGGCCTGCCGCTGAGCGGCGTGAATCTGGTCTACAACGCCAGCGGCACCATCGGTCCGCAGGACGGCGACATCCAGATCGTGCTGAAGGATGGCCATGCGCCCGGCGCCGATTTCATCCGTGAACTGCGTGCGCAACTGCCGCGCGAATTCCCGGGCACTCAATTCGCATTCCTTCCCGCCGACATGAGCACGCAGATCCTCAACTTCGGAGCTCCCGCGCCGCTGGACATCAACATCACCGGCCGCGATCGCGAGGCGAACGAGTCGTACGCCATGGAGATCATGAAGGAGCTACGCAAGGTGCCGGGCATCGCCGACGTGCGCCTGCAGCAGAGTTCCAGCTATCCGCAGCTCAACGTCAAGGTGAACCGCACGCGCGCCGACCAGCTTGGCGTGACCGAGCGCGACGTCACCAACAGCATGGTCGCTTCGCTCGCCGGCAGCTCGCAGGTGGCGCCGGCGTTCTGGCTCAACCCCAAGAGCGGCGTCTCTTACGCCATCGTGGCCGCCATGCCGCAGTACCGCATGGACAGCATGGCCGACCTCGCCAGCCTGCCGGTGACGCCGGCCGGCAAGGGCGCCAGCCAGATTCTTGGCGGACTCGCCACCTTCACGCGCGAGCCCAGCGCGGCGGTGGTATCGCACTACAACATCATGCCGGCGTACGACATCTACGCCACCGTGCAGGATCGTGATCTCGGCGCGGTATCCGGCGACGTGCAGAAGGTGCTCGACCACTTCGCCGCCTCGCGCCCCAAGGGCACCGTGGTCGCGCTGCACGGACAGGTGGGCACCATGAACGAGGCGTTCGGCGGCCTGATCTTCGGCCTGATCGGCGCGGTGGTGATGATCTACCTGTTGATCGTGGTGAACTTCCAGTCGTGGCTGGATCCGTTCGTGATCATCACCGCCCTGCCCGCGGCGTTGGCAGGCATCGTGTGGATGCTGTTCATCACACACACGACGCTGTCGGTGCCCGCGTTGACCGGCGCCATCATGTGCATGGGCGTGGCCACCGCCAACTCCATCCTTGTCGTGAGCTTCTGCCGCGAACGACTAGCCGAACATGGCGATGCGATCAAGGCCGCGCTGGAAGCCGGCTTCACCCGCTTCCGCCCGGTCTGCATGACCGCGCTGGCGATGATCATCGGCATGCTGCCCATGGCGTTGAGCCAGGAACAGAATTCGCCGCTGGGCCGCGCCGTCATCGGCGGCCTGCTGTTTGCCACGTTCGCCACCCTGCTGTTCGTGCCGGTGATCTTCAGCATCGTCCATGGCCGCGAGCAGATCCGTGCGATTCCCGATTCCCTCCCTGGAGAACCCATCCATGTCGCATGACGCCCACGCCGCCGCCGCGCCCAAGCGAATGCCCAATACGCGCAGGGCGCTGCGCGTGGGCCTCACCCTGGCCGTGCTGGCCGTGATCGCCGGTGTATCGGTGCGCGCGTACGACTACCACCGCGTGGTGAAGTGGACCGATGCGCAGGTGGTGCCCAGCGTGCAGCTGATTGCGCCCGTCGTGGGTGCGGGCAACCAGAGCATGATCCTGCCCGGCCATCTCGATGCCTGGATCAGCGCGCCGATCCATGCGCGCGTGGGCGGCTATCTCAAAGGCTGGACGCACGACATCGGCAGCGAGGTGGCAGCCAATGACACGCTGGCGGTGATCGACACGCCGGAACTGGACCAGCAATACGAACAGGCCAAGGCCAACCTCGCCCGCGCCAGCGCCAACGCACGGCTTGCCACGCTCACCGACAAGCGCTGGAAGAACCTGCTCGCCTCCAACTCGGTATCCAAGCAGGAAGCCGACGAGAAGGCCGGCGAAGCGGAAGCGGCGCAAGCCAACGTGCTTGCTGCGCAGGCCGATGTCGATCGCATTGCCGCGCTTCAGGCGTTCAAGCATGTCACCGCACCCTTCGCCGGCACGGTCACCGCGCGCCACACCGACATCGGCGACCTGATCAGCGCCAACGACAACGGCCCCGCCTTGTTCACCGTATCCGATACCAGCCGCATGCGCCTGTACGTGGATGTGCCGCAGGGTTACGCCAATGCGATCAAGCCGGGCATGACCGTGCAACTCGATGTACCCGATCGTCCCGGCCAGCAATTCACGGGACGCCTGATCGGCAACTCCGGCGCGGTGAACCAGGCGTCGGGCACCGTGCTTGCACAGTTCGAGGTGGACAACGCCCACGACGCGCTGTTGCCGGGCGCGTATGCCGAGGTGCATCTGCCGATGCAGGATGCCGGCCACATCATCACCGTGCCGGCCACCGTGCTGATCTTCCGCGCGCAAGGCCCGCAGGTGGCTGTGCTGGGCGAAGGCAACAAAGTGGAACTGCGCAATGTCCACATCGCACTCGATCTTGGCGAACACTTGCAGATCGACCAGGGCCTCAAGCCCGGCGACCGCATCATCGACCACCCATCCGATTCGCTGATGCAGGGCGATCGCGTGCAACTGGCCAAGGCCGCAGCACCGGCGACGAAGGAGTAGCGCCATGATCCCCTTCCCCGCGCGACGGTTGCTGCCCTTGTTGCTGGTTGCGGTATTGCCGGCCTGTTCGCTGGCGCCTGCCTACCAGAAACCCGATGTGGGACCGCTGCCCGCATCGTTCGCGGGACAGACGCAGGATGGCTTGTGGTCTCCTGCACATCCTGCGGATACCGCCTCGCGAGGCCCGTGGTGGTCGGTCTACGGCAACGACGAACTGGATCGCCTGGAGAAGCAACTCGATGCCTCCAACCCTTCGCTTTCGGTCGCGCTCGCCCGTTATGACGCAGCGCGCGCGCTCACCGGTCAGGTGCGCTCGGATCTCTACCCACACCTGGGCGTCGGCGCCAGCGACCTGCGCAACCGCCAGTCGGACAACCGTCCCTTGCGCGGCAGCAACCAGCCGAATGAATACAGTGCGGAAACATTCGGATTTGCCGCGGGCTACGAGCTGGACCTGTGGGGTCGTGTGCGCAACGAAGTGGCCGCCGGCAAGGCGAATGAAGCTGCCGCCGCGGATGATCTCGCCTCGGCAAAACTGAGCCTGGAGGCGCAGCTGGCCGATCTGTACATCCGCCTGCGCGGCTACGACGTGCAGGACCGCATCCTCAAGGACACGCTGGACGCCTATCGCCAGGGCCTGGACATGACCGAACGTCGCTTCCAGGGCGGCGTGGCCTCCGGTCTGGACGTCAGCCGTGCGAAGACACAGCTTTCCGATGCGATGGCGCAGGTATCGGAAGTGGAAGCCCAGCGCGCCCTGATTCTGCACGCCATCGCCGCGCTGGTGGGCGAACCCGCTTCACGCTTCACGCTGGCCACCACGGATGCACCCTTGCCCGTGCCGGCGATTCCGCTGGGCGTCCCTTCGACGCTGCTCGAACGTCGTCCGGACATCGCCGCCGCGGAACGCCGCGTGTTTGCCGCCAACGCGCAGATCGGCGTCGCGCGAGCCGCGTTTTTTCCACGCATAGCGCTCGATGCCGCCTATGGCTGGCAGGACACCGGCGGCGAACTGCTGACGGCAGGCAACCGCTATTGGGCGCTTGGCCCGGAACTCGCCATGAGCCTGTTCGACGGTGGCCTGCGCCACTCGCGCGTGCAGGCGGCGCAAGCGAACCTCGATGCCGCGGCGGGCCAATACCGGCAGACCGTGCTCGCCGCGTTCCAGCAGGTGGAAGATAACCTCACCTTGCTGCAGCAACTGGGCAAGGAAGCGCACCAGCAGGACGACGCGGCCAGCGCCGCGCACGATTCCCAGGCCATCGCCACCAACCGTTACCGCGAAGGCGCGGTGAACTACCTCGACGTGGTCAGCGCCCAGACGGCTGCGCTGCAGGCCGAACGCAGCGCCGAACAGGTACGCACGCGCCGGCTGCAGGCCAGCGTGGATCTTATCCGTGCCCTCGGCGGCGGCTGGGATAGCTCGCAGCTGGCGGAAGGCCGCACGCCCATGTCCGGCACCGCGCCGCAAGCACGCTGACTTCGCCACCCGGATCAGCACGGGCGTGTTTCATGCCGATGTCGAATAGGCCGCTCATCCATATCATTGGCCGTATGGACGTCCATTTCTTTTGTCGCAGAAAAAGAAACGGCGGGCAATGCCCGCCGCCTCTCCGTCCCTGGGTCGAACTCCCTTGCGATAGTCGTGTTGCTTAGAACGGGTAGTAGCGGAAGGAGGTGAAGAACATGTCTTCCTTGGCCTTCGGCGAAGCGGCACCGTTGGTCAGCACGCCGTTGACAAAGCCCTGGCCAGCGAACGCTTCCTTCTCGGTGTGCGAGTACTGTGCACCGAACTGCATCTTGCCGAACTTGCCCTGGTAGAACTTCCACCAGAAGCCGGCCGTGCCCTGCCAGATGTCCTTGGCGTTGCCGACGCAGGTCGCCGAAGCGGCACCCGTGGTGTCGCAACCGCTGTTGTTGTAGGCCGGGTTGCCGTAGCCGAGTTGCACCGTGCCGCCGTTGTAAGCGGTGAAGTCCTTCTTGCTGGCCGACTCGCGACCGCCGAACAGGTAGATGTCCAGGTCGGGGTTGGTGTGCCAGGTCAGGCCGGTCAGCACCATGGTCTCCTTGATCGGAGCCAGGTTGCCGTTCGGGCTGAAGGTCACGTCGGAAAGCTGGGCGCTGCCGTAACGGCCAATGCCCTTGCCCGACATGCCGGAGATCTGCCAGTCCAGCGTCTTCTCGATCAGCGGCAGGATCATGCCGGCGCCCCAGCCACCGCCGTAGGTGTCATGGTTCTGGTACGAACCGTTGACGGCGTAGCGGTTGTAAAAGGCGCGGCCCAGGCCGAACAGTTCGTAGTGACCAAAGCCCGGGTCAGCCGCGAACTTCACGACCACGTCCGGCATATGGTTGAGCGACAGCGTGTTGGCCGAGTCGAAGCCCGAGCCCGCCGTGATGTTGTAGGCGGTCTGCTGCACCGGCGCCTTGGCCTGGTTCGGGCTGGTGTAGAACGTGGTCTGCGGGTTCTCCAGGGAGATACCCAGCCAGTACTTCTTGCCCCAATCCTTGACCAGGCGGATCTGTGCCTGGCGTGCCCAGGTGAAGCCCGGCAGGTACTGGGCGTCAATCTGCGGCGGGGTCAGCTCGGTGCGGGGCATGATGCCCTTGCTGTTGAGCGTGAGCAGCGACCAGTTCTGGCCGGCCAGCAGGTGCAGGCCTTCGCTGTCCCAATCGGAGGTCAGGTACACGTTGCGGATGCGCGGGTTGAACGAGTTGGACTCGTTCGAGTTCGCGGTCTGGGCGCCGCCCAGGAAATCCATTTCGATGTAGCCGGCCAGATGCGTGTTCGGGTTCACGTCACCCTGGGCCAGGGCCGACAGGCGGCTCTGGCGGGCGCTCATGCGGAACTCGGCCATGTGGGCCGTCTGCACGTTCTTGTACGGCATCGCGCTCCAGTTCGACGCGATGTCCGCGCCTTCCTGGGCCGAGCGGTAGATGGATTCGGCCGCCAGGAAGCCGCCGAGCGTGATGTTGACGCCCTTGTAGGCAATCTTGTCAGCCGACTTCTTCACCTGCGTGTCGGTGGCAGCAACCTGCTTCTGTACCTGTTCCACGGCCTGGCCGGTGGACACATTGATGTCGGACTGGGCGTCGGTGCGCTGTTCCAGTTCGATCACCTTGGCCTGCAGGGCCTGCAACTGGGCCTTCAGCGCCTCGATCTCGGCGTTCTGCGTGGACTGCGAGGTCTTCGAGGACGCCTGGGCCGGGTCGGCCATGACGTGGAAGCTGGTAACGCCCAAACCGGCAGCAACGGCTACCGCGAGCAACTTGGAACGCATGGATATTCTCCGCATGTAGGTAGGAACCACCTGGACCGCCCCCTTTCGATCTCCGGCTGTCCAAGCACGATCGGAGCGCAGAATGCGGCTGCGTCTTTACCGTTACATGCACGTTATGTGACAGAACCAAGACACCACTGTCTTGCCCTCCTCACAACCGCTTGACGAATGCCCGCGGCCGGCCCTTCTGCGCCGGCTGCTATGCTTTGCCGATGGAAAATCTCTGCAACAGCATGGCCGGCCGCATGGCCGAGCGGTTTCGCGGCTTCCTGCCGGTCATCGTGGATGTTGAAACAGGTGGCTTCGACGCCGAGCGCGACGCGTTGCTTGAAATAGCTGCGGTCATCCTGCACATGACGCCCGAGGGTTACCTGCAGCCCATGCCGGCGGTCGCCGCGCATGTCCACGCATTCCCGGGTGCGAATATCGACCCGCGTGCGCTTGAAATCACCGGCATTGATCCTGACAACCCGTTGCGCGGGGCGCTGGATGAGCGCGTGGCGCTCGATCATGTGTTCAAGCCCATCCGCGACGCCATGCGCGACATGGATTGCCAGCGCGCGATCCTGGTGGGCCACAATGCGGCCTTCGACCTGGGTTTTCTCAATGCGGCGGTGCGCCGCGTGGGACACAAGCGCAATCCGTTCCATCCCTTCAGCTGCTTCGATACGGCCACGCTGAGCGGGCTTGCGTTCGGCCAGACCGTGCTCAGCAAGGCGGTGCAGGCGGCGGGCATCCCGTTCGATACGCGCGAGGCGCATTCGGCCATTTACGACGCCGAGCGCACGGCCGAACTGTTCTGCACCATCATCAATCGGTGGCGCCGGCTGGAGATGTTCGAGCGCGAGCAGACCGGTGTTGAGTCCCTGTAAAGAAAAAGGCCAGCCCGGGAACTGTTTTGCCCCGCCGGCTTAATCCCTTTTTTATCAGTGCCATATGACAGTGACCCCTGCACTGTCATACCGCTGAAACATTGAACTCATTTCATTGCAACACGGCACGCATGAAATAACGGAGGGCGGGAATCCCCCGAGACCCTTACGCTTAAGGAGCCACCGTGTTGACCTCAACCAAATCTCTGTCTCGCATCGGCACCACTGCCGTGTTCGCTGCGGCTTCGCTGTTCGGCATGTCCGCGCACGCCACCGACATCACCGGTGCGGGCTCGAGCTTCGTCTATCCGGTGCTCTCGAAGTGGTCCGCCGGCTATGCCGAGAAGACCGGCAACAAGCTCAACTACCAGTCCGTCGGCTCGGGCGCCGGCGTGGCGCAGATCAAGGAAGGCACCATCGACTTCGGCGCAACCGACGCACCGGTGAAGGCTGAAGACCTCGCGCAGTTCGGCCTGGGCCAGTTCCCGGTCGTGGTGGGCGGCATCGTGCCGGTGGTCAACATCAACGGCATCGAAGCCGGCCAGATCAAGCTCGATGGCGCCACGCTCGCCGACATCTTCCTCGGCAAGATCACGCAGTGGAACGATCCCAAGATCGCCGCGCTCAATGCCGGCCTGACCCTGCCCGCCGGCAAGATCACGGTCGTACATCGCTCGGATGGTTCGGGCACGTCGTTCAACTTCACCAACTACCTGTCCAAGGTCAGCAACGACTGGGCGACGAAGGTGAAGTTCGGCACCGCTGTTGACTGGCCGACCGGCGTGGGCGGCAAGGGCAACGAAGGTGTCTCGCAGTACGTCAAGCAGATCAAGGGCTCGATCGGCTACGTCGAATACGCCTATGCCGTGAAGAACAAGATCAGCTGGGTGAACCTGAAGAACGCCGCCGGCCAGGTCGTCGCGCCGAGCGCCGATGCCTTCGCCGCCGCCGCCGCCACCGCCGACTGGGGCAGCGCCAAGGACTTCAACGTGATCATGACCAACGCCCCGGGTGCCCAGGCGTGGCCGATCACCGCGACCACCTGGGTGGTGATGTACAAGAAGCCGAAGAACGCCGAGCACACCAAGGTGGCCTTCGAGTTCTTCAAGTGGGCGCTGGAAAACGGCCAGAAGGATGCCGCCTCGCTCGACTACGTCGCACTGCCGGACAGCCTGGTCAAGAAGATCGAGGCTTACTGGAGCACCGAGTACAAGCACTGAGGGATTCGCCGCGCCGGTCATGCTACGGCAACCGGCGCGACCTACCCTTGGGGCTTGATCGCATGACGACGGCCGCCCGATTAATCTCGGGCGGCCTGTTGTTGAAAGGCGCCACCATACGGCGCATCGTCCACGGACCGGCCCGGGCGCCAGCTACCCCGCGGTCGGCCAAGAGAGGGATCGCATTCACATGCAAGCGAATGTAGGCGCTATCGCCTCGACCGCCGTACAGGAGGAACGCGCGCATCGCGATGCGCGACACGACCGCCTGTTCAGCTGGCTGCTCAAGGGCTGCGCACTGCTGGTGTTGGCGTGCCTGCTCGGCGCTGCCGGCGCCACCTTGTGGGGCGGCCGCCATGCGTTTGGCACCTTTGGCTGGCACTTCCTGGTCAGCTCGACGTGGGATCCCAGCTCGGACACCTACGGTGCGCTCGTACCCGTGTACGGCACCATCGCCACCTCGCTGATTGCCCTGCTCATCGCCGTGCCGATCAGTTTCGGCGTCGCACTCTATCTTTCCGAAGTGGCGCCGGCCTGGCTGCGAGCGCCGGTGGCCTCGGCCATCGAGCTGCTCGCCGGTATCCCTTCGATCATCTACGGCATGTGGGGCCTTTTCATCTTCGCGCCCTTCTTCGCCGACCACATCAAGCCGTGGCTCACCAATTACCTCGGCGACAAACCCGATGACGGCAAGCTGTCATGGGTGGCCGCGCATGTGCCCCTCGTGGGCAAGCTGTTCGGCAGCGACTATCCCTTCGGCGCCAGCGTGCTTACCGCCGGCATCGTACTGGCCGTGATGATCATCCCGTTCATCTCCTCGGTGATGCGCGAAGTGTTCCAGACGGTGCCCACGCGCCTGAAGGAATCGGCCTATGCGCTGGGCTCCAGCACGTGGGAGGTTTCCTGGGACATCGTGCTGCCCTACACGCGTTCGGCGGTGATCGGCGGCATCTTCCTTGGCCTGGGCCGCGCGCTGGGCGAAACGATGGCAGTCACCTTCGTGCTCGGCAACGCGATGCAGCTGTCGTTCTCGATCCTCGATCCGGGTGCATCCATCGCCTCCACCATCGCCAACCAGTTCAGCGAGGCCGCAGGCCTGCAGAAATCCACGCTGATGGCGCTGGCCTTCCTGCTGTTCGTGGTGACCTTCATCGTGCTGCTGATCGCGCGCTGGATGCTGCGCCAGCTTGCGCATAAGGAAGGCCGCTGATGAGCAACAACTCCAGCCTCTACCTGCGTCGCCGCTTCACCAACGCGCTGGCCCTGACACTCAGCACGTTCGCCACGGTGCTGGGCCTGATCTTTCTGGCGTGGATCCTGTGGGAAACGCTGCGACAGGGCATCGGTGCGCTCACGCCGCGGCTGTTCACCAAGATCACCGCTTACGGAGAGGAAGGCGGTTTGGCCAATGCGATGATCGGCAGCCTGATCATCAACTTCATCGGCATTGCCATCGCCACGCCCATCGGCGTGATGGCCGGTGCGTGGCTGGCCGAGTACGCCAACCGCACGCGCCTTGGCGAGTCGATCCGTTTCCTCAACGACATCCTGCTGTCTGCGCCGTCGATCGTGCTGGGCTTGTTCGTCTACACCATCATCGTGTTGCCGACCACGTCCCTCACCTCCGGATCCACCACGTTTTCCGGCCTTGCCGGCGGCGTGGCGCTGGCGCTGATCGCGCTGCCGGTGATCGTGCGCACCACCGACGAAATGCTGCGCCTGGTGCCGTCCACCTTGCGCGAAGCATCTCTTTCGCTGGGCATTCCGCAGTGGAAACTGACCACGCAGATCCTGATGCGCTCGGCGCGCTCGGGCATCATCACCGGCATCTTGCTGGCGCTCGCGCGCATCAGCGGCGAGACCGCGCCGCTGCTGTTCACCGCGTTCGGCAACAACTACATGACCGTCAACCCGATGGACAAGATGTCCAGCCTGCCCCAGGTGATCTACCAGTACGCCAACGATCCGGGCGAAGGGATGCACGCCATCGCCTGGGCCGGTGCGTTCGTGCTCACCATGTTCGTGCTGCTGCTGAGCCTTGCTTCCCGTCTGGTCCTTTCACGCAACAAGGTGTCCCATGACTGAGTGCAGTCTGGTCCTCTCAAGTAACAAGGTGTCCCATGACTGAGTCCGCCGCCGCCGGTATCCATCCGCAGTCCGCGGCCACGCATGCACCGATCGCGCCCACCAAGATCAAGGTGCGTGACCTGCACTTCTACTACAACGGGTTCCATGCGCTGAAAGGCATCAGCATGGATATTCCGGAGAAGAAGGTGACGGCCATCATCGGCCCGTCGGGTTGCGGCAAGTCCACCCTGCTGCGCATCTTCAACCGCATCTATGCGATCTATCCCAAGCTGGAAGCCAAGGGCGAAATCGTGCTGGACGACGAGAACATCCTCGATCCCAGCTATTCCATGAACCGTCTGCGCAGCAAGGTGGGCATGGTGTTCCAGAAGCCGGTGCCGTTCCCGATGACCATCTTCGAGAACGTGGCCTACGGCATCCGCCACCACGAGAAGCTCTCGCGCGCCGACATGGACATCCGCGTCGAGCAGGCGCTGCGCAGCGCCGCCTTGTGGGACGAGGTGAAGGACAAGCTGAAGCAGAGCGCGCTCGGCCTCTCCGGTGGCCAGCAGCAGCGCCTGTGCATCGCCCGCGGCATCGCGCTGAAGCCCGAAGTGCTGCTGCTGGACGAGCCGACCTCGGCACTGGACCCGATCGCCACTGGCCGCATCGAGCAATTGGTGGAAGAACTCAAGAACGAGTACACCATCGTCATCGTCACCCACAACATGCAGCAGGCGGCCCGTTGCTCGGACCTCACCGCCTTCATGTACCTGGGCGAGCTGATCGAGTTCGACCGCACCGAGCAGATCTTCACCAAGCCGGGCAAGAAGCAGACCGAGGACTACATCACCGGTCGATTTGGTTAAGGCATGGCGACATTCCCTCTCCCCTTTGGGGAGAGGGCTAGGGTGAGGGGCCACCCCGCGACACCCTTCCCTACTGAACACTACGGAACCTGACCATGAGCGGCAGCAGCAAAGAACACATCATCAAGAGCTACGACGACGAGCTGACCCGCCTCACCGGTGAAATCGTTCGCATGGGCGAGCTCGCGGTGAGCCAGCTGGAAGCGGCCATCGACGTGATCGACCGCCGTGACGAGCGCGCGGCGCAGCACGTGGTCAACAACGACGACGCCATCGACCTGCTCGAACAGGAAATCAGCCACGACGTGGTACGCCTGCTCGCGCTGCGCGCGCCGATCGCTGGCGACCTGCGCAACGTATTCGCGGCGTTGCGCATTGCGGCCGACATCGAGCGCATCGGCGACTACGCCGCCAACGTGGCCAAGCGTTCCATCCCGCTGTCGATGGTGGCACCGGTCAGCCCGACCAGCGGCCTGGGTTACCTCGCCGAGCTGGCCGCGCAGGAAGTGCGTGACGTGCTGATCGCCTATCGCGACCGCGACGCCGAGCGTGCCTATCAAGTGTGGAAGGACGACGCCGAGCTGGACGAAGCCTATACCGGCTATTTCCGCCAGCTGCTCACCTACATGATGGAAGACCCGCGCAACATCACGCCGTGCACGCACCTGCTGTTCATGGCCAAGAACATCGAACGCATCGGCGACCACGCGACCAACATCGCGGAAAGCATCTGGTACCAGGTCAACGGCGAACCGCTCACGGCGCAGCGCGCCAAGCGCGACTTCACGTCGAGTCCCGAGCTGACCAAGCTGGGCAACAAGGACTGAGCCTTGAGCCCCTCTCCCTCCCGGGAGAGGGTTCGGCGCTTGCCCCACCTTTTACTCTTCGCGCCGCCCGCACCCCCTTCCGCTGCGACCGAAGCGAGTCCCTGAGGGACCGGCAGCCTGCGTAACCTCCATCACTGCTCTTCTGTAGGAGCGCACCTGTGCGCGAAACGCCCTCGCAGCGGCAATGGCAGGCCCTGCACAGCGTGCGTTCCTGCAACAGCAGGGATCAGCTCGCTCCGCTGGTGAGCTTCAACCCCACCATGCCCAGCACCACCAGCCCGACGCAGGCCAACCGCAACGGCGACGCCGAATCACCAAACAGCACGATGCCGAGGAACACTGCGCCTACCGCGCCGATGCCGGTCCAGATCGCATAGGCGGTACCGATCGGCAAGGTTTTCACGGCCATCGCCAGCAGGATGATGCTGGCCGTCATCGCCGCAAGCGTGATCACGCTCGGCCACAGGCGGCTGAAGCCTTCGGTGTATTTGAGCCCTACGGCCCAGACCACCTCGAACAGTCCAGCAAGGGCAAGATAGAACCAGGGCATGAGACCGCGCCTCTGGAAAGAGCAGGGTCGTCCCCGCAATGAAGCATGCGTGCGGGGCCGTCCCCGCAGACTGGCCCCGTTGCAGGGCCAGCGGCGTCATTTTACATCAGCGGCCTGAACGCCCAGTCAGGACGTGATCTTGCTGCCCAATTCACGGGCCTCGCGCCGCGCACGCGCCGAATGCACGATGCCGAAGACACCGATGACGATCCATGCGACCTGCATGAGGAACGCCGGCCAGTTCATCGCGACGCCGAACACCAGCGACAGGATCACACCCAGTGCGCCCAGCACGTTCATCAGCTGGTACATCAGCCCGTTGCCGTGCAGCTTGTGGGCCTGAAGCAATAGGAACGCGAGCAGCACCAATATCACGCCGATATAGCCGCACCAGTCATGCCAGAGGAAAGTCATCGCCTGTCACTCCTTTGCCGTAGCGCTTCGAACAGTACGACACCCGCCGCCACGGAAACGTTGAGGCTCTCCATGACACCCGGCATCGGAATCTTCGCCACGAAGTCGCACGTTTCCCGTGTGAGCCGGCGCATGCCCTCGCCTTCGCTGCCCAGCACGAGTGCCACCGGCCCCTTCATGTCGATCGAGTAAACGCTGGTGTCGGTGTCGCCGGCCAGGCCGGTTATCCACACGCCCGCATCCTTCAGCGTGCGCAGCGCGCGCGCCAGGTTGGTGGCCGCGATCAGCGGTACGCGGTCGGCGCCACCGGCCGACGCACGTCGCACCACCGGCGTGAGGCCCACTGCGCGATCCTTCGGCACGATCACCATGGTGGCCTTTGCCGCGGCGGCACTGCGCAGGCATGCACCCAGGTTGTGAGGGTCGGTAACGCCGTCCAGCACCAGCACCAATGCTTCCTGCCCCGCTGCTTCCAGCAGGCCGGAAATATCGTTCTCGCCGCCCATCGGTGGCGCTTCATAAAGCGCCACGATGCCTTGATGTCGGGCCTCGCCAGCGATCTTCTCCAGTTGCTCGCGCGGGCGGTGGTGCACCGGGATGTTCAACGTTTTGGCGCGCGTGGCCAACTCCTGTACGCGCGCGTTGCGCTGCCCCTGCTCCACCAGCACTTCGCGCACGCGCGAGGCGTCGTTGCTCAACGCGCCCTCGACCGGGTTGATCCCGACGATCCAGCTATCACTCATGGTTTGCCTTTCTTCTTGCCGGCCTTGCGGGCCTTGGATGTGACCTTGGACGCTGCTGCCTTGGCAGCCTTGAGCTTGCCCTTGGCCGCCGACTTCACCTTGGCGAACATGCTCTTGCCTTCGGCCGGCTTGCCTGTCGCCTTCGGTGTCGCCTTGTGGCCAGCCGGAGGCAAGGGGGGCAGCGTCACGGCGGGGCCGGCATTATCGCGCGCAGCCGGACGTTCCGTCGCCTTGCGCCCCTGTTTGGGCAACGAATAGCGCTCGCCCGCAGCGGCATAGTCGTAACGACGCTCGGTGCGGGGCGCTGCAACGGCTTTTTCCTTGCGCGGCGATACCAGGCGAAAGTCGATCTTGCGATCCTCCAGCGAGGCGCGCAGTACCTGGATGCGCACGTGATCGCCCAGCCGGAATTGCGCACCGCTGCGTTCCCCTTTCAGCAAGTGGCGCACCGGATCGAAATGGTAGTAATCGTTGGAAAGCTGGCTGATATGCACCAGGCCCGACACTTTTGAATCATCCAGCTCCACAAACAGGCCGAACGAGGTGACGCCGGTAACGGTGCCATCGAACTCGCTGCCCACGTGCTTGGACATCCAGGCGCACTTGAAGCGCTCGTCCACATCGCGCTCGGCCTCTTCGGCACGGCGTTCGCGCTGCGAGCAGTGCACGGCCATGGCCGCCATTTCAGCAGGCGTGTAGCTGTAGCCGGCGGGCTTGCCACCCGAAATGGCATAGCGGATCGCGCGATGTACCAGCAAATCCGGATAGCGGCGGATCGGCGAGGTGAAGTGGGCATAGGCCTCCAGCGCCAGGCCGAAATGGCCGCGGTTGTCGGGCTGATAAGCCGCCATGCTCTGCGCACGCAACAGCACCGACTGGATCAGCTCCCGCTCGGGGCGATCCTTCACCAGTCGCAGCACATCGGAAAAATCCGCCGGCGTCACGTCCTCCACCGATGGCATGCGCAGTTTGAACTCGCGCAGGAACTGCTGCAGATCCTCGTACTTCTCCGCCGGCGGCGGTTCATGGGCGCGGAACAGCGCGGGGATCTTCTTCTTCTCGAGGAACAGTGCCGCCTGCACGTTGGCGGCGATCATGCATTCCTCGATCAACTTGTGTGCGTCGTTACGCTCGGTGGCGCCCATGGCTTCCACTTCGCCGCGCTGATCGAGGCGGAATTTCACCTCGGGCGTTTCGAAGTCGATGGCGCCACGGCGCTTTCGCTGTGCTGCCATCAATTGATACAGGCCGTGCAGGTGCTCCAGCTGGGGCATCACGTCGGCCAGCTCGTGGCGCGCATCCGCATCCTGCAGGCCAATGGCCTGCCACACGCGGTCGTAGGTGCAGCGCGCGTGCGAGCGCATCACCGCGTCATAGAACTTCGACTTGGTCACCTCGCCTTCCGCGTCGACGACCATGTCGCACACCATGCACAGGCGCTCGACCTTGGGATTGAGCGAGCAGATGCCGTTGGAGAGCGTCTCCGGCAACATCGGCACCACGAAACCCGGGAAATACGTGGACGTGCTGCGTTCGTACGCTTCCTTGTCGAGCGCCGAACCCACCTTCACGTAATGCGACACGTCGGCGATGGCCACCACCAGGCGGTAGCCCCCACCACGTCGCGGCTCGGCGTAGACAGCGTCGTCGAAATCCCTGGCATCCGCGCCGTCGATGGTCACCAGTGGCAGCGAGCGCAGGTCCGTGCGCCCTTGGCGCTCGGCGGCGGTGACCTGCGGTTCCACCTGTGCCGCTTCGCGCGTGACGGCATCCGGCCAGTCGTGCGGCAGGTTATGGCTGGCAATCGCCATCTCGACCAGCAGCGAGGGCTGCAGACGCTCGCCGAGCACGGCGTGGATGGCGCCGAGCGGACCACGGTGCGGCGTCGGCGGATCGGTGATCTCGGCGACGACGATCTGGCCCGGACGCGCGCCCATGTCCTTGCCGGGCAGGATCATCACGTCCTGGTGCAGTCGGCGGTCGTCGGGCGCCACCAGGGTGACGCCGTTCTCCACCACCACGCGCCCCACCAGACGCGGGGAGCGCCGTTGCAGCACTTCCACGACGGCACCTTGCTTGCGGCCGCGCCGATCGATGCCGACTATGCTGGCCAGCACACGATCGCCATGCAGCACCGTGCGCATCTGCTGCGGCGACAGATACAGGTCCTCGCCACCGCCGTCCGGCCGGAGGAACCCGTAGCCTTCAGCATTGGCCAGAATCACGCCAGGAATAAGGTCCAGCTTTTGCGCCGGCGCATAGCCGCCGCGACGCCCGAGCAGCAGCTGGCCGTCGCGCACCATGGCGCCAAGGCGCTTGCGCAACGCATTGAGTTCGTATTCGTCATGAAGGGAAAGCGCCTCGGCGATGCGCGCCTCAGTCAGCAATTCACCGCGCGCCTCCAGCAACGCGAGGATGGCCTCGCGGCTGGGGATGGGGCGTTCATAACGCTGCGCCTCGCGTTCGGCGTTTGGATCGCCCACCTTTCCGGCTTTCGCCCTGGGCGGCTCCGCCGTCGAGCGCTTGCCACGCGTCGTGCCCTTTTTGGTCGCAGCCGGCGGAAATGGGGCGTCCTGCTTGCCGTTGCGTGGTTCTTTTTTTCTGGTCACATCCGTGCCTTTATGGGTTTCGGGCCGCGAACACCGCGGCCCGATAAAAAATCAGTGAAAGAATAGTTGACAACCCACCTTCACATGCCTAATCTACGCGGCTCACGCAGCTGATAAAGCACAGCGTGACACCTGCCCAGGTGGCGGAATTGGTAGACGCACTAGTTTCAGGTACTAGCGGGTAAAACCGTGGAGGTTCGAGTCCTCTCCTGGGCACCAATTATAGAAGAAGCCCGCAGCGATGCGGGCTTTTTCGTTTCCGGGACATCGGTTCCGCGCGCGCCGTCCGGCGATCGGGTTCAACCGGCAACGCGCAACGCCCTCAGGTCACCAGCCAGCGAATGCACGTCGCGCAGGCCTTTCTCGAACAAGAGTTGCGCTGTGTCTCCGCTGGCGCAAACCGGCAAGGTGCGTCCAGCTTTCAGCTCGGCAGCGCGCGCGTGGATCTGGGTGGACCGAATATGCGGTGAAGACCGCAACCAGCGGCTCGACGGCCATCTCCTCGATCTCGCACCGGCACGCGCACCGCCGCCAGCTTCGCCTGCCCGCCTACCCCACGTAGCCACGTCTTCAGGGAGCAATCCAGCGCGACCGCAACCTACGATCATCCGCCCTGATGCTCGTGCTCGCGATGCACATGCGTGCACGCCACCCAGTTGGACTCGCCGCTGAGATAGTGCTCCTTTTTCCAGATCGGCAGGCGATGCTTGATCTCGTCGATGATGTAGCGACACGCGCGAAAAGCCTCGTCGCGATGCGGCGATGAAACGCCGACCCACACGGCGACATCACCTACTTTGAGGCTGCCGGTTCGATGCACACACCGCGCGGCGGTCACGCCATAGCGCGCTATCGCCTCGGCGATGATGCGCTCGCCCTCTAGCTCGGCCAGATCGGCATACGCCTCGTAGTCGAGGCCGCCGACCTCGCGCCCTTCGTTGCTGTTGCGGACCCAACCTTCGAAGGAACAGAAGCCGCCGCTGCCACCGTGCCTGAGTTCATCATGCAATGGCGCGATGTCGATGGCCACGCTGGAAAGCCCGAAACGCATCAGCCGCCCGCCACTGGAGGAATGAAAACGATCGTGTCGCCGTCGCTCACCGCGTGATCCCACGCGCTGAACTGGGCATTCACCGCCACCTTGAGTGCATCGGCGCCCAGCGTGAAGCCGTGGCGTTCGCGCAATTCTTCGTACAGCTCGCGCAAAGAGGCCGCGCCGGTGCTGAATTGCTCGGTCGAACGCCCCGCCTGCTCACGCAACTGTGCGAAGTACTGGAGATTCACCGTCGTCATGTCGTCGACTCCAGGCGAAGCTGCATATCGCTCCTCTCTTCGGGCGTGTTGACGTTGTCCAGCGCATCACCGGGCGCTGGCAACAGGATCGTGTTCGACTGGATCAGCGCCTTGCGCGGGCAATAGCTGCCCGCATCGTGGCGCTGCTTCAGCAAGGCGTGAATGGATGGTTCCCAGATCGCGCACAGCGGTTCGGGCAGGCCATCGTGGCGGCTTATGAAGGCGGTGGCATCGACAGACGGATCGCGTGCACCAATCAAGCGGCGCAGCGTTGTTTCGTCCAGCAGCGGAAGATCGCACGCCAACACCAGCCATGCCGCCTCGGGATGCACCTCCTGCGCGGAGAGGATGCCTGCAGCCGGGCCGATGGCGTCGTAGCTGTCCACGATTTGCGGTAACGATGCACGCAAGGCATCGTTGCGCTGGCTGTCACGCACGGAAACGAAGGCTCGTTCCGTCACTCTTTCCAGCAAGTGCCAGGCGCGCAGCAACTGCGGCTCGCCCAGGTACGCAAGTGCGGCCTTATCCTGGCGCATGCGCTGGCTCGCGCCCCCACTGAGCAGCAGGCCATAGAGCGGTGCTCGCGCTGCGCTCATGCCGGCTCCCCCGCTTCGAAATCGTGCTTGCCGCCGTGTTTGCTTACCAGCCGTATGTCGCCGATAACGATGTGATGCGAGAGCGCCTTGCACATGTCGTAGATGGTCAGTGCCGCCACGCTGGCGCCGGTCAGTGCTTCCATTTCCACGCCCGTGCTGCCATGGCAGGAGACGGTGCAGTCGATGAGGGCTTCATCGCCTTCCATGCGGATGGCCACGTCGCAGCGGTCGATGGCCAGCGGGTGGCACAGCGGAATCAGTTGCGGCGTCGCCTTCGCGCCCATGACGCCCGCGATCTGCGCCACGGTGATCACGGCACCCTTGCGCGTGACATGTCCAGCCTCGCGCAACGCCTGCGCGACTTCGGGTGGAAAGGTCACGCGTGCCCGCGCCTGCGCAACGCGATGGGTCTGTGGCTTGCCGCCCACATCCACCATGCGCGGTTGCTGCGCATCGTCGACGTGGGAAAGTTTGGCGGGGGGAGTGGTCACGTGGAATTCGGGCTCAGGCATGGGTGATTATCCATACGGCCAACGGCGGCGGCATGAAGAAACCGTCGTCGTTAGCCTCCGATGTAATGCATTTCGATCTTGCGCTTGCGTCGACCGTGCCGTTCGGCACGCTCCTCGCTGTAGCGGTCACTGCGGTGCAGCCAGACCTCGCGCAGGCGTTGGGTGATGGCGTCGTCGCCGGCCCCTTCGCGCATCAGGCTGCGCAGATCAGTGCCGTGGGCGGCAAACAGGCAGGTGTACAACTTGCCCTCCGACGACAGCCGCGCCCGCGTACATCCGCCGCAGAAGGGCTGGCTGATGGATGCAATGGTGCCGATCTCGCCGGCGCCATCGGCAAAGCGATAACGCGTGGCTACTTCACCGGCGTACTTGGGCGGCACCGGCTGCAACGGCCAGCGCGCGCCGATGCGCTCGATCAGTGCCTGCGAAGGCACCACGTCGTCCGCGCTCCATGCGTTGTGGTTGCCCACGTCCATGTATTCGATGAAGCGAACCACCGTGCCGGTGCCGCGGAAGCGCTCGACCAGTTCGAGCACGGTGTGCTCGTTGACGCCGCGCTGCACGACGGTATTGATCTTGACGCCATGCGCAAAGCCCACGGCCTGCGCTGCCTCGATGCCGGCCAGCACGTCTTCCAGCGCACCGCGTCCGCCGCTCATGCGGTGGAACAACGCGGGATCGAGCGTGTCCAGGCTCACCGTGATGCGATCGAGTCCGGCGTCACGCAACTCGCTTGCGTGGCGCGCCAGCAGCACGCCGTTGGTGGTCATCGCCAAGTCCGTGATGCCTTCCACGCGACGCAGCCGCGCCACCAGTTCGGCCAGATGCGGACGCAGCAATGGTTCCCCACCCGTCAGCCGCAGCTTGCTGACGCCCAGCGGTGCAGCCAGTCGGCACAGGCGTGCGATTTCATCGAAGTCCAGGCGTTCGTCGTTGCGCAGGAAAGTGAAGTGTTCGCCATAGGTGGATTCGGGCATGCAATACGGACAGCGAAAATTGCAGCGATCCATCACCGAGATGCGCAGGTCGTGCAACGGCCGGCCGTGCCGGTCGAGCGGCAGCATGGTCGAAGCCTGGTGGCTGGCGCGCATGATGTTCATCTCACCACCGGTAGAACTCGACGGCCGTGCCTGCCGGCACAGGCCCTAGTCCGGGCGGCAACTGCACCACGCCGTGCGTGCGCGGCAGCGAGGAAAAATCGCCCGACGTGCGTGACGGTACGGGATGCGCCATGGCGAGGCCTTGCAGGTCGGTGTGCACGTGCGCGGGCACGAAGCTGCACAGCATGGCGTGCGTATCCATCGCGGCGGCCAGGCAAACCGTCTCGGGACGTGCGTGCGACAAGCCCATGGCAGACAACAGCGCAGGGCAAACGTAGCGGATGGCGCAGACCAGCGCAGACACGGGGTTACCCGGCAAGCCGAAGATGACCTGCGCATCCGGGCCGACGCCGAACCACATCGGTTTGCCCGGCTTCTGGGCGATGCGATGAAACACGCGGCGCGCGCCGAGCGCCTCCAACGCCGTGGGCACGTAATCGCGCTGCCCCATCGACACGCCACCGGAAAGGATCACCACGTCGTGAGCAGCGAGCACGCGGGTCAGGGTGGCACGCGTCGCCGCTTCGTCGTCGGTTACGTGCTCAAACGTCAGACGGGCCAGCCCGCGCAGTTGCAGTGCGGTGCCCACCGCGATGTCGTTCGAGCGACGGATCTGTCCTTCGCCGAGCGGCGAATCCACGTCGACCAGTTCGTCGCCGGTGGACACGATGGCAATCGATGGTATCCGCGCCACGTCGACGTGGGCGAAACCGTTGGCCGCCAGCAACGCGATCTCGGGTGCGCCGATGATTGCACCCGGTTCGAGCAGCAGCTCGCCCGCTACGCAGTCGGAACCACGCGAATGGATGAATTGGCCACGCGCAGGCTGATAACCCTCGACGGTCCGGTAGCGATCGCCTTCACGCTGCAGGTGTTCGATCGGAATCACGCAATCGCATCCGGCAGGCAATATGGCGCCCGTGGTGACCTCCAGGCAGGCACCGCCGGAGGCCAGCGTCTGCATCGCCATGCCGGCCAGCTGCACGCCTGCCAGCGCGAAGTCCAGCGGCAGGACTTCCTGCCAGCGGATGGCGATGCCATCCATCATGACCCGGTCGAACGGCGGCTGATCGCGCTCGGCATGCACCGCCTGTCGCAGAATGCGGCCGGCCGCCTGCGCCAGCGGCACGCTCTCGCTGCCGAACGAGGGCATGTGCTCGGCCACCAGGGCCTCGGCCTGCGCGACGCTGATCAGCTCGGTCATGGGCACGCCACGGTGGCGCCAAGTCGGCGGAGTCGTGAATGATTATGGTGTCGGCATCGGGGATGCACAATCGACGCGTTCTTCGTGTTCATGCGCCCAGCGCCACGGCCTTGACCTGCGCCCAGACCTCGTCCCCGGGCGACAGCGACAGGTGGTGCCATGAACGGCGCGTGATGCGCGCCAGCAACGCGCTGCCGCCGGCATCCAGCCGTACGAGGCATTGCGAGGCGTGGTCCGCGTCCGCCATGGCCACGATGCGGCAGCGGATCTGGTTCAGCGCGCTGGTGGCCGCTTCGGGCTGGCGCAACAGCACCACGTCGCGGGCTGCCACGCGACAACGCACCTTTTGCCCCAGCGTCTCCTGCCGATGGGGCAACCACAGCCGCCCGCCGGGAAAGGCAAGTTCGACCAGCTGATCGTGTGCATCGAGGCCAACCGCTTCGCCTTCGATCACCGCCCCCAGCGCCTCGCCCAGCGCGGGGGGGAGGTCCACGCGGGTCAGGGTGGATTGCAGATCGCCCTGCGCAACCACATGGCCCGCTTCGAGCAGCACGATGTGATCGGCCAGCCGTGCCACCTCGTCGATGTTGTGGCTTACGTAGATCATTGGCGTTTCGAGCGTGCCGTGCAGGCTTTCTAGGCAGCCCAGCAGGTCGGTGCGCGCGGCGGCATCCAGCGCGGACAGTGGTTCGTCGAACAGCAGCAGCGCAGGATCGGAAAGCAACGCGCGCACCATCGAGACGCGCTGACGCTCTCCCCCGGACAACGCGCCCACGCGGCGCTCCAGCAGTGGACGCAGTCCGAAGCGCTCGATCAGGCCTTCTCGATCCAGATGCTCCGGGCGCCCGGCACGGCGATATCCATAATCGAGGTTGCCCGCTACGGAAAGATGCGCGAACAGGCTGGCTTCCTGGAACACGTGGCCCAGGCGTCGCCGATGCGTCGGCACGAATATGCGCCGCGCCGTGTCCTGCCAGATCGCGTGCCCGAACGTCACCGACCCCACGCTGTCGCGTTCGAAACCGGCGATGGTACGCAGGCAGGCGGTCTTGCCGGCACCCGAGGGACCGAAAAGTGCCGTGATGCCGCGCGCTGGCAATGCCATGTCGACATCGAGCGCCAGCGCCCCACGGCGCAACGACAACTTGACGGCCAGCCCAGGCGTCGCTTCAGTCACGCGCGTACCTGCGCGGTCGCAGCAGCGTCATCGCCAGCAGTGCCGCGAACGACACCACCAACAGGCACAACGAAAGCACGTTGGCCTGGTGATACTCGCCGGCCTGCACGTGATCGTAGATGCGCATGGACAACACGCGCGTCTGCCCGGGAATGTTGCCGCCGATCATCAGCACCACGCCAAATTCGCCCACCGTATGCGCAAAACCGAGCACGGCCGCCGTAATGACGCCAGGCCACGCTAGCGGCAATGCCACGGTGAAGAAACGATCCCATGGACCCGCTCCGAGGCTCGATGCCAGTTCCAGCGGACGCTCGCCCACCGCTTCGAAAGCGTTGTGCAGCGGCTGCACCACGAAGGGAAGCGAATACAGCATCGATGCCACCACCAGTCCGCGAAAGGTGAACGGCAGCGCCGAGAGTCCCGCTGCCGCAATGAGCCGACCGACCGCGCCCTCAGGCCCCCAGAGCATGAGCAGATAAAAACCCAACACAGTGGGCGGAAGTACCAGCGGCAACGCGACGAGGGCCGCCACCGGACGACGCCAGCGCGATGAGGTATGCGTCAGCCACCAGGCCAGCGGGCAACCGAGCAGCAGCAACAGCAGCGTGACCACCGAGGCCAGCCTCAAGGTGAGCCAGAGCGCCTGCAGGTCCTGTGCGGAAAACAACGTGGTCGCCTCCGCGCTCAGTGACCGGCACCCGGCAGGCTGAAACCATAGCCCGCCAGGATGGCCCGCGCCGGAGGACTCTGCACGTAACTTGCGAAATCCTTCGCCAGCGCATTGCCAGCGCCACGCTGGGTAAGCACGAAGCTCTGCTTCAGAGGTTCGTGCATGGTGGCGGGCACCAGCGCGTAGCTGCCCTTCACCGGCGAGGCTTTCGCCAGTGATTCGGCGATGAGCCCCACGGTGGCATTGCCGCTTTGCGCAAACTGGGCGGTCTGCGCGATGTTTTCGCCGTACACCAGCCGCGCCTGCACGGCGTCCCACACCCCCGCCGCGCGCAATGCCTGTTCCGCTCGCTTGCCGTAGGGCGCATGTTGCGGATTGGCGATCGCGATGCGGCCGAAGCGTTGCTGGCTGAGGTCGGCCACCTTTACCTGGCTCATGTCGATGCTCGCACTCCACATCACCAAATGCCCCATGGCATAGGGCACGGGCGTGCCACCGGCCTTGCCATGTGCCACCAGCTGCTGGGGATAGCTGCTGTCAGCGGAAAAGAACAGCTCGAACGGAGCGCCCTGCTCGATCTGGTTCAACAGCATGCCCGAGGCGCCATAGACGACCTCCAACGTGGCGCCGGGATGGTTGCGGCGATAGGACGCGATGAGCTTGTCCATCGCATCGTGCAGGTCCGCGGCCGCGGCAATGGTGATGTGCTGGTCCTCGGCGGAGGCTTTCGACCACGGTTGCAATAGCGCCGCGCACGCCAGCAGGCAGGAAATCAGGAAGCGTTTCATCCCGTCATGTCTCCGCGTCGAGGATTGCGCATGATCGTGGTGGAAGTGGCACGCAAGCACATGGCATGACTCAGGACGAACGGCGTTGCCGCACGCTGTCGCGAACGTCCACATCAAACAGAAGTTGCAGCGGTTCGTCGTCCTGCATCGTCGGCAGCGCGAAGGTCAGACCTTCGCGCGTGGGCAATCGCGATGCGTGCTCGCGCACCGCGCCATCGGGCAGTTCGATCAACCATGCGTCCGGAGTTCCGCTGAATCTGGCATCTCCATGCGGTCCGAGTCGCAAGCTGCAGCTGATGGCGAAAGCCTGCGCGAAGAGCGTACGCAGATCGACGGACTGTCCCGCCAGCAATTGCGCAAGTTCGCGCTCGCCAATGCGCACGCGCAAGCTTTGCCCTTCGATCTGCAGCTTCATGCCGACGCTCCATGGTGCGGTGTAATGGCCAGGGCCGAATCGGGGTGCACGCTGGCGATCTCGACCTGTGTGCCTGCAGGGCAGTCACCCGCGTCTTCGGCAAGGACCACCCAGGCGCCGGCATCGGCGAACGGTTGAATACGGAAAGGTTGCTGCAGGCCGGCGACCGCGGCGCACAGGCGGCCGCCTGCATCCTGCGCCAAGGTCGCGCGCAGGAAATGCCGCAGGCCCGCCTTGGGCTGCTGCGGCGTGTCCAGGTACGCACGCAGCGTCGGTTCGCTGCCCAGGCCAAGCATGGCCCGCAGCACGGGAACCACGAAAAAGCGAAAGCCCACTGCGACGGCCATCGGCGTACCCGGCAGCGCCAGCACTAGCGGCCCGCCACCCAGTCTCGCGGCAAGCAACGGCTTGCCCGGGCGCATCGCCACCTTGTGGAACAGCACTTCTGCGCCCAGCCGTCGCAGCGTGTCGGGCACGAAGTCATAGCGGCCCATGGATACCGCGCCGGTGCTGACGATAAGGTCGGCACCGGCGTCGCGTGCCCGCTGCACGGCCTGCGCGTAAGTGTCGGCAGTGTCATCGACGGTATCGCATGACACCAGTTGAGCCCCCATCGCGGCGATCGCCGCACGCAGGTAGGGTCCATTGGAGTTGTAGATCTGCCCGGCTGCGAGTGGCCGATCCAGATCGGGCTGTAGTTCCTTGCCGGTGCACACGATGGCGACGCGCGGCATCCGCACGACGTCGGCACGCGCCATGCCGAGCGCTGACAGCAACATGATGCGAGAGGGATCGAGGCGAGTTCCTGCGGCCAGCACGCGCGCACCTTCCTCGACATCGCTGCCCGCACGGCGCACATTCGCACCTCGAGTGATGGTTTCCTGCAGACGGATGCGCGCCGGCATGCCATCGCTGGCCTGACTCAGCAGTTGCGTGCACTCCACCGGCACCACCGTGTCCAGCCCGTCGGGCAGCTGCGCACCGGTCATGATCTCCCAGGCGACGCGTTTTGCGCCCAGCGCCACGTCGCCGGCCGCCTGCGAACCGCCGACCTCGTGTTCGGAACCGGCAGCGAGCGAATCGTCCGCGCCCAACGCATAACCATCCATGGCCGCGTGATCGAACGAAGGCAGGTTCATCGGGCTGGTGAGCTCACGGGCAAGCACCCGGCCGCAGGCCACGTCCAATGTGCATGTCTCGCCCGGCAATGGCCGTGCGTGCGCGCTGAGCCGTTCCAGTGCCTGGGCGTAAGTGATCATGTTCCGTGAACGCTAGGTGGGCAGCGGTGAAGGGGCGGTGGATGCAACCCACCATGGTGGAACTGCGGCCAAGCATAAGGCGGCCAGCGCGCAAGCGGCCATTATTCGGTCGAAATATCAAATGATTCGCAACGCCGCGCTTGCCGGTTGCATGTCCGTGTACGGACAAACAGATATGGCTGCATCCACTTCCTGGCCTTACGCCCAGCCATTGGGAGTTCGCTTTCGTCATCGGCTTTCCCTTGTGGATGATGCTCGCCACCCGTGCGCGCCTTTGAACAGCAAGGTCGGTTTCAGCGATACCCCTTTCGGCCTCGTTGCCGCGACGCCGGCGCTCACCGGTTCGCTGATTCGCGTTCCGCTGAGCATGTGGACCCATCGCCATGCATGGTGGCGCCATCATCTTCTTCTGCTGACGCTGGCCGTGGTCGCGCCCACTGTCTGCTTCATGCACTTACAACCACGCTGCAACGCAGCATGACAACCTGTTCCCGGGTCAACCGCACCCACCTTGGCTGATCTTCGACTTAAGTAGGGTGGCGTCGCCCGCGCTGTCGCCCTAAAGATCGCGCCTGATGCCAGGCCTCCCGGCCAGGCGACAACGGGGGAGTTGCTTATGGTTAGCGTGCCGGAAGCAGATGTCCTGAGTGCGGCGAAGGGAGGAACGCCGGGGTTGCTGGCCAGGGAACGCACCATTGCAGGCCCGCGCTTCAACCGATGGCTGGTACCACCCGCGGCTTTGGCCATCCATCTGAGCATCGGCATGGCCTACGGCTTTTCCGTGTTCTGGCTGCCGATGACCAAGCTGCTTACCGAAGCCGATCCGGCGGCTTGCGCCAAGCTCGGCTTCCTGGCACAGCTGTTTGCCACCGATTGCAACTGGACGGTGCCCGCGGTCAACCACATCTTCGAAACCTTCATCGCGATGCTCGGCATCTCGGCGGCGATCTGGGGCGCGTGGCTGGAACACGCCGGCCCACGCAAGGCGGGGTTCATTGCGGCGCTCTGCTGGGGTGGCGGGCTGGTGATCGGCGGCATCGGCGTGTCGATGCACCAGTTGTGGCTGGTCTATCTGGGTGCGGGCGTACTGGGAGGCATTGGGCAAGGATTGGGTTACATCTCGCCGGTGTCGACCCTGATCAAATGGTTTCCCGACCGGCGAGGGCTTGCCACGGGTTTCGCCATCATGGGTTACGGCGGTGGCGCGATGATCGGCGCTCCGATCGCGGTGGCATTGATGCAGAAGTTCACCGCCAATGGCGTGCCGGGCGTGGCGTCCACGCTGGTCTGCATGGGCCTGCTCTATTTCGTTGCGATGTCCGCCGGCGCCTTCGGCTTTCGCGTGCCGCCGAACGGTTGGCGTCCGCTGGGCTGGACGCCGCCGGCCGAGTCGGCCAACAAGCTGATCACGCATCGTCACGTGCACCTCAGCCGCGCGTGGAAAACCCCGCAGTTCTGGCTGATCTGGGTGGTGTTGTGCATGAACGTGACGGCGGGCATCGGCGTGCTCTCCATGGCCAGCCCGATGTTCCAGGATGTATTCGGCGGCAAGCTGCTGGGTCTGGACACCTCCGTTACGCTCAGCGCCGCGCAAAAGGCGGCCATTGCCGCTTCCGCGGCCGGACTGGTGGGATTGATCAGCCTGTTCAACAGCCTCGGGCGCATCTTCTGGGCGTCGACGTCCGACTTCATCGGGCGCAAGACCACTTACTTCATCTTCTTCGCCCTTGGCATCGTGCTGTACTGCTCGCTGCCCTCGCTTGGCCACATGGGGTTGGCGGGCGCCTTTGTCATCACTGTGTGCGTCATTCTCTCGATGTACGGCGGCGGCTTTGCCACCGTGCCGGCCTACCTGTCGGACATCTTCGGCACGCAGATGGTCGGGGCCATCCACGGAAGGCTGCTCACGGCCTGGTCGGTGGCAGGCATCGTGGGGCCGTTCCTGATTGCTGCCGTGCGCGAGGCGCAGCTCAACGCCGGCGTGGCCAAGAACCTGGTTTACGACCGCACGCTCTATATCCTCGCCGTCCTGTTGCTGGTGGGCATGGTCTGCAACCTGCTCATCAAGCCGGTGAAGGAAACGGCGCTGATGTCCGATGACGAGCTGGAACGCGAACGCTCGCTCCAACACGAATCCGTCACGGTTTCGGAACGGGCGCAGGAAGCTGCGCGCGGGCCCTTCGGCATCGTGGGTATCGTGGCCTGGGCGCTGGTTGCCATTCCCTTCCTGATCGGTGTATGGATAGCGATCACCAAGGCTGCTGCCCTGTTCTAAAAACGCGTCACGACGGTGCCACCATGAAGCGAGCGATCGATATCGCCGTATTGCCTCCCATCCCGGAGCACATCCGCACCGTCGTGCTCGACGTCACGGGAACGCTGAAGGATCGCCCGGGCGCCCTGCTCCCCGTACTCCACGGGGTGCAGGACGCGCTGGGCTACGTACCCGAGGAAGCCGTGGCGCTCATCGCGCGCGAGATGAATCTCTCGCGCGCCGATGTGCACGGCGTGATCAGCTTCTATCACTATTTTCGCCAGCAACCGGCCGGCCGGCATGTGATCCAGCTGTGCCGCGCGGAATCGTGCCAGGCGATGGGTGCGGTGGCGCTGGAAGAACACGTCAAGCAACGCCTGGGCGTGGCGTTTCACCAGACCACGGACGACGGCGCCTACACGCTGGAACCGGTCTATTGCCTCGGCCTGTGCGCGTGTTCGCCGGCCGCCATGGTGGATGGCCAACTGAAGGGCCGCATGACACCCGAACGCTTCGACGCCTGGCTCGCCGCGGAGACGCCATGAGCGTGACGATCTACATCCCTGGCGATGCCGGTGCGCTTTCGCTTGGCGCCGATGAGGTTGCCGCGGCCATCGTCGCCGAGGCGGCGCGGCGCGGCGAGGAGTTGCACATCGTGCGCAATGGTTCGCGTGGACTCTACTGGCTGGATCCGCTGGTGGAAGTGCAGACCACGCACGGTCGCATCGCCTACGGTCCCGTAGACGCGCAGGATGTCGCTTCGCTATTCGATGCCGATTTCCTCCACGGCAGCGCACACCCGCTCTGCCACGGCGCGACCGAGTCCATCAGTTATCTGCACAGCCAGCAGCGACTGGCCTTTGCGCGCGTGGGGGTCGTCGATCCGCGCAGCCTGGACGATTACCTCGCGCACGGTGGCTATCGCGGCCTCGATGCGGCGCTGCGCATGGCAGGTGCTGAGGTCGTGCAGGCCGTGCTCGACTCGGGTCTGCGGGGGCGCGGCGGCGCGGCCTTCCCGACCGGCATCAAATGGAAGACCTGCCTGGACGCTCCCGCTGCGCAGAAGTACATCGTCTGCAATGCGGACGAAGGTGATTCGGGCACCTTCGCGGATCGCATGCTCATGGAAGGCGACCCGTTCGTCCTGATCGAAGGCATGACCATTGCCGGACTCGCGGTCGGAGCCACGCAGGGTTACGTCTATCTGCGCGTGGAGTATCCACATGCGCAGCGCGCCATGGCATCGGCCATCGCTGCCGCCGAAGCCGCGGGCTATCTGGGTGACGATGTGTGCGGCAGCGGCAAGGCGTTTCGGCTCGAAGTACGCATGGGTGGCGGCGCGTATATCTGCGGCGAGGAAACCTCGCTGCTCGAATCGCTGGAAGGTCGACGCGGACAGGTACGTTTCAAGCCGCCGCTGCCGGCGATCGAAGGGCTTTTCGGCAAGCCCACCGTGATCAACAACGTAGTGACGCTCGCCTCCGTACCGCTGATCCTGGAACGCGGCGCCGCGCATTACCGCGACTTCGGCATGGGCAGGTCGCGCGGCACGCTGCCGATCCAGCTGGCTGGCAACGTCAAGCGACCGGGCCTGGTCGAGCGCGCCTTCGGCCTGAGCTTGCGCGAGCTCGTCGAGGACTACGGCGGCGGCACGGCCAGCGGCCGGCCGGTGCGCGCGGTGCAAGTAGGCGGGCCGTTGGGCGCATACATTCCCGCATCGCAGCTCGACGTTGCGGTGGACTACGAGGCCTTTGCTGCCATCGGCGGCATGCTGGGGCACGGCGGCGTGGTGGTGTTCGACGACACGGTCGACATGGCAGCGCAGGCGCGCTACGCGATGGAGTTCTGCGCCATCGAGTCGTGCGGCAAGTGCACGCCCTGTCGCATCGGATCCACCCGTGGCGTGGAAGTAATCGACCGCCTGGTTGCCGGCGATGCGCAACAGCGCGAACGCAGCGAGGTGCTGCTGCGCGACCTTTGCCAGACCATGGTGGCCGGTTCGTTGTGCGCGCTGGGCGGCATGGCGCCGTTTCCAGTACTGAGCGCGCTGGATCATTTCCCCGAAGATTTTGCAGGCAAGGCCGACACGGCCGCCGCCTGAGGAGCATCGACATGCTATCCATCGTCGAGATCGACTACGGCACGCCACCGTCCCGCTCCGAAACCATGGTGGAGCTGGACATCGACGGTCGCAGCATCCGCGTGCCGGAGGGCACCTCGGTGATGCGCGCGGCCGCACAGGCCGGCATCGCCATTCCCAAGCTGTGCGCGACCGACATGCTCGAAGCCTTCGGCTCCTGCCGGCTGTGCCTGGTGGAAATCGAAGGGCGCAAGGGCTACCCCGCCTCGTGCACGACGCCTGTCGGCGTGGGCATGAAGGTGCACACGCAGACATCCAAGCTGGCCGAGATACGCCGCGGCGTGATGGAGCTCTATATCTCCGATCATCCACTCGACTGCCTCACCTGCCCCGCCAACGGCCATTGCGAACTGCAGGACATGGCCGGCGTGGTCGGGCTGCGCGAAGTGCGCTACGGCTACGACGGCGCCAACCATGTTCAGCCGAACACCCGTGCAAATTCTGGCCAAGGCTCGAATATTCCCAATCCGCTGTTCGTCGCCAAGGACGAATCCAACCCGTATTTCACCTTCGATCCGTCCAAGTGCATCGTGTGTTCGCGCTGCGTGCGCGCATGCAGCGAAGTGCAAGGCACCTTTGCGCTCACCATCCAGGGCCGCGGCTTCGAGTCGAAGGTCGCCGCCAGCCAGGACGCACGTTTCCTCGATTCCGAATGCGTGTCCTGCGGCGCCTGCGTGCAGGCCTGCCCGACAGCCACGCTGTCGGAAAAGTCACTGATCGACAAAGGTCAGGCCGAGCACAGCGTGGTCACTACCTGCGCCTATTGCGGCGTGGGCTGCAGTTTCCGCGCCGAGATGAAAGGCCAGGACATCGTGCGCATGGTGCCCAACAAGGACGGTCATGCGAACCACGGCCACTCTTGTGTCAAGGGCCGCTTCGCCATCGGCTATGCCTCGCATCCCGACCGCATCACCACGCCGATGGTCCGCGCGAAGATTTCCGATCCCTGGCGCGCGGTGAGCTGGGAGGAAGCGATCGCGCACGTTGCCAGCGAGTTCAAGCGACTCCAGACGACCTACGGCAAGCACGCCATCGGTGGCATAACCTCGTCCCGCTGCACCAACGAGGAAACCTATCTCGTGCAGAAGCTGGTGCGCGCGGGTTTTGGCAACAACAACGTGGATACCTGCGCGCGCGTCTGCCATTCGCCGACGGGTTACGGGTTGAAGGCGACGTTGGGCGAATCGGCCGGCACACAGGATTTCGATTCGATCGAAGCGACCGACGTCGTACTGGTGATCGGCGCCAATCCCACCGATGCGCACCCCGTGTTCGGCTCTCAGATGAAGCGTCGCCTGCGTGCGGGTGCGCGCCTGATCGTGATCGACCCGCGTCGCATCGATCTGGTGCGCACGCCACATGTGAAAGCCGATTACCACCTCAAGCTGCGCCCTGGCACCAATGTCGCCATGCTGGACAGCCTTGCGCACGTGATCGTCACGGAAGGCCTGCTCGACGATGATTTCGTGGCTCGCCGCTGCGAGCCCGAGGCGTTCGCCAAGTGGAAGACCTTCGTGGCGCAGGAGAAATACAGCCCCGAGGCCATGGAAAGCGTCACCGGCGTTCCCGCGGCGTTGGTTCGCGCGGCCGCGCGCCTGTATGCGACGGGCGGCAACGCGGCGATCTACTACGGTTTGGGCGTCACCGAGCACGCGCAAGGCTCCACCTCCGTCATGGCCATCGCCAACCTCGCCATGGCCACCGGCAACATTGGCCGCGAGGGCGTGGGCGTCAACCCGTTGCGCGGGCAGAACAACGTGCAGGGTTCGTGCGACATGGGTTCGTTCCCGCACGAATTCCCCGGTTATCGCCATGTAAGCGACGATGCGGTACGGCAATCGTTCGAACAGGCATGGGGCGTGACCTTGCTGAGCGAACCGGGCCTGCGCATTCCCAACATGTTCGAGGCTGCGCTCGATGGAAGCTTCAAGGGCTTGTACATCGAAGGCGAGGACATCGCCCAGTCCGACCCGGACACGCAGCACGTCACGGCGGCACTCACCTCGATGGAATGCATCGTGGTACAGGACCTGTTCCTCAACGAAACGGCCAAATTCGCGCATGTATTCCTGCCCGGCAGCTCCTTCCTCGAAAAGGACGGCACCTTCGTCAATGCCGAGCGGCGCGTATCACGCGTACGCAAGGTGATGGAGCCCAAGGCCGGGTACGCGGACTGGGAGATCACACAGTTGCTCGCGCAAGCAATGGGTTATCCCATGAACTACGGCCACGCCTCGGAGATCATGGACGAGATTGCCCGGCTCACGCCCACCTTCCACGGCGTGAGCTTCGAAAAGATCGACCGGCTCGGCTCCGTGCAGTGGCCCTGCAATGACGAGCATCCGGAAGGCACGCCGGTCATGCACGTGGACGAATTCGTGCGCGGCAAGGGCCGCTTCATGCTCACCGAATACGTGCCGACCTCGGAAAAGGTCAGCGCGGAGTTCCCGCTCATCCTCACCACGGGCCGCATCCTCAGCCAGTACAACGTGGGCGCGCAAACGCGGCGCACCGCCAATGTCATGTGGCACGACGAGGACCGTCTGGAGATCCACCCGCACGACGCCGAAGAGCGCGGCATTGGCGATGGTGATTGGGTCGGCATCGCCAGCCGCGCGGGCGAGACGGTGTTGAGGGCGCTCATTTCCGAGCGCATGCAGGCGGGCGTGGTGTACACCACCTTCCACTTCCCGGGCTCCGGTGCCAACGTCATCACCACCGAGAATTCGGACTGGGCGACCAATTGTCCCGAGTACAAGGTGACGGCCGTGCAGGTCACGCGCGTCACCCAGCCGTCGGAATGGCAGAAACGCCATCGTGCCTTCAGCGAGACGCAGGAAGCCTTGCTCGAACAATCGGCGAAGCCCGCTTGAGCACGCAAGAACACGAAGAGGAAGCGAAGGGTTACGTCCGCCGGCCGGTCGATCGCTGGCGGCACGGCGCGTCGTCGAACGATATCGACTTCATTGCAGAGGAAGTGCCGGTGGCGATGGTCTACAACGGCACTACCTTCGCCGTGATGATGGCAACACCGCAGGACCTGGATGATTTCGCCCTGGGCTTTTCGCTCAGCGAAGGACTGATCGGCGAGCCCGCGCAATTGCTTCAACTGGACATCCACGCACTTCTTGAAGGCATGGAATTGTCCATGCACGTTACCGGCAATGCAGCGGGCGCGAATATCGAAAAGGAACGCGAGCGCCTTTTGCCCGGCCGAAGCGGCTGTGGCATCTGCGGCACGCGTGACCTGGAGCACGCGATCCGTCAAGGCAACGCTGTGGCGGCCGGAACCACCATCACGCGCGATGCTCTGGAACATGCGCTGCAGCAGCTGCAAGCGCTGCAGCCGATGAATGCAGCGACCGGTGCCGTGCATGCGGCGGCCTGGGCCGATCGTGAAGGAAACATCCAGCTGGTGCGCGAGGATGTCGGCCGCCACAACGCGCTCGACAAGTTGATTGGCGCCATGGTCCGCGCGGGAGTGGATCCTGCCGATGGCATGGCGCTCGTCACCAGTCGCGCGAGCTACGAAATGGTGACCAAGGCCACCAGTGCCGGCATCACGCTGCTCGCGGCGATCTCCGCGCCGACCGCGCTGGCCATCGAGCTTGCGCGCAGTGCCGGCATCACGCTGGTCGGCTTCACGCGGCCGGGCAGCCATAACGTCTATACCCATCCTCAACGCCTGCTGGCTGCAGCGTCGCCGGAGGCACCATGAGAATCGAGCGACTGGTCACGATGGCCAACGACATCGCCACCTACTTTGCCGTGGAGCCGGATCACGCCACGGCGGTTAATGGCGTGCGCGATCACCTCAGGCGCTTCTGGGAACCCGGCATGCGGCGCCAGCTGAAGGAACATAGTCTTGCGCATGATGGCGAAGGGCTGCTGCCCCTCGCCCGCGAGGCCGTCGATGCGCTGGAGATGCCGCGCAACGATGCAGCATGACCCACTTCGTTACGGCTGACGTGCGGTGGATGCGTCCACCACTTCGATCGAGCTGACACTGCGCACCCAGCGCGCGGGACGCTGATCGCCCTTCACCAGCAGGCGAAACGGTCCATCGCTGGCCAGCGGCTGCCCGTCGCGCTGATCCACCAGCAGCACGGGCGCGTTACCCAGCGAGGGATCGAAATCGCTGAGCGCGAACACCACCTGATAGTGGTCTGTCGCTGTTACCCGCACGACCATGGCCAGCGCTTTTCCTCGCAGCGGCTTGTCCAGCGGCGCACCCGCGCGCAGCAAGATGTCCCGCAGCGCGACGCCGCGCCATTCGCTGGATTTCTCTTCGTGCGCGGCCGCGGTGACGCTGATGCGCTCCATCGTCGCCATCATGGCGCGGTCCACGTCGATGGCTGATTTGCCCGGCACGGCAACATGCACGCTGTCGGGCGCAGGCGCGGCATCCTGCGCATCGACGGCCAGTGCGAAACATAAAATCAGTGCGCTATTCAGGTAACGCCATAACGATAGTGCCGTGTTCGCCATATCCGCCTCTCCACTCCCGGTTCACATGGTTTTCACTGCGGTCGAGCGCAGCATCGCCGTCGGGCAATGTACCCCGGGAACGTGACGGCACGTGCCTGCCCTCCGGATGCGCTGATGAGGGCGCCGGTCCGGGGCGCCAGCCCCAACTTTCCCCGCCTCATCGAGGTGCACATGGAAATGTCACCGGAGACGAGCACCAAACGCCAGGAGCGCAGGGCTTTCCTGCTGCTCACCGTCGCGCTGTTCCCTGTGCTCTCCATCGCCATCGTCGTCAGCTACGGCTTCGCCGTCTGGATCTGGCAGATGTTCAACGGCCCGCCGGGGAGCTGATCGTGAACAGGGGAAACGACACACCTTTCTCGCAGGCTCACGCCCGCCATGGCGAAGACCACATTTCCAGCCTGCTGGTCATGCACCGGCCGGACGCGCTAGCCGCGCTGCAGACTTTCGCCGCCTCGCACGACGCGCTGGAGATCGCCGCAACCGGCGATAGCCGCTGCGTGCTGCTGTGCGAAACGGATGACCAGCGCGCACTCATGGACCTCATCGACGCGCTGGGCCTCTTGCCTGGCGTCATCAACGTATCGCTGGTCTATCACCACGCGGAGCCACGCGCCGAGCTCGACGTTCCCGTCGAATTCGGCATGCCGACCTGAGGATTCGACGCATGATCATGACGCGACGCGAGTTCATCCGTAACACCGCCGTTGCCGTCGCCGCCAACGTGGCAGGCATCGCGTTGCCGGCAAGCGCCACCAACGTGCTTCTCGAAGGGGATCTCACCCAGCTCAAATGGAGCAAGGCGCCCTGCCGCTTCTGCGGCACCGGTTGCGGCGTCAACGTGGCGGTGAAGGCCGGCCGCGTGGTCGCCACGCACGGCGACGTGCACGCCGAGGTCAACCGCGGCATCAACTGCGTGAAGGGCTATTTCCTCTCCAAGATCATGTACGGCACCGACCGACTGACGCAGCCGATGCTGCGCAAGAAGAACGGCGCTTACGCGAAGGATGGTGAGTTCGAAGCCGTCTCGTGGGACGAAGCCTTCGACGTGATGGCCGCGCAATTCAAGCGCGTGCTCAAGGAAAAAGGTCCCGGCTCGGTCGGCATGTTCGGCTCCGGCCAATGGACCGTGTGGGAAGGTTACGCCGCCAACAAGTTGTTCAAGGCGGGCTTTCGCAGCAACAACCTCGATCCCAACGCACGCCATTGCATGGCCTCGGCCGTGATGGGCTTCATGCGTACGTTCGGCATGGACGAGCCCATGGGTTGCTACGACGACATCGAAGCCACCGATGCGTTCGTGCTGTGGGGCTCCAACATGGCAGAGATGCATCCCATCCTGTGGACGCGCGTCACCGATCGCCGCCTGTCCAACCCGAATGTGAAAGTGGCCGTGCTGTCCACCTTCGAGCATCGCAGCTTCGAGCTGGCCGACATCCCGATCGTGTTCACGCCGCAGACGGATCTGGTGATCCTCAACTACATCGCCAACCACATCATCAAGACCAACCGCGTCAACAAGGATTTCGTCAACCAGCACACCACCTTCAAGCGCGGTGTCACCGACATCGGCTATGGCCTGCGTCCGGACAATCCGCTGGAGGTGAATGCCAAGAACTCCAAGGATCCTACGGCGAGCGATCCGATCGACTTCGAGCAATTTGCCGCGTTCGTGGCGCCGTACACGCTGGAAAAGGCCGTCGAGATGACGGGCGTGGAAAAAGGCTGGCTGGAGAAGCTCGCCGAGCTCTACGCCGACCCAAACACCAAGGTCGTCTCGTTCTGGACCATGGGCTTCAACCAGCACACGCGCGGCGTGTGGGCCAACAACATGGTCTACAACATCCATCTTTTGACCGGGAAGATCGCCACGCCGGGCAACAGCCCGTTCTCGCTCACCGGGCAACCTTCCGCCTGCGGCACTGCGCGCGAGGTGGGCACCTTCAGCCATCGCCTGCCGGCGGACATGGTGGTGACCAATCCCGAGCATCGCAAGCATGCGGAGGAAATCTGGAACATCCCGCAGGGCATCATCCAGCCCAAGCCGGGGTTCCACGCGGTGGAGCAGAACCGCAAGCTGCGCGACGGCGTGCTCAACGCGTACTGGGTGCAGGTCAACAACAACATGCAGGCCGGTGCGAACCTGATGCAGGAGACGTATCCGGGCTACCGCGATCCGCGCAACTTCATTGTCGTGTCGGATGCCTACCCCACGGTCACTGCGCAGGCGGCCGATCTCATCCTGCCGGCGGCAATGTGGGTGGAGAAGGAAGGCGCCTATGGCAACGCCGAGCGGCGCACGCAGTTCTGGCACCAGTTGGTGAAGGCGCCAGGCGATGCGAAGTCGGACCTGTGGCAGCTGATGGAATTCTCCAAGCGCTTCACCACCGATGAGTGTTGGCCGGCCGAAATCCTCGCTGCCAATCCGCAGTTCAAGGGCAAGACGTTGTTCGATGTGTTGTATCGCAACGGCAAGGTGGACAAATTCCCGACCTCACAGATCGAGGCCGGCTACGACAACGACGAATCGGCGGCGTTCGGCTTCTACGTGCAGAAAGGACTGTTCGAGGAATACGCGGAGTTCGGGCGAGGCCATGGTCATGACCTGGCGCCGTTCGACGCCTACCACCAGGCGCGCGGCCTGCGCTGGCCGGTGGTGAACGGCCACGAGACGCTCTGGCGCTACCGCGAAGGCAGCGATCCGTATGTCAAGGCCGGAACTGGCTTCCAGTTCTATGGCAACAAGGACGGCAAGGCGGTGATCTGGGCGTTGCCGTACGAGCCGCCGCCGGAAATGCCGGACAAGGAGTTCGACCTGTGGCTGGTGACTGGGCGCGTGCTTGAGCATTGGCATTCCGGCTCGATGACGATGCGCGTGCCTGAGTTGTACCGCAGCTTTCCCGAGGCCGTGGTGTTCATGAATCCCGACGATGCGCGTACCCGCGGATTCAAGCGCGGCGACGAGGTGCGCGTCATTTCGCGGCGCGGCGACATGCGATCACGCATCGAGACGCGCGGGCGCAACCGCATGCCGCCCGGCGTGGTGTTCGTTCCGTGGTTCGACGCGGGCCAGCTGATCAACAAGGTCACGCTGGATGCGACCGATCCCATTTCCAAGCAGACCGACTACAAGAAGTGTGCCGTCAAGGTCGTGGCTGTTCAGGAGGCATGACATGCGCGACAAGCCGCTTATCGCCATTGGCCTGCTCGTCCTGATCGTGGTTGCCGCAGTGGCCTTCGTGGCCGGCAGGAAAACCAGCAACACGCCGCCGCCCGTCAATACGGCCGTGCAGACCACCGCCAACCAGCCCTCGCCCGGCCCCAGGCCGGCGGGTGAAGAGGCGCCGCGAGGCAACCAGATCGATGCGATCCGCCGTGGCGTGCCGATCAACCAGGAAGGCATGGCACCTTTGCTGGCGCACGTGGAGAACGCCGACATCAAGCGCAACCGCGCGTACCCGATGCAGCCGCCGACGATTCCGCACTCCATCGACAACTACCAGATCGACAAGAATTCCAACCGCTGCCTGCTATGTCATGCGCGAGCCAATGCGGACAAGTTCCAGGCGCCGCCCGTCAGCGTCACGCACTACATGGATCGCGACGACCAGTTCCTCGCCACCATTTCGCCGCGTCGCTACTTCTGCAACCAATGCCACATCGTGCAGACGGACGCCAAACCGCTGGTCGCCAACAACTTCAAGGACATCGACACCATCCTGTCCGAGCAACCCGACAAGAAGGCGAACTGACCATGTGGCTGCGGATGAAGTCCTGGGTCCTCGCCCTGTGGCGGACCATGCGCCGGCCGAGCGTGCACTACAGCCTGGGCTTTCTCACGCTCGGCGGCTTCATTGCCGGCCTGATCTTCTGGGGCGCCTTCAATACCGCGCTGGAAGCGACCAACACGGAAGCGTTCTGCACCGGCTGTCATGAGATGCGCGACAACGTCTTCCAGGAATTGAAGACCACCATCCACTACAGCAATCGTTCCGGCGTGCGCGCCACCTGTCCCGATTGCCATGTGCCGCACAACTGGACCAACAAGATCGCCCGCAAGATGCAGGCCTCCAAGGAAGTGTGGGGCAAGCTGTTTGGCACGGTGGATACGCGCGAGAAATTCCTCGACCATCGCCTCGAACTGGCCGAGCATGAATGGGCGCGATTGAAAGCGAACGATTCGCTCGAGTGCCGCAACTGCCACAACTACACGTCGATGGATCTCACGCGACAATCGTCGCGCGCAGCGGAAATCCACAAGCGATGGCTGGGTTCGGGCGAAAAGACCTGCATCGATTGCCACAAGGGCATCGCGCATCACCTGCCGGATATGGCGGGGATTCCGCAGGGTTGAATGGACGGCGCGTGGTTGTGCAACGGGCGCTGAGGCAACGGTCGAAAGTCACTGGATGACTTTGCCCTCCGTATATCGCGCTCAGTCACGCGCGCGGCGCCGTCGGCGGCCCCTTCAACTCCACCATGTTGCCCTGCAGGTCATACAGGTAGATGGAGGGGCCCTCGCCTTTCGCGCCGTAGCGCGAGCCGATGTCGCCGACGCGCACACCATGTGCCTTGAGATGCGCCACGATGGCGTCCTCGTCGTAGTTCTCCACCTGCAGGCACAGATGATCCATGTTGTGCCCCTGCTCGCCCGGTCCGGCTCCGCCCAGCCGGCCCAGCTTGCCATCCAGTGCCACCAGGTCGATCAGCGAATCGCCGGCCCGCAGCTGCACCAGCCCGATTTCGTCCTGCCGACGCTCCTCCCTGCACCCGAGCACCTCGCAGTAGAAGCGCTGCATGGCGGGCACGTCGCGCACGCGCAGCACCACGTGGTCGATCCGGGCGAGCTGGAAGGGAGGCGTCATGGCATGACCTGGGCGAAGAAAGTCCCATCTTACGCGGGATGAGACTCGCGCCACATCGCGACGGAAAGGATGGCAGTCAAGAGAGGCAAAGCCGGCCCCGGCACCTTATAATCGGCGTTTAGCGTGTGGTGGGAGAAGCGGCGAGAGCCGCTGCCGAAGGCGCAAAAGCCCGTAATCGCTCAGGCCCCATACCATCATTCGCACAAACACTCTGGAGAGACCGGTTCAATCCGGCGCCGAAGGGGCACGAAGCGAAAGCTTCCAAACTCTCAGGCAAAAGGACAGAGGGGCGCTTCGCGTGCGGCTTGCACGCTACTTTCGGACGCCCCTGCCATGAGCCAGAACGCCAATCCTTCCCTGCGCGACCTCGAGCACCACGACGCCTTCATCGAGCGCCACATCGGCCCCAACGATGCGGAAATCGCCACCATGCTCAGCGTGGTCGGCTATGACTCGCTGGAAGCGATGACCGACGCCATCGTGCCGGGCAAGATCAAGTCGCCGGCTCCGCTGGCACTGCCCGCTCCGATCACCGAGGTGGAGGCTATCGCCAAGATCCGCGCCATCGCGGACAAGAACCAGGTGTTCCGCAGCTTCATCGGTCAGGGCTACTACGGCACGCACACGCCGAACGTCATCCTGCGCAACATCCTGGAGAACCCGGCGTGGTACACGGCCTATACGCCGTATCAGGCGGAAATCTCGCAGGGCCGCATGGAAGCGCTGATCAACTTCCAGACCATGTGCGCCGACCTCACCGGCATGGAGATCGCCAACGCCTCCCTGCTCGATGAAGGCACCGCCGCCGCCGAGGCGATGACCCTGGCCAAGCGCTCGGCCAAGTCCAAGTCCAACGTGTTCTTCGTTTCCAACGCCGTGCACCCGCAGACGCTGGAAGTGATCAAGACCCGCGCCGAGGCGATGGGCATCGACCTGCACATCGGCGACGACAGCGAAGCGGCCAGCGTCGATTGCTATGGCGTGCTGCTGCAGTACCCCAATACCTTCGGCCGCATCAACGACTACAAGGCGCTGGCCGACAATGTGCACGCGCGCCACGGCGTGGTCTGCGTGGCCACCGACCTGCTCGCGCTCACGCTGATCGCCGCGCCGGGCGAATGGGGTGCCGACATCGTGGTGGGCAACACCCAGCGCTTCGGTGTGCCGTTCGGCTTCGGCGGCCCGCACGCCGCCTTCATGGCCTGCCGCGACAGCTACAAGCGTTCGATGCCGGGCCGCCTCATCGGCGTGTCCATCGACGCCGAGGGCAAGCCGGCCTACCGTCTCACCCTGCAGACCCGCGAGCAGCACATCCGCCGCGAGAAGGCCACCTCCAACATCTGTACCGCGCAGGTGCTGCTGGCGGTAATGGCCAGCATGTACGCCGTGTATCACGGTCCGGAAGGCCTCACGCGCATCGCGCGTCGCGTGCATCGCCTCGCCGCGATCCTGTGCGTCGCACTGCGCCAGGCCGGCGTAACCGTCGGCACCGACTTCTTCGACACGCTGCACATCACCGGTGTCGATGCTGCCGCCCTGCATGCCAAGGCACGTGCTGCCGGCCTCAACCTGCGTGCGATCGATGCCAACAGCGTCGGCATCAGCCTCGACGAAACCACCACGCGTGCTGACATCGTTGCGCTGGTCGCGGTGTTCGGCGGTGCCATTGCGGACGGTGCGCAGGACAGCGCGAGTGTCGCTGAAGGCAGGACGCCGAAAGCGACCATCGATGCACTCGATGCCAGCGTGCATGACGCGCTGCCGCCCCAGCTGGTGCGCAAGAGCAAGTTCCTCACCCACCCGGCCTTCAACACGCACCACAGCGAGCACGAGCTGCTGCGCTACATGCGTTCGCTGGCCGACAAGGATCTGGCGATGGATCGCACCATGATCCCGCTGGGCAGCTGCACCATGAAGCTCAACGCCACCGCCGAGATGATCCCGGTGACGTGGCCGGAGTTCGCCAACATCCATCCGCTCGCCCCGGCCGAACAGGCCACCGGCTACAAGCAGCTGGTCGACGAATTGGAAGCGATGCTGGTGGAATGCACCGGCTACGACGCGGTGAGCCTGCAGCCCAATTCCGGTGCGCAGGGCGAATACGCCGGCCTGCTGGCGATCCGCGCCTACCATCGCTCGCGCGGCGAAGGCCATCGCGACATCTGCCTCATCCCGGAATCGGCCCACGGCACCAATCCGGCCTCTGCGCAGATGTGCGGCATGCAGGTGGTGGTGACCA
Organism: Dyella sp.; assembly: GCF_035685885.1. Lineage (GTDB taxonomy): Bacteria > Pseudomonadota > Gammaproteobacteria > Xanthomonadales > Rhodanobacteraceae > Dyella. The sequence continues at coordinate 9,593 of NZ_DASRZX010000034.1, read as the reverse complement.
AGTGCGACGCGAACGGCAACGTGGACGTGGCCGACATCCAGCGTGCCGCGGAGAAGTTCAGCGACCGCCTCGCCGCGCTGATGATCACCTACCCGTCCACGCATGGCGTGTTCGAGGAAGACATCGTCAATATCTGCGAGATCGTGCACCAGCACGGCGGCCAGGTGTACACCGACGGCGCCAACATGAATGCGCTGGTTGGCGTCGCCAAGCCCGGCAAGTGGGGCTCGGACGTCTCGCACCTCAACCTGCACAAGACCTTCTGCATTCCGCACGGCGGCGGCGGCCCGGGTGTCGGTCCGTGCGCGGTGAAGTCGCACTTGGCTCCGTTCCTGCCCCGTACTTATGCCGACATCCCTGTCGGCGAAGATCAAGAAGCTGCCATCCATGGCAACACTTCTCACAAGAGCGGCGGCTCCGTGGGCATGGTGTCGGCTGCCAGCTTCGGTAGCGCCAGCATCCTGCCAATCAGCTGGATGTACATCACCATGATGGGTGCCTCCGGCCTGCGCCGTGCCACCCAGGTAGCCCTGCTCAACGCCAACTACATCGCCAAGCGCCTGGCTCCGCACTACGAGACGCTCTACACCGGCCGCAACGGCCTGGTGGCACATGAGTGCATCCTCGACGTGCGCCCGATCAAGGACGCCACCGGTATCGGCGCCGAAGACGTCGCCAAGCGCCTCATCGACTTCGGCTTCCACGCACCGACACTGAGTTTCCCGGTGGCCGGCACGCTGATGGTCGAGCCGACCGAAAGCGAATCGCAGTACGAACTGGATCGCTTCATCGACGCGATGATCCAGATCCGCGACGAAATCCGCGCCATCGAAAGCGGCAAGCTGGACCGCGAAGACAACCCGCTCAAGCATGCCCCGCACACCGCGGTGATGGTGTCGGCCTCGCAGTGGACCCACGCCTACACCCGCGAACTGGCCGCCTTCCCGCTGCCCAGCTTGAAGTTCCAGAAATACTGGAGCCCAGTGGCCCGCGTGGATAATGTCTACGGCGACAAGAACGTGTTCTGCAGCTGCGTGCCGGTGGAAGCATTCAAGGGCGAGATCGAGGCGTTCAGCGAGCCGAACGTGGCGTAACACACCGCACCATGTCGTCATCAAGAAGGGCTCCGTTCGCGGGGCCCTTCTTGTGTCCTGACCGAGGGCCTGCTCGCCCGTGTAGGCGCGCACTCGGTGCGCGACCACGGCACCATGTCGTTTCCGCTTCGTTGGCTTTTCGCGCACTGGGTGCGCTCCTGCAGAAGAGTCTTTCAGGACAACGTTGTCACCGAAGGACCGAGGCGCCTTTGGATAGCTGCCAGCACTGATCGCGGCGCAACATCCAACTCGCGGCATTTTATCGCCATGCGCACGATAAATATGCTGCATAGCAAGAGATTCCTGCTGCAGCGCGGAACCTGGCCGGGCATTCATCGGCGTCGCGCATCTTCTTCAATTTCACGGCGCACGTCACAGTTGCCGCGAGTCATTGAGGACAACGTTGTCATCACGGGGACACAAGACGACATCGCTCCAGGCATGGCGCTCGCCATGGCGTGTAAGGACATGGGAACGATCGGACCCGGTGGGCCAGCAGGAACCGGCCAGTCGCCGCAGTACATCCACCCTGACATTGCAGTCACCCAAGGAGAAACCCTTATGCGTGTAAAGCAATCGGTGATGTGGTTTCGCACGGCCCTTCACGCACTCGGCAGCACTGCCGGCGGCGTGATGGCCATGAGCCTGATGACGATGGCGCCCGTGCAGACGGCACAGGCGCAAAGCACGCCAGCCTGCGCGGCAGCGTGGAGCGCCAGTACCGCGTACAACGGCGGCGCCGTGGTCAGCGAGAACGGCAACAACTACGTGGCGAACTGGTGGACGCAGGGCAACGATCCTGCCACCAGCAGCGGCGGCAGCGGGTCCGGCAAGCCGTGGACCTCGCAGGGAGCCTGCAGCGGCTCCGGTGGTGGAACGGGAGGCAGTGGTGGCGGTGGTGGCACCGGTTCGGGCGGCACCTGCGCTGCGGCGTGGGTGGCAAGCCAGGTGTATACGGGCGGCCAGCTCGCCAGCGAGAACGGCAACAATTACGTCGCCAACTGGTGGACGCAAGGCAATGATCCGGCCACCAACAGCGGGCCAACCGGCTCCGCCCAGCCGTGGACGTCGCAAGGATCGTGTACCGGCGGCTCCAGCGGCGGCGGTGACGGCGGCGGCTCGGGCGGTGGTGGAACCGGCGGTGGCGGCACCGCGAATCCGCCCGGCACCGGCGCCAACCTGCTGTTCAGTCCGTACAAGGACATCACGGTGAACCTCAACTGGAACACCAACGTGATGCAGACGGCCACGGCCACTGGCGCGTCGATTCCGGTCGTCGGCAGCGGCAGCCTGAAGTCGAATTACGTCACCAACCTCAGCGCAATCACCCTCGCCTTCGCCACCGGCGAATGCGGCAGCGAGAACTGGGGCGGCGTGCCCGGTGCCAACTTCGCCAGCGCCAACATCAGCGCGCTGGCCAATGCTGGCCTGCCCTATGTGGTCTCCACCGGCGGCCAGGCAGGCGCCTTTACTTGCGGTAGTACCGCGAACTTCGCGGCCTTCCTGACGCGCTACATGTCACCGCAGATGGTCGGCGTGGATTTCGATATCGAAGGTGGCCAGTCGCAGGCGCAGATCAATGCCTTGGTGGCGGCCGCAGTCTACGGCCAGAGCGTGTACCCCAACCTGCGCTTCTCCTTCACCCTGGCCACGCTCGGCGCGTCCGACGGCAGCTATGGCGGCCTCAACAGCGTGGGCGACCAGGTGGTGAAAGCCATCAAGGCTTCTTCGCTTACCCATTACACGATCAACCTGATGGTGATGGATTTCGGCGGGCCGAGCGCCGGCGTGTGCGTGGTATCGGGTGGCGTCTGCGACATGGGCCAGTCGGCGATCCAGGCGGTGACCAACCTGCAGCACACCTACGGCATCCCGGCCAGCAAGATCGAGCTGACGCCGATGATCGGTGTGAACGACGTTTCCAGCGAGAACTTCTCGGTATCCAACGCCGACGTCATCACCAGCTACGCCGTCAGCAACGGCCTCGCCGGCCTGCACTTCTGGTCGCTCGACCGCGACAACCCCTGCAACCAGAGCACCGCCTCGCCTACCTGCAACTCGGTGCCTTCGAGTACGCGGCTGCAGTTCACCAAACGGTTCCTGAGCGATCTGGGGAGATAAGCACCATCGCATGGAGCGGCCATGCGCCGCTCCATGCTTTCCACATCAAAATCGACGAAGCCGGCCATGACCCATCAAGCTCGCGCCATTGCCATGGCAACGGCAAATCAGCGGTCGCGTCAGGCCACCATGGCCCTGTAGCTCACCGGGTCAAGCCACAGCCGATGTCGCATATCACCGTGAAGCTCGAACATGCGCGGCTCGCGCCGGAACTCGAAAAGCCGATAGAGGTGAAACTGGTCGCCCACCTGCGAAGAAAAGTCCAGCTCGCGCCGGCTCATGAAAAACGGAAACTCCTTCGCAAACGCCGTCGTCTTCACCTCGATGAAACGCTCACGCCCATCGCGCTCGAAAGACAGCACGTCATAACCCAGGCCATCGCCGCGCGCCTTGGAAACATGCTCGACCTTATCGCTGAGCGAAGGTTTGCCCAGCTGAAGCAGGCGCGCCCTCTCGTACGCCATCACCATCTCCTCCCCCGCCAACCCGAGACTGCGGTTGCGCGCTTCCAGCGCCAGATAATCGCGATGGACAGGCTGGAATCCGTAGGAAACCGGCGCTTCACGCACTTCGCGCGGCCGCGGCGGCTGATCCGTCCACTGCCTGAAATCCATATCGATGCGTGGCAGGGCCGGTTGTTCGGCGGCGGCCGTCGCGGCCCGGTCGAACTGGGGATCATCAAGGATCACTTCGGCGACCACGTCCGCCAGCAACACCTGGTAGTTGCCCAGCGGCTTGTAGCCATCGATGTACGGACAACCCGCATCACGCAGGATGGCACTGATGTTCTGGTGCTTGCGCTCCACCGACGACTCGCTGCGCTGCTGCAAGCGCGCCATCAGTTGCCGCCGGTGCGCCGCCTTGTTGTATGACTGCCCATTGAGTTCAAGGATCAGCATGTGCCGGTAATCGGCCACGGCAGCCTCGACCTCAAGCCGTGCCCAGGCCTCAGCCATGGCCAGCCACCAAACGCCTGCCCGTGCCGGCCATCACGGCCGGATCTCCGGCCCACCCGACCTGGCACGGAGCGCCTCGTACAACTGCCCTGGCCCCAGCAGAATGTCCTTCAGTCCCTCCCGCACGCGCTCCGAACCCAGCGCCTGCGAACTCATGCTGGAATGCGCTTCGAGTGCGTCCATGATGGCGTGCAGCAATGCATCCTTCAGATCCGGGGAATTGGCGAACTGCTCCTTGCTGTTGCTGCTGGCTTGCTGCATCAGCGTCTCGTTCTCCAGCAGCTTGCCCTTGAGCACGCCGTTGACATAAACCAATTGGTCATCGTCTGTCAGCTGGCCTTCGAACAACCCATTGACCCGCTCGATGATCTCGGCGAGGTAGGCCTGTTGCTTCTCCTGCACGGCGCCGCTGCCCACCGCATCCATCGGTGCCAGCTTGTAGCTGCCGTCGGCGTTGAGATTGAGCGACTGGCGGCCTGCGCTGCGCAGCGTATGGTGGGTCAGCACGACCTTGGACAAATCCACCGTATCGCGCTCCCGGCCGAACTCCAGCAACGGGATCAGCCGCTTGTAGAACAGGTAGCGCTTCTCGATATCCGTGTTGCCGTAGTCGAACACCTGGGAGAGGAACGCATACAGGCGCACGAATGCGCCCATGTCGTTCTTGAACAGCGCCAGCGCGTCCAGCGTGTCCTTGCCTGCCTGCGCGGCCTTGTCGTCACCTGCTTCGAGTGCCGCCGCCCTCGCCTGCTGCGCCGCCTTGTAGCGCTTGAGCAGCCGGTCGGCCACCGGGGCGATGGCGGCGCTCAGCTGCGCCTGCGTACCGCGCGGGTCGGTCTCTATCTTCGCTACCCGCTCCACTTCGAAATCATCGTAATGGCCGCTGGCATCGAGCTTGGCGCGCAGGTCATACACCTGGTGCGGATCGGTGGTGGCTTCCAGTTCGGCGGTTTCGTAGTAGGTCTTGAACGCCTTGAGGATTTCCGCCGCGTCGTTGACGAAATCCAGGATATAGGTGGTGTCCTTGCCGGGGTGCGCACGGTTCAGGCGTGACAACGTCTGCACCGCCTGGATGCCGCCCAGCATCTTGTCCACGTACATGCCGCACAGCAGTGGCTGGTCAAAGCCGGTCTGGAACTTGTTGGCCACCAGCAGAAGGTGGAACGGCGGCCTGGCAAAAGCTTCGCGAATGTCGCGCCCCTGCAAGCCGGGGTTGAGCGCCGCGCTGGTTTCGCTGACAGGCTCGGGGTAACTCTCCGGGTCATCCACCTCGCCGGAAAACGCGACCAGCACGCCCAGGGAATAGTTTTGCCGCTCGATATAGGCGCGGATGGCCTTTTGCCAGCGCACGGCCTCCTTGCGGCTGGCCACCACCACCATCGCCTTGGCGTTGCCCTCCAGCAGCGGCTGCACGTTCTGGCGGTAGTGCTCCACCACAATCTGCACCTTCTGCGCGATGTTGTAGGGATGCAGGCGCACCCACTGCATGATGCCCTTCATCGCCGCACTGCGCTCGACCTGGGTCTCGTCGAACTCCTTGCCGTCGTGGGCCAGCCGGAAGGCGAGCTTGTAAGGCGTGTAGTTCTTCAGCACATCGAGGATGAAGCCCTCCTCGATGGCCTGGCGCATGGAATACACATGGAAGGGTTGCGGCAGGCCGTCGGGGCCCGGCCGTCCAAACAGTTCCAACGTCTTCTGCTTTGGCGTGGCGGTAAAGGCAACATAGGTCAGCCCCTTGCTGCCGGCACGCGCGCCCATGTTGGCCGCCAGCAGCGCCTCGGTATCGACCTCGCCGCCATCCTGCAGTTCGGCCCACTCCTGCGCGCTCAGCAGTTGCTTGAGCTTGGACGCCGCCTCGCCGGTCTGCGAGCTGTGCGCCTCGTCGGCGATGACCGCGAAGCGCTTGCCCTCGGTGGCGGCAAGCTCCTGCACGGCCTGCAACGCGAAGGGAAACGTCTGGATGGTGCAGACGATGATCTTCTTGCCTTCCTTCAGCGCCTGGCCAAGCTGCGCGCTCTTGCTGCCATGCTCGCTGGTGATGGTGGCGACCACACCGGTGGTGCGCTCGAAATCAAAGATCGCCTCCTGCAACTGCGCATCCAGCACGTTGCGGTCGGACACCACCAGCACGCTGTCGAACAGCTTGGCGTTGTCGGCGCCGTGCAGATCGGCCAGGAAATGGGCGCTCCACGCAATCGAGTTGGTCTTGCCCGAACCCGCCGAATGCTGGATCAGGTAGCGCTCGCCCGCCCCCTTGTCCAACACGTCGGCGACCAGCCGGCGGGTGGCATCGAGCTGGTGGTAGCGCGGAAAAATCACGCTGGTGAGCTGCTTTTTGTCGTCCCGCTTGCCGATCAGGTAGCGACCCAATATTTGCAGCCAGCTGTCGCGTGCCCACACCTCTTCCCAAAGGTAGGCGGTGGCAAAGCCATCCGGGTTGGGCGGGTTGTCCGCGGCGCCCTCGTTGCCGCGATTGAACGGCAGGAATCGCGTCGCCGGCCCGGCCAGCCGCGTGGTCATCCTCACCTCGGCCTGGCTCACCGCAAAATGCACCAGGGCACCACCAGGAAAGCCGAGCAGCGGTTCGGCCACGCCGCCCTTGGGCTGCGGCAGGCGATCGAAGCGGTACTGGTCCACGGCGTCGTTCACGCTTTGAGTGAAATCCGACTTGAGCTCCGCCGTGGCCACCGGCATGCCGTTGACGAACAACACCAGGTCCAGCGCATCGTTCGGGTTGTTGGGTGAATGCCGCACCTGCCGCACCACGCGCAACCGGTTGACCTCGTAACGCTGCTGGATCGTCGCGTTGATCGCCAGCGCCGGCTTGAACTGCACCAGCGACAGCGGCTCCTTCAGCCCCAGCATTTCCACGCCGCGACGGAGCACTTCCAGCGTGCCGCGCTCGTTGAGGCTTTTGCGCACGCGCTCGGCGATGCGCTCGCCCACCGCGGGGCCGTGCGTCTTGCTCAGGCGCTGCCAGCTGTCGGGCTGCGTCGCCTCGATCCAGGCCAGCAGGTCTGCAAGATACAGCGCGTTGTGCCGGTCATAACCGACCGCATCGCCTTCGGTATACAGCCACCCGTTGGCTGCCAGGTCGTGGCAGATTTCCTGTTCGAAGTGGTGTTCCTGATGCAGATTCATTCATCCCCCGACTCTTGATCCGCCCGTCGCCGCGTGACGGCACACGGGCTTGCTTAGTTTGTTGCAGATCCGCTCATGCGCCGCAGACGCTGTTCCACGATACCGGCGCGCTCCGGCTCGGCGATCAGGCCCGGTAGAACGTTGGCGAAATCCGGACGAGCCAGCAGATTTTCGAACGACGTGCCCACGGCTTGTTGCAGCAAGGGTGGCGCGAGCAGCAGCTCGTCAGCCAATGCCTCACGACCATCCACGATGTTCAACACGTCCTCCAGATCGTGGCTGGCCAGCATGTCGCCCGCGCCGCGATCCGCGAACGCTTCCAGTTTGGTCGCGACAAATGCCACGGCGCTCGCCAGACGAATCGATATGCCAGGCGCCAGCTCGAGTCGCTCGGCCGTCGCCACGGTGTAGGCGTACCAGCGATTGGTGAAACCCAATACACCCGGATCGACCGGCATCAGGTCGAACAGCACGCCGGAATCGCGATGGACCCAACGGCAGATGACCGCGCTGTCCAAGTCACGCACGAAGCCGCGAGCTTCAATCTGTTGCTCGATACGGTGGAAATTGGCACGCGCCGCCTCGACCACCGCATCGACATCCCGGGTCGCGCGCACGCCCTCCGCCATCGGGTCGGTCACCAACAAGCCTGCCACCGCGCCGCCGACGAACACTACCTGCTCGCGAAGATCGCCCAGCGCCTCGGCGACCAGACGCAACCACGGCAGGTTGGGATCATCGCGACGCATGCGCAGCCTCCAGCTCCTTCGGCAGCAGCTCGGCGGCCAGCGCGCGTTCGCGGGCGCGGCCGGCGCGCAGGGCATCCTGCAGGGCGAGCAAGCGGTGCAGCACGGGATCGGCCAGCGCGGCCAGCGGTGCCGTGCGATAGATCGGAGACAAGCTGGGGCCCTTGGCGCTGCCGCTTGGGTGTGCCCACACCGGCGCTTCGCCAGGCGTCGCCGTGATCTTGCCCGCCAACGGTTCGGCCCCGAACCCAGTCGGCACGCCCCGCTTGACCGGCCCAGGCACGGCCGGCCACACATAGCGAACACCATGCAAGGCAAACTCCAGCAGCGCAGGCCGTACAGGCGACCAGTCACCCGGACCGCGCATCACGGCAAGGCCGGCCGCCGTCGCGCGCTTCACGCTGGCGTGCACCTCCGACGCGCTCATCGACAAGGCCTCACCCAACGCCGCATAGGTCCAGCGCTGTCGTGGATGCGCGGCCACCTTGAACAACACCAGCAGATCCTGGGGCTTCAGTTCCATCGCGGGACTCGATATTCGCCATTCGCGAATTGCGAATATTGCCCAAGGGGTGTCAGGACGCAAGTGCAATGCAGGGGCGGCAGCGGTCGTGGCGATTGATCGGCTGCTGCTGCTGCTGACGATGATGATGCTGCTGATTCCACCGGACCCACCGGAACCCGCCGCGCGGGCAACGCTCCGATAGAACCTGTTGCTCAATCAGCAACGATGGTTGCCTTCATGGCAACACCAGCCATGACCGTTTCGCGCCCGCCATGACCATCAACTCTCACCGTAGCTGCGGTCAATCAACGGCTTGGCCCGCTCCAGATCCGCGAGGGTCCGCAGGCACAGCTCCAGATCGCCCGTTCCCCACGTGCCGATGTTGCGTACGTCGCGGCTGAATCCCGTCTCCAGCGCGACCGTATCCGGGTCAAGCTTCAGCATCACCAGCAGCTTGTCCTTATAAGGAATAAGACAGGCGAAATTCTTCAGGCGGCGAAAGGCGACGTACAGTTTCAGGTGCTTCTCCTGCACGTCATCGCCCAGGGCCAGCAGGTAACCGACCAGACTCGCATAAAGCGCCTTGATGACGGGCTGCGCCTGGCTGAGCTGTTCCTCCGCCGTCTTGTCCTTGCCGACGAGTTTAGGCTTCGCCGACGTTGCCGCATCGCTGGCTCCAGCTTTGGATGCTGTGGCATCGGCCACGCTGACCGTGTTGACCAGTTCAAGCAGCAGCAAATCATCGGCGAACAGCTTGTAGCGCAACAGCTCGATGTTGCGCGGAATCTGTTGCACCGCGTGCTCGTCGTAACGGGTGAAATCGCCAGCGATGCACAGCAAACGGGTGCCGCTCCAATCAATGGCGTCCGCTATCTGCTTGCCAAGCTTTTCCATCACCAGCCAGCGAAACTCGGCCTGGTGATCCAGCAGCCAATCGAGATAGAACAAGCCCTGATTGATGACATTCTCGTTGCTGTGCCGCTTGTATTCGACGATTACCGGGCAGCTGTTTTCATCCAGCCCAAGCGAG
>NZ_DASRZX010000033.1:0-4181 GCF_035685885.1 Dyella sp. | reverse complement strand
TGGATGGCCAACACCATCCGCGAGTGCGCGGGCAAGGTCGACATGATGAGCTACTGGTCGTTCTCCGACGTGTTCGATGAACAGGGCGTGGTGAAGAACCCGTTCTACGGCGGCTTCGGGCTGATCGCCGCGGACCGCATCGAGAAGCCGGCCTTCAACGCCTTCGCCATGCTGCACAAGCTGGGCGACGTGCAGCTGCCGCTGAAGACCGACAGCGCACTGGCGACCAAGCGCGGCGACGGCACCGTGGTGCTCGCCCTGTGGAACTACACGCCGCCGCTCGGCGACACCGCCGACTACACGCCCGGCGCGCCAACCGGTGAAACAAAGCATTTCGAGGTGGACGTGAAACATGTGGGCAACGCCTCGCAGGCCACCGTGTGGCGCCTGGACCAGGACCACGGCAATGCCGTCGCCGCGTTCGACAAGATGGGTCGTCCCAACTGGCCCAGCCGCGAGCAGATCAAACAGCTGCGCGAGGCGGGCAAGCTGTCTGCGCCGGAACAGGTGTCGGTGAGCAACGGCAAGCTAGGCATCGATGTGCCGGTGCAGGGGCTGGTGGTGGTGGAGTTGCACTGAGGCGACCCGGGCGCGGCGTCCGCAACGGGCGCCGCGCTGAAGCCTGTTGGGCTCGTGATGAACAGCGCGCATCCGCAAACGGACGCAATACCTTCGCTTCCTGATCCCTGGGTCGAACACTATGCTTGGCACTTCCTCGGCAATCGCATGCCGATGAAGACGCCTGGCCTCGACAAGGATTTCCGGTGCTTTCCAATCGCGACGCACGCCAGCGCTGGACGCTGTGCCTCCCGCTGATCCTCGGCGCGCTGGCCGCGTTGTTCGTCACCGGTGGCGCCATGCTGTCGCCGGGCAATGTCCTCTGGCTGCATCACGCGGACCTCGCACAAAGCTACCTTGGCTGGGCATTCTATCGACACGACGCATGGATGCTGCCGTGGGGCGCCACGCCCTCGTACGGCCTGGAAATCCATTCGTCAGTCTATTACTCCGATTCGATCCCCTTGCTGGCGATGGTGCTGAAACCGCTGGCATCGATGCTGCCTGAGCCATTCCAGTACTTCGGGCTGTGGATCGTCGCCTGCTTCATGCTCCAGGGTTGGTTCGCCTGGAAGATCATGTCGCTGGCCACCGACAACGTGTTTGCCCGCATCCTTGGCTGCGTGCTGTTCGTGCTGTCGCCGCCGATGCTCGCGCGGCTTGGCGGCCACATGGCGCTGGTGGCGCATTGGGTCATCCTGGCCGCGATGTACCTGTGCCTTCGCTCTTCGTCGTCGCGCCAACACCTGTGGTGGTCGCTGCTGGTGCCGATGGCAATGCTGGTACACGCGTATCTTTTCCTGATGGCCGCTGCGTTGTGGTTGGCCGACCTGGCACACCGTACCTGGCAAGCGCGCGATATCGACCAAGCGCGCGTCACGTGGTGGCGCCGGGCCCTGTTGGAAGCAGCGCATGTCACGGCGCTGACGCTGGCCGTGGCATGGCTGGCGGGCTTCTTCATGGTGCCTGGCCGCGGCATGCAGGCCGAAGGTTTCGGCTATTACAAGATGAACCTGCTTGCCCCATTCAACGGCGACGGCTGGTCGGCTTTTGGCCTGCGTTTCGCAGAGGCCGCGGGCGAGTACGAGGGTTTCAATTACTTCGGTGTCGGTGGCCTGTTCCTGCTTTTCGCGGGACTGTTGGCAGCATGGCGCACTCCCGCGCACGTGCGCCTGCGCCTCCATGTTCCGTTGATCTGCACGAGTGTTCTGCTGGCCTTGGTAGCCATCACGCCGCACGTGGGGCTGGCTGGCCATCAGTGGCAGCTTCCACTGCCGGCGTGGCTGCAGGACAAGCTGTCGCACTCGTCCATCCAGGCCACCGGACGATTGTTCTGGCTGGCGTACTACGCATTGCTTGCCGTAGCCATACTCGCGCTAGCTCGTTGGCTACCGGCACGCTGGTTGACGTGCGTGCTAGCCATGGCCGTAATGCTGCAGGCAGTGGACCTCGCTCCCGGCTTACGCAACCTCAACGCCGTACTGACGGCGCGCGCCACCACCGACGACGCAGTGCATCTGCAAGGGCCCTTCTGGGACGAAGCCGGCCAGCGCTATCGCCGCTTGCGCCTGGTACCCACGCGCGTGCTGGCGCCGGGTTGGGAAGTGTTGGCGCGTTTTGCGCTTGAACATCGGATGGCAACGGATGCCATCCAGGTGGCACGCGCCAACTGGAAAGTCTTCAACCATGTGCGCACCGAACAGCTGCAGCGCGTCAGCGAAGGCCGCCCGGAGCCGGACACGTTGTATGTGCTGGATCCTTCGGTCGCCGATCGCGCGGCACGCGCGGCACGCGCCGATGACGCGGTGTTCATTCTGGACGGATGGCGCGTGCTTGCACCAGGCTGGGGCCAGCCGCTCCCGGCCGGCGCGCAGGATCTCAAGCACGCGCAGTGACCTTCGGCAGTAGCGATGCGATGTCCAGGAGCCAAAGCTGGCGGCTCCCCGGCTTGGATTCGCCGCATGCTACGTCGCATCGTCCTGCTGGCTGCCCTTGCGCTCGCCTGCGCCGTTGCCCAGGCGCAACGCGCTCCCGTCACGCAGTCCTTCGACTTGCGCGTGCCATGGACGCCCGAACCGGTGGTGGTCGATGGCAAGGCATCGCTGGTGTATGAGTTGCACTTCACCAGCTATGCGCGCGATCCGTTGCGAGTGAAAGGCATTGCCGTGCTGGACGACGACGGACGCGTGCTTGCGAACGTCGAAGGCCGCGCGCTCGATGCGGTACTCGGACGCCCGGATCATCCTGCCGACAAGGATCTTGCGCGGATGCCGCCCGGCGTGGAGGGTGTGGCCTATCTTTCGGTGCCATTCGATCGTGCTGCGGGCTCCGCTGCTCACCTGCACCATCGCATCAGCTATGCGAGTGAAGCACCTTCGTCATCCCACGCCAGCACCGAAGGCGGCGCGTTCACCGTGTCATCGCGCGCGCCGCTGACGCTGGGCCCACCGCTGCGTGGCGGGCCGTGGGTGGCGATCTACAGTACGCAGTGGGAGCGCGGGCATCGTCGCGTGCTCTATGCGGTCGACGGTGCCGTGCACGTGCCCGGGCGTTTCGCCATCGACTGGATTCGCCTCGGCGAGCATGGTGGCTTTGCGAGCGGCGACGGTGCGAAGCCGACGCAATGGCATGGCTATGGCGCGGACGTGCTGGCCGTGACCGACGCGGTCGTGGCATCCACCGGTGAAGGCATCGCCGAATCCGCCACGCTGGCCGAGCACGCCGCACAGAAAGTGCCGCTGGAGGACGCGGCCGGCAACTATGTATCGCTGGATCTCGGCGACGGCCGCTTCGCCTTCTACGAACACCTCAGGCCCGGCAGCATCACGGTGAAAGCGGGCCAGCATGTGCGACGCGGCCAGGTGATCGGACAACTCGGCTTTACCGGTGAGTCCACCGGCCCGCATCTGCATTTCCACATCGCCGACCGCGATGCACCGCTCGATGCGGAAGGATTGCCGTATGTGCTGCAGGATTTCCGTCAGCTCGGCGGTTACGAAAGCATCGACGCCTTCGGCAAGGGACAGCCGTGGTCGATTACCACGCCGGTCATCCATCGCGACGAATTGCCCGCGCCGCTCAGCGTCGTCGATTTCGGCGACGACGCCCGACGCTAGGTTTGCTTACCAATTCCAGCGGAAACCCACCTTGCCATCCCACGCATGGAAACCACGGCTGTCGAAGCCTTTCTGGTAGCCGAGGTTGGCGTAGAACGATGTGTTCTTGTCCAGCTCCCACGTCATGCCGGCATTGAGCTGCCACCACGAGCCCTTGATGCTACCGTCGAACGGCACGAAGCCGTCGTCCGAGGAGAAGGACGTCTTCGGTTGTCCCTTGAACTCCTTCCACAGGTTGAAGCGCAACCACCCAGTGAACAGGCGCGGGCTGCCATCGGCGGCGGGTTCCTGCGTCCAGGTGTTGGCCCAGCGCAGACCTACGCGTCCTACCAGCGAGGTGATATCACTGAATTGCACGAGTGCCGCTGCATCGCTGCTCTGCCCGTTGTTCGCGCGCTGGTAGATCACCTGCGCCTGCGGCTCCCATACCTGCGACTCGTCGTGGAACGGATAACCGCCTTCCAGTGAGGCGGCCCAGCCGAAGCCGTTGTGGTGCAGCTCCAGTCC
>NZ_DASRZX010000032.1:0-2043 GCF_035685885.1 Dyella sp. | reverse complement strand
AAAAAGCCTGGCGGAAGTCGCGCGCGAGCGTGGCGTGAGTCCGGAAGATGCAGCGATCGATCTGGTGATTGAAGACGGCTCTCGCGTCGGCATCGCCTACACGCTGATGAGCGAAGAAAATGTTCGTCGCGAAGTCGCGCTTCCGTGGGTAAGTTTTGATTCTGACGAGACGGGCGCGGCGCCGGAAGGCGTGTTCCTGACATCGTCTCCTCACCCGCGCGCCTATGGCAGCTTTTCCCGCGTCTTCGCGCAATACGTGCGCAAGGATCATGTGCTGACCGTGGAGCAGGCAGTGCGCAAACTGAGCACGCTGCCGGCTGACGTCCTGTCACTGCCGGATCGAGGCCGCTTGAAGGTGGGTGCTTATGCCGATGTGGTGGTGTTCGATCCCACGACGATCCAGGACCACGCCACCTACGCCAAGCCGCACCAGCTGACCACGGGCGTACAGCAGGTGCTGGTGAACGGCCAATTCGCCATCCGCGATGGCAAGGCGACGGGAGCGCCTACCGGCCGCTTTGTCCGAGGTCGCGCCGCCAAGTCACTCGGCGGCAGCTGCAAGGAATCAGCGAGCCAATGGACTTGGACGTGGACCAGGTAGTGCACGCCCACCCATGAGTTTCTGCCGGCGCTGACATGCCATTGGCTGGAGCCAGGCGGGCGCTGACATTTTCAACTCATGGCCTTGGCCATCCTCGCCTCGTGTTGGAGATTTCGCGGCGTTCCCGAGAACTCGTCTGTCCTGGCGCAGTGAAATGCCAATGGACACCCAGGAACGCGGATGCCATCTGCTCGATGGCCCTGTGATCGACGATCTTTCCCACTCACGATCTTCCTGCGGCCTGCAAGTGACAATAAGCCTCTCGTCCATGGAGTGAGTGCCCATGACCACCGATTCGCGAACCCTGGCGGCCTACGCAGACGCCGCAGCTGACTATGCACGCGACTGGGACGAGCAGCCGGCGCCGCTGGATATGTACGCGTTGCTCACGACGCATTTCAAGCCGGGACCCACCGCGGATATCGGATGCGGGTCAGGGCGCGATATGGCATGGCTCGCGGCGCATGGCTTCCAGGTGTACGGCTTTGATGCTTCGCCTGAACTGCTGGCGCACGCGAGACAACATCACCCGGACTTGTCGTTTGCAGTAGCGGCATTGCCCGCGCTGGAAGGCATGGCCGATGCCAGCTTTCAGAACGTGCTTTGCGAGACGGTGGTGATGCATCTGTCGCAGGAGCAGCTGATTCCCGCGGTGAAGCGCCTGTTGGCGATCCTGCGTCCCGGCGGCACGCTTTACCTGAGCTGGCGCGTGGCTGCCGTCACCGAGCGCGACAAGGCAGGGCGGCTCTATGCCGCCATCGACAAGCAGGTAGTGCTGGATCAGTTGGCGGCAGGCGATGAGGTGGTGTTCGATCGTTTCGAGATCAGCGCGTCATCGGGCAAGCCGGTGCAGCGAATGGTCGTCTACAAGGGTCTGGGCGCGTAGCGTGGCCAAGCGTTGCACCGTGACGGTTGTATGTTGCTGCGCCTTCACATGACCGTATCGATTCGCTCAGCGTCATCGTCGAACAATGCAGGCGCTCGGCAAGTCGCCAGCCTACGGGTTCCGGAGATCAGTCATGACCAGCAAAGAAACCATCGGTGCTTCGGGCGCGAAAGGAAAAGGTCGCGAGGCAGCGAGCCAAAACGACGAAGCCAAGAGCCGCCTTGGGCAACAACACGAGAAAGAAGCCGGCTCATCCCACCATCCGGTCGCCAACCAGGGCGCTCCGGGTGGCACCTGCGATGACGACGGTGACAGCGAGAACCAGCAGGACCCCACGCGTCGCGCTTCGTCGCATGAAGATTAGGATCAACAGCAATTTTCTTCACGCACGGAACCAACGTGAAGGGTCGCAGGTTCGCCCTTGAGTGCCTGCGGAAGTGCACCTGGCGCCGTGGCCGCTGATGCCTGGCGCTCAACGCGTTGGCGCTTTTTCCAACTCCGGCGTGGTCTTCTCCAGAATTTTCATGGCCTCGCGATTCCGCTTCTCCCACTCGCG
>NZ_DASRZX010000031.1:0-4748 GCF_035685885.1 Dyella sp. | reverse complement strand
ACGCCCAGCGCGTAGGGCATCAATGCCGGCGAAAGCAAGGCCGCACCGGCGTGCACGACGCCGAACGGAATCGCCACCAGCGCGCCGATCGACGTGCCCAGGGTCACCGCATCGGCGCCGTAGGTCACGCCCGTCTTCCGGCCGAAGATGATGTACAACGCCCAACCCACGCCGGCCGCCAGCGCATACATCACGCCCACGGGATCCAGTGCCTGCACCTGACCCTGGATCGGCAGCAGCAGGATCAGGCCGATCACCACCAGCGTGATCCACACGAAATCGATCAGCCGCCGTGAACCGAACATCGCCAGCGCCAGCGGCCCGGTGAATTCCAGCGCTACCGCGATGCCCAGCGGAATCGTGCGCAGCGCCATGTAGAACACCAGGTTCATCACGCCCATCGAGAGGCCGTAGCCCCACAAGGCCATGCGATCGCGCCGGCCACCCCATCGACGCCATGGCCGCCGCCACAGCAACAGCACCAGCGCACTGAGCCCCAGGCGATACGCCGTGGCACCCTGCGCACCGACCTGCGGAAACAGATGCTTGGCCAGCGACGCGCCACACTGGTACGACACCATGGCGATCAGCAGCGCGCCAACGGCCAGCGCCATCTGCGCAACGTGGGAGCGGGACGACATGTTCGTGGTCAAGACGTAGGGTGGGGAAGTCCATGATGCCAGCAAGCGCGGTGCATACCCATCATCTGGAGCGCCGCATCGCCGCTTCTGCTGACACGAGGTGGCAGCAGTCTGCAGCTATGCCGCTCTTTCTCATGGGCGCGAATTCCGTGTCCGGAACAGACCCGGAAGCTTCTGGTCATTCGCGGCACTTATCTGAGTGAGGTCGACACCTCAACACACCGTGCACCGCTGCAACGACACATGGACGTTTCGCAGTCGTTACAACGACGAGGGGTCAAGGGCAGTTCGCCGCCAAGCAACCACCTCGGGTTTCCGTTGGCTGACCACATCGAGCAAGCCAGAGCTCGTGAGCTTAACCTCGCCGTTCCCGCCACTTCCCCCTTGGACCACAACGAGAATTGCCAAAATGGAACCCATCTGGACCCTCCCTATTTCCAGATCCAGACCCTGCGGCCGAGGCCCCACTACCTACACGATGGGAACCTGGTTGACGTTGTTCTTCGGATCCATCCAGAACGCCTCATTGGCGAAGCGACCGAAGACGTCGCGCGGCAGGATGGGCTGGCGTTCGATCGATTCCACTTTGGGTCGAACGGAGTGCAGGCCGGGCATGCCGACGCGCGCGTCGAACTCATCCGCGTTGTATTGGATGCGGTCGAAGTCGTGTTCGAACCAGGGTTCGTCGAGGAACCGGTAGACCGCGCGCAGCGCCGTGGCCGGATCGCGCACCAGGCTTTCGTAGGTCAGCATCAGCAGGTGGTCGTGCGCATAGGGGCCGAAGAACGCTTCCTTGGTGGCCTGGAAGGCGAAGCCCACCATGCCGCGCGGGTCGGTCAAGGCTTCCACGCGTGAGTACACCGTGGTGTTGGTGTCGAAGCGGAACACCTTGCTGACGCTGACCGGTTGCCGCTGCACCAGGCGCTCCATGCTGTCCAGCACCCACGCCAGCTGGCGCACGCATGCGATGACCTTGACGCCGGGAAACAGCGTGTTGAGTAGCTGCATGCGGCTGCACCATAGCCGGCTGGTGTCGAACACCACGCCCGCGCTGGAATCCACCGAGTAGAAGTTCTCCACCAGCCCGCGCAACACGGCGACGCGCTGCGCGTCGGAGACGTCGAACGAGAAATCGTTCTTGCTGCTGGCTTCGGCGATCACCACGCCCATGATGTCGGCAAGCGGGCTGGTCATGCCGGCGCGAAAGCGCGGATTCTGGTTGAGGATGGCAGCCAGCAAGGTGGTGCCGGCGCGCGGCAACCCGGAGATGAAGTGGAACTTCCGCGGCGGGTGGCTGGCGTCTGGCGTGGCTGTCATCTAGCGGTTCTCCCGTGAATCGGTCGCGTGGTTGCCGGATGGCCCCGGCTCAGGGCGCGGGTGCCGTCGATGCGCGCAAGCGGATTTCGTAACCGACTTCTACCATGCGGGCCTCTCCCTTCCCAAGCACGCGCAGCAGCAGTTCTTCGGTGGCGCGCTTGCCCATCTCCCGCACGGGCTGGTGGATGGTGGTCAACGGCGGCCACACCTGCGTGGCAATGGTGGTGTCGTCGAAGCCGCAGATGGATATCTCGGCAGGAACGGATACGCCTGCTTCCGCCGCCGCCCAGATCGCACCGACGGCCATATCGTCGTCGGCCGCAAAGATGGCTGTTGGCCGCTGCTTCAACGCGAGCAGCCGCCGGGCCGCGGCCACGCCGGAGGCAAAGGAGAACTGGCCCTGCACCATGTACGACGCATTCTCCTTCAGCCCCGCGCGCTGCAGGCCATCGCGATAGCCGGCGAGGCGCCAGATACCTGCGCCGTGTTTGGGGTCGCCAAGGATATGCGCGATGCGGCGATGACCCAGCGACACGAGATGATCCACCATCGCCGCTGCCGCTTCGCGCTCGCGCAGCATCACGCCGATGCAGCCCTTGGACCGGATCGGAGCAATCGAGGCGAACGGAAGATCGAGCTTGCGCAGGTGCTCCAGCAACTTCGCATGATCGGTGATGGGCGGCGTGAGGATGAGTCCGTCGGGCTGGTGCCGCGAAAGAATGCCCTCGACGCGCTCGACGAAGTCCGGCGCCGTCGACACCAGCGGCTGCACCATCATGCTGTACTGCCTGGCCTCGCAGGCCTCGAGCACGCCGGCCTGCACTTCCATGATGTAACTCGGCGACAAGTTGTCGTAGAGCAGGCCGATGGAGAAGGAGCGGTTGGTCGCCAGGCTGCGCGCCGAGGTGAGCGGCCGGTAGTTGAGCTGCGCCACCGCGGCAAGCACGCGCTGCCGTACTTCGTCGCGCACGTTCGGCTCGTCGTTGAGCACGCGCGACACGGTTTTCTTCGAGGTGTCCGAGGCACGGGCGACATCGTTGATGGTCACGCGCGACATGGAAGCCCCTGCCTCTTCAATGTTCTGGTCACTTCGCGGCGGCCGCCGGAACGCTTTGAGCGGGAACGTTCCATCCACTCACTTCGACTACCGGTACCGCCATTCCCTGGGCTGCGTATCGCGCAGTCAGCACGATGGATTCACCTGGCCACAGCGTGACGTCATTGTCATTCCACGTTATGGGCAGCGCAAGATCGCCCTTCGCACCGCGCTTGATCGATACGTGCTGGAACAGCGCCACGGCTTTGGACGACGCGGGCACCGACAGCGTCACCGTGGTGACGTCGTCTTTTCCGTCATGCCGCGTGGTGGCGTGGACCTCGCTGGTGGCTGCCGGCAGTGACTTGAGCGCCGTGAAGTCGGCGTACTGCGTCAGCGGCGTGAGGTACCAGTTGGAGTTCGCCCAGTCGAGTACGTCCGCCTTGGTGGACAGCCAGTACACGTTGCGACTGAGCGGCGCGCCATCGGAAGCGCTCAGGTCGAGCTCGACGAAATACGTGGCGGACAGACCGGCGATGGCCGGCAGTGTTTCCAGTTGCCGCGTGCGGTTGCCGGTGACGTCGATATCCGGCACGTGCTTTTCGTAACGCACGCTGCCGTCCAGGTTGCGCACGCGGATGTTCGCCTGCAGGCCGTGGGCATCATCCAGTGTGTGGTTCACCAGCACGATGGCCCTGGAGTCGTACGAATACTGGATATGCACCGCTTCGTTGGCTTTCTTGGCGCCGAAGTAGGCGCCAGCGGGATTCATGTAGTAGTCGTACAGATGCCAGTGCAACGACGGCCACGCGTTGTTGAGCATCCAGTAGATGACACCGGTCGCCGGCTTGGCGGCATCCATGCGCGCGTTGAACGCTTCGAACTGCGCGCGAACGTTGTCGTAGTTGTCGAGCTGGGCCTTGGCGACATAGTCGGCAAGGCTCGTCGGCGCGCCGTAGCGAGCGGCCAGTGCCCTGTCGAACGGCGTCAGCACGGCAAACGTCGACCAGTCCGCGGAGGCGTGGTATTGCCGTTGTTCCGGATATTTCCACAGCGCTTCCTGCTCCTGCGGCGACAACATGCGGGTCACGTCTTCCAGCCGCGGTATGTCGGCGCCCGCACTGACTTCGGAATCGAAGCCAAACGCACCACCCAGCTTGTCGGCATACCAATACGAAGGCGGTATCCAGTCGTACGGCCCGGCCATCTTCAGGCCGGAGGGGCCGGTTTCGGCCGTGCCCTGCGGAACGGCCGCCGAGACGATGGGCAACGACCAGTCTGCGGCGTGCAGCGTGTCGACATACATCTTCGCGATGGCTGGCGGCGGTGCGTTGTCGCTGCCGATCAGGAAGCCGATCACGGAAGGATGGTTGCGAAGCAGACGTGCTTCGCTGGCCATGGAGGCTTCGGCCACCTTCAAGTCGGCAGCCGTCCAGGTGGCGCCGCCGGTCTTGGCTGCCGATTCCCATTTGTCGCAGCATTCCCAGCCCGCCAGGATCAGGATGCCGTTGCGATCGGCGAGATCGTAGAAGCGCTGGTTTTCCAGCTTGCCCTCGCTGCGGATGGTGTTGAGCCCGAGGTTGAGGACATAGCTGAACTCGGCTTCCATGCGGGCGGGGTCATCGCGCAGGAACATGTCCGGCGCCCAGCCGCCACCGCGGATCAGCAAGGGCTTGCCGTTGACGAAGAACTGCCGATAGCCCTGCTTGGTGAGGTTCGAGCTAACGCTGCGTATGCCGAACGTCGCTTTCGCC
>NZ_DASRZX010000030.1:0-49446 GCF_035685885.1 Dyella sp. | reverse complement strand
TTCGTCAATACGCGGCACGCACCAAACGCCTCGTCCCGGGGATTTATTGAACGCGCAATCCGGCACCACGGGTCGTTTTGGCGGGTAGCGCGGACAGGTTCTCCGTGATGTGAGTTGACCCTCGATCCGAAGGTGACCTGGGCGATGCAGAGCGTCGGCGCGCGTGCGACGCGGCGTGACACACGTGGCCGCTTTCAACGGCCCAGGCTTGGGCGCTGGACTTTACGAAATTCGTCGCGTGATGGATGGGCCTGGCTCTCCGAACCATCGAGACAAGGCGTGCGCGGCGTCATCAGGATCTGCCATATCCTCCGCGGCCCAGGCCACCACACCATCGGGACGTACGAGCATCGCGACCAGGCCGAGCTTGTCCTTCGTATCGCCAGCGACATGGATGACCTGGGGGTCCCAGCGAGCCGCCAGCTCCTGAAGCGGCGCATCGGCGCCAAAATCCAGCAGCAGGCCTTTGCCCGTCCTGAGGCGTTCGCCGATCCTCGTTCCGTCGGCCAGCTCGAAATCCGGCGCGCTGTATCCGGCCAGCGGATGGCCATCGCCCAGGTCATGGCGCAGCGATACGCCCCACACGCGCTCGGCGAAATACGTCGCGCCGTCACCGGTGTCGATGAGGTCACGGATGATCGCCTCGAGTGCTCGCGAACTTCGGGTGGGTCGCATCAGTGCGACCTGTGCACGTGACCAATCCAGGACTTGGGCGCCCACAGGCATCCGTTCGTGGCCATAGGTATCGAGAAGGCTGCTGGGTGCGTCGCAACGGAGTGTTGCAGCGAGCTTCCATCCCAGATTCATGGCGTCGCCAAGCCCCAGGTTGAGGCCCTGGCCACCCAGCGGCGAATGCGTGTGCGCAGCGTCGCCAGCAAGCAACACCCGTCCTTTGCGATACGCCGTTGCCTGATAGGCGCGATCGGTCCAGGTGGTGGCAAGCTTCAGGGCCGCGATGGTGACATCCGTGCCGGAGACTCGGCGCAGCACCGCTTGAACGTGTTCCTGTGCTGGCGAGTTGCGGTGGAAAGCGCCGCCATCGAAATCGACCATGCCGATGATGCCGGGTTGCGCATAGGTGTACATGCCCGTTGGCGTGTAATGGCGACCCGGGCGAAGTTTGTCCGCATCGGCCAATGCCACTTCGACGGAATACCCGGTGAACTCGGGATCGGTGCCGACAAATTCAAAGCCGCCTGCCTTGCGTACCGTGCTGCGCCCGCCATCGCAGCCCACCAGCCAGCGACCATGAAACGTGTAGCCCGGGGTGCGGATGGCGACGGTTTCCTGCGATGGATCGAATCCTTCGATCTCAACGCCGCGCCTGATATCGGCTCCCATCGCATTGGCGCGCGTGGCCAGAACCGATTCGAGTGACTCCATGTCGACCATCATGCTGTTGTCGATCGCACTCGGCAGTCTATACGGCCATTGCGAGGTGTTGATCCTGTCGTGGTAGAACTGGATGCCGGCGAAGTGGCCGGCAGGCCGGCGGGGTTGGTTCATCCAATGGGCTGCAGCAGGTGCGCTGCGGTGATTCGCTGACTCGTTTGAACGCATGCGCGTCGCGATGTCGTCCAGCAGGCCGCGCCGATGGAAAGCCTCGATGGTGGGCGTCGTGAGGCCTCGCATGCCGAAGGGAAGGCGCTTGAAGGGTGAATGGGGATCGGCGGCCCGTTCCAGCACCAGGACGGAAAGGCCTGCGAGACGCAGTTCGCAGGCAAGGAACAGGCCCACAGGGCCGGCCCCGGCAATCACGACGTCATGTATCAAGATGGTGTCCTCGGGCGAGCGCCAAGCCATCAAGCGGACAGCGCTCAAGCAAAAATAATACACTCAGTATAATATTGTCACATGAGCACCAGCGCACCAGGCCAGCCCGGACTCCGTGACCGCAAGAAGGCGGCGACGCGACAGGCGATTTCCGATGTCGCCACGCGCCTGTTCGTCGAGCGCGGTTTCGAGAATGTCTCGGTCGATGACATAGCCAGCGAAGCGGATGTCGCCAGAAAAACCGTCTTCAACTACTTCCCCCGGAAGGAAGATCTGGTTTTCGACCGCGAAGAGGAAAGCGTGGCGCTGGTGCGCCACGCGCTTGCCGGTCGTGGCGAGCAATCGCCCGTGGCGGCATTCCAGGCGTTGATGCGCACGCTGTTGGAGCAGCGGCATCCGCTATTGAGGATCACCAGGCGATCCGTGCAGTTCTGGCGGACGGTCGCGGAAAGTCCCGCGCTCAGCACGCGTGCGCGCGAGCTTCAGATAACCCTGGCCGATGATCTCGCCGCGATGCTGTGCGAGGCTGCGCACATGCCGAACTTCGACCCGGACGGCCGTCTTGCTGCCGCCATGTTGATGGATACCATGGTGATCGCCTATGGCGAGGCGCTACGCATATTTCGCAGGAAAGGCGACACGGGCGCAGCGTTTCTGCAGGTCATGGAACGTGGTTTCACGGGCGTCTCCGCAGCGCTCGCAGGCACACCGTATACCCGCAGCCCATAGGGAGCCGGATGGCAATGCAGTCATCCCGCGCGGATGAATTCAACGAACGCACGCAGCGGCGCGGGCAGATGGCTGCGGCCGGGGTAGTAGAGGAACGGGCCTGTAAAGGTTTGCCACCAGGGTTCCAGTACAGGTTCGAGCGCGCCGCTGTCGAGATGCGGGCGCAACCAGTCTTCGAATAGATAGATCACGCCCAGTCCACCGATGGCGGCTTCAATTGCGAGGTCCGCCGCGGCGCCGATGCGGACCATCAGCGGGCCGGTGGGATCAACCTTTATCACTTCGCCATCGCGCTCGAACTCCCAGACAGGAATGGCGCCGCTGGCGAATTGTCCGCGCATGCACGCGTGGTGGAGCAGGTCGCGGGGATGTTCGGGGCGACCATGCGCACGCAGGTAGTCGGGCGACGCAGCCGTCGCGAAGCGCTGGAAACGGGGCCCGATGGGCACGGCGATCATGTCCTGCTCCAGCCGCTCGTCGTAGCGGATGCCCGCATCGCAACCTGCCGCCAGCATGTCGACAAAACTGTCCTCCACGATGACCTCGAGCTTGATCTCGGGGTAGGCCTTGAGGAACGGCGTGATGATCGAGGGCAGGACAAGGCGCGCAACGCTGACGGGCACGTTGAGCCGAAGTGTCCCGGTGGGTCGGTCGCGAAAGCTGTTGACCACATCCAGCGCGGCCTCCACCTCGCCTAGCGCTGGCACGAGCCGTTCGGCCAGGCGCGCCCCCGCCTCCGTGGGCGAGACGCTGCGCGTCGTGCGGTTGAGCAGCCGGACCCCAAGGCGCGTTTCGAGGCGTCGGACGGCTTCGCTCAGGCTTGACGCCGAAATACCGCTGGCGCGGGCGCCTTCACGGAAGCCACCCGCCTGCACCACCGCGAGAAACGCGAAGAGGTCCTGAAAATCCGTGGTCATTGTTCGGCACCTCGCACAACCCGTGCCGATTTCAGCGGATTATCGCGCAGCCAGTCAACGTCTATAGTCCTCGTACCTCTCATCCGTTCGCACACTCGTGGAGATGACCATGACCAACCGTTCCAAGGCGGGCAGCTTTTCGTTGGGTGATCGACAGGTGGCCCGCATGGGTTACGGCGCGATGCAGCTGGCAGGCCCGGGCGTGTTCGGGCCGCCGAAGGACCACGCGACGGCCATCGCCGTGTTGCGCCAGGCCATTGATGCCGGCGTGAACCACATCGACACCAGTGACTTCTACGGGCCGCATGTCACCAACCGGCTGATCCGAGAGGCGTTACACCCTTATGCAGCCGACCTCGTCATCGTCACCAAGGTGGGCGCAGTGCGTGGTCCCGACGCGTCATGGAACCCTGCCCAGAGTCCTGCGGAGCTGACCGCTGCCGTGCACGACAATCTGCGCAATCTCGGCGTCGACGTGCTCGATGTGGTTAACCTGCGCATCATGGGCGATGTCTTCCAGCCCAGTGAAACCTCCATCGAAGCGCAGTTCACGGCGCTGGCGGGGCTGCAACAGAAGGGCCTGATTCGGCATCTCGGCCTCAGCAACGCCACCTCGGGCCAGGTGGCGCAGGCGCAGCGCATCGCTCCGGTGGTGTGCGTGCAGAATCACTACAACCTGGTGCATCGGGCCGACGATGCGCTGATTGACAAGCTGCAGCAGAAAGGCATCGCCTACGTGCCGTTCTTTCCGCTCGGCGGTTTCACGCCGCTGCAGTCCGACACGTTGTCGGCGGTCGCCAAGCGCCTTGGCGAAACCCCCATGCAGGTCGCGCTTGCGTGGCTGCTTGCGCGCTCCCCGAACATCTTGTTGATCCCGGGCACGTCGTCACCGGTGCATCTGCGGGAAAACCTGGCGGCCGCAGAACTGGTGCTGTCGGCCGATGTCCTCGGCGAACTGGCGCACATGGCCGACCGTCCACGCGCGGCCGGATGATGCGCAGCGATGCTGCCCACGACCTGATGGGCGCCACGGCAACCGCCTCCTGGCTGGCAATGCTCGGCACTTCACGCTGGGTGTCTGGATGGAACTCGAAGTCGTCGAGACGTGTTGAAGCGATGGCAGGGAGCCTGCGCGTGGCTTGCGGAGACCCTGGCGAGGCCGCAAGAAAACACGGCTTTCCGCGCATTGAAGTTCGCATCATTTAGCCGTCCAAATAAGCTCTTGCGCTGAGATTCATCACCCTGAATTTCAGCGCATTTTCTTTCACGGCGTATGTCTTCCAGATGTCTGCTTCGTGCTTATGCGCCAGCGTATAAGTTGGGCCGAAAGCTACTTTTCGGTTCAACGCATCGCCTTGCCGGAGCAAGGCCTGGAGGCGCCCATGAGCAGCATGCCTGTCTCGGTCGTGGACATGGATTGGGATGCATTCGACCCGTGGCGCATACAGCCGTTCAGGCATGCGCTGCTGGATCATCCGTTGCTGCAATCGGAGCAGCTGGTGGAGCTGGGCAAGCGCTGCCGTGGTACGACGCGCTGGTATGCGTTCAACAGCGACGTGACCGCCGGAACGGATTTCGACGAGGCCGCGCAGCTCTTTCCGTGCGCAAAGTCCGCGGTGGATTCCTTGCGTGATATCGGCAAGGCCAACGCGTGGGTGCTGCTTCGCCATATCCAGGCCGATCCGCTGTACCGCGAGCTGGTCGATTCGGTCATCAATGCGATGCAACCGATGATCGAGCGGAAAGATCCGGGCCTGTACTACCGCGCGGGATGGATCTTCTCCGCCTCGCCCAATACGGCCACGCCATTCCACATCGATCGAAGCCATGTCTTTCTCTTCCAGGTGCGCGGCACCAAGACGGTGTACGTGTGGGACGCCGAAGATACCCAGGTATGCAGCGATCGCGCGCGCGATGTGTTCCACATGAGCCATGACCTGAGCCGGACCCTGTGGAACGAGTCGTTCCGCCAGCGGGCCCATGTCTTTCAGCTGAGTCCGGGCATGGGCGTCTACATGCCTTTGACCAGCCCTCACATGGTTGAAACCAGCAACGAGGCATCCACCACCATCAGCTTCACCTACAACACCGATGCCACGCGCCGCAATGCAAAAGTGCACGTGATGCGCGAGATGCTCTCCCACCTGGGCATGACGCCGCCCGATTTCGGCAGGAACCCTGTGTTCGACGGCGCGGCCTTCGCTGCCGCTTCGGCCATCGTGGTGTGCCGTGGCCCGGGGGGACATCCGCCCGCGTGCCCGTCACTCAGGAAGAAGACGGCGTACGCCGTGGCGGATTGATCGGCCTGGCGCGTTTTCGATGCTCATCCAAAAGGCATAGAGAGCTGTTTGCGCCTGTGCAGCAGCGGAGGAAACTGCGCTGCGCATTTTCCTGCTGGCATGGGGCTTAAGCAGGTAATTGCGCAGAGAGGGCGATGTCCCCGACGGTCTGCTCGCACCGTCGGTCATAATATCCCTGGGTTTGAGAGCGCTGCCGACAGGCATGCCTGGACCTGTCGCTAAACGGGCGCCTGCCCGAACCAGGAGAAAGACTGTCGTGTCGCATTATTCCGGTCCGCTGCTTACGCGTTCCGCTCTCGATGCCATGCTCGCCGCTCGCAATGCCGAAGCGGCCGAGTGGATGGGTTCGCTGGATCTTGGCTGCTCCGATGGCAAGGCGGCGCTCCAGCCCGAACATTGGGAGTGGAAAGGTCGGCGCTATCCTTACCCGCAGAAGTTGAAGAACCGCACGATCTATTTTTGGGATGGCGAGGAATTCGCGCCCGTCTCGCGCTTTTCCGGCTCGCTGATCAAGCTGGTGCCCACGGAGTGGGGTGCGCCGACGTTCGAGATCGACGGCATCAAGATGCTGCCCACCTCGAAGGAATCGCCGTTCGAGGACGCGCGCCGGAAGGTGGAGCTGATCGAGCCACGCGGGAAATCCGTGCTGGATACTTGCGGTGGCCTGGGTTATTTCGCGGCGTGCTGCCTGGAAGCCGGCGTATCGCGCATCCAGTCGTTCGAGAAGAATCCCGACGTATTGTGGCTGCGCACCATCAACCCGTGGTCGCCCGATCCCGACGCGCCTGTCCATGGTGGCCGCCTGCAGCTGGCCCACGCCGACGTTTCGCTGGAGATCGCGAACGTGGCGGAAGCTTCGGTGGACGCGCTGCTGCACGATCCGCCGCGCTTCGGCATCGCGGGCGAGCTCTATTCCCAGGCCTTCTACGACCAGCTCGCGCGGGTGCTGCGCCGCGGTGGTCGTCTGTTCCATTACACGGGTAGCCCCAACAAGCTCACCAGCGATCGCGACGTTCCGCGGGAAGTTTCAAGACGGCTGGAAAAGGCGGGGTTTCGCGCGCAATTGGCGCTGGATGGCGTGCTCGCCACAAGGCGCTGACGCGATCAGTGTTTCAGGCTGTCCGCCAGCGCGATGAGGTTCTGCGGCGCCACGCGGATCAGTCCGCCCTTCGGGCTGTCGATGTCCGCGATCAGCATGAACGAAATGGCGATGACGACGGGCAGGATGAACAACAGCGCCGGTTCTGTCGTGAGCCGTCGCGAGCTGAAGCCGATCAGGAGATTGCAGCCCAGTGCGATGACGACCATCAGCGCCCATGCCGCCGCAGGGATGCGGTTCCACCAGGACGCCTGGGCATAGCCTTGCGAATTGAGCACATCGTTCATGCCTGCGACCACCAGGGCCGAGAGCACGTCGGGTTTCTCCTGTGCGGGAGGCACTACGGCGGCCCATAGCTGGGCCTGCAACTTGCTCGTGCGGGCGTTGATGTTGCGAAGGCCGGCATCGCTCCGGGTGCTGTAGAAGGCAATGCGTTGCGCGAGATAGTCCACCAGCAGCGCGCGCGCCTTCGAAGCCTCGGCCGGAGGAAGCAGGTCAAGCCGCACGTATTCCGTGCCGATGGCATTGGCTTCCGCTTCCTCGTACAGCTTGCGCTGGTCGTAGCGGCTGATCGACATGGAAAAACTGAAGCCGATGATCAGGGCCAGCAGGGTCAGCGTCGCCCCTTGTACGACATTGAACGCGTCGCGCACATCGCTCTCGGCCGGTCCGTGGCGCCGGGCGAGCATGACGCCCAGCCGTTCGGCGAGCCACATGCAGGCCAGGGATACGAGCAACAGCACGATCGGGTAATCGGTGATGACGCCCATTACATCGCACTCCATCAGGTTTGCCGTCGCGCTTGCCGCCCGGTTTCGCCCGGGCCAACGCGCGGGCCCGTCGTGCGCCGGGTGGGGAAACGATAACCCGTGGCACTTCCGCACGCGATCATGAGTCCGTGGGGAGCAGGGAAGAGGCAAGGCGGGCCGGGCTGGCGTACGATTTGCCGATCTGCCCACGCGGGGATGCCATGGGTATCTGGATGGCGAAGACCACCAACCATCGTGCCGCGCCATCGCCGTGCCAGCACGGACGTCTGGCCGTCCATGGCGGGGCGAATGGAGAGGGCGCATGAAGCGGCGGACACGGCGCCGTATCGCCAGGGCGCTGCTGACCTGCCTGGCGATTGCCGGTCTGGCGGGCATGGCCAGCTGGAATCGCTGGCACAAGCCGCAAGACGAGGCGGCCGTGGCTGCACAGGCCATGCATGAGCGCGATGTGGCCTCCTGCGAGCAACAGATCCGGCCGACACTGCACGGCCGGGTGGATGGCTGGCGCTTGACTCACGAGCAGCGGACTTCGCGAGGGAGGCTCTTTACCTTTCTCGCCAGCATGGACGACAGATCCCGGCTTTACAGTTGCGAAGTGGATGGCTCCGGCACGGTCCTTGGAGTCGAGGCTTCGGAGTAGTGGGGCGAATGGAAGACCTTGTTTCCTGACCCGGAGGGGAATCCCATGAAATACGGCTTTGCTTTACTGATCGGCCTGTTGCTCAGCCTGCCCGTACACGCCACAGGCGCCAACGATCCCAAGACAGTGGTGCTCGATTTCTACAAACTCGCCATGCAGGAATTCAAACCGCGTGAAGCCTTTGCGCGCTATGCCGCTGCCGATTTCGTGGAACACAGCGCCGACAGCGCCGGTGGCACCGCCGCCTCCACTGTCACGTTCCTTGAAGGCCTGATCAAGCAATTTCCCGACCCTCACTGGGAGGTCGTGCGCAGCGTCGCCGAAGGTGACCTGGTGTTCCTGCACGTGCGCGTGACGCCCGCTCCCAAGGCACCGGCCATCGCGGTGGCCGAGATCTTCCGCGTTCGCAACGGAAAGATCGTCGAACACTGGGATGTCATCCAGCACGAGCCGGCGAAGGCGGTGAATCCGAATTCGATGTTCTAGCGCCAGCGTGGCGCCGTGATGTGCGCCATCGCGCCCGATGTCGACCTGTCCTGGTCACCCCAACGGCACCCGTCGCAGCGTGATCAACCTGCACGGATCGTCACGAAAGTACCTCGCGCAAGGTTTGCCGGATCACGCCGCGCGCGTCGGGATCGCCCTTGGCCAGCGCGGTGAAATAGGCCCTGGCCTGGGCCAGCGTGATATGCGGTGGAAGTGGCGGTACATTCGGATCGGCGATGAATTCGATCACCACCGGCCGGTTGGAGGCGAACGCAATTCGCCAGGCTTCGGCGATGTCTTCGGGCCGATCGACGCGGATGCCGGGGAAGCCAAGCAGCTCGGCATAACGCGCATAGGGAAAATCCTCCACGTCCTGCGCGGGCGCGAACCTGGGATCTCCCGCGATGGCGCGCTGCTCCCAGGTGACCTGGTTGAGGTCGCGGTTGACCAGCACCATCACCACGAAGCCCGGATGCTGCCAGCGCTGCCAGTACTGCTTCACCGTCACCAGCTCGGCGTTGCCATTCATCTGCATGGCGCCATCGCCGACGATGGCCAGCACGGGGCGATCCGGATGCGCCATCTTCGCGGCGATCGCGTAGGGCACGCCGCTGCCCATGGTGGCGAGCTTGCCGGACAGCGAAGCCATCATGCCTTTGCGCAGCCGCACATCGCGCGCGTACCAGTTGGTGTGCGAACCGCAGTCGTCGCAGATGATCACGTCGTCGGGCAGGTGCGGGGACAACTCCCAGAAGATGCGCTGGGGATTGATGGGGTCGGCCGGCTGCATCGCCGCCGATTCCAGCGAGCGCCACCACTTGCGCACGTTGAGCTCGATGCGTTCGCGCCAGTCCGGATCTTTCGCCCCATGCAGGCGGGGCAGCAGCCGGCGCAGCACTTCGCGGCTGTCGCCGATGAGGTTGACCTCGGTGGCATAGCGCATCGACACGTTGTTCGGCGAGATATCTATCTGCACGGCGCGGGCCTGCCCGTCAGGAGGCAGGAATTCGGCATAAGGGAAGGTGGTGCCGACCATCAGCAGGGTGTCGCAGTCGTTCATCATGTCCCAACTCGGCCGCGTGCCCAGCAGGCCGATGGAACCCGTGACATAGGGAAGATCGTCGGGCAGCACGCCCTTGCCGAGCAAGGCCTTGGCCACGCCTGCGCCGATGCGTTCGGCGACGTCACTCACCTCGCGCCCCGCATGCAGGGCGCCGGCGCCCACCAGGATGGCGACGCGCTCGCCCGCATTGATGACGTCGGCGGCGCGATCGAGGTCCTGGTCCACGGGTACCGGCCGTGCGATGGCCGCGCCCACGCCCGAGTACACCTCGCCGTGTTCGCGCGGCGGACTTTCGACCGCGTCCATTTCCTGCACGTCGTTGGGCACGATCACGCAACATACGGTGCGCTCGGCCTGGGTGATGCGGATGGCACGGTCGATGACATGACGTGCCTGCGCCGGCGTGTTCACCGTTTCCACGTAGCGCGCGACGTCCTTGTACAGCGAGTGCAGGTCCACTTCCTGTTGATAGTCGCTGCCGATGGCCGAGCGCGGCTGCTGCCCGACGATGGCGAGCACCGGCATATGATCCATGCGCGCATCGTAAAGACCGTTCAACAGATGGATGGCACCAGGGCCCGAGGTGGCCATGCATACGCCGATCTCGCCGGTGAACTTCGCGTGAGCACAGGCCATGAACGCGGCCATCTCTTCATGGCGCACGCGTACATAGTCGAAGCGATCCGCCGCGCGGCCCATAGCGCCCATCAGGCCGTTGATGCCATCGCCGGGATAGCCGAAGACGCGCCGTATGCGCCATGCACTGAGGCGCTTGAGCATGAAATCGGAAACCGTGTGTTTCATCATCGCAATCCCGCGAGGCGGCGATATCACGATGTGACAGCGGGCATGCGAACCACGTCACCGGCTCGTGGTGGCCGTGTGACGTGGTCAGTGCACGCTCAGCGATGCGAAGAGGCGTTGCGACACGTGTCGTACGCGGACGCATGACGCATGCGCGCGCGGCGAGTCGCGCTACGCAGCCTCCAGCTTGCTGGCCCGTTCGACGGCGCGGACAAGGTCGTCGCGCCCGAACGGCTTGGGCAGGCGCACCAGTTCCCTGGAGGTGCCTTCAGGCAACTCGGCGTAGCCGGAGGCCAGGATGATCGGCAGGTTGGGCCAACGTTCGCGGATATGCTCGATCAGCTGCAGGCCGTTCATGCCGGGCATCGCGTAGTCGGTGATGACGATGTCGAAGTGGCTACCGATCTCCAGCATTTCCAGCGCGACGCGCCCGGAGTGCGCTTCGTGGCTTTCATGGCCGAGATCGCTGAGCACGGCGTTCATGGTCATCGCGATCAGCGGATCGTCGTCCACCACGAGGATGCATTTCTTGCCGAGCTTGGCGGGCACCGACGCGGGCGCCGGCGCGGTGGGCGCGGCTTCGGGCTCGCTGGCGACAGGCGCCACCGGAAACCAGAGTTCGGCCGTGGTTCCCTGGCCCACTGCGCTGTGCAGCACCAGCCGGCCACCGGATTGTTCGGCAAGGCCATGCACCATCGACAAGCCAAGGCCGGTGCCCTTGCCAACGCCCTTGGTGGTGAAGAAGGGGTCCATGGCGCGGTCGAGGGTGGCCTGGTCCATGCCATGGCCTTCGTCGGTTACCGCGATGCACACGTAGTTGCCTTGGGCCAGCCCGGTGCGGTGCTTCGGGTTTGCGACGTTCTCGCAGCGTGCGGCAATCACGATGTGGCCGCCGTTGGCCATCGCATCGCGCGCGTTCATGACCAGGTTCAGCAGTGCAAGTTCGAGCTGGTTGTTGTCCACCTGCACGCGGTCCAGCGTGAGCGGAAACAGCGTATCGATCACGATCGTGGGGCCCGCCGAGCGCTGCAGCAAGGCGCTCATGCCCTGTATCAGCGCCTTGAGGTCCACCGCGGTGGGTCGCAGCTCCTGCTTGCGTGCGAAGGCCAGCATGCGCTTGGTCAGCGCGGCGCCGCGTTGTGCGCCCGCCACGGCGTTGGCAAGCAGGTTGAGCGCTACGGGATCCTGCTGCAGTCGCGACTCCAGGATCTCCAGGCTGCCCAGCACAGCCATCAGCAGGTTGTTGAAGTCGTGGGCCACGCCACCGGTCAGCTGGCCAATGGCTTCGAGCTTCTGCGACTGGAACAGCGCCTCGCGTGCCTCGGCCAGTGCGATGTCGGCGTTGCGTCGCGCGGTGATGTCACGGGTGATCTTGGCGAAGCCTACATGCCGGCCCGCATCGTCGCAGATGCGGTCGATGATGGCGTGTGCCCAGAACGAGGTGCCGTCCTTGCGCATGCGCCACCCCTCGGCCTCGAAGCGGCCTGTCTCCGTAGCGATGCCCAGCGCGCGCTGCGGTACCTGCTGTGCGCGGTCTTCCAGCGTGTAGAACGTGGACAGGTGCTTGCCCAGAATTTCCTCGCGCGTATATCCCTTGATGCGCTGCGCGCCGGTATTCCAACTGGTGATGTAACCGTTCGGGTCGAGCATGTAGATGGCGCAGTCGCCCACGCCCTGGACGAGCAGGCGGAACTGCTCTTCGCTGCGGTGCAGGCGATCTTCCGCTTCCTTGCGCTCGGTCAGGTCGCGCGTCACCGAGGCGTAGCCGACCAGTTGGCCGTCGCTGGTACGTACGGGATCGATCACCACGTTGGCCCAATAGCGGGTCCCGTCCTTGCGCAAGCGCCAGCCTTCGGTCTCGAAGCGCCCCTCGTCCTTGGCGCGCTGCAGCCCCAGCTGCGGTTCGCCTGCCTGCTGGTCTTCCTCCGGGTAGAAGCAGCCAAAGTGACGCCCCATGATTTCGGAAGCGTCGTATCCGGTGCCGCGTGCCGCGCCGCTGTTCCAGCTGGCGACATGACCCTCGAGATCGAGCAAATAGATGGCGTAGTCGACGACGGCGTCGACCAGCAGCTCGTACTTGTTGTGTTCCGCGATGTTCAAATGCTCCCCCGTGACGCGACCTGATTGACGGGCCGACGGACTATATACGTCTAGGAAACGTCTAGGCCACGTCAAAATGGCCTGCACCGTCGAGGGCGGGGGCGGGCGAACGCGGTCCGCGAGGGCGCGGGCGATGCAGGGTCAGTCTTCGAGGGTGAAGCCTATCTTCAGCGTGACCTGCCAATAGGCAACCTTCCCGCCATCCACATGGCCGCGAACTTCCGACACGTGGAACCAGCGGATGTCGCGGATGGTCTTGGAGGCCTTTTCGATGGCCGTCTTGATGGCGTCGTCACTGCTGACTTTCGACGAGCCGGTCAGCTCCAATGATTTGTAGACGTGCTCGGACATGGTCACTGACCTCCGGGGCCAAGGAATGAACATCGGGCGGCGCGCTCCCGATGGCGGGAGCGGATCAGACCGTCGTGCAGTCGACGCTCATGAGCGACAAGGATGCGTGAATGCCGGACGGCTTCATTTCAACGGTTCAATGTCATCGGGTTTCCAGCTCTTGCCCGAAACGGGACTGCACATGGTCGTTGTCCAGCCAGCCATGCGCATCATTGTTCTGGGCGATGACGGGGGCGCTCGATGCCAACAGCAGGGCGGTGACAAGCGCGGTGCGGTGCATGCGCATGGACGTGTTCTTTCAGGCGTCATCAGGGAGATGTGGCGGTGTTTCAGGAAACCGGCTGGATGTCTTCAAGCGACCAGCTCTTGTCGAACCACGGCTGCAGCGGTCCGTACAGGCGGAAGATCAGGAACCAGCCCTTGCCCGGCACCGTCTGAATCCAGTTGCCGGCATCCTTGGGGCGCCTGGGAGCGAAGTAGATGTCGGTGGTGCCATCGGCGTTGGGTTTGAGTCCGCGCGCGCTGGACAGGCTCGGGAACTTCTGGTCGGTCTGCAGCATGGAGCGCGTCTGCGGGTCGTACACCACCACGGACCAGAAATCCTTCACCGGTACGTTGGAGCCGACATGCAGGCGATAGATTTTGGCGCCATCGAAAGGATTGCCCTGCACGTCGAGATTGGCTGCCGCGTACTGCGAGCCGATGCCCGGCATGGCCACCGCCATGGCTGGCGTGTCGATGGTGGCGGCGTAGAAGAACATCGTGCGGGCATCGAAGTTGCGTGCGCCGTCGTTCAACCACTCGTAGCTTCCGCCAACGAAGGGCGTATTCCAGTGTTTGTCGGGATAGATGAGCGTCGCCTTGTCGCGGTTGCGGAAATCGATGGCGCGCGCGGTGGCGTTGCCGATCGCGGCGCCATCGATGAGGATCTTCTTCATGCGCTCATCGGGGGCGAACGCCTTGCCCTTCACCATGCCGATGGAAGCGAACAAGCCCGTCATGTCCGGCCCGTACACACCGGCTGGCTCTTCCTGCACGATCTGGTTGATCTCGTCGTAGAACTCGATGTTGTTGGCGTGCACCGTGTTCATCACCTTGCCGGACAGGTTGATGAAGCGCGTCTTCGGCGGTTTCGATGCGCTGGCCAGCGGATAGACGCGCAGGCCCTGCTTGAGGCTGGCGACGCCCGGCTTGGTATCGCCGCCCTTCATGAAAGCGCGGCCAAACAGCAGATTCCCGAATGTC
Source organism: Dyella sp. (assembly GCF_035685885.1). Taxonomy (GTDB): domain Bacteria; phylum Pseudomonadota; class Gammaproteobacteria; order Xanthomonadales; family Rhodanobacteraceae; genus Dyella. The sequence continues at coordinate 35,169 of NZ_DASRZX010000030.1, read as the reverse complement.
GGTGGCCTGACGACGAAATAGCCCGAAGGGATTTCGCCCTGATAGCCGGGAGGCACGAACAGATATTTGCCGCCCTTGCCCTTGTCAGGGCCGGCATTGCCCATGTCGGTGACATAACGGAACCAGAGATCATCGACGACGCCGAGAATGTTCGGAGGCGTCTCCACGACGATGGGCCCGTTCTTCAAGTCCATCCAGTTCCAGAAATAGATGGTTTCCGTGTTGGCGGTGAGAAAGAGCGATCGCGAATCCATCAGCGTTTCGAAAATGCCGACGGTGCTGTCCACAGCACCCGCCTTGCGTAGTCCGGCACGGATCGACACCATCGAAGCGCCCGGTATGCCATTGAGGAACACCTCGGTGGCGCGCATCGTGTCGAGGTTGTCGTAGACCTTCTTCGCGGTTTCCGGCGTGGGAATGCCGTCAGTGAAGCTGAGTGTGCCCAGGCTCGAATCCACCTGCGCTGGCGTGGTGATCTGCGGTGGGATGGGCGTCGCCATCTTGGGCTTGGGCACCGCCGTGTCGGTTGCGTGCGCGGTCATGGCGAACATCGCGGCGGCCAGCGCCACGTGCAGCCGTATCTTGCCCGTCTTCATCGCGCACTCCCGAATGAACTACCCGCAGCTTTCCGCAGGGGCAGGGGAGCGACAAGCGCGAAACTACTTGGCCGGACTCAGTAAAACTACTGGTTGGCCATCGTGTGCCGCGGATTTCAGCTCTTGGCGGGAGCCGGCTTTCTGGCGGCCTGCGCGCAGCTGTCCGCGTAGTTCTTGAGCGCTCCCTGCAGATTCGCCAGTTCCATGCGAAAGCCATAGCGCACCGCGCCGCCACGATCGGCCATCCACACGCCCATGGACCTGGCGGCGAGGAACTGGCTGAGCTCTGCAAAGGGAACGGGCCGCGTTACCACTACCGATTCGCTGTTGGTGGTGATGCTCTCGCGATCGCCCGGCAGGATCTGCTGCTGGTCCACCTCGACATAAGAACCGGTGGCGCGCGCCATGATCTTCCTGGCCCGCTCGAAGCCGACCATGTAGTACGCCGTCAGCGTGAGGCCTTCGGGCTTGCACAGCAGGGTGATGCGGCGTTCGCCATCACGCGCGGGTTGCCCCAGCATCAGGTAGGGCGCACCGCCCATCAGGTAGTACTTCGCGTTGGGCATTTGCAGGCCGTTGTTGGCGTAGCCGCTCTTGACCAGGTCCTCGTTGGTCAGCAACGCCTCTTGCGGCGCCGCCGGGTGCAGCCATTCCGGATGGATGTCCATCTCCTTGAGGTAGGCCGCTATGCCGGCCGCTGGCGCCGGCGTGGGATCGGTGGGAAGCACGCCAAAACGATCGTTGCCGGTGGGCGCCCAGCGATACAGGCCGCCCAGGTAGGCCAGCGTGCACGGGCCCATGCAGTTGGCTTCGCGCGGCGCCGCCGGCGAGCGTGACGTGCGGCGCGGCACGCCAAGGTGCGTGGCGATGTCGTTGGCGCGGAACAGCCGACCCAATGCCATGCCGGCCTGCAGGTCGCCACCGGTCGAATTGAGATAGACGTCCGAACCGCGCGGCACCTTGCCGGCGCGAACGAGGGCGTCGAAGCGTTCCGGCGCGCCGGCGTCCATGTTGCCGTAGAGATAGATCTGCGGAACCTTCGCCACGGCAAGCGTGAGCTTGTCCGCGTTCAACTGGATGGACAGCTCGCCGGCCGTGCCCGATTCGCGTGCATCGCTTCCGGGAGTGGCAGCGTGCACGCACGCCGCGATCGCCAGGCCGAGCACGGACACCAGCCATGCGAGGCATCGTCGTGGTGTCGCTTGTCCATCGAGGTTCTGCATGGGAGGGAGTCCGGACCGTAAGGCCGCACAGTCTGCCTTGCCGACCATGTTTTCAGGGTAAATGCGCGCGTGGCCGTTCAGGCCGGACGTCCGGACACTTGTCCGCGGACGTCTCCCGTTTTTGCGGTTTGTGCGCAAACGACTGAAAGCACGCGCTTTTTGCATGCGGCGCGGGTTGGCACGAGCCTTGCCACAGGGATACCCATGGCGATGCGGGGCCGTGTTCCGCATCGCCGCGACCTTTCCAATAACAAGACAGGAGTCCGTGGCATGTCCCGCAAGTCGCTACTCATCTCTCTCGCGCTGGCCGTCGGCATGGCTGCGCCCGCCTTTGCGCCCGCCTCAGCCGCCGATGCGCCGGCCAAGGAAGCACCCACCCTGACGCGTGCCGAAGTGACGCGCATCCTCGACAGCAACCGGATGATCCTTCCCTCGCAGGGCGTGGACGAGAAGGTGAAGCTGCACATCAACGGCATCGACCAGTGGATCTCGGTGCGTGGCAAGGATCGCCGCAATCCGATCCTGCTGTTCCTGCATGGCGGCCCGGCCGCGCCGGCAATGCCCGAGGGGTACACCTTCCAATCGCCATGGGAGGATTACTTCACCGTCGTGCAGTGGGACCAGCGCGGCGCGGGCAAGACCTATCGCGCCAATACGGAAGCGGCCATGGCGCCAGGCATGAGCATCGAGGGCATGACCAGCGATGCCGAACAGGTGGTGCAATACCTGCGCGAGCACTACGGCAAGCAGAAGATTTTCGTGCTCGGCCATTCGTGGGGTTCGATTCTCGGCGTCGAGCTGGCGCAGCGTCACCCGGACTGGTTCTACGCCTATATCTCCACCGGGCAGGTCGTGAACGGCCGACGCAACGAGGAGGTGGGCTTCAACTACGCGCTGCGCCGCGCGAAGGAAGAGGGCAACCAGACAGCCATCCGCGAGCTGGAGGCGATGACACCCTATCCGGGCAACGGCAAGATGACGCTCGAACGCATCGGCATGCGCAGCAAGTGGGAAATGTATTACGGCGGCCTTGCCTGGGGCCGCAAGGATTACCAGTTCGACGTGGACGCGGAGGAGCTTTCGCCCGACTACAGCCGCGAAGACCTGGACGCCATCGACAAGGGCAGCCTGTTCTCGCTCAATCACCTGCTGCAGCCGCTGCTCGACGTGAATTTCGACCACGTCACGCGCTTCGGCTGCCCCGTGATCGTCTTTGTCGGGGCACACGACTACACCACGCCCCACGAACTGACGGAGGCATGGTTCACGCACATCCAGGCACCGTCCAAGAAGCTGGTGTCGTTCGCCGACTCGGCGCACATGATGATGCAGGAGCAGCCGGGACGTTTCCTGCAACACCTGGTGACCGACGTGCTGCCGCTGGCGCAGCAGGCTGGCGATGTGATGCCGACCGAAGTGGTACGCGATCGCTGATCGCCGTCACGTTGGCGAAAGGCAGCGCACCATCGAGGCAGCAGGGCGTGGTATCTCGGCATCATCGAGTCGGCGCCCGACGGCATGATGATCGTCGATGAAAGGAGCCGCATCGTATGCGCCAATCCCATGCTGGAGGCCATCTTCGGTTACGCCAGCGTCGAACAGCTGGTAAGGCTCAGCGTTTCTGCGGCAACAAGAAGGTCACCACGAAACGGAAACCCCATCCCTTCTGTCCGGTGTCCGAATGTTCGGCCCAGTACCGCACGCCACCGGTGAAGCTCACCGGATGGCCGCCGATGCGCGTGAGCTTGCCCACCGTGAAGTTCAGCGGTACGGCCCACTGGCTAGTCTTCCAGTCGTAGGTCGACTCGGCGTTCAAGGTGTACGTCCATGCGGTGGGCGTGGTGTAGCTGAGGAACGGCTGCAGGAAGGTGCTGCTGACATCGGGATGTTCGCGATCGTGGGCGACCTTGGCCACCGACCAGATGTGGTTGAACAGGAAGCCGTAGGTCCAGCCGTGGTCCTGCTTGAGCACCACCGCCGTGGGTCCCAATCCCCATCGCCTGGTGCCGAGCAGGTCGTTGGTGGCGGTCGGGATCAGGAACGCCGGGCCCACGCCCCAGATCACCCCACCACTGGTTGGCTGCGTCGGCGAGAAGAACAGGCTCTGGGTGATGTCGCCCAGGCCGAACTGGCTGCCGCTGCCTGGCGCAATGTCGGACTGGTCGACAACCGGAACGATGGTGCGGGAGATCATGTTCCAGTCGTCGCCGATGGGGACCGGCACCACCGGCTGGATATTGGTGTAGAAACGGTGGCCGCGATCGAGCGGGCCGATGTTCTGGTCGTAGTTGAACTGCAGCGGCACGCTGATCATCGCCGCCACCGGGTTGGACAGCTTCTTGGCAAGATCGGCAGCGTCATCGGCTTGCTGCGCCATGGCGACGGAGGACAGCAGGCACAGGCCGGCGCAGGTGAGCAGTCGTGAGGTCAACATGGCGATCCTCTGGTGGCAGGCCTTCCATGCAACCGTGCAAGCGGTCTGGTGCCGCGTGCCGCCGTGCCAGGGATCGGCACGGCCATGGATGGCGTCAACCCAAGACTGTGGGGATCGGCGCATGCCCACAAGCGCAAAACCACGGTACGGATCTGCGTAAATCTACGTAGATTCCGTAGGTGGAATTTCGCTTGTTTAGGTACCTCGCGCGCGTCCACCCTGACGCCAGCGCAGCCGCGCCCGGCGACCTGCCGCAGCGCCAAGCGCGTGACCGCCCATCCCCGGGGACTGCCGAGACGCCATGAAACGATTTGACCTCATTCCGCTTCTGCTGGCCGCCGTGGCGGCCGTGCCTGCGCATGCGACGGAAGGCGCCCTGGGGCGCGCGATCACCGGCCTGCAGGCCACCTCGTATTCGGGCCTGATACCGCCGACGCCCGGCTGGAACTGGGGCCTGGCGTATGCCTACTACAGCGGTGACATCAGCGCGTCCAAGCAGGTGCCACTCACCGGTGGCGGCGTTTCGCTGGGCCTGAAGGCCGAGTTCCAGCTGCTCAGCGGCGCGGGCGTGTATATCTGGCACACGCAACCCTCGTCATGGAACTTCGCCTCCTCCGTGACGCTGCCGTTCGCCTACGTACACGCGAACATCGATGCCAGCTTCGGCAACTTCACCCGTGGCCAGACTGACCACGACACCGGCCTGTACGACATGACGTTCGTGCCGGTGATCGCCAGCCACCACTTCAGCCAGACGCAGCACATGTCGCTGGCGCTATACATCTATGCACCCACGGGCAGCTACGACCCGGGCAGACTGGCGAACGTAAGCCTCAACACCTGGACGTTTTCGCCCACCGTTGGCTACACCCAGCTGTTCCAGCAAGGCACGCTGGAATGGAGCACGACGACGGCGGTGGATTTCTACACCCGGAACGACGACACCGATTACCAGAACGGCGCGGTGTTCCGCATCGACACCTTGCTGGTGAAGCGCTTCGCGTCGGGCTGGGGCCTGGGCGGCGTGGGCGGCTGGATCGAGCAGATCGATAAGGACAGCGGACCCACCGCGGACAAGCTCAACGGCTTCAAGGGCCGTTCGCTGGCGCTGGGTCCGATGGTGAACTACCTGAAGAAGTGGCAGGGCGGGCAGGTGGAGTTTTCCGCGCGCTGGCTGCACGAGTTCGACGTGAAGAACCGGCTTGAGGGCAACCCCTTCATGTTGACAGCGACGATTTCGCTATGACGCCTGTCCGGTGACACGTGGCGCGGGCGGCGATGCCCGTGTCACGCGCGGGTCACGCCTTGCCGCCGATGTAGCGACGGCAGTGATCGAGATAGTCCTTCTCGTGCATCGACAGCAGCCCGGTGACGGCTGACCACAGCCACGAGGGCGCATCCAGCGTGCGCGAATGGCTGCGCCTCAGTTCGACACACCAGGCCGTGCGCGTGTCCGGATCCATCTGCCGCGAGTGCGCCTGGCCCACCACGTGGGCGAGGTAGGCGGCCACATGGCGGGCTTGCTTGCGCTTGAGCCGCGCGATATCGATCTTCAAGTCCTGTGGCATCAGTTCGCGCACGAACACCGGTTTGCCGAGCAGTCGCGCGGGCCGCATGCGTTGGCCCAGCGCGGGCGACAAGTGCCTGGCCGCCATCACCACGCGTTCGGCGGGATCGCGTGGCATGCGCACGCCCGAAGCGCGCGGTGCGACGGGTGTTCCTGCTTCCTTGATGTCGATGAGGCACAAGTCGTCGCCCTCGACCACGTTGCCGTCCACGTCCAGCAGTGCGGCGTAGCGCAGCTTGCCCAGCGAGCTGCAGCCCTTGCGCCAATACGCGGCATCGAGCACGGCCACCTTGCCCTGCGATTCGCGATGGCGCAGCTGGGTAGCAAGCGCATCCAGTTCCGGTTGGCGGAACAGCGACTGGATGGCCTTGCGTTCGCCCGCCTTCAATGGCCAGAACTCCGTGCCGAGCGGAAAGCTCAGTTCGCTGCCGGTCAGTCGCTCGTTGGCCAGGGCTTTCCAGCTTCGCCGCAAGGCTCGCTTCATCACGAGCTTGATGGCAGCGGGCATGGCCGGCTCCTCGTCGTCGTTGTCGGGAAATGCCGCTTCGTAGCCATCGAGCATCGCTTCCATCATGTTGGCGGTGGTGATGCCCGGAAGATCCGAACCGCGCGCCGCCATCGCCAGCGACAGTGCAAGGCGGATCAGGTCGTGCGCCGGGTGGCCGATGACGCTCTGGTCGAAATCGCGGATCTGCAGGTGCACGCGCAAGTGGTCATCCGCCACCGGGCCGATGTTGCCGATATGGCAATCACCGCAGATCCAGATCGCGGGCCCTTCAGGCAGATGAGGCGCCGCGCTTGAGTCGAGCCATTCGTAAAATTGTGCGGTGTTGCCGCGCACATACGCGTGCGCCGAGCGCGCCATCTTGGTGTTGCGGCGCTCGATCAGTGCGCCCTGGCGCTGCGCTGACGCGACGGTGGTACTGGCTTTGTGCGACATGAACACTTCCTTCGGATGCCGTTCGACTGTCGCGAACCGGGCATGAAGGACGTGTCACATTTTTTGTGTGCGAAGCTTGTGCAGCACCGATGATTCAGTGCGGCTCGTCCGCTGCGTCGTAGATGCACGAAAATACCGCCGCCGCCGCTGCATACAGTGTCGACGGCACATCCTGGCGCAGTCGCAGCGACGCGAGCAGCGCGGCCATCTGCGGATCGTGGTGCAGTGGAATGCCCAGTGCGCGGGCGCGTGCAAGCAGGGTTTCCAGCGACTCGGGGGGCAGTCCGGCCGGTTGCGCGCTGTCCGATCCACCGGAAAGGCGTAGCGTGACGCGTCGACGGGCGGGTGGCAGCGACGTGGTCATGCCATGGTCTTCAACAGGATGGCGCTGTGCGGGCTGCTCGACTGAGGCAGGCCCTGCTGGCAGCTGAGCTGGTCGAGGACCAGGCCGGAGGACGCCAGTTGCTGGCGCAGCGCGCCGAACTGCAGTTCGAGTCGATGCACGGTGCTCGCGCGTTCCGCCCACAGGCGGACCGAAAGACGAAGATGGCGCAATTGCAGTTCGCCCTGGATGGGGCCAAGGGCCGGCAGGTCCAGCGCAAAGCCCATGGTCCAGCCGGCGCCGCCCTCGGCATCCGCACCCTGCTGCTGCAACTGGATCTGCAGGATGTCGCGACCGCCTTCGCCCTGAAGCGGAATTTCGATCATCCACGCCGCGACGGTGGTGGCCTCCAGCTGCGCCACTTCCACGCGCGCGATCGCGGCATGCACTTCGCCGTGCAGGCGGCCGAGCAGCGCATCGACGTCGTCGCTCAACAGCAAGGCCTGCGGCAGGATGACCCGCGGTTGGACCTGCGGTCCGCGCTGTTGCAGGGGTGGTGCGGTTTCATTGCTGCCGACCGAGGCGCGCCGCGCCGGCAGGTAATCGTCGAGCAGGCTGGCCAGGCGCAGCAGCGCGCCTTTCCAGTCCTCTTGGCTCAGCCCGGCCATGTCGACCTGCGATTGCGCCAGTTGCGATTCGAGGAACAGGCCGCTGCGGTTGACCGCTTCCTCCAGGCCTTCGGGACGCGTGATTTCGGTGGGCGTGCGCACGCCATGTTCGAGCAGGGCGAGGGCAGGACGCAGATAAGCCGGCAATTGGCGCAGCGCCGGGCGCTGCGCCAGCGCATCGAGCGTCGCGAGCAAGGGCGCGTAGCCGTTCTGCTGTGGCAGGCGCTCGCGCAATGCGACCTGGATGGCGGGCTCGGGCGTCTGCGGCGCGATCACTTCCAGCATCGGTTGCGCACCCAGGGTGAGCACGCGCACCTGGAATTGCGACGGCAGCTGGCCGCGCGGCGCCTCGGCCTCCACGGCCAGCGCACCGATCTGCAGCACCATCAGTCCGTCCTGATTGATTCCCAGTGGTCGGGCGGACAACACCGTGCCGATGCGCCAGCTCTCGGCAGCACTGCCGGAAGCGGCGCCGGCCCAGGTGAGGGCGGCCAGGCTGGTGGGTTGAATGACCAATCAAGACTCCTTGGGTGCGAATGAACGCGCCCACTCGTGCCCCATACATCGGCGCATCGTGGAGAAACTTGAGCGCTTTTTTTTGCGAGCCGGATCACGCGGCATGGCGATCGCACCCTAAAGCGAACTGAGCCATGGCCGATAAGCACCACGTAGACGCCCACGGGGCGCCGTCAGGAGAGGCCCATGGGCACCAGCAAGACAGTGGCGCAACGCAAGGGTGGCAACCAGCCGCGCGTCGTTGCGCTGCCCGCCGATTTCCGGCTGGCCGAGCTTCCCGATGTGAAGGCCGGCCTGCTTGAAGCGCTGGAAGCCCCGGCGGTGCAACTGGACGGCGCCGGCGTGGAGCGCGTGGACACCGCGGCGTTGCAGCTGCTGCTGGCGTTCCGGCATGCGGCCTCGGCGCGTGGCCTGTCGCCGGCGTGGCTGGGCGTGAGTGAAACGATGCGTGATGCGGCGGGCGTATTGGGCCTGACGCGGGCTCTGGAATTGCCGGCGACGATGCCGGCCTGAAACTGAGGTGGAAGATGGCAAAGATTCTTGCGGTTGACGATTCGGCTTCGATGCGCGGCATGGTGGCTTTCACCCTTCGCGGCGCCGGCCATGACGTGAGCGAGGCCGAGAACGGCCAGCTGGCGCTCGATGCTGCCCGCGGCGGTCGTTACGACCTGGTGCTGGCGGACGTGAACATGCCGGTGATGGACGGCATCAGCATGGTGCGCGAGCTGCGCACGATGCCCGAATACAAGGGCGTGCCGATCCTGATGCTGACCACCGAGTCGCACACGGACAAGAAGATGGAAGGCAAGGCCGCCGGCGCCACCGGTTGGCTGGTGAAGCCGTTCGACCCGGAGCAGCTGCTGGCCACGGTCAAGCGCGTGCTGGGTTGATTGCGACATAACCCCTCTCCCTTTGGGAGAGGGGTTGGGGCATTGCCACCTTCACGGTGGAGAGTGTGCGGGGCTTGCCTGGCGCTTCAAACTTTCGCCCCGCCCGCACCCTCATCCGCCTGCCGGCACCTTCTCACAAAGGGAGAAGGGTTAAACCTGCAAGTCAACGTTCCACCAGAGAAGCATCCCCATGAGCAAGGCCGCGCTGGCGCAGTTCCAACAAGTATTCATCGAAGAGAGCCTGGAAGGGCTCGATACGATGGAGTCGTCGCTGCTTGCGCTCGACAACGGTGGCGACGGGGAACTGGTGCACACCATTTTCCGCGCGGCGCACTCGATCAAGGGCGGCGCGGCCACCTTCGGCTTTCCGGAGATGTCCTCGTTCACGCACGAGGCCGAATCGCTGCTTGATGAAGTGCGCAGCGGCAAGCGCGCGATCGACGGCGCCATCATCGAACTGCTGTTGCGCACGGTGGATTGCCTGCGCAGCATGTTCGCCCGTGCCCAGGCCGGCGAACCGCTGAACGATGCGGTCGCGGAAAGCCTGCGCAACGAACTGGCTGCGATGATGGGGCGCGGCGCGCCCAACGGTGGCGTGCAGGCGCGACGCAATGTGGACCAGGCCGACGCCTGGACCATCCGCTTTCGTCCGCACCCGGGCATGCTGGCGAGCGGCAATGATCCGCTGCGCCTGATCCGCGAACTCGCCGGTATCGGCGAACTCGCGGTGACGCCCGAACTGGATCGCGTGCCCGGGTTCACCACGCTAGAACCGTCCGAGTGCCACCTGGGCTGGACCATCGAGCTGAAGGGCCCCGCCAGGCGCGCCGACATTGCCGGCGTATTCGACTGGGTGGAAGACGAATGCGATCTGGCCATCGAAGCCAGGCACATCGTGGCCGACGTGGCGCCGGTTGCCGCGCCCGCCACGCCGGCAGCGCCCGCGGCCAACGTCGCCGATGCCGGCGCCATGCGCGCGCAACGCGAAGCCAGCGCCGAATCCAGTTCGGTGCGCGTGTCGATCGACAAGATCGACGGACTGATCAACCTGGTGGGCGAGCTGGTGATTACCCAGTCCATGCTCGACACCTTCCGCGAAGGCGACATTGACGCCGCGCGACTGGCCGTGCTCGAACACGGGCTGGCCCAGCTGGCGCGCCACACGCGCGAGTTGCAGGAAAGCGTGATGGGTATCCGCATGCTGCCCATCGCGTCGGTGTTCAACCGCGTCCCGCGCATGGTGCGCGACATCAGCCAGAAACTCGGCAAGCAGGTAAAGCTGGACTTGATCGGCGAGCAGACCGAGCTGGACAAGACCGTGCTTGAGAAGATCGGCGATCCGATGGTGCACCTGGTGCGCAACGCGATCGACCACGGCCTGGAAACGCCGGACAAGCGGCGCGCTGCCGGCAAGGGCGACACCGGTACGCTCACGCTGTCCGCGTCGCATCGCGGCGGCAACATCGTGGTGGAAGTGTCCGACGACGGCGCGGGCCTCAACCGCGATGCCATCGTGGCCAAGGCGGTGCAGCGAGGCCTGATCGCCAGCGGCGACGGCATGAGCGACGACGCCGTGGCCGAGCTGATCTTCCAGCCGGGCTTTTCCACCGCCGCCGTCACCACCGACCTTTCCGGCCGAGGCGTGGGCATGGACGTGGTCCGTCGCAATGTCTCCGACCTTGGCGGCACGGTCACCATCCGCAGCACGCAGGGCAAGGGCAGCGCGTTCACCATCACGCTGCCGCTGACGCTGGCCATCATCGACGGTCTCACCGCCGCGGTGGGCGAGGAGCGCTACATCGTGCCGCTGGTATCCATCGTCGAATCGGTGCAGCTGAAGACCGATGCGATACGCAGCGTGGCGGGTGGTGGCGAGCTGTTCCGCTTCCGCAATGAATACCTGCCGGTGATACGCCTGCACGATACCTTCGGCTGTGACAACGCCATCCGCGCGATTGATCAGGGCCTGATGGTGGTGGTGGAAGGCGAAGGCACCCGCGTAGGCCTGTTCGTCGATGGCCTGATCGGGCAGCAGCAGGCCGTGGTGAAGTCGCTTGAGGCGAACTATCGCCGCGTGCAGGGCATTTCGGGCGCAACCATCCTGGCCGATGGCTCGGTGGCGCTCATCGTGGACATCGCAGGCCTCGTGCGCCTGCAGGGTCGCCGCAAGGCGGCCTGACAACGCCCCGCGGATTCGGGGCCGCTCGACAACACGACGATTAGCCGCGACAGGAAGCCGCGGCCGGTGGCCTGCGGCCATCGAAGAGCAGTGCAGGGAATGAATCCGGGCAATCGCAGAACCGCTCTTTTCATTCTGAAGGTCCAACCCATGAAGTCCCCCTTGAAGTTCATCGATCGCCTGAGCCTTGCCGCCAAGGTATGGCTGGTTATCGCATTCGTGATCGCTGGACTGGTGGCGCTTACCATCGTGTCCGCGATCGATAGCCGTCGCCTGCAGATGGAGGCTCGCGTTGCCGCGTTGCGCGACGAGGTGTCTACCGCCGTGTCGGTGGCCCAGGCATTCCACGACCGCGCCGCGGCGGGTGAATTCAGCGACGAGGAAGCGCAGCGCCGTGCATTGGCTGCCATCCGCGCGATGCGCTGGAACAACGGCTCGGGCTATGTGTTCGTGTTCGACTCGAACCTCGTCATGCGCATGCATCCGATGCTGGCCGCCAAAGAGGGCAAGAGCATCCATGACGATACCGACAGCCAGGGCAAGCTGATCTATCAAGCCATGCTGGCAACGGACCGCGAGCATGGCGCGGGCACCACCGAATACGTGTGGCCGATGCCGCCGGACAAGAACATCGAGCCCAAGATCTCCTACACGGCCTGGTTCAAGCCGTGGGATATGCACATCGGCGCCGGTGCCTATTACGTCGATATCAATACGCAGTTCCGACAGATGCTGGAGGGCAGCCTGTGGCGTGCCTTGCTGGTGGCGCTGCTGGTGATCGGCGTTGTGTGGCAGTCGATGCGCAGCATCCGCCAGAGCATCGGCGGCGAACCGTCCTTTGCGCTCGCCATGGCTGCGCGCATCGCCGACGGCGATCTGGCCAAGCACGACGCGCTGCAGTTCCGCGAAGGCAGCATGCTGCACGCACTGGAACGCATGCGCACCAAGCTGGTGGAGATCGTGCGCGAGGTGCAGCAGGGCTCGCAGGTGGTGTCCACCGCCGCGCAGGAGATTTCGCGTGGCAATGACGATCTTTCGCAGCGCACGCAGGAGCAGGCCTCCAGTCTGGAAGAAACCGCCGCCTCGATGGAAGAGATGACCTCCATCGTGCGCCAGAGCGCCGACAACGCCGGCCACGCCGACCAGCTGGCGCGCAGCGCACGCACGCAGGCCGAGCGCGGCGGCGAAGTGGCCGTGCGTACCAGCAGCGCCATGCGCGAGATAGAAGCGGCCAGCCGCCAGATCACCGACATCGTGGGCCTGATCGACGAGATCGCCTTCCAGACCAACCTGCTGGCACTCAATGCCGCGGTGGAAGCGGCGCGCGCGGGTGAACAGGGTCGTGGCTTTGCCGTGGTCGCGACCGAAGTGCGCAACCTGGCACAGCGCAGCGCCGGTGCGGCCAAGGAGATCAAGTCGCTGATCGGCGACACCGTGGAGAAGGTGCAGGCGGGCTCGGTGCTGGTGGAGGAGTCCGGCCAAGTGCTGTCGGTCATCGAGGACAGCGTCAAGCGCGTCACCGACATCGTGGCGGAGATTGCCGCGGCCAGCCAGGAACAATCCTCCGGCATCGACCAGGTGAACCGCGCGGTGATGCAGATGGACGAAGTGACCCAGCAGAACGCTGCCCTGGTGGAAGAAGCCGCTGCCGCCGCCCGCGCCATGCAGGAGCAGGCCGACGACCTGGAACGCCAGATTGGCTATTTCCGTCTGCAAGAAACGCCCAAGGCCGCTGCACCGCACCCGGCGCCGCCCCGTTCGATGCCCGCCCAGGCGCCGAAAAGCGCACCGCAACTGGCCGCCGCTGGCGGTTGGGCGGAGTTCTAAAGGTCACCGAAACCCCTTGTAGGAGCGCACCCAGTGCGCGATCACCGCCCGATGGTCACCTCGTCAGCCGGCAATCGCGATGGCGGATAGCCGATGCGCCCCGGTCGCGCACTGGGTGCGCTCCTACAGAAAGGGTGGCCTCCAAACCCACCTTGATCCCGCTCAAGTTTCCCTTTCCCCAGCCGAACCAGATCCAGACAGGGGCCACCGCACCCGGCCCCGACGATGAGGCAAACCATGTCCGATACCACCCGGAGCGAGGCGCTCCAGTCGCAGTACCTCACCGTGAACCTCGCCCACGAGGAATACGGCGTCGACATTCTGGCCGTGCGCGAGATTCGCGGCTGGACGCCGGTCACGCGCATCCCGCAAGCCCCGCACTACGTGCTGGGCGTGCTCAACCTGCGTGGCGCCATCGTGCCGGTGATCGACATGCGCCTGCGCTTCGGCCTGCCGCGCGAGGAATACAGCGCCACTACCGTCACCGTGATCATCACCGTGGCCGGCCGCCATTTCGGCGTGGTGGTGGATGCCGTATCCGATGTGCTCGATGTGGAAGATAGCGCCATCCGTCCCGTGCCCGACATGGGCACCACGGTGGACACCGAATACCTCAAGGGCCTTACCTCCGCGGGCGAGCGCATGGTGCTGTTGCTCGACGTGGACAAACTGCTGCAGCCGCAGGACGCGCAGATGCTGGAAGCGGCGCTTCCAGCCGCTGCTGATGTGAAAGCCGCCTGATCGTTATCGCCGGAACGTGGAATCATCATGAAGAAGTTCACACTGAAAATCCCCGCACTGTCCGTCCGCAACCGCATGCGTGCCGTGCTTGGCCTGCTGGGCCTGATGCTGATCGGCGGCGCCATCGTCGGCCTCGGCGGCATGCAGCTGCAGAACGACGGCATGGGCAAGATCTATGAAGAAGAGATCGTGCCCTCGCAGCTGGCGTCGCAGATCATGCAGCACCATCTCATGTCGTTCATCCTGCTTGGCGAGTCGAGCGCCTTGGTGGGCAAGCCCGATCACATCAAGGGCAAGCTGGCCGAGTACGACAAGATGCGCGCCGAAATGGGCCAGCTCAGGAAGCAGTTCGCGGCCATCCCGATGAACGAGGGCGTCAAGAAGGCATATGCCGCCTGGACGTCCACGGATGCGGACTACCTCGACGCGCTTTCGTCGATGGAAGACGCGCTCAAGCAGGGCGACGCCGGTGCGTCCGAACTGCTCGAAATGCAGGTGCGTCCGCTGATGATCGAGCGCCAGGATGCGCTGAGCAAGCTGGTCGATGCACAGCGCGCCCACGCCAAGCAAATCTACGACGCGCAGGTTTCGCGCTATCACCTCATCCGCGCCGTGAGCATCTTTGCGCTGATCGCCGGCATGCTGGTGGCGGGCCTGATGTCGATCCTGATGATGCGTTCGATCATGAGCGCGCTGGGCGTGGCGATGAAGGTCGCCCACGAAATCGCCGGCGGCCGCCTCGGCCACGACATCAAGGTGCAAACCAAGGACGAACTGGGCGAACTGCTTGGCGCCCTGCGCACCATGGACGAGCGCCTGAGCAACATCGTGGGCGAAGTGCGCCACGGCGCGGGCTCCGTCAGCTCCGCCGCGCAGCAGATCGCCCGCGGCAACGACGACCTGAGCCAGCGCACGCAGGAACAGGCTTCCAGCCTCGAGGAAACCGCCTCGTCGATGGAGGAGATGACCTCCACCGTCAAGCAGAACGCCGAGAACGCCAGCCACGCCAACCAGCTCGCCAGCGCCACGCGCCGTCAGGCCGAGCACGGTGGCGAGGTGGCTGCGCAGGCCAGCTCGGCGATGCGCGAAATCAACGATTCCAGCCGCAAGATCTCCGACATCGTCAGCCTGATCGACGAAATTGCCTTCCAGACCAACCTGCTGGCGCTCAACGCCGCGGTGGAAGCCGCCCGTGCCGGTGAACAGGGTCGCGGCTTCGCGGTGGTCGCCACGGAAGTGCGCAACCTCGCCCAGCGCAGTGCGGGTGCGGCCAAGGAGATCAAGGGCCTCATCAACGACAGCGCCGAGAAGGTGCGCGTGGGTTCGTCGCTGGTGGACCAGTCGGGCAAGGCGCTGGCCGAGATCGTGGAGAGCGTGAAGAAGGTCACCGACATCGTGGCAGAGATCGCTGCCGCCAGCCAGGAGCAGTCGGCCGGCATCGATCAGGTGAACCACGCGGTGCTGCAGATGGACGAGATGACCCAGCAGAACGCCGCGCTGGTGGAAGAAGCCGCGGCCGCCGCGCGCGCCATGCAGGAGCAGGCCGGTGAACTCGCCCGCCATGTGTCGTTCTTCCAGTTGGGCGATGACGCCACGGTGGTTGCCACCGAGACGGCCCGCTCGCAGACCGTGATGGCCGAGGCCGAGGCGGTGTTCGCGGCGGTGCGCAGCACCTCCGCCGCGCCGGCTCGCCAGCCGCGTGCCGCCACGGCTGCCGACGCGGGCGCCTGGAAGGAATTCTGAGCATGGGCATGCCCGCCACGATGGACAACAACGCCACGGTGGCGGGCATGAACGGTCCGTCGCTCAGCGACAGCGACTTCAACTTCCTGCGCAACTTCGTCTACGAGCATTGCGGCATCTCGCTGGGCGAGCACAAGCGCCAGCTGGTGCAGGGCAGGCTGGTGCGCCGGCTGCGCTCGCTGAAGCTGCGCGACTTTGGCGCCTATTGCGAGCTGCTGCGGCGTGACCCGCAGGGCGAACTGGGCGAGCTGGCCAGCGCGATCAGCACCAACGTCACCGCGTTCTTCCGCGAATCGCATCACTTCGACCTGCTGGCCGATGAGTTGTTGCCTCGCTGGATCGCCGAAAAGAAGCACGGCGGACGCCTGCGCATCTGGTCGGCGGGCTGCGCCACCGGCGAGGAGCCTTATACGCTCGCCATGGTGCTGGCCGAAGCGCTTGAGAAGCACGGTGGCAACGGGCTGGATGCGAAGATCCTCGCCACCGACCTGTCGCCGCAGGCGCTGGAAACCGCGAGCAAGGGCATCTATCCGATCGATCGCCTCGATGGCGTGAGCGCGGAGCGCCGCCGTCGATGGTTCCTGCGCGGCGAGGGCGAATACAACGAGCTCGCCTGCGTGCATTCGCGGCTGCGCGAGCTGGTCAGCATCCTGCCGCTGAACCTGCTGCACGACTGGCCCATGCAGGGCCCGTTCGACGCGATCTTCTGCCGCAACGTCGTCATCTATTTCGACAAGCCTACCAAGCAGCGCCTGTTCCAGCGTTACGGCGGACTGCTGCCGGAGGGCGGTTACCTGTTCCTCGGCCACTCCGAGTCCATGTACGGGCTCAACGACAATTTCGACCTGATAGGACGCACGGTCTACCGGAAACGCAGTGCATGAACGTCCTTGCAGTGAAATCCCCGATGGACGCGGGCTATGACCCCGCGCGCATCATCCCCGGCTTCGAGCACCTGCGCCGGTTCTGGGATCCGGCACAGTCGTGCGTCACCGTGAAGGTGTTGCCGGGCGAGTACTACGTGAGCATGCAGGAAGAAATGATTTCCACCGTGCTCGGTTCGTGCGTCTCGGCATGCATCTATGACCCGGTGCGCCGCGTCGGTGGCATGAACCACTTCATGCTGCCCGAGCCGCTCGGCGGCGAGCGCGGCTCCTGGGCCGACACCGTGGGCCGTGCAGCGCGCTACGGCAACGATGCGATGGAGCAGTTGATCAACGCGATCCTCAAGGCCGGCGGCCAGCGCACGAACCTGGAAGTAAAGGTGTTCGGCGGCGGGCGGGTGCTGGCCACGATGACCGATATCGGCCGGCGCAACATCGATTTCGTGAAGCGCTACCTGTCGGCGGAAAACCTGTCCGTGCGCGCGGAAGACCTGGGCGACGTGCATCCGCGCCACGTGCAGTTCTTTCCCAATACCGGCAAGGCCCGCGTGAAGCAGTTGCGCGGCCGCGCCGACAACGTGCTGGTGGATGGCGAGCGCCAATACCTCAAGCGATTGGCAAACGATCCGATAAAGGGAGAGGTGGAACTGTTCTGACGCGCGAGCGCAACAGCTTCACCACGCAGTATTCGGCCCTTCAGGGGCCAGCACGACGGGCGAGACGCAACGCAATGGAAAGAGTACGTGTCCTGGTGGTCGATGATTCCGCACTTGTGCGGAAGCTGCTGTCGACCATGCTTTCATGCGATCCGGGCATCGAGGTGGTTGGTACGGCGGCCGATCCGCTGATCGCCCGCGAGAAGATCAAGCAGCTCAACCCCGATGTGCTCACGCTCGATGTGGAAATGCCGCGCATGGACGGCATCACCTTCCTCGAAAACCTGATGCGCCTGCGGCCGATGCCGGTGGTGATGGTGTCTTCGCTCACGCAGGAAGGCGCCGAAGTGACGCTGCGCGCGCTGGAACTGGGCGCCGTGGATTTCTTCACCAAGCCCGGCAACGACCTGGCCAGCACCTTTGCCGAAGGCGCGCAGGAAATCTGCCACAAGGTGAAACTGGCCGCGCTCGCGCGTCCGCGTCAACGCACTGCCGTGCGCAAGCTCGACGTGCCGCCCCGCCTTTCCGCCGATGCCGTGCTGCCGCGCGCGCAGAGCGCCGGCACGCGCGGCGGCATGCCGATTATCGCCATCGGTGCCTCCACCGGTGGCACCGAGGCGATTCGCGTGGTGCTGGAGGCGATGCCGCCCGATGCGCCGCCGATCATCGTCACGCAACACATTCCCGCTGCCTTCAGTGGCCCGTTCGCGGCACGCATGGACCATTGCTCGGCCATGCGCGTGTGCGAGGCACGCGATGGCCAGCCCATCCAGCAGGGTCATGTCTACATCGCGCCGGGCAGCCAGCATCTGCTGGTAATGTGGGACGGCGCCAAGTACGTATGCCGCCTGCACAACGGCCCGCCAGTGAATCGCCACAAGCCCAGCGTGGACGTGTTGTTCCGCTCGATGGCCGCCAGCGTGGGCAAGGCTACCGTCGCCGCGCTGCTTACCGGCATGGGCGATGACGGCGCGCGCGGCCTGCTGGAACTGCACCAGGCCGGGGCACGCACGCTGGTGCAGGACGAAGAATCCTCGGTGGTGTGGGGCATGCCCGGCGTTGCCTGGAAGCTCGGCGCCGCCAGCGAGAAATTACCGCTCGACCAGATCGCCGCGCGCCTGCTGGCGCTGGCCCATCAACCTGTTTCCCGCGCGGCCGTGCCTGCCGCCTGATCTTCGGATAGACCCATGGAATCCATACTTTCCTTCCTGCGCATGCGTCCCGTCGTCGGCCTGCTGGCCAGCGCCGTGGCACTGCTGTTGACCCTGCTATGGCCATCGGCCTGGCTGGGACCGCTGCTGATCGTGCTGCTCACCGGCGCGTGGATCGTCGAAATGCGCCGTGCGGCTCCGGTCGTGGCGGAGCCGATGATCGAGGCATCGCTGGAGCATCACGCTCCCGTGCGCGAAGCACTGGAAGAAGTGCGCAGCTCGCTGGTGGACGAACTCGGTCACGCGACACGCGAACTGCACCAGGCGCTGGAACTGCTGCGCGATGCCGTGTCGGAACTCGGTGGCGGCTTCGATGGCCTCTCGCGCAAGACCGGCCAGCAGCAGTCGCTGCTGCGCCAGATCATCGATGCGCAGAACGAAGGCGTGTCGGTTCAGGCGTTCGCTGCGCGCACCGGCGACCTGCTGGAGCACTTCGTCGACATGATCGTGCAGATGTCGCGCGAAAGCCTGCGCATCGTCTATCGCATCGACGGCATGGCCAAGGAAATGGACGCCGTGTTCGGCCTGCTGAAGAACGTCAACACGATCGCCGAGGAAACCAACCTGCTGGCGCTCAATGCCGCCATCGAGGCCGCGCGTGCCGGCGAGTCCGGCCGTGGCTTCGCCGTGGTGGCGGGCGAGATCCGCAACCTGGCCAGCCATTCCAACCAGTTCAACGAGCAGATCGGCAGCCATGTCGTAAAGGCGCGCGCGGCCATGGAGCAGTTGCGCGGCCTGGTCGGCACCATGGCATCGCAGGATCTCAACGTGGCGCTGTCGGCCAAGGGCGGCATCGACGCGATGATGGCTCACGTCACCGAAAGCGATGCGCGCACCAGCGCCGTCGCCGACCAGGTGGTGGAGATCAACCGTGGCCTGGGCACCGATGTGTCCACCACCATCCGTTCGCTGCAGTTCGAGGACATCCTCAGCCAGCTCATCAACCAGACGCGCATGCGACTGGTCGAGCTGCAGGACATCACCACCGAATGCACGCGCGACATCGAGGAGCTGGCCTGCAGCCCCATCGACACGCGGTCACTGCAGCAGCGCGCCGAGCGCGTGCGCAACCGCCTGGCCATCCAGCGCGAGAAGGCGCGCCTGCGCTCGCGTGGCCCTGCGCTGCAGAACTCGATGGATGCCGGCGAGATCGAGCTGTTCTGACCTCGCTGACGCGCATCCGCGCGCCTTGGCTTGACCAAGTCCGGACCGGGTCCGGGCTCCGATGAACGAAAGACAGCGTTGATGAGCGAGCGACCCATCCACGGACCGCCCACTTGCGACAGGAGTTTCCCCATGAGCCTGACCGTCCACCACGACCCCGACCTCGACTGCGTGACCCTGCAATTGGGTGAGCGCTTCGACTTCAGCGTGCACCGCGATTTCCACGATGCCTGCCTCGACGGCCGCGCCGCGCGCAGCTACGTGATCGACCTCGGTTCCGTCTCCAGCATGGACAGCTCCGCGCTGGGCATGCTGATGCTGCTGCGCGAACACGCCGGCGCGGATCGCGCGGAGATCCGCATCGTCAACGCCGACAGCAGCCTGCGCGGCACCTTGCGCGTGGCGGGCTTCGACAAGATGTTCATGTTGCATTGATGTAACGGGCGATCGTGGCTGTTTGTGGGAGCGCACCCGGTGCGCGACTGCGCGCCTCGCAGCGGCGACACTTTCGCCGTTCGCGTCACCCCTGCGCAAGCTTCGCCGTCTCTCTGCCTTCCGCATCATTGACGCCCCCTTGAACCGGGCGTAGCGTCCGCCGGGCTGCAGCGACCTTGCACGCCTGATGCTGCACGCACGCAGGCCTCGTTCCGCCCCGCGACCTGTACGCGCACATGCTCCAACCCTGCCAAGGCACCAGGCTGGCAGCGGCATTGACCCATGCGGGGGCATGGCGCGGACGGTACGTCCGCCGGGCAGCGGATGCCCAGGGCTGCTTCCCTGGCGCGCTGCATGTCGCCCCGGAAGCCCGTCGACTTCATCCAGTTGCGGGAGGACGTGTCATGGCGAAGTTCGTTCGAGTCGGCTGTTCGTATGCGGTGATGGTCGCGGCGTTCGCGTTGGCGGGCGGCGCGTTGGCGCAGGACATGGCCAAGGTGGCACCGAAGAACACCAAGGTGCTGATCGACAACGATCAGGTACGCGTGATGGAGGTCTGGCTGAAGCCAGGCGAGTCGCTGCCGATGCATTCGCATCCGGCCAACGTCGTCGTCTTCGTCACTGGCGGGAAAGTCAAAAGCACCACGTCGGAAGGCAAGGTGACCGAGGCTGAGGTGAAGGCGGGCGAGGCGCGCTGGAGCGATGCCGTCACGCATAGCAACGAGAATGTCGGCACGGCGTCGACCAAGGCCGTGGTGGTCGAACTGAAGAAGTAATCGTCGCTCGTCCATGCCGGCGGTCTTGGATGCGGAAGCCGCCGGCGTGGGCTTTGTCAGTGCGAGGATGTCACTTTGTGCGTGGCGCGGAAGCGTTGCGACGCGGCATTCGCCCGGGCGATGCGGTCTTCCGTCAGCGGATGGCTGGACATGTAGCGCAGGTCTTTTTCACCCTTGAGTTCCGGATGCGTGCGCTCCAGCGCCTGCATGGCATGTACAAATGCCGCCGGGTCGATGCCCTGCCGCGCGAGGGATTCGAACGCAAAGGCATCGGCGCTCTCTTCGAAGGTGCGCGAGTAGTGGCTGTCGATGAGGAAGGCGGGAACGCCGGCTGCGACACCGCCCATTGAGGTGACGTCGCCCATCAGCACGCTGGCCACGATGAACACGCCCGAGCTGCGCAGCACCTGCCGCAGCATGTGATGCCCCGCCTGGTGGCCGAGTTCGTGCGCCACCACGGCAATGAAAGCGTCGTCGTCCGGCACCGCGCCGGCCAGCGCATCGGTGAACACGACCGTGCCATCGGGCAGGGCGAACGCGTTGGCGCCGATCGCCGGAGCGTCGTAGAACGCCAGTTGCACCTGCGGCAGGTTGGGCAGATGGCTGGCGAAACGTCGGAAGATGTCCTGCAAATGCACCCGGCGTTCCGCGCTGAGCGTGGTTGGCTTCAGCAGGGAGCCTTGCAGGGCCTTCAGCGACTGCCGGCCCATGGACGTTTCCACGGCACGCGGCATATGCGTGGCGATGCGATCGGCGGCCCAGGGCAGCCCGAACTCGAACAGGGCGAGCAACGACACGACCACCACCACGACGCTCGCGAGCGCCGCCATCCAGCGTCGCTCCAGCCAGTCGACGACGCGCTCGATCCGGTGGTGGCGTGGAAACCAGTCGGCTGGCAGCAGGTCGTGTTCCACCTGCAGATGAGCGCCATCGGGCAGGCG
The DNA here is from genome assembly GCF_035685885.1 of Dyella sp. Lineage (GTDB taxonomy): Bacteria > Pseudomonadota > Gammaproteobacteria > Xanthomonadales > Rhodanobacteraceae > Dyella. The sequence continues at coordinate 13,456 of NZ_DASRZX010000030.1, read as the reverse complement.
CAGCATGAAGGCAAGCCCGGCCACGCGCGCGCTGGGTTCCACCTCGGTCAGCGGCACTTTCCATTCGTCTGCGCCTTCGGCCACGCGCCAACGCAGCAGCGCTTCGTCACGCCACGCGAGAACCCGCGTGGCGTGACTGGAGCGCCCGTTGTAATAGACGGCCGGAACCATGGTGATCAGAGGCCGATGTCGATGCCCAGCAGGCTGTCCATTTCGGTGGCCGCGGCGCCGATTTCGCCGTGCGCAAAGGCATCGCGGACGAAGTCGTTCAGATCACCGTCGCCCAGTACTTCCAGGCGTTCGGCGCGATAACGCGCGAGGCGGATGCGCGCCCATGGCATGGCCAGCCCGAGCGTAAAAACCACCGCCAGCACGTTGCTGAGGTAAAGCCCCAGCATCGGCCAGTATTCCAGCGAGGAACGGAATCCATACGGACCAAGATGCGCCTGGTTGTAGAGCATGTTGGTCATGCGCGTGTGCACGAAGGTCCACACGCCGAGATAAGCGGGCGCCATGATCGCGTAGACGCCGAGCAGGATGTAGGGCGAGGGCATGGCCCTGGACGGCGTGTGGTTTCCGACGCTGGACATGATGCCGCCAAGCATCATGACACAGGGAATGAACCAGGCGAGTGCCACGCCAGCCGACCTGGCATAGATGCCGTGGTAGCGACGGATTTCGGTATCGAACCGGAACGACTTGCCGCCGAAGTGGTGGTTCTCGACCATCCATTCCTGCTGGTGGCCCTTGATCCACGGATAGATGGTGGCGTATCCAGCGAGCAAGATCAGGACCCCGATGATGGTGAGAGAAGGAGTGCCTGCCAGAGTGAAAAGCAGCATGACCGCAAACGGAATGCCCATCAGGAAGTACACGCCCAGATACCACTTGTACGCACCCAGGTAATCGTCGCTGAAATAGAAGCGCAGCCCGCGCCAGGAGGAATAGCGCGCGCGGAACATCATGCTCTTGACGATCAGCCACGGCAGGAAGCCGGCCACCACCACGGCCATCGCCAGTTGCAGCGGCACGGACACGCGTCCGGCCAGCGAATAGGCGCCGAAGATCAGCACGGTAAGCAGACGCCCCTTGAGGATCGGTATCGGACGGGCAAGGTATTCGAATGGCGAGCCGGCCAGCGTGGTGTTGGCGTACATGTAGCGGCGCGTGCGCACGGTGGCCCAGGCCGAATAAATGCCCAGCGTCACCAGGCTGAGTGCCACGTTGACGATCCAGATGCGGAAATAGTCGCGGGCGTTGCCGTTGAACTGGAAGCGACGTGCTTCGGTGGTGGCGCTTGCAGGTGCAACATCCATCTCGGGCAGATAGACGCCCGAGCTCATGGTCTCGTCATGCATGCTTTCTTCCCCTGTAGGCTTCCCCCCGGAAGCGAGGGCAGCATAGCTGAGATGCGTGCGGGGAAGCGCGGGGTATCGCCGTCAGCAGCGGGTGTCGCCGGCTTCCATCAGTGGTTCGTCGTCGGTGTAGGCCGAACTGACGCCGTTGCGTCCTTCGAACTTGGTCCGGTACATCGCCTCGTCGGCCTGGCGCACCAGCATTTCGAAGCGCACGCCAGGGCGGGCCATGGCCACACCGATGCTCGCCGTCACCGGAATGTTCTGGCGCTCGATGCGTGCATGCGATTGCGCCAGCGTTCGGCGCAGTCGCTCCGCGACTTCCAGCCCTTGTGCGAGGTTGGCGCCGGGCAGGGCGAGCACGAACTCCTCGCCGCCGTAACGCGCAGCCAGGTGACCCGGCCAGCGCGTGATTTCGCGCAGCACCACCGTGACGTGGCGCAGCACCGCGTCGCCCGCGTCGTGACCCCAGCTGTCGTTGATCTGCTTGAAGTGATCGAGGTCGAACACCAGCAGGGTGAACGGCAGGCCGCGCTGGGCGCAGCGCTCCAGGCTCAGTCGCCCCTCGGCCACGATGGCGCTGCGATTGAGCAGACCCGTGAGGCCATCGGTGCGTGCCGCCCAACGCAGGTCCACCATCAGCCGCTCGGTGATCAACAGCAGCAGCGCGAAGTAAGTCGCCATGCCGGTAAGGATGCCGATCACATAGGTGGCCGCCACCGGCGTACCCGCAAGCATGATGTTCTGGTGGGTGGTATCGGCAAGCGGAATAAATGCACGCGCCAGGTAGAAAAGGGCGCTGCCCAGCATCACCATGCCGGCCACGCGGCAACTCACGCGGATTTCCCGGACGCTGTAGCGCAGCAGCAGATAGCCGTAGGCCGCATAGAAGCCCATGGCCTGCAGGCTGCCCAGCACCAGCCGCGTGCCGAGGTCGGGCGTGACGAAGGCGAGCCAGGCCATCGCCGCGGCGTAGGCGATCACGAAGGTAGCGGGCCAGCGCCAGCGCAATGGCAGGTTGAGGTGGGACGTGATGCCCTTGAGCGTGAGCACATTGGACGTCACCAGCAGACCATTTCCCAGCACGATCGAAAGCACGTCGGGAATGCGCGTGCGCAGTCCGATCAGGGTGACGCCTATCGTCGCCACCCAGATGCTTAGCACCCATATGCGCAGCACGGTCTGCCGCTGAAGCACCACCATCAGCAGCGTGAAGCCTATGGCTGTCGCGATGCCCATCAGCAGGCTCACGAAAGTGAGGGTTGGAATGTCGAGATGCATGGCGCTCCACGTGTGCCGGCTCTCCCCTGGCCATGGGGGAGGGACCGGGCCTTGGCCGGGCAGGCGGTTCGACGTCACCGTCGCCGTGGTGAGGAACTTATCGGCATCCGCCTATAAAACTTGAACCGTGTCACGTTTTTCAAGCGCCATGAGACGGGGAGCGGCCAAAAAAAGGAGGCCCCTACAAGGGGCCTCACCAAAAACCGGACAGAGGTTTTGAAACGAGGGGCAATTACCAGGTGCGGACGTCGGCGACGCCGACCGTGTAGGTCTGCATGTCGGGGTCGAAGCGGAACAGGCGGCCCAGGTCGAAGTCCACCGTCTGGCCGGGGCCAATATTGGTGGTGCCGGCCGGCCAGCCCTTCTTGGACTGCAGAACCTTGCCCGTGCCGTCCTTCGCGTCGATGGCGATCTGCGCGGCAGCGGCCTCGGAACAATGGTTCACCAGCTGACCCGAGAGGCTCAGACGGGCGGCGGCGCCACTGCCGACGAGCTTCATCTTGAAGTCCTGCACGGCGAAATCGGTGGGTGCGCAGGCGGCGTGAGCGGCCAGCGGGGCGAACAGGAGCAGGGCGGAAGCAACGAGGGTCTTCATGAGCGGTATCCGTCGATGGGGTCAGGTCGGAAAAGGAACGACATGACTCTCATCGGCGGTCCCGCCGGATTCTTTAGCCCCATGCTGAAAGGGCGTTCAGCCGGGGTGGCGCAGCCCTGCGTGCTCGATGAACCAGAGGCCAGCGAACAGCTTGGGATCGATCGAGTAGCCCTCGGCGGCCCGCGCAAACAGCCAGCGGCCCGCCTCCGCGCGCGGCACCTCGTGCACCACGATGTTCTCGGTTTCGTCGCCACCGCCCGGGCCGACCTTTTCCAGATCCCAGGCGCGCACGAAGGTGATCATCTCGGTGCTCATGCCCGAGGAGGACGGGCCTTCATGCACGAACTCGAGCCGGCTGCACCGATAACCGGTTTCTTCCTCCAGCTCGCGACCGGCGGCCAGCAGGGCATCCTCGTCGCCGTGCTCGTGCAGGTCGCCCACCAGGCCCGCCGGCATCTCGATGGTGTTCTTGAGGATGGAGACCCGGTACTGCTCGACGAACAGCACCTTGTCCTCCGGCGTCACGGCCAGAATGATTACGGCGCCACCGGGGTTGTTGCGCTCGGCGAATTCCCAACGGCCGCGCTTGCGCAGGCTCAGCCACTTGCCGACGTAAAGGGTTTCCACCGGGGCGTTGGCATCGGCGGGAATGGCGCTGCTGTGTGAGGCGTTCATCGGCGTCGCTGGGGAAAGAGGGAAGCATGCATGTTGCCTTGCGCCCATGGCAGCCACAACCGCGGCTCACTCCTGCGCGCGCAGTTCCACCGGGCGCGGCCGGATGCGCACGGCCCACGCCACGCCTGCCACCAGCAAGCCGATGCCGGCGAGGGTGAGCGCGCCGGGCATCTGTCCACGCAAGGCAAACGCATAACCCAATGCGGCAAGCGTCTCGAACACGATCAGCTGGCCAGCCATCGCCGTCGGCAGGCGCTGGCTGGCGGCGTTCCAGCACAGCGTGCCAAGCCAGGACGCGAACAGGCCGATCGCCGCCATCAGCCCGACGAAGCGCAGCGGGTGCGGACCGAACGGCATCGCGAACGGATGGCTGCTTGCCCCCATGAAGATCCACAGCAAGGCATAACCGGCGATAGCCAGCGGCAACGTGGCAAGACCCTGCGCCGTGGCCCACGTGCGCGGCCGACGCGACGGATGGTGGCGCAGCCAGTCCGCGTTGCGCAGCGGATACCACGTCCAGCACACCACCGCGCCGCAAGCGAGCAGGGCACCCTGGGCGTAGCCCAGCAGATCACCCGCATCGCGTTGCCCCAGCGTCGCCAGCTCCGCGCGGTTCACGCAGGCGATGCCAAGGGCGATCAGCGCCAGCGATGGCATCAACCATCGCCAGGGCAAGCGACCATCGCGGTGGGCATTACGCAGGTTCGCACTGATGGCGATCACCACCGGCAGCGTGCCGATGATCATGGTGGGCAGCGGCGCCCCCGCACGCTGGATGGCGCTGGCCAGGCAGAGGTAATAGAGCAGGTTGCCGACCGCGGCGAGCTTGAGCGCCTCGATCCAGTCCGCGCGCGCCAGTTCCCGCAGCGCCCGGCGGTCGATCCACGCCAGCGGCAGCGCAATCAGGCCAAAGGCGAGATAGCGCCCCACCGACTGCAATGCCGCCGGATACTCCGGCAGCAACAAGGGGCTGATAAACACCAGACCCCACATCAGCCCGGCCGCCAGCGCGTAGAAAATACCTGTCCACATGAGGCCAAGCCTGCCCGCACGACGAAAGCCGGTCTTGTACCAGATTGCGGCGTACAGCAGCCCCGCCGTTGCAGGAACGCACCCCGTGCGCGACCGCGGCGTACCGGCCACACCTCTTCGCCGGCTTTTCGCGCCCGCCCTGCACCTGTGGGAACGCACCCCGTGCGCGACCGCGGCGCACCGTCTGCACCTCTCCGCCGCTCTTCGCGCAAAGGGTGCGTTCCTACAAAAAAGCCAGGCACGTCGCGTGCCGCGAAAATCCGCCTACTGCCCCAGCAACCCCCGTTGATACCTCGCCGGCGTGGTCCCGTACCGCCGCGCAAAAGCACGCGTGAGGTGCGCCTGGTCCGCCAGTCCCACGGCTGCCGCTACCCGTGCGGGACGCTCGCCACCTGCCAGCTGCCGCTTGGCCTCCGCCAGGCGAAAGGCCATCAGCATCTGTTGCGGCGTAGCGTGATGCTGCGTCTGGAACTGGCGAAGGAAATGGAACGGACTCAATCCCGCCACTGAGGCAAGCTCATCGAGCGTCAGCCGTCTTGAAAGATGGGCATGCAGGTAATCGATCACCGGCGCAAACCGCGCGGGGCGCCCGTCGCAGGCCTTGCGTGGCACATGGGCGTGAGGACGCACCAGCGAAAGCAGCTCGAACAAGAGGCTGTCGAACGCCAGCGGTTCGCGCGCAGCCCACAGCGCATCCAGCGAGGCGGTGACGCGCTGCGCGACGGATGGATCTTCGCGCACCACGTCATCGAACCACCAGCCAGGTTCACCGGTGACCTCGGCCATCGCCGTCGGCTCGATGTAGATCATCCGGTAATGCCACCCACCTTCGGTTTCCGCGCGGCCGGTATGCAGCTCATCCGGATTCATCAGTACGACCGAATCGGGCGGCGCCAGATGCTCTGCGCCGCGATAACGAAAACGCTCCACGCCCGACTCGATGGCGCCCAAGCCGAAGCCATCATGCGTATGTGGTTCAAACGCATGTCGCACGATATGCGCGCGGTAAAGCTCCACGCCGGAACGATGCGCCGCCAGCCGGAACTCGGCGGCATCCTGGCGGGAAGCAAGTTGGGAAGGGACGCCCTGCATGGCCGCATGCTACCGCGCAATGAGTCGCAGGGAACGTTTAGCGCGGGACCGCTGTGTATCGCCGTCGTCGTCGGGCTTGTCGCGCACTGGGTGCGCTCCCACAGTGAAAGCTCGCGTTGACCGCAGAACTGTGTGCCCGACTTTATTTGTGGGAGCGCAGCCTGTGCGCGACCGCGGCGTCTCAGCGTCACCGCTCAGTCATAGGATTCTCGCGCACAGGGTGCGCTCCTGCAAAAAATGCGGGGTGCCGGGTCATGGGGACAGGCGGACTTTCATCCCACCCCGCTCTTCACCCCAGCAATGCCTTCAACCGCGTGCGCGTCAGCGGCCCGAAGCGCAGACGTTCGCACAGAAGTTCCATCGCGTCCGCCTCGCCACGCATGCGCCGCAGTGCTTCGGCGTCGCCAATACCGGGCGCATCCAGTGCAATACGCGTCAATTGGCGATACAGGCGCGCGCTTTCTGCATGCGTGCGCAGTTTCGCGGCGCAACTGGCTGCACCACGCAAGCGAAGGAACGGCACTTCGTCCACGCGATCAAGCAAGGCATCGAGGCTGCCGAAATGGGCGAGCAGCGCTGCCGCCGTCTTGGCGCCGACGCCGGGTACGCCGGGAATGTTGTCCACCGCATCGCCACATAGCGCGAGATAGTCGGCGACCTGATGCGGATGCACGCCGAGCCGCTCAAAGACGCCCGCCGGCCCCCAGCGCGTGTTGCGAGCGTAGTCCCATTGCTCGTCGTCTTCGCCCAGCAGCTGCCCGAAGTCCTTGTCGGCCGAGACGATCACGCTGCGGAAGCCGTGCGCGCGCACGCTCCACAAGGCCGTGCCAATCAGGTCGTCCGCCTCATAGGTGTGGTCGATGAGTACCGGTACGCCGAGCGCCTGAGTCACTTCGCGGCATAGCACGAATTGGCGTTCCAGGTCGGGTGGCGGAAGTTCGCGATTGGCTTTGTAGGCGGGATAGATCGCATTGCGAAAAGAGGTGGTGAGCGAGGCATCGAACGCCACCGCCACATGCTCGGGCTTCACGCGTTCCAGCAGCTCGCACAGGAAGCGCGTGAAACCGTGGACTGCATTGACCGCATGGCCTTCGGCATCGTGAAACTCATCCGGCATCGAATGCCAGGCGCGAAACACGTACAGGCTGCCATCGACCAGATGGACGGCTGGACGGCTCATGGTGTCCACGTGCTGAGCACGTCGGCAAGCTCGGGACGCTCGCGATCCGGTACCTCGATCTGCGGTGTGCCGATGTGCACGAAACCGATCACGTGCTCGTTATCGACAAGGCCCAGCACTTTGGCCGCTTCACGATCGTAGGCCGCCCAGCCGGTAAGCCACTGCGCGCCGTAGCCCAGCGCCTGCGCGCCAAGCAACAGGTTGTAGGCCACGCAACCCGCGCTGAGCTGCTGTTCGATCACGGGGACCTTGCTGGTGGCATCGGTGCGAGAGATCACTGCCATCACCAGCGGGGCGAAGGTGTAGCGCGTGCGTTCCTTCTCGCGCTTGGATTCAGGCAGGTCGGGATTCACCCGTAGCGAGAGGGCTGCCAGCCGTTCGCCGAAGGCCAGCTTGGCATCGCCTTGCAGCGCGATCAGCCGGAACGGCACCAGCTTGCCGTGGTCGGGTACGCGAATCGCCGCTTCCAGCAGGGTCTTCAGCGTGGCTGCGTCCGGGCCGGGCTCGCCAAGCTGGCGGGAGGGAGCCGAATGACGCTGCTGCAGCAGGTCGAGGGGATGAGGCATGGGGGAAATCCGGGGCGGGCAAAGGAAACATGCTAACCCCGGTGGCCGGAAATGAGTGAAGCGCCGCCGGGGACGGCATCGCCCGCTCAACTGGCGAGGCGGAAGGAGCCCGGCAGCAGCGCTTCCACCGTGGTCTCCTGCACGGCACCGGCGAGGTTGCCCAGCCACACCGGCGTGCGTTCGGCGCACAGCTCGGACATCACCTGACGGCAGGCGCCACACGGGCTGATGGGGCCGGTCGTGTCGCCGATGACGGCGATTGCCACCACATCACCAGGCTTGCAGCCGGCCGCGATGGCCGTGAACAACGCCGTGCGCTCCGCGCAATTGCACAGGCCATAGGAGGCGTTCTCCACATTGCAGCCGGAGAACTGCCGGCCGTCGCGGGTCTGCAACGCCGCGCCGACCAGGAATCGGGAGTAGGGCGCATAGGCTTTCTCGCGTGCCTGTCGCGCCAGGTTCATCAGGACATCGGGAACAACGACTTCGGTCATCGGGATCTCCATTGCGGGACCCCCATCGCCACGACCGCCTGGAGCGGCTTTGCAACCGGTGGCGGGCCAGTTAACTCCGACTCGCCGGTGCCTGCAAGTGGCCGGTGGTGACTGCGGCGGGGCATCGGCTAGGATGCGGGGACCTTTCCGCAGGGGATGCACGATGCCGATCACCGTGGCTGCATTGCGCGAGACCGCCGCTGGCGAACGCCGGGTGGCGCTCACGCCGGAAGTGGCCAAGAAATTGCGAGGCAAGGGGCTGCGCGTGCTGCTCGAGCACGATGCCGGCACTTCCGCCGGTTTTCCCGATAGCGCCTATGCGGACGTCGATTTTGCCGACGCCGACAACGTGCTTGCCCAGGCGGACCTCTTTACCTGCGTGCTGCCACCCGACGATTCGGTGTGGATGCGCCTGCGCGAAGGCACGGTGGTGGTGGGGCAGCTGCGCCCCTACGGTGCGGCGGCACGCATCGTGGCCATGGGAAAGCGCCAGCTCACAGCGTTTTCGCTGGAACTCCTGCCGCGCACCACTCGTGCGCAGGCCATGGACGTGTTGAGTTCCCAGGCGGCCGTCTCGGGTTACCGCGCCATGTTGATCGCCGCGGAAGCGGCTCCGAAATTCTTCCCGATGCTGACCACGGCGGCGGGCACCATTCGCCCCTCGCGCGTGCTGGTAATTGGCGCGGGCGTGGCGGGCCTGCAGGCGATCGCCACGGCACGCCGCCTTGGCGCGCAGACCGAAGGCTATGACGTGCGTCCCGAGACCCGCGAGCAGGTCGAATCGCTGGGTGCCAAGTTCCTTGAGCTGGGCGTGAGCGCGGCAGGCAGCGGTGGTTATGCGCGCGAGCTGTCCGTCGAGGAGCGCGCCGCGCAGCAGCAGGCGCTGGCCGATCATTTGAAGGCGGTGGACGTGATCGTCACCACGGCTGCCGTGCCCGGCCGACCGTCACCGAAGATCCTCACCGCGGCCATGGTCGATGGCATGAAGCCCGGTGCGCTCATCGTCGATCTCGCAGCCGAGGGCGGCGGCAACTGCGAACTGACCCAGCCTGGCGCACGCGTGGAACATCAAGGCGTGGTCATCCTCGGCCCGCTCAACCTGCCGGCCGGCGCGCCATTGCATGCTTCGGAAATGTACGCGCGCAACGTCTACAACTTCATCGAACTGCTGGTGCAGGGCGATGCCCTTGCGCCGGACTTCAACGACGAGCTGGTGGCCAAGAGCTGCGTGACGCGCAACGGCGAGCCGCACTTCCACGGCTGACGGCACGACACCCATACAAGAAAAACCCCGCCAGGTGCGGGGTTTTTTTTGCATCAGTGCCTGGGGGCACCGGGAGGCGGTGGCGGACCATGCGGACCCGGACCGCCAAACGGAGGCGGCGGGCCATCGCGCATTTCATGGTGCCAGCGACGCAGCAACTGTTCGCGCTGATCGGGCGGCAACTCCTGGAAATGCTGGAAGGCGGCGTGCAACTGCTCGCGCTCGGCCGGCGGAAGTTCCTGGAAGCGGCGGCTGTTTTCGCGGGCTTGCTCGCGCTGCTGGGGCGACATCTTCTGCCAGCTGTCGATCCGCTCGCGGATCGCCTTGCGCTGGTCCGGTGGCAGCGACTGCCACTGCCGCGCACGGTCGAGCATGCGCGCCTGGCGCTCAGGCGGAAACGTATCCCACTTGTCCGCCAGCGGTGAAAGGATATCCCGCTGGTCGGGCGTCAGGCTCTTCCAGGGACGCGCAGACGGCGGCGGGCCAGGCGGAAACGCACCCGGCGGCGGAGGCGGCGGGGCATGCTGGGCGAAGCTGGTTGAAGCGAAGCTGCCGAGCCCAAGGGACAACAGCAGCATCAGGAAAACACCACTTCGACGCATGATTACCTGCTCGCCTGGCTGTCGCCGTTCTTGGCCAGCCATCCGTAGAAATCGAGATTCTGGTACAGCGCGGGATCGGCGGCTGCGGCATCCGGCGGCAGGTCGCCATCGATTTCCCCCTTGGCGGACACCGCTACGCCCGGCGCCTCGCCCACCGGGCCCTGCACGGGCGAGGACAGCATCAAGGCGGCGAAGGCGATGGCCGCAAAGGCGCCGGCCGGCAGCATCAACTGCAGCAGTCGCTGGGCCGGGGACGAGCCATCGGCGCCCGCCAGCGCATTGCGCCGCGCCGTACGCAGCCGGGCGGCCGTGGTCGGATCGAGCTGGCGCGCCGCCTCGCGGTAGAGCTCGCGGGCACGGCGTTCCAGATGGTTGTCGGGCGCATTCATCGCCAGTCCTCCAGTTGGTCGCGCAGACGTTGCAGAGCGCGCGACAGATGTGTTTTCACACTCCCTTCCGAACAGCCCATGGCCCGCGCGGTTTCCGCTACGTCCAGGCCTTCCAGCACGCGCAGCATGAAAGCCTCGCGTTGACGCTGGGGCAGCAGTTTCACGGCCGCTGCCATGTCCGCGTACGACTGTGAATCACGCAATCGTTCCAGCGGACCCGGCGAGTGGTCGGGCGGCTCCCAGGCGGGGAGCTCGTCGCCATCCTCGTCGCGACCACCAAGCCAGCCCACCACGATGGAACGCACCTTGCGGCGGCGCTGCAGGTCCACGATGCGCCTGCGCAGGATGCCCCAGAACAGCGGCGTCCATTCCTGCGGGGGCTTGTCGCTGTAGTGCTTGACCAGTCGCAGCATGGCGTCCTGCACGGCGTCGAGCGCATCCTCCCGATGCCCGAGGTTGACCTCGGCCATGCGGAAAGCCCGGCGCTCCACCTGTGCCAGGAAGGCATCCATCGAGGCGGGAACCGCGCGTATGTCTTCGGCCAGCAGTTCGCCGCCGAGGGTGGATATGGCGCTGTTCATGGCGTCATCGTCCGCGTCGCCGGATCGGGCATGCTGAGACTCCATCGGTACGTCTTCGTGCATCAACGTCCGAGGCTCGCACGGGTTGACCCGCGCCCGTATGATGCGGCGACAACGGTGTCCTGGCGGGGAGGGGTCATGATCGACGGGTTCCTGGCGCTTTATATCTTCATGTTGGCCGCTTTCACGGGTTACGAGATCATCGCCCGGGTACCGGTGATTCTCCACACGCCGCTGATGTCCGGTTCGAATTTCATTCACGGCATTGTGCTGGTCGGCGCCATGATCGCGCTAGGGCACGCCCAGACCCCGTTCGAGGTGGCCATCGGCTTCCTGGGCGTACTGTTGGGTGCCGGCAACGCCGCCGGCGGTTACGTGGTCACCGAACGCATGCTGGAGATGTTCAAGTCCAGCAAGCCCGCCGCCGGCAAGGAGGCGAAGTAATGGCCTGGCTGCCGGACGTGATCAAGGCCTGTTACTTCCTCGCTGCCCTCCTTTTCATCCTCGGTCTGAAGCGCATGAGCTCGCCGCGCACCGCGCGGGGCGGCATCGTGTGGGCGGGCGTGGGCATGCTGGTGGCGGTGCTGGCCACCTTCGCCCTGCCGGACATGCACAACCGCGGCCTGATCCTGGCGGCGGTGCTGATCGGCGTCACCGCGGCCTGGTGGTCCGGGCGCCGGGTGGCCATGACGGCCATGCCGCAGATGGTGGCCCTCTACAACGGTATGGGCGGTGGCGCGGCCGCGGCCATCGGTGCCGCCGAGTTGTTCAGCTATGCCGGTCAGGCAGTCACCTTGCTCGACGGTGGCGAATTCACCGCCAACGGCGCCGCCACGCCGGGCGCGGCCCAGCTGGCGCTGGCCGTCTTGGGTGCGCTGATCGGTTCGGTGAGTTTCTCCGGTTCGCTGATCGCCTTCGCCAAGCTGCAGGGCTGGCTTGACCGCCGTTTCGTGTTCCCTGGCCAGCGCGCCGTGAACCTGCTGGTGCTGGCGGGCGCCGTGGTGCTGGGCGGCATGATCGCCAGCGGCACGATCTCGATGCCGCTGATCGTTTCGTTCTTCGTGCTGGCGCTGCTGTTCGGCCTGATGATGACCCTGCCCATCGGCGGCGCCGACATGCCGGTGGTCATCTCGCTCTACAACGCATTCACGGGCCTGGCCGTGGCCTTCGAGGGCTTCGTTCTGCAGAACGAGGCGATGATCATCGCAGGCACCGTGGTCGGCGCCGCCGGCACGCTGCTGACCCAGCTGATGGCCAAGGCGATGAACCGCTCAATCGGCAACGTGCTGTTCGGCAGCTTCGGCGCGGCGGCGGGGGCCGAAGTCCACGCCATCGCCGGCAGCCAGAAGCCGATCGAAGCCAGTGATGCGGCGGTAATGATGGCCTACGCCGAGCGCGTGGTGATCGTGCCCGGCTACGGCATGGCCGTGGCGCAGGCGCAGCACAAGGTGTGGGAGTTCGCCAAGCTGCTGATCGAGCGCGGGGTAAAGGTGAAGTTCGCCATCCATCCGGTGGCGGGCCGCATGCCGGGCCACATGAACGTGCTGCTGGCGGAGGCGGGCGTGCCTTACGACCTCATCGCCGACATGGATGACATCAACCCGGAATTTCCCAATACCGATGTGGCGCTGGTGATCGGCGCCAACGACGTGGTGAATCCGCTGGCCAAGACCGATCCGTCCTCGCCCATCTACGGCATGCCGATCCTGGATGTGTCGGCGGCGCGCCATGTGATCGTGGTCAAGCGCGGCAAGGGCACGGGCTTTGCGGGCATCGAAAACGCCCTGTTCTATGCGGACAACGCCCGCATGCTTTACGGCGACGGCCAGGCCGCCGCCGGCCAGTTGGTGAGCGCGATCAAAACGCTCGACAGCTGATTCAGTCCTGCGCCTTGGGTCGGGCCACGCGACCGGCCACCAGGGCGGCGATGCCCAGGCCGGCGGCGTACCAGGCATTGTCGGCGGGCGCATTGGCCAGCCCGGCGAGCTGCACGAGCAGGCCGGGACCGGCGGTGCGGAGGGTATCGACCAGGCCAAGGCCCATCGAGCCTGCGATGCGGGCGGCAGCGGTCAGCAGGTTTACGTAGACGGCGCCCGTCAGCATGGCCAGCGCCGCAAGCAGCGCCGCAGCCACCCCAGGCGGACGAACCCAGCTCCGGACAGCCTTGCCCAGCAACCAGCCCGCGATGATCGCGAGCCACGGCAACGGACGCTGCATGTATAGGGTGGGCACCATCCAGACGGCACCGGCCGCCAAGCCGAGCATCACGGCGCTGAACAGCGCAAACAACCAGGAGAACGCGGCCCGTGCACTCATGGGCGGGCAAAATGGAGCAGGGCGGCTGGCACGG
>NZ_DASRZX010000029.1:0-2074 GCF_035685885.1 Dyella sp. | reverse complement strand
TACTTGCTAGCCATTCGCTTGTAGCCCGATGAGGACACCGATGCGCTTCATCTGGCGCAGCTGAGGCCGTCGTACTGCGGAATGGCCATGGTGTTGACCAGATGCACGGCGTAGCCGTGATCCATCAAGCCATCAGCCAGTACCAGTTATAGGTGGACTGCGCTTCGTGCGGCGGGTCTTTTCGACCGAAACGGTAGTGGGAAAGCTGGGTTGATGAACCGGCGTCGAGCTCGCAGCGCGAGCAGGCATTCAACGTCACCGAGACCCTGAGATTGGGCTGACGCCAGAAAAGGAAATGGGCGGCCCTTGCGTGGCCGCCCATCAGTCCAGCCTGTCCGCCGTGCCCGGCGGACCGTTGGTGCTCCGCCAGAATGGCGGTCGCATGCTTGGCCGAGTTGTCCTGCCAACTCGGGAGCATTGCCAGATTAGGTGACTGATCGTTGTGGTGCCATCAGGAGAACCTTAGTAAGTCGTAAAACCGGGTCCGCTGGTCAGTTTCATACAGGTACCCGCTCCATGGCGGACGCAAGGGCCGACTGATCCGGGCGTCATCAAGGCGACGTCCCGCGTAACCACAGGGTGCGCAGAACAGGGTCAGGGTGCGCTTTCCTGGAAAGCCGGCGCGGACGGCTGCTTTCGCAACGCCGTTTTGCGGGGCGGCGCGCGAACACCTCTGCACGTTTTCGGCAAGGTGAGCGGCCGAAACCGCCTGCCGGCATGGATTTGGAAGGCCGTGGCCAATCCCTTTACCATCCAGCCCGAGGACGACTTCCTGAGCTGTAACCCGTTGAACCCGGGTGGCACAGCATTCGCCGTACGGTCATTAGCCAACATCCAGAAAGGGCATTGCCATGGTCGCTGTCCTGCGTCGTCGTGTGATTCCCTTGGCGGTACTCATGAGCCTTTCGTCGCTGGCGTCCGCGCATGACGTGGTGATCCGAAACGGCATGATCTACGACGGCTCGGGTAGCAAGCCTTATGCCGGCGAAGTGGCGATCGACGGTGATCGCATGACGTATGTGGGCCCTGCCCGCAAGGACGCGAGCGGCACCAAGGACAAGATCGTCATCGATGCGCATGGCCAGGCGATTGCACCCGGCTTCATCAATATGCTGTCGCACCCGGAAGACTCGCTGTTCGTCGATGGCCGCGCGCTGAGCGACCTGACGCAGGGCGTGACGCTGGAGGTGCTGGGCGAGATGTCGATGGGCCCCTTGAACCCCACCATGCAGCACCTGATGGCCGAGCGCCAGATCGACATCAAGTATCCCGTGACGTGGACGACGCTGGGCGAGTATCTGACGCTGCTCGAACACAAGGGGATTTCACCGAACATCGCATCGTTCGTGGGTGAGGGGACCGTGCGCACCAACGTGCTTGGCGAGCGAAACGTGGAGCCTGATGCCGCGCAGCTGGCCGCCATGCGTGCGCTGGTACGGCAAAGCATGGAGGAGGGCGCACTGGGTGTGACCACGGCCTTGATCTATTCGCCCGAAACCTATGCCAAGACGCCGGAGCTGATCGCCATGGCGCAGGAATCGGCACGCTGCGGCGGCATCTACTCGGCTCACATGCGCAGCGAAGGCGACCGCATCGAGGGCGCCATCGACGAGACGATTGCCATCGCCAAAGCCAGTGGCGCACCGGCGGAAATCTATCACCTCAAAGTGGCGGGCAAGGACAACTGGAACAAGATCGACAAGGTGATCCGCACCATCGAGCAGCAGCGCGCACAAGGCGTGCGCATCACGGCCGATATGTACACCTACACGGCGGGCGCGACCGGCTTGGACGCGGCGATGCCCTCCTGGGTTCAGGACGACGGACTGGAAGCATGGATCGCGCGCCTGCGCGACCCGGCCGTGCGCAAGCGTGTGCTTGCGGAAATGCGCAATCCGCATCCGGACACCTGGGAAAACCTGCTGGCCGCAGCGGGCGCGGAGAACACGGTGCTGCTGCAATTCAAGAATCCCGCGCTCAAGAACCTGACCGGAAAAAGCCTGGCGGAAGTCGCGCGCGAGCGTGGCGTGAGTCCGGAAGATGCAGCGATCGATCTGGTGATTGAAGACGGCTC
>NZ_DASRZX010000028.1:0-4187 GCF_035685885.1 Dyella sp. | reverse complement strand
AATGCACTGTCGATGGCATCGCGAAGATGGTGGCCGGCGAAACGGCCTTGCGTGTCCGTCCAGTGTCGGGGATCGAAGCGCAGCAGAAGGCTGGCGTACGACGGCACGCATTCGATGTCCGGCAGCGCCGCGCCGATCTGGGCGGCAGCGCCATGTACGCGTGCATTGATCTCGACGTCGATGTCGTTGCCGAAGCGCAGAAGCCAGGCATCTTCGGCGAGTGTTTCGATATGCACGTTCGTCAGGGGCATGGCGGGCACGCGTCCGCCGCGTTGGGGGCGGGCGCGCAAGGCGTCATGCGTTGGCGTGGCAAATGAACGTGTTTCACGGGTGAAGTGTTGCAGAAGCCATGGTGTTTGCGGACCCGCAAAACAACGCGAAACGGACGAGCCATGCGTCGATGCCGTGTTTTGCCGTGTTCCTGCGATGCCAGGGCGTCGCCGTGCCGGGAGCGGTCGTGCATGAGACGTGAGTTGCGACGCATCCCTGTGCGTCCTCGCATGCATTCCTGTGTCCCGGCGCGCCGGATGCTTCATATTTCGATCCGCTCGCTCGCGGCCGATTTTCCCCCCGTGCGATACCCTCAATGACCCATAGGGGTCATGCATGATGATCGTTGTCGTGGCGCGTTGCGAAACGACTTGCGAGTTCAATGGGCTCCAAGAAAATGGCTTATATACGAGTACTTAGGCGCATCGCGAGCACGGGCACGGCGCCACCGCAGTGGTCTATGTGTTGCCCTGCAACATAGGACATTTTCCTATGTGCCATGGGGTTTATTGACAACGTTGTCAGCCATTACCCAGACTCCTCGGCATAGGGGCGTTCACACGAACGTGACATGAGCATGACGAGGGGACCGTAGTGGTCGATGGGATCAGCCACAGCGTGCGCGAGTTGGTGGCGCAAGAAGCCATGTTTCTCGCTGCCGACGTCGGAGGCACGCATGCGCGCATCGGTCTGGTGAGCCATCAGCCGGACGGCGTCCGGCCGGTGACGGTGCTGCAGTACCACCGCTATGCGTGTGCCGACTGGCCGAGCCTCACCGCGGTGCTCAAGGATTTCGTGAGCCAGCTGGACCGCAGCGTGCACGTGGACGCGTGCGCAGTGGCGAGCGCGGGTTACGTGCTGGGCGATGCCATCGTCAACGACAACCTCCCGTGGCCCGTGTCCATCCGCGACATCCGCGACAGCCTGGGCATCAATCAGCTCGCGGTGATCAACGACTTCGAAGCCGTGGCGTACGCCACGCAGTTCCTGGGCCACGCCGATACGACGCCGGTGATCGAGACCGAGGCACCACAGGTAGACGGTCCGGTGCTGGTGATGGGCCCGGGTACGGGCCTGGGTTCGGCTGTGCTGTTGCCGGGCAAGCCGCATGCCACCGTGCTGCCGACCGAAGCCGGTCAGATCGCGCTGGCGCCGGGCAACGAGCGGGAGATCGAGATCCTGCGCTACCTCGCGCGCGATCGCGCGCATGTGTCGTTCGAGCACGCGCTGTCCGGCCCCGGCTTGCTCAACCTCTATCGCGCGCTGTGCGTGCTGCGCGACCAGGCCGCCATGCTCAGCTTGCCCAGCCAGGTGACGCAGGCGGCGCTCGCGCGCAGCGATGCCGCGGCGGTGGAAGCACTCGACGTGTTCTGCGCGTTGCTCGGCAGCTTTGTCGGCGACCTCGCGCTGCTCTATGGCGCGCGCGGCGGCGTATTCCTCGCGGGCGGCATCCTGCCGCAGATCCGCGAAGTGCTGTTGGCAAGCCGCTTTCGCGAGCGCTTCTTCAACAAGGGCGTGATGCGCCCTTTCCTGCAGCAGGTTCCCGTACGACTGATGGAACACGGCCAGCTTGGGGTTATCGGCGCGGCCGGCATGTACCTGGACGGCCAGCACGACCGGGGTAGGACGCAGTAAACCCGCTTCACCGTTGCATTGAACCGGGCGCAAGCCCAGACAGCCACGCCGCAGCCGGACGACCCACATGCATCCGCTGCAGAAACGCCTTCGAGGGGAGGAAACCATGTCACATCGCAAGACTCTGCTAGCAGCAAGCATCATCGCGGGCCTGTGTCTGTCCGGCGCCGTGTTCGCCGCCGACAATGCCCAGGCCGCCCAGACGGGTCCGGCTTCCGGCGAACAGGACAGCAGCCAGAACAAAGCCGACAAGACCAAGGTGAAGGACCTGAGCGCCGTGACGGTGACAGGTATCCGCAACACCCAGGCCCTGTCGCTGGACACCAAGCAGGCGGCGCAATCGCACGTTGAAGTGATTTCCGCCGAAGACATCGGCAAGCTGCCGGCCAAGAACGTGGCCGACACGATCGCGCAGATCCCGGGCGTCAACATTTCGGACGCCGCCGGCGCCGAAGGCGGCTTCGACGAATCCGATCGCGCCAGCCTGCGCGGCAGTGCCCCGTCGCTTACGCTGACCACGGTCAACGGCCACGCGATCGCCTCGGGCGACTGGTTCATCACCGGTGGCGGCGGCAGCCGCAGCGTCAGCTACGCCATGCTGCCGGCGGAAGTCGTCAGCCAGGTGGTGGTGCACAAGTCCTCGGAAGCCAACCAGCTCGAAGGCGGCGCCGCAGGCTCCATCGACATCATCACGCGCAAGCCGCTGGAGTTCGACAAGCCGTTCTCGGCCGAAGGCCAGGTGGGCGGCGTGTACTCCGACCTGCCGGGCGACACCAAGCCGCAGTTCAGCGGCTTGGTGAACTGGAAGAACAACGACAACACCTTCGGCGTGATGGCGCAGGCCTTCTACGAAGATCGCGAGCTGCAGCGCAATGGCCAGGAAATGCTGGGCTATTCGTACATCCCGTCCGGTTCGGCCGCTGCCACGCAGTTGGGCCTGACCGACAAGGGCCATGGCAGCACGGGCGTGTTCTATCCCAACCTGCCGGGCGCCGCGCTGTTCACCCAGGAGCGCAAGCGCAAGGGTGGCCTGCTCGACGTCGAGTGGAAGCCGCTCGACAACCTGACCTTCGATTTCAACGCGTTCTACTCGCACCTCAACGCCACGGACTACAACCGCAACTACATGTTGCGCCTGCGTGACCGTCTGCCCGGTTCCACCTTGTCGGGCGTGTCGATCAACGACAACATCATGACCTCCGCCAACCTGGCCGCGCAGCCGGGCGTGTCGCAGGGCATCTACGACATGATCTCGCGTCCGGACGAAAGCGAGTCCAGCCAGTACTACACGCTCGACGCCGAGTGGAAGGCCACCGACCACCTGACCTTCAAGTTCCAGGGTGGCTGGACCAAGGGCACCGGCAACACCCCGACCCAGGACATCATGGAGATGGACACGGGTTACGGCTCCAGCGCCTTCTATGCGATGAACGGCCTGGGCAAGCCCGCCAACTGGGGCATGAGCGGCAGCAACAACGCCTATAACCCGGCACAGGTCGGCCTCGACTGGATCTTCGGCGACCAGGGCATCCATGTGGTCGACAAGGAGCGCTGGTTCCAGGCCGACGGCGAGTACGACTTCGACAACGCCGGCCCGCTGTCCAGCCTGCAGTTCGGCGGTCGCGTTTCGCGTCACAATCATGACAGCCCGTTCGCCGTGGGCCAGGGTCCGAACTGGGCTTCGGCCGTCGACTTCGGCACCAACTCCCCGCTGTGGCCGGCATCGAGCCAGAACTACCCGGGCAGCTTCGGCAGCGACCTGGGCGTGGGCCAGATGCCAAGCAACATCTGGTACTGGACCCCGGCCCAGCTCAAGGAGCTGAACGCGCAGTACGCCAACCGTGCCAGCAGCGGCCCGGCTTCGCGCTTCTATCCGAATGACATCTATTCGATGAAGGAAGACAACAGCGCCGCCTACTTCCAGGCCAACTTCAGCGGCGATCGCTGGAGCGGCAACGCGGGCGTGCGTTACGTCTCCACCAGCGAAAACATCGGCTACACCGCGGCTTCCATCCAGGAGACCTCGCACGGCGGCCAGATGTGCAATTCGCCGTGGTATCCGTGCGCGACCGACGGTTCGGGTTCGGGTGGCTGGTACTGGAACTACTACAAGACCCATTACGGCAAGCTGCTGCCGAGCTTCAATCTGAAGTTCAACCTCACCGAGGATGGCAGCCTGCTGGCTCGCTTCGCCGCTTCGCAGACCATGACGCGCCAGGATTACGGCCAGCTGGCTGGCTTCCTCTCGCTGAGCGATCCGCAGGCAGCCGGTGAGCTGGGTG
>NZ_DASRZX010000027.1:0-6065 GCF_035685885.1 Dyella sp. | reverse complement strand
CGGAAATCGAAATGACGTCGGCGCGCGTGGTGCAATTGCACGACGAAGATCGGCTGGCTGCCCGCACGCCCGGTCGCCTTGGGCTCCCGGGTCTGGGAGAAATCGCGCTTGCGATGGTATTCGCGCAGGCTCATCGCACGCTTCTCATGACGGTGACGGGGACAGCGCGCAGGCCACGACGATCATGCGGAACGACGTGACGTGCGCTTGCGCGTGGCGGTTTTCTTGGCGGGCTTGGCGGTGGCACGTTTGCGCGTCGACGTGCTGCTCGCGTTCTTGCGCGGGACGGCTTTCTTGGCGGGCGTGCGCTTCTTGCTGGCGAGGCTTTTCTGCAGCAGCGACATGAAATCGACCACGTTGGTGGCCGAGTTTTCCGGCGCTTCGGACTCTTCCTCCTCCGCGATCACCGCGCCCTTGGACTTCATGCGCTTCTGGATCACATCAAGCAGGCGGTTGCGAAATTCGTCGCGATAATCCTTGGGTGTCCATTCGCCTGACATGGATTCGATCAACTGCTCGGCCATGTCCATCTCCTTGGCGGTGATGCGATAGCTGGCGGGCTTGCCTTCGGGCAACCCGTACTCGTCCACATCCACCAGCTCCTGCGGATAGCGCAACAGCACCAGTAGCAGGCTGTCGCCCTTGGGGATCACCGCGGACAGGTATTCGCGCGTGCGGATCACTACTCGGGCAATGCCGATCTTCCCCGTGCGCCGCAACGTTTCGCGCAACAGCACATAGCCCTTCTCGGCTTTCTTGCCGGGCACCAGCACATAAGGCTTTTCGTAATACTCCGGGCCGACGGAGGCCGCATCGATGAACGCCTCCACTTCCACCGCCTCGCGCCCTTCTGGCGAGGCGGACTTGATGTCCTCGGGCCGCAGCACGACGTAGCTGCCTTTCTTGTATTCGTACGCGCGCACGATGTCCTTCCACGGCACTTCCTCGCCGGTTTCGGCGTTCACGCGCTCGTACCGGATGGGCGTGTTGCTGCGGCTGTCGAGCATGCGGAAGTGCAGGTCCACCCTGCGTTCTCCCGGCATAACCGACACCGGGACGTTCAGCAGTCCGAAGGAAAGTGTTCCTGTCCAGATCGGGCGGGCCATGGGGGGACTCCTCAAAGGGCGTCCTCGCAGCAGAAGCCCGCGCGCGTGAGCAACGGGTGAGCCGGGCGTCAAAAAGCCGGATCTAGCTGGTTTCGCGCGCTTTCCTGCAGTGCGGCGCGCAGCTCCCGGCCCAGTTCCGTCATCGTGAAAGGCTTGCTGATGAGGCGAACCCCGGGATCGAGGATGCCGTTGTGCACGATGGCGTTGCGCGTATAGCCGGTCATGTACACCACGATCAGGCCGGGGTGTTTCTCCTGCGCACGCGCGGCCAGCTGGCGCCCGTTGATGCCCGGCATCACCACGTCGGTAAGCAGGATGTCGATATCGGGATGTTCGTCCAAGGCGCGCAGCGCCGCCTCGGCATGGCCCGCCTCCACCGTGGCGTAGCCGATCTCGTGGAGCGCATTGACCACGAAGACCCGCACATCCTGGTCGTCTTCCACCACCAGTACCTTGTGCTGCGACAGCAGCGCCGCATCCTGCGTGGCCGGCAGGGGCGGTTCCACCGCTTCCGAATAATCGCGCGGCAGGTAGATCTTGACGGTCGTGCCGACACCTTGCTCGCTGTAGATCTTGATATGGCTATGCGACTGCTCACGAACCCGTGCACCTGGCTCAGCCCCAGTCCCGTGCCCTTGCCCAGGTCCTTGGTGGTGAAGAATGGATCGAACGCTTTCTGCATGACTTCCGCCGACATGCCGCTGCCGCTGCCGGTGTCGGTGACGGCCACCATCACGTACTGGCCGGCGGTCACTTCCAGGTGATGCAGGGCGTAGCTGCTGTCGAGCACGGTGTTGGCCGTCTCGATGGTGAGCTTGCCCGATCCGCCCATGGCGTCACGGCTGTTGAGCGCCAGATTGACCAGGGCGCTCTCCAGCTGCGCGCGATCGACAAAGCCCGGCCACAGGCCACCCGCCTGCACGGTCTCGATCTTGATGTTTTCGCCCAGCGAGCGACGCAGCAGCGAGGACATGTCGCGGATGCACTGGTTGATGTCCGTGGGCTTGAGCTGCAAAGCTTGTTGACGCGCGAACGCCAGCAGCTGGCGGGTCAGGTCGCCGGCCTTCATGGCGCCATTCAACGCGTTATTGGCCGGCCCTTGCAGGCGCTGGTCGTCCTCGGGCAATCGCCGCAGCAGCAATTCCAGATTGCCGATGATGATGGCCAGCATGTTGTTGAAGTCGTGCGCCACGCCGCCGGTGAGCTGGCCAATGGCTTCCATTTTCTGCGACTGGCGCAACTGCGCCTCGATGTCTTCGCGCTGCTGGATTTCCTGTTGCAGCGATGCCACTGACCGTCGAAGCGCGTCCGCATGATCGCGTCCTTCGCGTATCACCATCCAGGCAAGCGCGCCCGCCAGGCCGATGGCCAGCACGATGGCGATCATCAACAGGAATCGTTGTTCGTCCGCGGCATGGGTGCGTTGCCGCAGCATCGCACGTTCGCCCTCGTCCATGCGCGTGATGATGCTGCGAATCTGCACCATCAACTGGCGCCCGCTGTCGCCCTTGACGATGCCGGCGACAGTGTCAGCATGACCCTCTTCGCGCAAACCGACGGTACGTGCCAGTTCGTCCATCTTGGCGTCGATCAGGCGGAACAGTTGCCGTTGCTGGATCGCATGTTCCGGACTGAGCGCAATCATTCCCTGCAGCTCAGCCTCGCGCTGGGGCAGCTGTGCCTTGGCCTCCAGGTACGGCGAGAGATACGAGCGGTCGCCGGTCAGCAGAAAACCGCGCTGCCCGGTTTCCGCGTCCTGTACGAGGCTGAACAATTTCCAGGTGTTCTGATGCAACTCCAGCGAGTGCTCCACCCAGTGCTCGGCGCGGAAGCTGGACGCGACGGCCAGCACGATGAGCACGCAGGCGATCCCCAGCAGGGTGAATCCCAGGACGATGCCATGCCTGATGCGAGAACGAACCGCCACCGATTTCATCGAATCCCCCGAACCACGTCCCTTGCCCGCCGCGCCCCGTCCCAAGGGGTTTTTCCCGCGTCACCCGGCCCTGGCACGGTGCGCCAGTGCTGCGAGTTTCCCTGCCGCCGGACGGCTGTCAATCGCCTCGATGCCGATAATTTCGCGTTCAATCTCCTTCACACGATTCCTTGATTCTGTCGTCACCTTTGGGGTCGTTACCATGCACGTACGCACCGAGGTGGTGCGTCTGGCAGGGGGAAGGTGATGCGCATGATGACCAACCGGGAACGAACGACGGCCTCGCTTGGAGAACAAGCGGCTTTCGACGAAGCGGTGGCGATCTATCTGCGGAAGGTGGCCGACATCCGGCGCAAGCGGCTGGGCGCCGACCTTCTTCTGCTGCTGGCGTGCCTCCTGCTGGCCGGTTGCGCCGCGGCCTCGCCCGCATTGCGGCTCGCCCTGCTGCCGCTGGCATTCGGGGTGGCCTGGGTGGGCATCCATCTTCGCGATCGCATGGTCCGCGCGCGCGCCGTTCTTCGTTGGTGAGCCCTACCGCTTGGATACTTTGCTAGCACGGCGCCACGGCACGCCGGAATCGATTCCTGCCGTGAACAGACTTGGCCACAGGCCAGCGATGAAAGTGCCTGCCTCCCGTTATGGCAATGTCGTCCCGCGCTGGATGAGCGAGGCCTATGGCTTGCCGACGGCCGACCAGGCCATGGACTGGCTGCTGGCCACGATCTGCGAAACCCTGGGCGCGGAAGCCTGCTTCATCCTGCGCCTCAACAGTGCAGGCACGCACGGTGCCGCGGCGTGGGTCCATGGGCCCGCCGCCCAGTCGATGCCACGCGATCCCTATCCTTTGACCGGAAGCGCACTGGAAAACATCCTGCAGTCGCCGTTGCCATTGCATGCCGAACCGGCCCAGCTTGCCAGCGACCCATGGCTGGCCAACCGTGGCTTTACCGGCGGCGCGATGGTGGCCTTGCAACAAGGGCCGGTGCGCTTCGGTTCTCTGGGCGTCTACTTCACGCACGAGGAACCCAGCACGATAGAAGCCATCGACCTGCTCGGCGAAATGCGGGTCCTCATCTGGCCCCTGCTCTGCTGGGGAATGATGGGAGCGGCGGCCGGCGTGGACGCTGCCTCCGCGCAGGTCGCGTCGTTCGGCAACGCCGTCCATCGCGCCAACAACATCCTCAGCAACATCGTACTTCTCACCGATCTGGCATCGAGCCTGCCGTGCGGACAGGACAGTGCGGAAATGACCCAGGTATTGCAGCGCATCGCTTCGGAAAGCGTGCGTTGCGCGGACGTCCTGCGCGAGCTCGCTCCAGGCTGAGGGGAAGCGGCGCCATCGATGCGCCGCCCTCCCCGTTCCGGGCTTAGTGGTGCTTGTCGTAATCCCGCTGGCGATCGTTTTCCTTGCCGATCTCCTTCTGGACCTTGCCGGCGTTTTTTTCGATGTTGCCCGCCGCCTGCTTGACAGGATTACCCGTTACCTTGCCGACGCCTTCCTTGATGGCGCCCTTGACTTCGTGCTTGGTACCTTCTACGCGATTCTTGTCCATGAGATTCTCCTGCGCCGCTGGATTGCGGCGGGAATCTTTTTAGGTTCTGAAAAGTGCCACACGGGTGAAATTTGCGAAAAGCTTCGCAACGCAGGCCATGCCTGTCGCCTTGTCCATGCCGTTTGTTAGGGCAACGCCAACGCCACATGCGCACGGCGTGCGGATTCATCCGCAGTTGCTCAGTCGAGCATGCCGCGCACCTTGCTCAGCAACTGCTCGATCTCGAACGGCTTGATCAGGATATCCATGCCTTCATCGAGCACTTCCTGGTTGGAAAGCGTGCTCTCGGCATAGCCCGTCATGAAAAGGATCGGCAACGACGGCCGCCAGGCGCGCGCCGCTTCCGCCAGCTGCCGCCCGTTCATGCCGGGCAGTCCGACGTCGGTCAGCAGGAGATGGATCGAACCATCGCCACGCAGCACGCGTAGCGCGGATTCCACATCCTCCGCCTCGGTGCAGCGATAGCCGGCGTCGGAAAGAAGCTCGCGTGCCAGCGCGCGCAGGGATGTGTTGTCCTCCACGATCAGGATGCTTTCACCCTGCCCCTGCGCCCAGTCGGTTGCCAGGTCGACTTCCACCTCTTCCTGCAGCTGGCCGCGCGGCAATGTCAGGCGCACCTCGGTGCCCACGCCTTGCTGGCTGCAGATGGTGGTGCGGCCGCCCGACTGGCGCGAGAAGCCGTAGATCATCGACAAGCCCAGCCCGGTGCCCTTGCCTATCGGCTTGGTGGAGAAGAACGGCTCGAAAACACGCTCCAGCACCTCCGGCTCGATGCCGGTGCCGTTATCAATCACGGCAACCTGCACGTAATCCCCGTCCGGGAGTTCCTCGTCACCGTGCAGCGATACGGCTGCCGTCAGCACCCGGATCTCGCCACCATTGGGCATGGCGTCGCGCGCATTGATCACCAGGTTGATAAGGGCATTTTCCAGCTGGTTGGCGTCGACGTTGGCGATATTGGCGCCGTCCATCAGGTCGAAACGCAGTTCGATGTGCTCGCCGATCGTGCGCCGGAGCATGTCGCCCAGCGAGCGCACGAGCTGATTGACGTCCACCGGTTTGGGATCGAGCGGCTGCTGCCGCGCAAACGCCAGCAAGCGGTGCGTCAGCGACACGGCCTTGCGCGCCGAACCCAGTGCCATGTCCGCAAAACGCTGCACGCCTTCGACGCGGCCTTCGGAGACATGGCGGCTCATCAGGTCGATGCCGGTGATGATGGTGGTCAGCAGGTTGTTGAAGTCGTGCGCGATGCCGCCGGTGAGCTTGCCCAGCGAATCCATCTTCAACGCCTGGTGCAACTGGGATTGGGTGCGCTCGCGCTCGGCGATCTCCTGGGCCAGCTGTGTGTTCACCGATTCGAGCGCAGCGAAGTGCCGTTCCTCGCGCTTCCACTGTTCGGTGACGTCCTCGACAAACACCAGGCTCAGGTCCGGTGCGCGGTAGGGGGCAACGCGCCAGTCGATGTAGCGG
>NZ_DASRZX010000026.1:0-48693 GCF_035685885.1 Dyella sp. | reverse complement strand
TGTGTCACATTTTGAGAACTTTCTTATTGCTGAAGGCCTTAAGTTAGGCGTAAGGCTGCCGATAACCTTGGCGCTGTCAAGCGAGCTTGACAACAGCTCGAAATGTCCTCACTCTTGTGTCAAGTTCGCTTGACACAGGGTTGAGGCATTCCATGGCACGTCTATCCGGCAAGCAGTACGAGCAACGCATGCTTGGGGCCATGGCGGCCTACACCGCCTTCATGCTGGCGGGTTGGCCGATCGTGCGGACCACCGCTTCGCTGCCGCTCAAGGTGCTGCTGGCGCTGGCCCCGCTGCTCCCCATGTTCTACGTGCTGGCGCTGATGGCGCGGCGCATCCGCGAGAGCGACGAGCTGGAGCAGCGCACCCATCTGGTCGCCCTGGGCGTAGCCACCGGCGTCACTGCGGCGCTCAGCCTGGCCGGCGGCTTCCTGTCCATTGCCGGGCTGGTCCCGCTGGACGGCTCGGTGCTGATCTGGATCTTCCCGCTGATGATGGTTTGCTACGGCACTACCCGCTGGCAGGTGGGGCGCCGCTACGGTGTGGACGTGGGCTGCGATGAACACGACCGTCCCGGGCGGCAGGTCCGCTTCCTTCTCATGGGCGTCATCCTGGCGGTATGCGCGGCCTACGCATGGCTACGCCACTGGGACGACTTCAAGGTCGGGCTGCTGTGCGGACTGGCGCTTTCGTTCCTGGTGGTGGCTGCGCTGATGGGCCTGCGCCGCCGCGCGGCGGAATTCCCGGACGAGTAACCGGACCCCGGCCCATGAACAACCACCTGCGTGAACTGCGTAACGACCACGGCTGGTCGCAGGCCGACCTGGCCGAAAAGCTGGAGGTCTCGCGGCAGACCATCAACGCCATCGAGACCGGCAAATACGATCCGAGCCTGCCGCTGGCCTTCAAGATCGCGCGGCTGTTCGGTCTTTCCATCGAATCGATTTTCGAACCCGCGCCATAGGCTGCGCGGGCCTGTACTGCAACCCGAAGGGGCGAGGGGTAAGCGGATATGGCAATCAACGGACGGACGGTTCTGCGCATTGGTGTGGTGGCCATCGGCCTCGCCACGCTGGGCTGGAACCACTTCAATCATCGCGCCGCGGCGCCGGACCAGGATGAGCAGGTCGTCGAGGCCACACCTCAGGCCAGCAAGCCCTTGGCGCCCGCCAAACCGCAGACCTGGCAACTGGGTTCGCTCACGCTGACACCTTGCGAACTGGGCCAGCCCAACAGCGGCCTCTCGACGGCGGCGTGGTGTGCACCTTTTGAAGTGCCTGAGAATCGCGACGATCCGCACAGCCGCAAGATCGAGCTGAAGCTCGCGATCATCCGCAGCAGTGCCCAGGTAGCCAGCAAGGACATGCTGGTGATGCTGGCCGGCGGCCCCGGCCAGGCCGCGACCGAATCGTGGCCGGGCGTGGCGGCGGCGCTGCAGCCGCTCACCGCGCATCGCCACGTGTTGCTGCTCGACCAGCGCGGTACCGGCGGCTCACACCCGCTTACCTGCAAGGAAGACGAATCCGCCGGCACCGAAGGCGGCGTCGACAAGCCCGAGGCTGGCGTCGAACGGGAGCGCGAGGAAACCGAGCGCTGCCTCAGGCAGCTCGCCGGTCATGCCGACCCGCGCTACTACACCACCACCGTCGCCGTGCAGGATCTGGAAGACGTGCGCAAGGCGCTCGGCTCGCCCACCTTCGACCTCGTCGGCGTGTCCTACGGCACGCGCATGGCGCAGCAATACGCCATGCGTCATCCCGATGCCGTGCGCAGCCTCGTGCTCGACGGCGTGGTGCCCAACGAACTGGTACTGGGCGAGGATTTCGCGCAGAACCTGGACGACGCGCTGAAGGCGCAGTTCGCGCGCTGCGGCAAGGACGACGCCTGCCGCCAGCGCTTCAACGATCCCTACCAGACGCTCTACCAGCTGCGCGACGCGCTGCGCGCGAACCCGCACAAGGTGACGTTCCGCGATCCGCAGACCTACCAGAGCGTGCAGCGCGTGCTCAACGAGGCATCGCTGGCCAGCGTGGTGCGCATGTTCGCGTACACGCCGCTTACTTCCGCGCTGCTGCCGCTGTCGATCGATGCCGCTGCGCACGGTGACGTCGGCCCCCTGCTGGGACAGGCGAAGCTGCTGTCCAGCGACCTTTCGGACACCATGAACGGCGGCATGCAGCTGTCGGTGATCTGCAGCGAGGACGCCGACCTGCTCACGCCGCGCCCGCAGGATGCGCACACCATTCTTGGCACGCGCATGATCGATACGCTGGAGAACGTCTGCGCGCTGTGGCCCAAGGGCACGCGACCGGACGACTTTCACCAGCCGTTGAAGACCGACACGCCCACGCTGCTGATGTCGGGCGAGTTCGACCCCGTCACGCCGCCGCGTTACGGCGATCAAGTGGCCAAGAACCTTTCGAATGCGCGCCATGTGGTGCTCAACGGGCAGGGCCACAACGTCATCAATGCGGGCTGCGCGCCGCAGCTGGTCAAGCATTTCATCGAAGACCTCAAGCCCCAGTCACTCGACGTGAAATGCCTGGCTCACTTGCGCGCCACGCCGATCTTCACGGACTTCAACGGAGCTTCGCCATGATCGAGGTAAAGGATCTGCACAAGGCCTTTGGCACCGTGAAGGCGGTCGATGGCGTCAGCTTCACCGCACGCGACGGCGAGATCACCGGCCTGCTTGGCCCCAACGGCGCCGGCAAGACCACCTCGCTGCGCATGCTCTACACCCTGATGAAGCCCGACCGCGGCCAGGTATTGGTAGATGGCATCGATGCCGCGGAAGATGCGCTGGCCGTGCGCCGCCGCCTGGGCGTGCTGCCCGACGCGCGCGGCCTCTACAAGCGCCTTACTGCGCGCGAGAACATCGACTATTTCGCGCGCCTGCAGGGCCTGCCCGAGGACGTGCTTGCCACGCGCCGCGAAGCGCTGGTGCAGGCGCTGGAAATGGAGGACATCGGCGACCGTCGCACGGAAGGCTTTTCGCAGGGCCAACGCGTGAAGACCGCGATTGCCCGCGCGCTGATCCACGATCCGCGCAACGTCATTCTCGACGAGCCCACCAACGGCCTGGACGTGATGGCCACGCGCGCGCTGCGCCAGTTCATGCAGCGGCTGAAGGCGGAAGGCCGTTGCGTGCTGTTTTCCAGCCACATCATGCAGGAGGTCGCCATGCTGTGTGACCGCATCGTGGTGATCGCCAACGGCCGCGTGGTCGCCGACGAATCGCCCGCCGCGCTGCGCGAGCAGACCGGCGAGGCCAACCTGGAAGATGCCTTCGTGAAGATCATCGGCAGCGAAGAGGGACTCGCCGCATGAACATGGATACTCGCCTGACGCTCGGTCGCACGCGCGCCTTCCTCACCGTCTTCCTCAAGGAAGTGAAGGAAAACCTGCGCGATCGCCGCACCATCATCAGCGCCTTTCTCACCGGTCCGCTGCTGGGGCCGCTGATCCTGGTGATGCTGCTCAACATCAACCTCAACCGCGAACTCGACAAGGCCGAAAAGCCGCTGCCCGTGCCCGTGATTGGCGCCGAATACGCGCCCAACCTGATCGGCGCGCTGAAGGCCGAAGGCATCGTGCCGCAATCACCCGTCGCCAATCCCGAAGTGGCCGTGCGCAAGCAGGACGCCGACGTGGTGCTGCGCATCTCGCCGGACTATCCCAACGCCTGGCACAAGGGCGAGTCGGTGCAGGTGGAGCTGATCTACGACTCGTCGCAGCGCGATGCGAACACTGCCGTGATGCGCGTCAGCCAATTGGTGGAAACCTATGCGCGCCAGCAGGGTGCCATGCGCCTGGTTGCGCGCGGGCTGTCGCCCGGCACGGCATGGCCGGTGGTGGCGGCGCGACGCGACCAGGCCACGGCACAGGCACGTGCCGCGTTGATGTTCTCCATCCTGCCGTACTTCTTCGTGCTCAGCGTGTTCATGGGCGGCATGTATCTCGCCATCGACCTCACCGCAGGCGAGCGCGAGCGCCAGTCGCTGGAACCGCTGTTCGCCAACCCGGTGCCGCGCTGGAAAATCCTTGCCGGCAAACTCGCGGCGATCTGCGTGTTCTCGGCGGCCAGCCTGCTGATCTCGCTGATGGCATTCGCCGTGGTGGGACGCTTCATTCCCACCGAAAAGCTGGGCATGGAACTGGAGCTTGGTTTCAGCTTCGGCAGCCGCGTGCTGCTGTTGATGCTGCCGCTGATCGTGCTGCTGGCGGCGTTGCAGTCGATGGTGGCGGCGTTCGCCAAAAGCTATCGCGAGGCGCAGACCTATGTGTCGCTGCTGATGTTCGTGCCAGTGATACCGAGCATCCTGCTCTCCACCATGCCGATCAAATCGCAGATGTGGATGTATGCGGTACCGCTGCTGGGCCAGCACCTGGGCATCATGCAACTGCTGCGTGGCGACGGCATCGAGCCGCAGCAGCTGGGCCTGTGCCTGCTGGGCAGCCTCGTGGCCGCGGCACTGGGCGTGCTGGTGACGGCAAGGTTGTATCAGTCGGAGAGGCTGGCGATTTCGGGCTGACGCCTTTGACTCCTTCTCCCCTTCGGGGAGAAGGCTGGGATGAGGGGCGGGTGCTCGCGGTACGGTTTCATCAAAAAAGCCCGCTCAAGTAATTGCTACGGCAAGACTGCCCCTCACCACCGTAAAGGCATTGCCACCTTCACGGTGGTGGCAACGCCCCAACCCTCTCCCCGGCGGGGAGAGGGAGTCAGTCGCGGTACCATGGCGCTTTCCTCCATCCGGAACACGCCATGCGCCGCCACCTGCTCGCCCTGAGCCTCGTCGCCGTCCTCGCCGGTTGCAGCTCGCACGACAACACGGGTGCGACGCAAACGTCCGCGCCAGCGCCGGCCGCCACGGTCCCGGCAGTGCCGCCGCCGTCCACCGATGCCGACAACGCCACGCAGCGTCTGGCCAACTACGCCTCCGTCAAGCTCACCGCCGACCTTTCCGGTTTCGACGACAAGCAGAAGCAGATGATCGCCTTGCTGGTGCAGGCCGCCGATGTCACCAACGACATCTACTGGCAGCAATCGTGGGGCGACAAGGCCGCGCTGATGGCGCGCATTCCCGACGACGTCACGCGTCGCCTGGCCGAAATAAACTATGGCCCGTGGGACCGCCTCGACAACGACGAGCCGTTCGTGGCTGGCGAGGGTCCGCGCCCGGCCGGTGCGCAGTTCTATCCCACCGACATGAGCAAGGACGAATTCGAAAAGGCCGACCTCAAGGACAAGGCCGGCCTCTACACGCTGCTGCGCCGGGATGCGCAGGGCAAGCTGGTCACCGTGCCGTATCACGAGGCGTACAAGGCCGACCTCGATCACGCCGCCGGCCTGCTGCGTCAGGCCGCGGAGCTGTCTGCCGACAAGGATTTCGCCGGCTATCTCAAGAAGCGCGCCGAAGCGCTGCAGAGCGACGACTACCGTCCCAGCGACTTCGCCTGGATGTCGATGAAGAGTAATCCGGTCGACATCGTCATCGGCCCCATCGAAACCTACGAAGATCAGCTCTACGGCTACAAGGCCAGCTACGAAAGCTACGTGCTGGTGAAAGACCAGGCCTGGAGCGCCAAGCTCGCACGCTTCGCCAAGTACCTGCCCGAGCTGCAGCGCGAGCTGCCGGTGGACGACAAGTACAAGGCCGAGAAGCCCGGCTCCGATGCCGATCTCAATGCCTACTTCGCCGTGTATTACGCGGGCGACGCCAACGTCGGTGCCAAGACCATCGCCATCAACCTGCCCAACGACGAGGAAGTTCAGCTGAAGAAAGGCACGCGGCGCCTGCAGCTGGAAAACGTGATGCAGGCGAAATTCGACAAGATCATGCTGCCGATCGCCAAGGCGCTGATCGCCGACGACCAGCAATCGCACCTCACCTTCGATGCATTCTTCGAGAACACCATGTTCCACGAAGTGGCGCACGGCTTGGGCATCAAGAACACGCTGGGCGACAAGGGCCTGGTGCGCACCGCGCTGAAAGACCAGGCGTCCAGCTTCGAGGAGGGCAAGGCTGACATCCTTGGCCTCTACATGGTCAGCAAGCTGGCCGATAAAGGTGAGTTGGACAAGTCGAAGCTGATGGACAACTACGTCACCTTCCTTGCCGGCATCCTGCGTTCGGTGCGCTTCGGCGCCAGCGACGCGCACGCCAAGGCCAACATGGTGCGCTTCAACTTCTTCCAGCAGCAGGGCGCCTTCACCCGCGAGGCCACCACCGGCCGCTACCGCGTCGACTTCGACAAGATGACCGCCGCGATGAACGCCCTCTCCGCCAAGCTGCTCACCATCCAGGGCGACGGCGACTACGCCGCCGCCAAGCAGCTCACCGACCGCATGGGCAACGTCGACGCCACGCTCGCCAGTGACCTCAAGCGCCTGGACCAGGCGAAGATTCCCGTGGACGTCACCTTCGAGCAGGGACTGGACGTGCTGGGGTTGGCCAAGCCGTAGCGTGTTCCACCGTAGGAGCGCACCCAGTGCGCGATAAACGCCTGGTTGTCATCGCTCCGCCGGCTTTTCGCGCACTGGGTGCGCTCCTACAGAAATGCGACCGGGTAGCTGATGTCTTCGCAACCCCGACAGTGCGACGTTGGGGTGATGACACGATATGGACACCAGGCGTTGCGCAAAGGGCGTGCTTCACTGCCAGGGCACGCCTATGTACTGACAACGACCACCGCGCATCGTCGGCCCGTTTTCAGGAATGCCGAATCCGCACGAGTCGTGGCGCGAAGCTCCATCGATCCTTCCTGCTGGGGTGACGCGCGCCTGCTGTGCTGGGTACTGATGCCCGACCATTGGCACGGTCTTGTGCAACTGGGCGATCGCGACAGCATCTCCCTGGTTATGAACCGGTTCAAGGCGTTCACCGCGCGACGCATGCATTGCACGCAGCCTGGAGTCGTTTGGGATCGAGGCTTCCATGACCGGGCCGTGCGGAAGGAAGACGACGTCAGGGCGGCAGCACGCCATATCGTTGCCAATCCGGTACGCGCTGGTTTGGTAAGCAGCGTATTGGACTACCCGTACTGGAACTGCGTCTGGCTGTAGGAGCGCACCCAGTGCGCGATGGGCGCCTTGCAGTAACTGCTCCGTAGGCTTTCGCGCACTGGGTGCGCTCCTACAAGTGGTCTAAATCCATTCGCTTTTGGCGCTCATTTCAAAGCGCCGCGCACGCTGATTGCAGGAGCGCACCCAGTGCGCGTTGGGCGTTGCCGCGTCACCGCGCTGCAGGCTTTTCGCGCACTGGATGCGCTCCTGCAGAAGATCAATGCCTACCTTGGCGCCACATCCCGCGCCATCATCTCCAGCACCCGCCCATCCCCCAGTGTCAGCGACAGCGGCGTGCCCTCCGGCAGGTGTGCACTCATGTCCCGTAGCGTGCCGAAACTGAGTGTGGAGGCCGGCTTGCCGTTGGCGGCGACGATGGCGTCCCCCTGCTTCAGTCCTGCTTTCTGCGCGGGGCTCCCCGGCATGACGTTGATCACCTTGAACCGATCCGGCTGCGCCTGTTCCTTCTCCGCGCGAAAGCCCGCCATGCCGTAATGCCAGTCAGGCGTCTTCGCGCGCGGCATCAGCACCATCTGCTGGCGGCGATAGTCGAAGTGCACGTTGAAGCGCGAAAGGATGTCCTGGCCGATGTTGCCCGCTTCGCTGGGGTTACCGGTGGCGCCGGCATCGTCGCGCGTCAGCATGGCCACCACGTTGTCCAGGCGCTGCTTGCCCAGCTCAAAATCGTGTGCATGCGCGACGTGCGCGGTGAACAGTCCGCCGACGCCGCCCGTGGGAATCGGCAGGCCCGCGGCATAGCGTGCTTCGATGCCCGCCCGCCGGGCCCATTGCGGGAAGGTCAGCACATAGCCCGCGTTGCCGGTGTCGATGCCGAACATGCCGCCTTGACCGTCCAGTGACGCATTCACCAACGGCATGTCGTCGGTGAAGCGCAGCGTGATAGCGTCACCCTTCATCGCGGGTGGCGTCTCGCCCTGGTCGTATGGCGCGAGGCGAAGTTCGCTGCGGTCGTAGTCGAAGGTGATCGCGAACCGCTCGAACATCTCCAGTCCAAGGATGCCGGCGATCGGCGTGTCGGTGCCGCGCTCGTAGAAGCCGTAAGGGTAGGGCAGCACGGTATAGGTGAGATCGCGCACGTGTGCATCGCCCAGCGCGGTGTCGTGCACCTTCGTATACGACGTGCTCATGGTGCCGGAGCCTGATCCGCCGCTGACGCCGTTGCCCTTGGTGGCGAAGCCGAGTTGTTTCGCCGCGTCGGCGGTGAGGATCGCGTGCCCGCCGGTGTCGAGGATGAACGGCATGGGTGGCCGGCCATCGATGCCCACGTCCACCAGCACGATGCCGCCTTCCAGGCGCAGCTTCGTGGTGGCGATGTGGGCACCGTTGGCCATGGTGATGTCGCGCACCTTGCCTTCTGGCCGACGCAGGGCCGCAGCCGGGATCGCATCGAGGAGTTGATAGCGTTCGACCACGTCCACCGCCGAACCATCCGCGTTGCCGGCGAGATTGGTGCGCGAGGTATCGATGCGATGCGGCAGCAGCAGGCCGTTGACGTCGCGGTAGTCGCCATAGCGCTGCGTAACGATGACGAACGAACTGGCCCAGGTTGCATGATCGACACGATGCGTGACGGGGTCGATCCACAAGGTGACCGCACGGCCACCTTCCGGCGTGGCTTCAATGCGCTGCCAGCGGTGCCCGTTGTCCTGCGCATCAGGCAGTGGACGGTAGTTCACCGCGGCATGGATATCGAGAAAGCCGAAGCGACGCAGCCAGGCTTCGCTCACGCCCACCGTGCGCGCTTCGTCCGAGTCGAGCGGATGCAGGAGGCCGGTGACGTCCTCGCGCCACTGCCCCTGGGCATCGGCGCCTTCAGCGGTCGCGAAGACTTCGTTGCGCATGTGCGAAGTGAACTGCCCGCTGCGAAGGTCGACCGTCATCTGCCAGGGGCCGGTCAGGTCGTCGCCTGTTTCCTTGCCCTCCGCCTGCAGCGCAGCCACGCCTGACCATCGCGCGCCGCCATAGGCCTGGCGCACGCTGTCGAGCAAGCCTGATGTCGGAGAGGCGGGCGAGGCCACGGCGCCGGACAACGCGCCGACGAGCAGCAGGCCCAACAGTGGGCGATGGAACGGGGACATGGGCGTGGCTCCTTGCACGGGGTGGCGCCATCGTCCATCCCGCCGCGATCAGGGTCTAGGACGTGCGTGATCTATCAGGACGCGCGTTGCGCCTTGTGCCGGTAGTCACGGGGTGTTTCGCCGGTCAGCCGCTTGAACACGCGGGCAAAATGGCTCTGGTCGCTGAAGCCCGCCGTCATCGCCACTTCGGCAATGGAGAGGCGAGGGTCGTGCAGCGCGAGTCGCGCCCGTTCGATGCGCAGGCCGCGTTGGTATTCGCCCACGGACGAACCCTGCAGGCGCTGGAAGCTGCGCGCCAGGTGCGAAGGATGCACGCCCGCGAGCGCGGCCAGGTCCTGCAGCGAGGGCGTGCGCAACGGGTCGTCATGCAATCGCTGCAGGACGCGTTGCAGCCACGCAGGTCGTCGTTCGCCGTGGGCGCGACACGCAGCGGCCGCCAGCTCCATCACCGCCGATTGCAGGGCCAGCTCGGCTGCATCGTCGGTGGCGAGCAGTTCGCGTTCGATGCGCTCCAGCAGTCTTCCTGCCTCGGGCAGCTTCAACTGGCGATGCTCGCCCAGCAATCTGGCGACACCGTCGCCAGCGCCATCGGCAAAGAAGATGCTGATGCAGCGTGCGCCTTCCGGTGCGAAACGATTGGCATGGCGGTGGCCGCGGGGATGCGCCAGCAGCAGCCCGGGCGAGCAATCGAATGCATCGCTGCCGGACTGCTGCATATAGCGCCCATTCGCCACGAGACACAGGTAGGCCTCGTCATGCTCATGACAGGGCAAGGCGCTGCCGCCGGCATAGGCCGTGGCGGATATCTGCAGGCCACCCAAGCGGCAGATCCGCTCGGGTTGCCCGTAGTTGGCGCGCTGGAAGTGCTGCATGACGCCAGTCTAGGCCGCTGGCTCGCCGGGGCATGTGCCGTCGGTCAGGCATCGGTTCGGTCGTGCCGGTTGCGCCGGCGTCGAGACAGGCGCACATTGCGCCCCAGGCGGCGCCGGGGAATGCGCCGTTTCCGCTGTTCGATGACCGTGTCCTTTGACGTTGTTCAACTCAGGGAGAGCATGTCGTGCGCGATAGCAAATCAACCAGGAAGGGATGGAAGCTGGCCATGGCTCTGGCTGTGACGGCTGTGGCCGCGATGGTGCATGCCGAAGCCGTCAAGGAATCGCAGTATCTGCCAGCCTTCGAGTCGGCCGCTGGCCCCAAGGGCACCAGCATGACCGTCAAGGGCAAGCTCGGCGGCTTCGTGCTGGGGCCGAACAAACTGGTCTTCGTCGACAAGTCCAACCAGAACCTGTGGCTGGTGACCACGCAGGACGGCTGCGAGCAGCCGGCGATCACCGACCAGGGCAACGTGGTCACGGAAGATGCGCAAGGCAACGCCGCACCCTGCCACTTCGAGACGATCCAGCCGATCAACCGCGAGAAGCTCAGCCGCGTGATCAGCGCGCGCATGGGCAACAATGACATCTTCGCGAGCCTGCCCATGCTGGGGCCACCGAAGCTGGACAACAGCATGAACCACATGAGCAACACGGCCGGGCAGCACTGAGGCCACGGCGGCCGCGCGCCTGCTCAGGCCGTCGCGCGACCTTCGAGATGTGCCGCGGCCCACGCGGCCACGGCCGCCGGATGCTCCAGATGCAGGTGATGTCCTCCCTGCATCGTGCTGACCGCGATGTCCGCCACGCAGGCGGCGCGGGCATGCATCTGAGTGTGCGGCAGGTAGGGCGTTTGCGGATCGGACAACAGCAACGCGGTGGGCGATTCGATACCGCGCAGCAAGGCGTGGACCTGATCCTCCGCGGTGCGCAGCGGCGAGGGACGGTTGAGCCGCGGATCGCTGCGCCAACGCCAGCCTTCGGGCGTTTCCCGCAGTCCGCGCTCGACGATGGGGCGGGCCTGCGGCCCCGGCAAGCCGCTGGCCATCGAGCGCGCGCTGATTGCGTGTTCGATCGACGGGAACGCGCGCAGTGAGCGACCGGTAGCCGCACTCGCCATGGCGTCGCGGAAGCGGCGCAGCGTGTGGTGTCCGTCATCGGCGATCGGACCGAGGCCTTCGATCAGCGCGAGCCGCTCGATACGCTCCGGCCTGGCGGCCGCCACCAGCGCGGCGATACCTGCGCCCAGCGAGTGCCCCAGCAGGTGGTAGCGCTCCAGCGCCATGGCATCGGCGGCGGCCAGCACGGCGCGCACGTAGTCCACAAAGTGATAGTGCGCACCGGGAGGCAGGTGATCGGAATGCCCGTGGCCCGGCAGTTCCAATGCGATCACGCGCCAGCGATGGGCAAGGCGCGGCGCGAGGTACGCATAGCTGCCCGCGTTGTCCAGCCAGCCGTGCAGGGCGAGCAGCGGCGGCGCGCCTTCGTCGCCCCAGACCTGGGCGCGCAGGCGCAAGTGAGGCAACGCGATGTCGAGCTCGGCGGGCGAAAGGTTCATGTGGGCGGTGCAAAGGCCGGCCAGCCACCGGCATGGCGCAGCACCAGCCCGGTCAGGCTTTCGACCTGCTCGTCGCTATCGTTGAGCGCCGGGATGTAGCGCAGCTCGTGGCCACCCGCTTCGCGGAAGAAGTCCCGGTTCTGCATGGCGATCTCTTCCAGCGTTTCCAGGCAGTCCACCGCAAATCCGGGACAGGCAACGTCCAGCGTCCGCACGCCCTGCGCCGCCAGTTGGCGCACGGTCGCGTCGGTATAAGGATCGAGCCATCGCTCGCGGCCCACGCGCGACTGGAAGCTCAGCACCAGCTGCGTGTCGTCCAGCCCGAGCCGCTGGCCAAGTGCGCGAGCGGTGGCTTGGCATTGGTCCAGGTACGGGTCACCCAGGCGCACGTAGCGCTCGGGAATGCCATGGAAGGAGAGCAGCAGCTTTTCGCCCCGGCCGTGTTCGGCCCACCACTGCTCGATGCTGCGTGCGAGCGCCTCGATGTGCGCCGAGTCGTCATGGTAGTCGTTGACGAACCGGAGCTCAGGCGGCCAGCGCAATGACTTCATGGCGTCGGCCACCGCATCGACCACTGAACCGGTGGACGTGGCCGAATACTGGGGATACAGCGGTAGCACCAACAGCTGACGCACGCCTTCGCGCTGCAACTGCTCGATCTGCCGCTGCACCGACGGTTCTCCGTAGCGCATCGCCAAGGCCACGCGTACCGGTTTCGCGCAGCGGCGCGACAACGCTTCCTGCAGTCGTGTCGCCAGTGCCTCGCTGCCCACGCGCAACGGTGACCCTTGTGGCGTCCAGATGCGTTGATAGGCATGCGCGGAACGCGCGGGGCGTACTCGGAGAATCACTCCGTGCAGGATCAGCCACCACAGCCAGCGCGGGTAATCGATGACGCGCCGGTCGCCAAGGAATTGGGCCAGGTAAGGCCGCACCGCTTGCGCGGTGGGCGCTTCCGGTGTGCCAAGGTTCACCAAAAGCACTGCAGCCTGAACGGGCAGGTCGCGGGCAAGGCCGGCGGGGCCGGTATAGTCATGGCTGCGTGGCATCGTGGCGCTGACGGAGAAACCGCCGCAGAGTCTGCCACAAGCCGCCAGTTGTGCCGCGGGCACCGTAGCCGCAGGCGGCGCGACACCCTTATCCGCTCCAGGAGTTATCCATGTTCAAGGCATCGTTGCATCGTGTGTTGCTTGCCCTGTCGGTCCTGCTGCTGCCGGCCATGGCAGCGCACGCCGAGGATCCCCCGCTGGTGCGCGCGCAAAACTCGGTGCGGGTACTCAACGAGATCATGCAGGCGCCGGACAAGTCCATTCCGGTCGACCTGCTGAAGGAAGCCAAGGCCATCGCGGTGATCCCTGACCTGCTCAAGGTCGGCTTCGTCTTCGGCGGCCGCCGCGGCGAAGGCCTGATTTCTGTGAAGGGCGCCGACGGTACCTGGTCCAACCCCAGCTTCATCACCATGACGGGCGGCAGTGTGGGCTTCCAGGCCGGCGCCTCGTCCAGCGACATCATCCTGGTGTTCCGCACGCAGCGCGGCGTGGATTCCATCGTCAACGGCAAGTTCACGCTGGGCGCGGACGCCGCCGCTGCGGCAGGGCCGGTGGGCCGCACCGCCCAGGCGTCCACCGACAGCGACTTCAAGGCCGAGATCTATTCCTACTCGCGCTCGCGCGGCCTGTTCGCCGGCGTGGCCCTGGACGGCTCCGCGCTGCGCATCGACTACGACGCCAACGAAGCGATCTACGGCAAGGGTGTCACGCCCCGCCGCATCTTCGAGGGCGGGGTGGCGAACGTCCCGGGTCCTGTAGTCGATTTCAGGGACCGCCTGGAGGAGTACACTCAGCGCTGATGTGGAGCGGCGGCGCGATGGCGTGACGGCTTCGTTCCGCCGCTTTGACATCCTGAGGCCCGTTAAATGAGCATTACCCATCTCCTTATCCTGCTGGTCGTAGTCGTGCTGATCTTCGGCACCAAGAAGCTGCGCAATATCGGCGGCGACCTGGGTGGCGCCGTGCGTGACTTCAAGAAGGGTCTGGATGGCGATGAAGGCGCCGCCAAGCCGACTAACCCGGACGAACGCCTGCGCGCGGACCCGCCCGCGGGCACCAACCAGAACCAGAGCCAGCACGACACCACGGAGCAGAAATAAGCCGGTCGGCGAGAGCCTGCTCCAATGATCGAGATCAGCTTCGGCAAGCTGGTATTGCTTGCGCTCATTGCGCTGATCGTGCTCGGCCCCGAAAAGCTGCCGCACGCCGCCCGCACCGCGGGCGCCTTGTTGCGTCGCGTGCGCTCGGGCTGGGACAGCGTGCGCTCGGAAGTGGAACGCGAACTGCAGGTGGAGGAGATCCGCCGGCAGGCGCGTGAAGCGGCCGCCCGCGCGGAAGCCGCCCAGGCCGAACTGGACGAAACCCTGCGCAAGATGCGCCCCACCGGCGGCACGACTGCCGCCGATGCGCCCGCGCCTGCAGCGGCACCAGAGTCCGCAGTGACACCCGCGGCCGAGGCAGCCCACGCAGCCCAGACGACTGCGACGGTTGAGGTGACGTCCGCCAAGGAGGCCCCGCATGGCGACGCCTGAGCTGGAAGGTCCCGACGATGGCGGCCTCGAACAGGGCCTGTTCTCGCACCTGATCGAACTGCGCTCGCGCCTGATGCGCGCCATCGTGGCCGTGCTGGTGGTGCTGGCCGCCTTGATTCCCTTTGCCAACCGGCTCTACACGGAGCTGGCGGCACCGCTGGTTTCGCGCCTGCCTGCCGGTGCGCACCTGATCGCCACCGAAGTGGCGAGCCCGTTCGTGACGCCGCTCAAGCTGGCGTTCTACGCCGCGCTGTTCATCGCGATGCCGGTGGTGGTCTATCAGTTGTGGGCCTTCGTCAGCCCAGGTCTTTACCGCAACGAGAAACGTCTCGCACGACCGCTCTTGGTGGCCGCGCTGCTGCTGTTCTATCTCGGCTGTGCGTTTGCCTATTTCCTGGTGCTGCCCGCCGCGTTCCGCTTCCTCACGGCGGTGACGCCGCAGGGCGTGGAGATGATGACGGATATCACGCATTACCTCGATTTCGTGATGCTGATGTTCTTCGCCTTCGGCCTGTGCTTCGAAGTGCCGGTGGCGGTGGTGATTCTCGCGGCGATCGGCGTGGTCAGCCTGGAGCAGCTGCGCAGCGGTCGCCGCTACGCGATCGTGGGCGCCTTCACCATTGCCGCCTTCATCACGCCGCCGGACATCACCTCGATGATCATGCTGGCCGTGCCAATGTGTCTGCTCTACGAGATCGGCGTACTGGCCGTGCGCTGGCTGCTGAAACCTTCCGGCGCGAGCGCGACATGAGCGAAGCGAGCGAGCGCATCGACGAGATCAAGGCGACGCTGCAGCTGCAGCCGCATGTCGAAGGCGGTCACTATCGCCGCTTCCATCCGCCCAAATCCGCTGAAGAAAACAGCCTGGCGCGACATGCGATGAGCGCCATCCACTACCTGCTTGAGAGCGGCCAGTGCAGCAGCTGGCACCGCGTGGATGCGGAGGAAGCCTGGCACTTCGCCGAAGGCGATGCGCTGGAACTGCTGATCTACAACCCCGCATGCAAGAGCCTGGAACGATGCCGCCTGGGGAGCCTGGCCGATGGCCACCGTTCCGTCGCGATCGTGCCCGCCGGCGCGTGGCAGGCGGCGCGACCGCTGGGCGCGTACACCCTGGTGACTTGCCTGGTGGCGCCGGGATTTGAGTACGAAGGGTTTGAACTGCTGGCGGAAGACGATCCGCTGGCGGGTCACCTGATGGGATTGGCGCCCGAAATCGGGTTCTGACCTTCCTCCTGCTTCCGGCGGCAACCTCTCACCTGTAGGAGCGCACCCTGTGCGCGATCTCCTTCCGCGCCAGTCATTCCCATGGCTACCCGGCGTACGTGTGCCTCGACGACAGCGCGCAGATCCTGCTTGCGAGGCGCGTTGCAAACGCGCCAGGCTCGCCTGATTCCCGACGGTTGGCTGTCACCTGCGCGCAGGCGTGCCATGGCGAGAAACATCCAC
This sequence comes from Dyella sp., assembly GCF_035685885.1. GTDB lineage: Bacteria > Pseudomonadota > Gammaproteobacteria > Xanthomonadales > Rhodanobacteraceae > Dyella. The sequence continues at coordinate 33,068 of NZ_DASRZX010000026.1, read as the reverse complement.
AGTCGTGGATGAGGCACCAGCGGGAACCTGGTCGCGCACAGGGTGCGCTCCTGCAAAGGAGTCGCCCCTATGCAGGAGGACCATCAGTGCTTCGTCGGGATCGCCGGCGCGACGCGGTTCAGCGCCAAACCCTTCAACACGTTCAACGCCTGCGAAAGCGCGTAGTCCTGCGTCGCCAGCTTGGCGTTCTCCGCGCTGCCGTCGTTGTCGATGTCCTGGCCCGTCTTGCTGTTCTCGTTGGCCAGATGGTTGGGCAGGTCGGCTTCGGAGCCGATGAGGGTGGCGGCGCTGTCGGCCTTGTTGACCGAAAGGTCGGCCAGGGCGATGTCGGGCTTGATGCCCTCCGCCTGGATCGAGACGCCGCTGGGCGTGTAATAGCGCGCCGTGGTGATCTTCACCGCGTGGTCGTTGTCCAGCGGCAGTACGGTCTGCACCACACCCTTGCCGAAGGTACGGCGGCCGATGATCAGCGCGCGGCGGTTGTCCTTCAGTGCACCGGAGACAATCTCCGCGGCCGATGCCGTGCCGTTGTCCACCAGCACGACCATGGGCGCACCGTGGAGCAGGTCGCCCTGGTGCGCCTCGAAGCTGAGGTTGGAATCCTGCAGGCGCCCGCGCGTGGTGACGATGGTGCCCGAATCGAGGAAATCGTCGCTTACGCCCACCGCGGCGGTAAGCAGGCCGCCGGGGTTGGAGCGCAGGTCGAGGATGGCGCCCTTCTGCGCGCCGTTCTTGCGGATCAGCTCGCCCAGCTTCTTTTCCAGGTCGGGCGCGGTGTCGTCCTGGAATTGGCTGATGCGGATATAGGCGTAGCCCGGCTCGATCTCGCGCAGCTTCACGCTGGTCACCGAAATGCGCTCGCGCACCAGCGGCATGTCGATGGGCTTGTCGCTCTTTTCGTGGAGGATGGTGAGCGTGATCTTGGTGCCCGGGTCGCCGCGCAATTCCTTGAACATCTCGTCGATGTCCTCGGCGTCCACGGGCTTGCCGTTGACCTTGATGATGGTGTCGCCGGCCTTGATGCCGGCACGCGCGGCGGGCGTGTCGTCGATGGGGGCGATGATGCGCAAGGTGCCATCCACCTGCAGCACTTCGATGCCCAGTCCACCGTACTGCCCGGTGGTGTCCTCGTTGAGTTCTGCCAGGCCGTCCTTGTCCAGGTATTCGCTGTGCGGATCCAGCCCGCTGAGCATGCCGCTGATGGCGGCCTTCATCATGGTCTTGTTGTCCACCGGCTCCACGTACGCCTGGCGCACGATCTCGTAGACGCGACTGAAGTTGCGCACATCGTCCAGGTCCATGCGATCGGGCACCGACGAGGATGACGCTGGCGCCGGCGTGCTGGCGGCGGGTTTCTTGGTCCCGCTGGAGGGCGTGGCCGAGGTCTGGGCCTGTACGACGGGTGCCGCCAGCAACAGGGCAGCCAGGCTCAAGGTGGAAAACCGCATGGAAGGGGACTCCGGGGAAAACCAATGGGGGCGGCGGGCCGCGCAGCGCTGCTTGGACCGCCCGATCCCGCCAGAATTCAATGTCATGGCGCGCAGCGTAGCCTGCGACGCCGCATGGCCGGCGTCAACGCCGCTGGCTTAGCCATGTGCGCGGGTCGACGGGCTTGTTGTTCTGGCGCAACTCGAAATAGACACCGGTGTTGACCCCGGTCGGTGCAGTCGCGGTGCCGACCACTTCGCCGACCGATACCTGGTCGCCCACGCCGTGCAGCAAGGTTTCGTTGTTGCCGTACATGCTCAGCCAGCCGTTGCCGTGGTTGAGGATGACCAGCATGCCGTAGCCGCGAAGGAAGGCCGCATAGACCACCTTGCCGCTGGCTACCGCGTGCACCTCACTGCCCCCGGATGCCTTGATGAGGACGCCGTTGCCGTACGTATTGACCACGCCGCTGGCCGGCCACGGCAGGTTGCCGCGGATGTTGGCCAACCCCTTGCCGGGCGAGGGAGTGGCCGTGCCCGCATTGGCCTTGGCGGCACGCTCGGCCTCGCGGGCGGCCTCGTCGATGGCCTTCTGCAGCTTGTCCACCAACTGGTTCAGCGAGGCCTCGTTCTGCTTGAGCGCGGCCAGCCTGGCGCCCTGGTCCTTGTATTGGGCATCGGTGTCCGCGACCAGCTTGGCCTGCGCGGCGCGCTGCTGTTCCAGGGTCTTGGCCTGGGTCTCGCGTTCGGCGCGACTGGCCTGGAGGGCCTGCTGCTGGGCGGTGATCCGGGTTTCCAGATCCTGCAGCTTGGCCAGGTCGCCCATCAGCTTCTGCACCCGCGCGACGCGGTCTTCCTGGAAATACTTGGAGTAGGCCAGTGCCTGCGCGATGCGGGCAACATCGTCGTCGCCCATCAGCAGGCGCAGGTCCGAGCCGCGGCCCAGGGCGTAGGTGGCACGCAGCAGTTCGGCGATGGCCGCGCGCTGGCCTTCCAGGTTCTTCTGCAGCTCCGAGCGGTCGGCCTGCAACTGATCCAGTTCCTTTTGCTTGGCGGCCAGCTGGGTATCGGTTTCGCGAACGGCCTTGGCGGCGCTGGCCACGGCATTGGCCTGCCTGGCCAGCTCGGTGGTGGCGCTGTCGCGCTTGGCCGCGGTCTCGGCCTGTTCCTTGGCGAGCGCTTCCACCTTGCTGTGCACGTCGGTCAATTTCTTCTGCGCCTCGGCCTGCTCCGTGCGCGTCTTGCTGTCCTGCAACGACCAGGCCGGCAGAGCGGTGAGGGAGAGGACGAGGGCTCCGGCCGCGGCGCGGAGGAGGGGGCGGGCACGACGGACTGGTATGCGCATCGGCCGATTATCACAGAGCGCAGTGACAACGCGCGAGCCGCCGTGGACCGGGCGACGAACCTTGGCCGGCGTACCTCCAGCGCGACATGGTCCGCGCACTGGTATGGCCGGCATCGCATCGATGTGGCGCGCACGGATCTCGCGCATGGCTTCCGCCACGTGCGAAGTCACCTCGCATGCGTCGTCACGCAGCATTGCGTGCCACGCGCATCGATGTCCTGCGGACAAGAATTGCTTCCACCTGAAACTTTCATTTGGACGTAAAGATGTCTTTGACGCGACGCACCAATTGTGTTCTATTCGAGCTCACACTCGGATACGTGGCGGCGACACCTTCGGTGTCGTTGGGACAACGTGTCCCCATCCATCGGCCGGGGAGGCAAGATGGCGCAGGCAGTACCAGCGACGCTTTACGACGCTGCGTTTGAGCACGACAGCTGTGGCTTCGGCCTGGTCGCCAACATCGACGGGCATGCCAGCGCATGGGTGGTGGACACGGCATTCAATGCGCTGGCCAAACTTTCCCATCGTGGCGGCGTGAATGCCGATGGCGTGAGCGGCGATGGCTGCGGCGTGCTCTTCCATCGTCCGCTGGTCTGGCTGAAGGCGCTCGCCAACGAAGCAGGCATCGACGTGGGTACGCGTTTCGCAGCCGGCGTCGTGTTCCTCGATCCCGCCGGCGGTGACGAGTCCGCGGCCACTTTCGAGAGCTTCGTGCGCGAAGAAGGCCTGTGCATTGCGGGCTGGCGCGACGTCGCCGTCAATACCGAGGCCTGTGGGCCGCTTGCAGCGGCAGCGCAACCGCGCGTGCGCCAGGTGTTCGTCGAGCCGTCGGCCACGATGGATGACGGCCAGTTCGAGCGCGCGTTGTTCCGCGCGCGTCGCCGTGCCGAAACCGCGCTTTCCGAAGACCCGCACTTCTACGTGGTCACGCTTTCGTCCCATGTCGTTGGCTACAAGGCCATGGCGGCGCCGGGGCGATTGCGCGAAGTGTTTGCCGATCTCGCGCATCCCTCGCTGAGCGCCGACGCGGTGGTGTTCCACCAGCGCTACTCCACCAATACGCTGCCGCAATGGCGCCTGGCGCAACCGTTCCGCCTGCTAGCGCATAACGGCGAGATCAACACCATCCGCGCTAACCGCCGCTGGATGCAATCGCGCGAATCGATCCTGCATTCGCCGCTGGTGGATCTCTCGGATATCGGCCCGCTGGTGCGCCAGTCCGGTTCCGATTCGGAGAGCCTGGACAACGCATTGGAAGTGTTGCTGGCGGGCGGCCTTGATCTCATCGCCGCGATGCGCGTGCTGGTGCCGCCGGCCTTCGCCGCGCGCGAGGGCATCGACGAAGACCTCGCCGCGTTCTACGAGTACTACGCGTTGCACAGCGAGCCATGGGACGGTCCTGCAGGGCTCGTCATGTGCGACGGCCACTACGCAGCCTGCACGCTGGACCGCAACGGCCTGCGCCCCGCGCGCTGGGCGCTGTCGGCGGACAACCACCTCATCGTTGCCTCCGAGGCGGGCCTGTGGGATGTGCCGTCATCGCAGGTGGTCGCCAAGGGTCGACTGGCTCCCGGCGAGATGATCGCGGTGGACCTCAAGGAGCATCGCCTGCTGCGCGATGCCGACATCGACGACATCAACCGCAAGCGCGCGCCGTTCCGCGACTGGCTGCGTGCGGGCGTGAGCTATCTCGAATCGGACCTGATCGATCCGTCGCTGGCGGCCGAGCCGCTGCCGCAGGACGAGCTGCGCCGCTACCAGAAGCTCTACGGCCTGTCGCGCGAGGAACGCGAGACAGTGCTGAAGGTGATGGTGGAACTGGAGCAGGAAGCTACCGGTTCGATGGGCGACGACACGCCGGTGGCCGCCATGTCGCGCCAGGTGCGTCCGCTGTTCGACCGTTTTCGCCAGGCCTTTGCGCAGGTGACCAATCCGCCGATCGATCCGCTGCGCGAAAAACTGGTGATGTCGCTGGTGACGCAGATCGGACCGGAAAGCAACGTGTTCGACCTGACGCCGGAGAACGCGAAGCAGATCCTGATCAACTCACCCGTGCTCTCGCAGCGCAAGTTGCGCCAGCTACTGGCGTTGCCGCAGTTCACCGGCACGCCGCGCTTCGACCTGATGTATGCGCCGGAGGAAGGGCTGGAAGCGGCGCTTCGCCGCCTGTGCCACGACGTGGAAAAAGCCGTGCGCGACGGCTGCCAGCTGGTCTTCCTCAGCGACCGCTATCCGAGCCAGAGCCTGTTGCCGATCCATTCGCTGCTGGCGGTGGGCGCGGTGCATGCGCATCTCATCGACAAGGCGCTGCGCTGCCAGTGCAACATCCTGGTGGAGACGGCAACGCCGCGTGACCCGCACCAGTTCGCGTGCCTGCTCGGCTTCGGTGCCACCGCGATCTATCCGTGGCTGGCCTACCAGAGTCTGTTCGAGCTGGGGCGCGAGGGACACATCGCCAGCGATCGCTTCGAGATCGGGCGCAGCTATCGCCGCGGCGTGCGCAAGGGCTTGCTGAAGATCCTGTCGAAGATGGGCATCTCCACCGTGGCCGGCTATCGCGGCGCGCAGCTGTTCGAGATCGTGGGCCTATCGCCGGAAGTGGTGTCGTTGTGTTTCCCCGGCACCCCCTCGCGCGTCGGCGGCGCCACCTTCGAAGACCTGGAGGGCGACCAGCGCCTGCTTGCGGCCGAAGCGTGGAGCGATGCGCTGCCGCTGCGCGCCGGCGGGCTCTACAAGTTCGTGCACGGCGGCGAGTACCACATGTACAACCCCGACGTGATCGCCAGCCTGCAGAAGGCCGTGCGCACCGGCAATGCGGGCGACTATCGCGCCTATGCCAATTTCGTCGACCGTCGGCCGCCGTCGGCGTTGCGCGACCTGCTTTCGCCGCGGCCACTGCGCGAATCCATTCCGCTCGATGACGTGGAGTCAGCCGAAAGCATCCTGCGTCGCTTCGATTCTGCCGGCATGTCGCTGGGCGCGCTGTCGCCGGAGGCGCACGAAGCGCTGGCCATCGCGATGAACCGTCTCGGTGCACGCAGCAATTCCGGCGAAGGCGGCGAAGATCCGGCGCGCTATGGCACGGAGAAGACGTCCAAAATCAAGCAGGTCGCCTCCGGTCGCTTCGGTGTCACGCCGCAATACCTGGTCAATGCCGAAGTGTTGCAGATCAAGATCGCGCAGGGCGCCAAGCCCGGCGAGGGCGGCCAGCTACCGGGACACAAGGTAGACAGCACCATCGCGCGCCTTCGCTACGCCAAGCCAGGCATTGGTCTGATCTCGCCGCCGCCGCATCACGACATCTATTCCATCGAAGATCTCGCCGAGCTGATCCACGACCTCAAGGAAGTCAATCCCGAGGCGCTGGTGTCGGTGAAGCTGGTGAGTCACGCCGGCGTGGGCACCGTGGCCGCGGGCGTGGTGAAGGCGGGCGCGGACCTCATCACCGTAAGCGGCCACGACGGCGGCACCGGCGCGAGCCCACTCACCTCGATCAAGTACGCCGGCACGCCGTGGGAACTGGGTCTGGCCGAAACGCAGCAGACGCTGCGCCGCAATGACCTGCGTGGTCGCGTGCGACTGCAGACCGACGGCGGCCTCAAGACCGGCCTGGATGTGGTGAAGGCCGCCATGCTTGGTGCGGAAAGCTTCGGCTTCGGCACCGGCCCGATGGTGGCGCTTGGCTGCAAGTACCTGCGCATCTGCCATCTCAACAACTGCGCTACCGGCGTGGCCACGCAGCATCCCGTACTGCGCAAGGATCATTTCATCGGCCTGCCGGAGATGGTGATGAACTATTTCCGCTTCATTGCCGATGACGTGCGTGCGCACCTGGCACAGCTGGGTGCGCACAGCCTGGACGAGCTCATCGGCCGCGCCGACCTGCTTGAACAGGTCGATGGCACCACGCCGGTGCAGCACAAGCTCGACCTGCAGCCCTTGCTCGGGAACGCCGCGTTGGCGGCAAACGTGGATTTTGCCTGCACGCTGCCGCGCAACCCGATGCGCGACGATGCGGCATTGGCCATGCGCATCGACGAAGCGGCACGCACGGTCGTGACAGACAAGCTCGGCGGTGAGTTTGCCTTTGACATCGTCAACACCGATCGCGCGATCGGCGCACGCCTTTCCGGCGCGGTGGCACGGCTGTGGGGCGATCACGGCATGGACCAACATCCGGTGACGCTCAAGTTGCGCGGTGCTGCAGGCCAGAGCCTTGGTGCGTGGAACGCGGGCGGCGTGCATATCGATCTCGTGGGCGAGGCCAACGACGGCGTCGGCAAGGGCATGGCTGGCGGTCGCATCGTGGTGCGTCCGCCGGACGATTCGCCGTTCGCCACGCAGGATGCGGCCATCATCGGCAACACCTGCCTGTATGGCGCCACCGATGGCGAGTTGTTTGCCGCGGGTCGCGCGGGCGAACGCTTCGCCGTGCGCAACTCCGGCGCGCTGGCCGTGGTGGAAGGCGCCGGCGATCACTGCTGCGAATACATGACCGGCGGCGTGGTCGCCGTGCTCGGCAAGGTCGGCCTCAACTTCGGCGCGGGCATGACCGGCGGCTTCGCCTACGTGCTCGACATCGAGCGCACCTTCGTCGACTGCTACAACCACGAGCTGGTGGACATCCTGCGCATTTCGCCCGAGGGCATGGAGCACTACATGCAGCATCTGCGCAGCCTGGTGGCGCGCCACGTCGAACTCACCGGCAGTGACTGGGGTCGTCGCATCCTCGCGGACTTCCGCGGCCTGCAATACAAGTTCTGGCTGGTGAAGCCCAAGGCGGCAAGTCTCGCTGCGCTGGCGGAAGAGCTGAGGAGCGCGGCATGAGTGCAGGCTCCAAGGATTTCCAGTTCCTCAATGTGCAGCGGCAGACGCCGCGCACCGTGCCGGTGTCGATCCGCGTGCTGGGCTATGGTGAGATCTCGGGCGATTTCGCGGGTGCGCAAGCGGGTACGCAGGCGGAGCGTTGCATCGATTGCGGCAATCCGTATTGCGAACACGCCTGCCCGGTGCACAACTACATTCCCAACTGGCTGAAGCTGGTGCAGGACGGCCGTGTCATGGAAGCGGCGACGCTCATGCACGAGACTAATCCGTTGCCGGAGATCTGCGGCCGCGTGTGCCCGCAGGATCGCCTGTGCGAAGGCGCGTGCACGCTGGAACAGACTGCGTTCGGCGCGGTGACCATCGGCAGCATCGAACGCTGGGTAACCGACGAGGCTTTGCGCCAAGGCTGGCGGCCGGATCTTTCCGCGGTACGCGAAACCGGCCGGCGCGTGGCGATCATCGGTGCCGGTCCCGCGGGCCTGGCCTGCGCGGACCGACTGCGCCGCGCGGGTATTGCCGCGGACGTGTATGACCGCCAGAGCGAGATCGGCGGGCTGCTCACGTTCGGCATCCCGCCATTCAAGCTCGACAAGGGCGTGGTGCGCACGCGCCGCGACGTGCTTGAAGGCATGGGCGTACGCTTCCTGCTCAATCGCGAAGTGGGGCGCGACATCGAATTCGGCCAACTGCTGGACGACTACGACGCAGTGTTCGTGGGTACCGGCGCGTATACCTACGTGGATGCCCAGTTGCCGGGCCGCGACCTGCACGGCGTGCACGATGCCTTGCCGTTTCTCATCTCCAACACCGAGCGCCTTCTGCGCGACGAAGGCACTGCGCACGCGTTCGACTTCCGCGGCAAGCATGTCGTGGTGCTCGGCGGCGGCGATACCGGCATGGACTGCAACCGCACGGCGATCCGCCTCGGTGCCGCCAGCGTCACCTGCGTCTACCGTCGCGACGAGGCGAACATGCCCGGCTCGGCGCGCGAGGTGAATTACAGCCGGGACGAAGGCGTCAATTTCCTGTTCCAGCGCCAACCGCTGGAAATCCTCGGCGGCTCGCGCGGCAACGTGCGCGGCGTGCGCGTGGTGGAGACTGCGCTGGTCGATGATGGCTCCGGCCGCCTGCGTCCGCAGAACGTGGCCGGCAGCGAGTACGTGATCGATGCCGACGTGGTGATCCAGTCGTTCGGCTTCCTGCCAAGTCCGCCTGACTGGTTGCGCTCGCATGGCGTGTCGCTGGACAAGTCGGGCCGCCTCATCACCGGCGCCAACGGTGCCTTGCCCCACCAGACCAGCCACGCGCAGATTTTTGCCGGCGGCGACAATGTGCGTGGCGCCGATCTGGTGGTGCGTGCGGTGTATGACGGTCGCGAGGCAGCAGCGTCGATCGTGCAGATGCTGCAGCAGGTGGACGCCCCGGCCTTGGCGCACGCCTGAAGCCGGTACCGGGGCCTTTCTGTAGGAGCGCACCCTGTGCGCGAACGCGGCCCACGATCGATATCACTTCGCGACGTCCCCTTGGGGGATAGGCTTGTCGCGCACTGGGTGCGCTCCTACAGGTGAAGCTACTATCCGTGTCGGCTGCCGGCAGGCGGTCGAACTTTCATTCCTCCCGGAGCAAAGCCCATGCGCCTTGGCCTCGCCGCCAACCAGTTGCACCACGCCCATGCCGATGCCGCACTGTTCCGCTGGCTGCGCGCCAGCGAAGCGGGCATCCGCGAACTCGAGCTCGGCTTGCATGCGGTGGGGCGGACCTATGATGCGATCCATCGCGCCGGCCATCTCGAAAGCTACGCACCATTGCGCCGCTATCCCTACGGTCGCGAGGGTGGCCTGATGAAGCTGGTGGCCGAAGTGGTGGGGCTGGACGACGAGCGCACACTCGATGGCGCGATCTACCTGATCGATCCGGTCGATCCCTCGTCCATTTTCCCCGAGGCCATCGCGCTCAAGCGCCAGTGCGTGATCCATGGCAAGCCTTTCATCTCCACGGTTGCATCGGCACGCGATTGGATCGAGATGGAGCGCATCCATGCGGGCCTCGCGGCGGATCGTGGCGCGGATGTCTTCTACGGGATGGAAGCGCAAACCATCGCGTTGATAGCGCACGATGCCATGAAGCCGCAAATGCTTGCCTATGCCGCCGAACATTTCGATGTGCTGTCGCGCTTCGCTCATCGCGTGGGCACCGGTACCACCGGACAGCGGCTCAATGAGTTGGCGTGGAGCCGCGGCTGGCCGAAGGACGTGGCGTGGGTCGAGCGTTACCAGAGCGGCCCGATGGGCGGTGATGCGCAGATCGCAGACCTGGTGCTGGAGCGTCGCTGCCAGCGCGCGATCTTCTTCGAGGATCCGCATGTCGCGCGCCAGCATGAGGCCGATATCCAGCTGCTCGAACGGGCTGTCACCACGCGTACCGATGAGACCGTCTGCATGACCTCGCCGAGGGTGGCATCGCGCTGGTCGGAGGCTGTTCGCAAGCGCAATGGATTGCGTTGATGCGCGAAAATACGCGTTAATTGTTAAGCCGCGTCGCGCAGCCACCACGAAGTGGATCGGCGCGCCTTATGCTGGCGAGTTTTTCAAAGCCGTATGGACGGCCAAACGATGACGATGATCTGAAGTCATCCTGGCCGATCTCCGCTGATCGGCTCCGTACGCCGCAGCGTGGCGGAACGGTTTCAGTTGCATCGAATAATGCGCACGAAATTGCGTCGCCCGCTTATTGTGCGGTCGACGTTACATACTTGTGATGCGCGCGCAGTGGTGAAATAGTGCGATCGCGCCCCAGCTGGCAGCTTGCCGGCTCCTCACATCCCCGATCCCCGATGCACTGCCGCCGCGGACGCGCATGGGCCCTTCCCCAGGCCCCACAACGAGGAGATCGCCATGAAGCGCAACAAGCTTGCCTTGTCGATGGCTGGACTCTTTTTGTCTTCAACGTCCGGCATCGTGTTCGCACAGGACAATAATCAGGCCATCCAGGAGGAGCAGGCCAAGCAACTGCAGACCATCACCGTGACCGGTTCGGCGGTGCCACGCATCGACGTGGAGACCCCGTCACCCGTTACCGTGATCACTGCCGCACAGATCGAGCGCAGCGGCCTCAAGACCGTAAGCGATGTTGTGCGAGCCATTTCCGCTGACAACAGCGGTTCCATTCCTTCGGCATTCACCGCCGGCTTCGCTGCCGGTTCCGCTGGCGTGGCGCTGCGCGGCCTCACCGTCAATTCGACGCTGGTGCTTATCGACGGCAGGCGCAGTGCGAACTTCGGACTGGCCGACGACGGTCAGCGTACGTTCGTGGATCTCAACACCATTCCCGTCAATGCGATCGACCGCATCGATGTGCTGAAGGACGGCGCGTCATCGCTCTACGGTGCCGATGCGATCGCCGGTGTGGTGAACATCATTCTCAAGCCGAGTTACAAGGGTGGCGAGGCCACCGCAGAAATCGGCACTTCGCAGCACGGCGGAGGCACCACCAAGCGTTTCACCGGACTGCTGGGTGGGGGCGATCTGGAAAAGGACGGTCACAACGCTTACATCAGTGTCGAATATCAGAAGGACGATCAGATAAGGACGAAGGATCGTGATTTTCCGTTCAATACGCCGGACCTTTCCTCGATCGGCGGCAACAACCTGATCCAGGGTCAGCCCAGCCTCAATCTGGGGTCCACCTACGGCACCGTGACACCTGCGATGCTGACCAGGCCCGGTGACATCAAGTCTGGCGTGCCGCTTCCGGGCGCGGTCGCGCAACCGCTGCGTCCATGCGGGTCTGATTCGACGCTGGTGACGGACGATCCCAACAATCCCGGGAGCTACTGCGCGCAAAACCAGTCCGGGGAATTCACGCAGATCGCACCCGAGCAGGAACGTCTCGGTCTATATGGGCGCTTTACCATCAGGTTTAGCGACGAGTTGACCGGTTATTTGTCTGCGAGCTACTACCAGAACGAAGTGCAGTCCACGGCATTTCCGCCGCAGATCCAGACCAGCACGCCCAACAACACCAACAGCATCACCCTGCCGCCCACGCTGGCTGACGGATCGCTCAATCCGAACAACCCGTTTGCGGCCCAAGGGCAATACGCGCTGATCAACTTTGCCTTTCCCGGGCTGCAGTTTGGCGCGATCGACAACACCAACCACAACCTGCGCGTTGCCGCAGGCGTGCATGGACGTGCCTGGGATTGGGATTACGACTCGGCGCTGGTGATCAACCACACCTGGTTGGACATCACCAACTTTGGTTTCCTCAACTACAACCAGCTGCTCAGCGACATCAACGACGGAACGTACAATTTCGTCAATCCATCGGCGAATTCCAGCGCCACGCTCAGCGCGCTGGCGCCCCCGTTGAGCAAGACCTCGACGACGGACATGGATTCGATCGACTTCCGGGCGTCTCGCCAGCTGTGGGACCTGCCGGGCGGGCCGATGGGACTTGGCGTGGGCGCAGATTTTCGCCACGAGAAGCAAGACGATCCCGATCTGAATCCGGATCTTGCCGCGCAAGGCCTGGGCATCGCGCATACCATCGGCAGCCGCAACGTCTACGGTGCGTACATGGAAGTGGACATGCCATTGCTGGAGTCGCTGGAGCTGGACCTCTCGACGCGCTTTGACCACTACTCCGATTTCGGCAACAACACCTCGCCGAAGGCAGGCTTCAAGTGGAAGCCGTTCGACATGCTCGCGGTTCGCGGCACGTATTCGAAAGGTTTCCGCGCGCCGAGTTTTGCAGAGAACGGTTCGAGCGCATCCGAGGGTTTCGCTACGTTGACGTTGCCTGAGGACTTCCAGGCCGCGCACGGCAACAACGGCTATGTCCAGCCTTACCCGGTGGGTTTCCTCACTTCCGCCAACCCGAACATCAAGCCGGAAAAATCCGAGAGCTACACCTTCGGCATCGTGCTGCAACCGTGGCAACCCATCAGCCTTTCGCTGGATTACTACGACATCAAGAAGCGGGGCGTGATCGCAGCGGCCGATTCCAGCGCCGTGCTGGACGCGTACTTCGCGGGCCAACCGTTGCCGCCGAATACGGCCGTCATCGCGGACAACCCCGATCCGCAGTTCCCGAACGCTTTGCCGAGGCCTGCCGTGGTCGAGGCCTTCTATGTCAACGAGAACAGCCTGGAAACTTCCGGCCTGGATGCCGACTTGCGGGCCGACTTCAAGTTCAACGGCAACTGGCGCTGGATCAGCGAACTCAACGCCACACAGATCTTCGAGTGGAATCTGTATCTGCAGGACGGCTCGGAGCAGCGTTTCGTGGGCACGCATGGACCCTATTCGTTGTCATCGGGCGCAGGCACGCCGCGTACGCGCGCCTCCTGGGCCAATTCGGTGATCTGGGGTCCGCTGACGGTAACCGGCACGGCGTACTACACCAGCGGCATGTCGTTCGAGGTGCCTGACATCGCTCCCGGTTGCTTCTCCACCAACACGATTACCGGCGCGGATTTTCCGGCGAACTGCCATATGTCGTCGATCACCACGTTCGACCTGACCGGTAGCTACGACATCAACGATCACATCTCGATCTTCGGCTCGATCTTGAATGCGTTTGATCGCAAGCCGCCGCTCGACCCGATCAACTACGCGGCCCTCAACTACAACCCGACCTACGGGTATGCCGGCATCGTGGGGCGTTTCTTCAACCTGGGTGTGAAGGTGAAGATGTAACCCGCGCGGCTGTTGTCGCCCATCGCGGTGCGCTGCTTCGGCGGCGCACCGCATTTTCGCTGGCGTTGCCCGCAGGAGTTGCCGACAATGCCGGCATGTGCCTGATCGCATTCGCCTGGAATCATCATCCGCGCTGGCGCCTCGTGCTGGCCGGCAACCGCGACGAGTTCCACGCGCGTCCCAGCGCACCGCTGGCGCGCTGGGACAAGCCGGCGATCCTTGCCGGCAAGGATCTGGAGGCAGGTGGCACCTGGCTTGGCGCCACCGACGATGGGCGCTGCAGCGTGGTGACCAATGTGCGCGATCCGCGCGACCCGCAGTTGGGCCGTTCGCGCGGACTGCTGGCGCTGGATTTTCTCGGCGGCGCCGCCAACGCGACCACGCATGCAGCATCGCTGGTGGCCACCGCGGGCGGCTATCGACCATTCAACCTGCTGACCTTCGACACCCAGTCCGGCTTCTATCTCGGCAACCGGCCGGATGCGCGCGCGCAGGCCATCACGGCCGGTGTCCATGGCCTTTCCAATGCCGACTTCAACACGCCGTGGCCCAAGACGAAGGCATTGATGATGCGCCTGCAGCTATGGCTGGACAGCGGCGACATGGGGGATTTCGCGCCACTGTTTTCCGCCTTGGCGGATACGCGTGGCTACCCGGACGAGCAGCTGCCCGACACCGGCGTGGGGCTCGAGCGCGAGCGCCTGCTGTCGCCGGCCTTCATCCGCGGCGAACACTACGGCACGCGCGCCAGCACCATCGTGGCGATCGGCCATGATGGCCGCGGCGTAATCGTGGAACGACGCTTTGGGCCGCTGGGTCGTGAAGAAGGCGAGACGGCCATGCCGTTTGCGCCGCAGTAATTCCCGCGCCCACTTCTTCCATGGGAGCGCACACCGTCTTATGTAGGAGCGCACCCCGTCTTATGCAGGAGCGCACCCAGTGCGCGAAAAGCCTGCGAAGCGATGAAGCCGCAGTCTCTCGGGACGACTCCCATTCGGAATATCCACCGATCTCCGCGGTCGCGCATAGGGTGCGCTCCCACAGTACAGGGCAGGGTTTCTCACTCCCCGCCTTTCGCCGGAAATTCCCCTTCCACGTAGAACCAGTGGCCATCCTCGCGCACGAAGCGGCTGATCTCGTGCATGCGCTGGGCCTTGCCGCCGCCATAGCGCAGGCGCGCCACGAATTCGACGATGGCTTGGTCGCCGTGGCTTTCGTGTCGCTTCACCGAGAGGCCGAGCCAGGTGGGTGCCGGTTGCTGGGTGCCGAGCTTGAGGTGGGCGGGACGCGTGCTGTGGTGCCAGGTGGCCAGCAGGTAGTCCTCGCGCTTGAGCACGTAGGCACTGTAACGCGAACGCATCAGTTGCTCGGCCGTGCTGGCCACGGCGCCGCCATGCAGCAACCCGCAGCAGCGGGCATAGCCGGCATCGTTGCCGCAGGGGCAGGGCGTGAGTGTGTCGATGGCTTGCACGTAGGGTCGCATGGCGTGGTTGGTCACCTCCGGCGTTCATCCTGCCGCCTTCGGTGCCAGATGCCAATGGTGCGCCCTCAACGGGTGCGTTGCCAGATCCGGGTCCGGTTGTTGGCAGGCATGGCGATGTCGTCGATCAGGTCGAATCCCGCCACTTCGGCCAGGGCATCCACGGCCTCCGCATCGCGGATGCGCATATGCTTGCCGCGGGCCTGCAGCCAGTCGTCGAAGGCGGCGTTGCTCTCGCTGGTGTAGCGACCCTGGTAGTTGAACGGGCCGTAGATGGCGAGAACCGCATCCTCCGTGGTGACGGAGGCCAGGTGATCGAACAGCAGCTCCACCTCGTCCCACGACATGATGTGCAAAGTGTTCGCGCTGAACACCGCATCGAAGTCGTGCGATGGCCAGCGGCCGGCCACATCGAGTTCCACCGGCGCAGGCGTGTTGGGCAGCGCGGCCTCGTCCAGCCACATGCGGATGCCGGGCAGGCCCTCCGCACGATCGGAACATTGCCAGGTAAGCCACGGCATCGCCGCGGCGAAATGCACGGCGTGCTGGCCCGTGCCGCTGCCTATTTCCAGCACGCGGCGGCGATCCGCAAAGCACGTGCGCAACACGTCGAGAATGACGTCGCGGTTGCGCTCGCACGAGGGAGCGCTGGGCTTTTCCACTTACACGGGCCGTCCGCGCAATACACGCGCCGGCAGCATCAGCAGGGCACCAAGGAACGCGAATACCGCGCCCACCGTAATGCCCACCAATCGCAGCGGCAGCGTCAACAGCCAAACGATGGGATAGAGAACGATGGCGAGCAGCGCCAGCGGCCAGCAGAACACCAGCAGCAACAACCAGAGCAGGAAGGCAACCATGGCCCGATCCTCATGCCGGAAACGCGTCCACTGTAGCCCAGCGGCGCGCGCCGTCGTAGATGACTACCTTCACCCCATGGGCTTCACGCCGATCAACCAGCCGTGCAGCCAGAACGCAAACGCCGCCCAGGCCACGACGCCGGCCACCAGCACGATGACATCGCCCTTCGTCGTACCCGCCGGATAGCTCACGCCCGCAGCGCGATCACGACGCCGTGCGCTGATGAAGTCGACCACGGCCCAGAGCAGGAACGCGCCGAACAGCAGCACGTCATGCAACATGCCGGTAGCCAGCAGATGGCCGAATGCCCAGGCCTTCACGCCGACCAGCATGGGATGGCCCAGCCTCGCCTTGAAGTGGTTGCCAGGCACATAGGCGGCCACCACCAGGATGAAGGCGAGCAGGGTGAACAGCGCATTGAGGTGGCGCAGCGCCAGCGGCGGCACGTACAGCAGTACCGGGTGCTGCCGGGCGAGCCCGAAGCCCCAGATGATCAGCGCGAAGCCGGTGATGGATACCAGCGTGTAGAGGCCCTTCCAACCCTTATCGCCCAGCCGGGCGACCTGCCGGCTGCGCCAGTCGTTGGCAAAGATGCGGACGGAATGCACGCCGAGGAACAACACCAGACCGAGGATCAGCACTGCCATGGGCTCACCTGAGAGGTTGGCGGAACGGTCCGATCATACGGGCAAGTGGGTGCGGGGTGATGACAGCACCGCGATTCGCAACTGCAGGAGCGCACCCAGTGCGCGATGGGGCTCCCGCGGAATTGGAACTGAAGGAGGATGATGCGCCACGTTCGCGCACTGGGTGCGCTCCTACAAAGTGGACGGCGGCCGTCAGCTCGCCTCCACCATCGCCAGCAGCACGACACTTCCCTCTTCCAGCTTGAACGGACTGCGATCGGGCAGCCACGCATCGCCGGCCTGCAGCTCGCCATCGATGGTCGTCACCATGCCACGGGCCACATAAACAAGCACGCACGAAGGGTCGGGTTCATGGCTGCCCGGTTGCGCGAGCGGTCGCACTTCGCCACGTCCCCACGCACGACGGATCATCAGGTTGAAATCGCGTGTGGCACCACCAGCCATCGCCACGTCCACGCGCGCTTCGCCGGGAAACGCGAACGGTTCGAACGGCACCACCAGCGCGTGCTCGTGTGCGCCATCGAGCGTCATGGTGAAACCATCGCCTTCCAGCAGCACGATTTCCCTGTCGATGCCGGGGAAAGCGGAAAACGGCGCGGCGCTGCTCACCTCGGCCACGCTCACGCGCCACAGGAAATCCTCGCTACCGGCGTTGGCGGGAAAGCGCGCGATCTCCCGCGTGGTGCCCATGCCGTTCTTCCACGACTGCGGCTGCGTATCGGCGACCCGGATGATGTGAAAGCTCATGCGACTTTCTCGATGACGCGGGTGAAGGGCGGCAGCGCCTTGAGCATCCGCTCGCCATAGCGCTTCAGCACCACGCGGCGATCCAGCAGCACGATGCGGCCGCGATCGGTTTCGGTGCGGATCAGGCGGCCGCAATACTGCGTGAGCAGGCGCGTCGCTTCCGGCACGGTGACTTCGATGAAGGGATTGCGGCCGCGCGATTCCAACCACTCAGCATAGGTGGCGCCTACCGGATCGGTGGGCACCGCGAACGGCAGCTGCGTGATCACCACGGTTTCGCACAGCTTGCCGGGCAGATCGAGGCCTTCGCCGAATGAAGCGAGGCCAAACAGCGTGCTGCCCTTGCCCGCTTCCACGTCGACGATGTGCTCGGCGACCAGCTGCGACTTGCCCAGCGAACCTTGTGCACGCACTTTGCGCACGTATTCGATGGGGAGCTTCTGCAGCACGCGGTCGAGTTTGGCGCGCGAGGTGAACAGCACGAGGTTGCCGGCTGACCAGTCCAGCTGCGTCGCCAGCCAGTCGCAGATTTCCTGCACGTGCTCCTCGCGCGCATCCGGCAGCGCGCGCAGCGCTGGCACTTCCAGTCGCGCCTGTGCGGCGAGGTCGAACGGCGAGGGCAGGCTCAGCGTCACCGCTTCGTCGGGCAAGCCCACTGCGTCGGCGAAGCCGCGGAAATTGCCGCCCGCGCTCAGCGTGGCGGACGTCATCACCACCGCGCTCGCATTGCCCCACAGCACGCTGCGCAGCAGGCCGCCCGCGGAGACCGCCGATGCGTGGCAGATCAGTTGCTGGTCGGCGCCCAGGGTGACCCAGCGTGCGAGCGGTGGCGCGTTTTCGCTGTCCGAGGTGGACCATGCGCGCCAGGTGCGCAGCTGGCGGTCGATGCGCTCCAGCGCCATGCCAAGTTCGCGCGAAAGTGCTTCGTGCGTGGGGCCGCTTTCGGTCATCTCCAGCACGGCGCGGCGCACGGCGCCGATCCATCGATCGATCTCCGCAGTGAATACGTACAGGGCCCGCGCATGCTCCACCCATGCATCGGGCAGCTGGCCGAGCGAACCGCGATACATCGGTTCCTGGTCGTCAACCGAAGGTAGCCAGCTGAGGCGGATTTCCTTTTCCAGTTCCTCCAGCGCGTCGCTGAGTTCCTGCAGTTTCACGTCACCCGCGTCGAGCGAGAGCTTGCCGATCACTTCCTTGTCGGTCAGCGAATACGCCGCGTGGATCTGCCGGCCCAGGCGACTCAGCTGGCGAACGGCCGCATTCATATAGACCTCGGCCGCGCCGCGGTCGATCGCCTTCGACGGCACGTGATGGCCTTCGTCGAAGATGTACAGCGTCTCGTCCGGCTTGGGCAGGATCACGCCGCCAAAGCCGTCTTCCTCGCGCGGCATGGTGAGATCGGCCAGCACCAGATCCTGGTTGGCGACGATGATGTCGGCGTCGCCCACCGCGCGACGCGCGGCGAAAAATGGGCAGTGCATGAAGTGCACGCACTTGCGTCCCGTGCAGCCGCCGGCGCTGGTGGTGATCATCGGCCGCAGCACGTCGCTGATCGGCTCGGGCGAAGCGTCGATATCGCCGTTCCACTCGCCGCGATCGAACAGGCCGGCCAGCTTGGACAAGGCCTTCTTGTCGCGTTCCTGCGGCGGCTTGGTCCACAGCGCCAGGTCGGCATCGAAGCCGAGGCCCATCTGCGCGGTGTCGTTGAGGCTGTTGCTGGCCATGGCCAGGTTGCGCGGACACAGGTAACGGCCGCGGCCCTTGGCCAACGCCACCTTCGCCTCGGTGCCGTTGAGCTTGAGGTACAGCGGAATATCTCGCTGGACGAGCTGCTCCTGCAGCGCCACGGTGGCAGTGGCGATGAGCAGCTTCTTCTTCTGCGCCCGCGCCACTTCGGCGCCGGCAATCAGATAGGCCATCGACTTGCCGGTGCCGGTCGGCGCCTCGATCACCGCCGCGCCGCCTTCCTGCGCCAAGGCCTTGGCCACCTCGGCGATCATCTTTCCCTGCGACGCGCGCGCGCGAAAGCCCGGCAGGCCTTCTTTCAGGCGCGTATAGGCGGCGCGGATCGCGTCTTTGGTGTCGTCGGTGAGCATGGGCAGATCAGGGGCGCGTCGTTTCGCGGCGGCTAGCCATTCTCGCACGGCGGGGATCGGGGTGCCGTCCGGGCGCTCCCGGTCCATGGAAGCCGCTGGAATCAGTGCTCCGCGTTGATCCTCAACGCCACGGCCTCGGCCACGCGAATGCCGTCGACGGCGGCGGAGAGGATGCCACCCGCGTATCCCGCGCCTTCGCCGGCGGGATACAGGCCACGCGTGTTGAGGCTCTGGTAGTCCTCGCCACGGCGGATGCGCACGGGCGAGGAGGTGCGCGTTTCCACGCCGGTAAGCACGGCATCGCGCATGGCGAAGCCCTTGATCTGGCGATCGAACGCGGGCAATGCCTCGCGGATCGCTTCGATGGCGTAGTCGGGCAACGCGGGCGCGAGATCGGTAAGGTGAACGCCCGGCTTGTACGAGGGCTGCACGCTGCCGAATTCCGACGATGGTTTGCCGGTGAGGAAGTCGCCCACCAGCTGACCCGGCGCGCTGTAGTCGCGCCCGCCGAGTTCATAGGCGCGCGATTCGAGCGCGCGCTGCAACGCGATGCCGGCGAGCGGGCTGCCGCTGTCGTCGAACGCGGCGTAATCCTTCGGATCGATGCCGACCACGATGGCCGCGTTCGCATTGCGCTCGTTGCGCGAATACTGGCTCATGCCGTTGGTGACCACGCGCTCCGGTTCGGATGCCGCGGCCACCACGGTGCCGCCGGGGCACATGCAGAAGCTGTAGACCGAGCGACCGTTCTTGCAGTGATGCACCAGCTTGTAGTCTGCCGCGCCGAGGATCGGATGACCGGCCTGCACGCCGAATCGCGCCTGGTCGATGATCGACTGCGGATGCTCCACGCGGAAACCGATAGAGAACGGCTTCGCTTCCATGTACACACCGCGCTCGTGCAACTGGAAGAAGGTGTCGCGCGCGCTGTGACCCACGGCGAGCACCACGTGGTCACTCAGCAGTTGTTCGCCACTGGCCAGCGTCACACCGCGAATCTGGCGCGTGCCATCGGCGTCGGTGTCGACAAGGAAATCGTCCACGCGCTCGGAGAAGCGGATCTCGCCACCCAGCGACTCGATGGTTGCGCGCATGTTTTCCACCATCGTCACCAGCCGGAACGTGCCGATATGCGGCTTGCTGACGTAGAGGATTTCCTGAGGCGCGCCGGCGAGCACGAACTCGTTGAGCACCTTGCGGCCATGGTGGTGTGGATCGGAAATCTGGCTGTACAGCTTGCCGTCGGAGAACGTGCCTGCGCCGCCCTCGCCGAACTGCACGTTGGATTCGGGTTCCAGCTTGCGCTTGCGCCACAGGCCCCAGGTATCCACGGTGCGCTCGCGCACCGCCTTGCCGCGGTCGAGGATGATGGGCCGGTAACCCATCTGTGCGAGCAGCAGGCCGGCGAACAGGCCGCATGGGCCCAGGCCAACTACGATGGGGCGCTGGGCCAAGTTTTCCGGCGCCTTCGCCACGAAGTGGTAACTGGTGTCGGGCGTGGGCTGCACGTGCTTGTCGTCGGCATGACGCTTGAGCACGCGGGCCTCGTCGGCCAGTTCCACGTCCAGCGTGTAGATCAGCTGGATGGCGCCGCGCTTGCGCGCGTCGTAGCCGCGGCGGAACACATGGACGGCGCGCAACCCGTCCTTGCCGAGCCCGAGCTTTGCACGCGCGGCAGCTTCGATGGCCCCTTCGGGGTGGTCGAGCGGAAGCTTGATGTCGGTGAGTCGGATCATGCGGGGTGCGGCGTCGGACGTGGATAGTTCGGCATTTTCGCACGGCCGGGCGGTGGGGCGGAGGTGCGGGTCGGCCGCGGCCCGTATCGCGCACTGGGTGCGCTCCTATAGAGCCCTTGGCCCTTGGGGGAGCGCACCCTGTGCGCGACGGCAACCTGTCGGATTACTGCTCCGCCGCAATCTTGCGCAAGGTCTGTTCGAACACGTCAGCCGGCTGGCCGCCCTGGATCAGGTAACGGTCATTGACGATGACCGATGGCACGGCGCGGATGCCTTGCGACTGGTAGAACTGCTCCTGCGCGCGCACGTCCTGCGCATAGCGGCTTTCCGCCAGCACGTGGCGCGCTTCCACGCCATCGAGGCCGACCTGCGTGGCGACATCCACCAGCACATCGTGCGAACTCACGTCGCGGCCGTCAGTGAAGTAGGCCTTCAGCAGCGCCTGCTTGAGCTCGGCCGGGTGGCCTTCCAGTGCGGCCCAGTGCAGCAGGCGATGTGCATCGAAGGTGTTGACGATGCGCGTGCGCCTGTCCATGTTGAAGGTGAAGCCGACATCGGCACCGCGCTGGCGGATGGCTTCCTGGTTTTGCGCCATCTGCTCCGGCGTGCTGCCGTACTTGCGGGCCAGGTGCTCCACCACGTCCTCGCCTTCCGCTGCCATCTGCGGATTGAGCTCGAAGGGCTGGAAATGGATGTCCACAGAAACGTCGTCGCCCAGGTTCTGCAGCGCGCGCTCCAGTGATTTCAGACCGACCGCGCACCACGGGCACACCACGTCGGAAACGAAATCGATCTTGAGGACGGCAGGCGCGGACATGGGAGCGTTCCTTTCGGGCGGGCGAAACCCTTTTCTGGGAGCGATGCTGCTTGATATCAAGGGGCTGAGAAGCGAGTGAAGAGAAGCGAGAAGCGAGAGAAAGCCTGCTTCGCTCTCGCTACTCGCTCCTCTCCACTATTTCCTGCTCTTAAGCCTTGCCGATGAAATCCGCCTTGCCCAGATCCGCACCTGCTTCACGCAGGATCGCGTAGGCCGCAGTGCAGTGGAAGAACAGGTTGGGGATCACGAAATGCAGCAGGTAGCCCTGGCCTTCGAAGTGCTGCTCGCCATTGCGCGTCTTGATGGTGACGGCGCGCGTTTCGCTGCCGTCGATCTGCTCCGGCTGGAAGCTCTTGATGTAGTCGACGGCGCGCTCGATGCGGGCGTGCAGTTCGGCGAAGCTGGCCTCGTTGTCCTCGAACTTCAGCGGATCCACGCCAGCAAGGCGCGCGCATCCGTTCTTGGCCATGTCGGTGGCGATCTGCACCTGGCGCGTCAGCGGCAGCATGTCCACGGTCAGGCGGCCCTGCAGCAGCAGCGACGCATCGTACTTGCGCGCCTCGGCATGCGCTTCACCCCTGCGCAGCACGTGCTGCAGGTTGTTCAGCGCGCGCAGGAAAACGGGGACAGAGGCCTGGTACATCGACAAAGTCATGGGGAGTGCTCCGGTGGTTCAGTGGTGGTGACGGTGCCGTGCAGCGTGACGACCGACGAGGGTTCGCCTCGTGGCGCGGCATCGACGGAGGAATCGGCTTTCGCCAGGTCGTGGACGTTCCGGGTAACGCGCCAGGCGATCATCGTGCCGACAGCGAGCATCGCGGCGGACAGCACGAAGGCCAGGCCCGGCACGTGGATGGGCGAGGCCGGCGAGATGGAGAAGGAAAACACCTGGGCGAACAGGAACGGCCCGAAGATGCCGGCGAAGCTCGCCAGGCTGCTGATCGCACCTTGCAGGCGGCCCTGTTCGCTTGGGTCGACCTGATGCGTCATCAGCGACTGGATCGGTGGCTGCGACAGTCCCCACAACGCCATCAACGGGATACCGGCGAGAAACATCCAGCCGGTATTGGCCAGGCCCATCACCAGGAACGAGCCGATGCCGCACAGCATGCCGCCCATCATCAGGCGCCGCTCGCCCACCCTGGGCGCGAGGCGAGGCGTAAGCACGGCCTGCACGAGGCCATCGCACGCACCCACCAGCATCAGCACGTAGCCCACCGCCCGCGGACCCCAGCCGTAGCGGTAATCCGCATAGAGCACGAAGGTGGTCTGCAGCACGTAGTGCGCCAGATAGACGAGGAACATCACCACCGCCAGGCCCATCACCAGCGGGTAGCGACGCACCAGTTTCAGCGAGCCCAGTGGATGCGCGCTGTGCATCTCGAAACGCGCCGTGCGCTTTTCCTTCGGCAGCGACTCGGGCAGCACGAACAGTCCGTACATGAAATTGCATGCCGCCAGGCCCGCAGCCACCCAGAACGGCAGGCGCAGGTGGATATCGCCCAGCAGACCGCCCAGGCCCGGGCCGATGATGAAACCCAGGCCAAACGCGCTGCCCAGGATGCCGTACGCCGCGGCGCGCTTTTCCTTCGGCGTGATGTCGGCGATATAGGCATTGGCGGTGGTAAAGCTCGCCGCCGTCATGCCCAGCACCACGCGCGCCACGAACAGCAGCCACAGCGTGGGGGCGAGCGCCAGCACCAGGAAATCGATCGCCAGGCCCAGGTTGGAAATCAGGATGACCGGACGCCGCCCGAAGCGGTCGGACAACGCGCCCTGCACCGGGGAGAAGACGAATTGCACGATGGCGAACACGGTGCCGAACACGCCCACCCACCACGCCGCCCGGGCGATGCCGCCGCCGGCCAGCTGTTCGATCAGGTGCGGCAACACCGGGATGACGATGCCGAACGCCAGCATGTCCAGCACCACGGTGACGAAGATGAATACGAGCGCGGCGCGGCGGCGCGGATGGAGCTCGGGGCTGGTCGGCTGGTCCATGGGGAGGCGCTGGCAGTGAAGGGCGCACGATAGCCGATTGTGTGTGACGGGGTGTGTGCAGTGCAGTACGCGCCGTACGGTTCCCGGCAACCCTTCCTGCAGGAGCGCCCAGTGCGCGAGAAGCCTACGGAGCGTTGATGTCGTTACGCCGCGTTCGCGCACAGGGTGCGTTCCCACAGGGCAGCGAAAGGAAACTTCCGTCAGCCCTGCGGCGGCTGGGTCAGCTCACGCGCGTCGAGATAACCGTCATGGTTGCGATCCAGCTTGTGGAACTGCCGACGCAGGTTGTCCTGGTATTGCTTGAGCGTGATGGGCTTGCCGTGCCCGCCCGGGAGTTCGTCGGTTTCCAGCACGCCGTCGCGGTTGCGATCGAGTCGCTGAAACCCTTCACTCAGGTGCGCCACGTATTCCGCCTCGCTCACGCGTCCGTCGCCATTGGCGTCGAACAGGCGCAGGTACTCGTCCGGCGTGTTCTGCGCATGCGCGAGCGCGGGCAGCAGCAGAAGCAGAAGCAGAAGCAGCAGGCCGAGGCGGCGCACCGTCATGCGGCCTCGGTACGACGGCGCAGCACCGCCAGCGGTTGCGCCCAGGTGGCGCCCGGACGGCGCTTGCTGGTCACCAGGGTGAGGTCGCTGGGCTGGAACACGTTGATATTGTGCGTGGCCGGCGTGGTGAGGATGTATTGGGCGCGCGTGGACTTGAGGAAGGCGCCCACCTTGTCGATGTTGAAGATGTCCAGGTGCGCGAACGGTTCGTCGATGAACACGAAGCCACCGGGGCGGTCCTCGTCGCGCATCAGCGCCACCAGCAGCAGCAAAGACTTCATCACCTGCTGGCCGCCGGAGGCTTCGCCGTCGTCCATGCCGATCCAGCCCTTCTTGTCGAACTCGAAGCGCACGTTGAGGCCGGCCTGCGTCAGCGCCAGATCTTCGTTGGACAGCTCCGGCAGCTCCACTTCCACGCCGATGCCGGCGAGGTCGGCCAGCACCTTGAGGTTGCGTGCATAGCGCTTGACTGTATTGCGCAGCACGTTGAGGTAAGCGGCACGCGCCTCATGGGTAATGCGCGCGGCGCGTTCCAGGTGCACGCGGCGACGCTGCAGGTCCTGCTTCAGGCCGTCGTGGTCGTTGGCGAACTTGTCGCGCAGCGGCAGCACGCCGTCATCGGTTTCCCAGTGACCTTCGTTGAGGCGGCGCTCGATACGCTCGATCTCGCGGCGCACGGCGGCGGGCGACTCGTAGCGTTCGCGCAGTTCCGCGATCGCGCGGCGGTTGCGGTGCGCGGGGCGCACATGGCTGCGCTTGTGGCGGAACGCCTTGAGGCGGTCGACCTGTTCGTTGCGGAACTGGTGGAACTGGCGCGCGCTGTCGGCCAGCTGCTGCTGGACCTGGCGGTGCTCGCGTGCTTCGTTGTCGCGCTGGCGCGAGTTCTGCTGGCGCTTTTCGCGCACGCCTTCGTAATGGACTTCAGCGGCGGCGTAACTGTCGGCGCAGCGTTGCACGTCGTCCTGCAGGGCCGCCTGCGCTTCGTGCGCGGCGGCGAATTCGTCCGCGCGGTCGGCTAGCTGGCCGCTGGCGTTGGCGCCGCGCAGCAGGCTTTCCGCATCGCTGGCTTGTTGCTGCCAGTCCTTGCGCTTGTCGGTGATGGTGCGCAGCTGTTGCTCGATCGACTGCAGGCGGGCCTCGCCTTCGCGCAACTGGCGCTCGCGCGCAGCGCTGCCGAAGTAGACATCGTCCACGCCCAGGTGACGGCCACCGCGACGTTCGCGGAAGTAGCCCTGCGGGGTGATCCAGTCCTGATCCTTGGCGAGCTTGGCACCGTCGGCCACATCCTCGACGCGACGGATGCGATCGAGCTGGCGTAGCAGCCATTCCGGCGCGGCCGCGGTGAAGTCGACCACCTCCAGCAACGAACCGCGGGTCGGCGTCATCGCTGGTGCGCGCTCGGCCACCACGAAATGCTTGTAGCGATGCTGTTCACCCAGGCGCCAGGCCGACTCACGGTCACGCGGATGATCCAGCAGCACCACATGGCGATAGCCGGCCAGCACCGCTTCCACCGCCGCCTGCCAGCGCGGTTCGGTGATCTCCACGATCTCGCTGAGCATGCTGTGGCCGATGCCGGCGTCAGCCAGTGCACGACGGAACGATTGCTCGAATTCGGGTGTGTAACGCTGGCCACGACGCCACGCGCCGAGCTGGGCGGTAAGCGTACTCAGCTGCTCGCGCAGTCGTGCTTCGTCGTTCTGCAAACGGCCGAGCTGGCTGCGTGCTTCCACCAGTTGCTTGCCCTGGCTTTCGTGATCGGCGCCGTCCTGCTCGGCGACCAGCTTGCGCAGGTGTTGTTCCTGCTTGAGCAGGGTGGCGTTTTCGGTTTCCCCGCGGCGCGCTTCGTCCAGCTGCTGCTTGGCCTGCTGACGCGACTGGTCGGCGGCATGCTGCTCGGCGCGCAGCGATTCTTCGCGCGCGTCCAGCGCCTGCAGTTGCAGTTGCAGCTCCACATCGCGTGCGGAAAGATCGCGGCACTTGCGCTTGAGCCCCAGCAGTTGCGGGCGTGCACCACGGATCGCCGCATGCAGCTCGGCCAGTTCGGTACGCGGCAGCGTCTCGGCCACCAGGTCGGTGTGTTCGTGCTTGAGCGCGTCCCACTCCTGCCAAGAACGCACTCGGCCTTCGGCCTCCTGCAGGCTCACGCCGATCAGCGAAAGCTGGTGCTCCAGCCCGTGCAGTTCGCGGTCGGCCTCGCCCTGCTCGTTGCGGGCGCGCTGGTAGTCCTCCAGCACGGCCTTGTCGCCGAACACGTCGAACACCAGGTCGAGCAACGCCTTGGGCGGCAGCTGGCACAGTTTGTCGGTGGCACCCTGTTCCAGCGTGAGCACGCGGCGGATCGCCTGCGAAAGGCCCGCGCCTTCCAGGCGGACGCGGTATTCGCGCAGGCCCAGCCAGTCGTTGCGCGCCTCGATCTCGTCGATGCTGACGTCGCCGCCCATCACCGCGTACTGGCGCTGCCACTCGCCGCCCTTCTTCTGGATGCGCATGGCCAGCGTCACTTCGCTGTCCATGATCGGGAAGAACGGCCGCTCGCCGCGTGGTCCCGGCAGGTTGCCGACGCGGGCGCGCAACCACGCGAACGGCTTGCCGTTGTGGCGCAGGTAACTCTTGTAGTCGCGGTTGCCGGCGCAGTCGATGGTGAGCAGCGTGCGCAGCGCATCAAGCAGGGTGGTCTTGCCCGAGCCGTTGGGGCCAACCACGGTGACGATGTTGGTATCCAGCGGCAGGCTGAAGCGCTGCCAGTAATCCCAGTGGATGACTTCGAGGCTGCGGAAATCAAACATCGTGGGTCACTTCGCTGTCTTCGCTGATGTCATTCACGCCACCGTCGAGCTCGTCGTACAGCGGCTCGTCGTTGTCGTTGTCGTTCACATCGTCGCGCGGCGTGAGGCCGGCGAGCAGATCGCCCAGCGCGCCGTCCAGGATGCGTCGGGCGGTGCGCTCGTAGTCGAACACCAGGTCGAGCAGTGGACCTTCAGCCAGGTCGCCCTTGCGGCGCACGATGAAGCCGTGGCGGCTCAGAACGCCGAGATTGAAGTTCACGCGCGTCTTGCCGCCCAGACGGTCACCGAAATCGGCCAGCAGGGTGCGCTCGGCCACCACCGGCGACAGCGAGGCATCGCGCGAGATCGGCTTGGCCTCGGCAAACATCAGCGCCTGCGAGGCATCGGCCTCGGCCTGCTGACGCTCCAACTGGCGCTGGCGCTTGGGCAGCACGATCAGCGCCCACAGCACCACCAGCAGCGCCACGGCGTCACGATCCAGCTGCAGTGTGTTGGAGATCCAGCTGTCGCTGCCGCCGAACACCTGGCGCTCGGCGCTGCGGGTGACGGCCACGCCGATATAGGCGGAGTAGGGATGCTCGCGCAGCTCCAGGCCTACCCCGGCGAGGCGGCGGTCGAGTTCTTCGCGGAAGGCCTCATCGAGCAGCAGCTTGCGTGCCTGCGCGTCGTCGCGCGGCAGCCAGCGCTGCGAGAGCAGCCGGGCGACCAGCGTCGCAGTCTCGTCATGCATGTCTATTGTCCTTGGGATGCAGGCGACCCGCGCTGACCAGCGCGATCGTCGCCAGGCCTGGGTCGACCAGGCGGGGTTCGATTTCCAGCCGCAGCGGCAACCGCGCGAGATCGGCGGTGGCCCCCTGCAGCGCAGAGGATTCGGGATCGCCGAGCAAGCCGAGCAGCGAGAGGCGATACGCACTCAGCGCATAGTCGTCGCCGCGCAGCGCGTCGGTGAGTTCCAGTGGTTGCGTCACGGCGGCCAGCTCGCCATGCCAGGCCAGCAGCGGAGACAGATCTTCCTCATCGATCGGCAGGTCGTGCGTGGTGGGCGTGGCTTCGGCGCTGGGCAGCGTGGTGTTTTCGGCGGCGGCGCGTTCGCGTTCGAGCAGTTCGTATTCAGCCACGTCCAGTGCGATCTGGTCCTGCACGAACGGCGGATGCAGTGGCAGCAGGTGCGCTTCGTCGGCGTGCCCCGCCAGCGTGTCGGCGGTGAGCGAGCGCAGCCATGCCACGAGGTCCGACGAAGAAAGACCAGTGCGGCCCAGGTGCACGCGGTGCTGGTCGATCTTGTTGAGCTCGCGCTGGAACACGCCGGCCTGACGCAGCAGCGCGCTCTGTGCGCGACCCACGGCCTGGGCGAGCCGGTGCGTTGCCGAGTCCAGTTTGTCGCTGTCGGCAATCGAACTCACCACCTCGGTGCCTTTCTCCACCCACGTCCACACCGATTCCAGGTGCAGCGCGGCACGGCGGATACGGTGTTCGGAACCCGACAGCACGGCGCGGTCGAAATCTTCCTTCAGCTCGGAGAGGCGTGACAGCAGATGGCCAAGCTCATCGACCGAGATACGGCCCACCGCGTGGCCGGCGGCGAGCTGCGCGGTGATGTAGCCGAGGCCGTCCTCGTCGTCACGCTCGAACTCCAGCAGGGTGGATACGGCAGCCAGCGCCTTGCGGCCCAGCGGGCTCACGCGATAGCGCAACGTCTCGCCGTCCCAGGTCAGCAGCTCGTGTTCCTTCAGGCGCTGCACCACGGTTTCCAGCTTTACCGGCTCGACGAAGGCGAGCTGGTCGCGGATTTCCGAGGGCATCCATTCCGGTGCGTGCGCGCGTGCACCCAGTGTGCGTAGCACCAGCAGGCGCAACAACACCTGGGCGTCGCCGCCGTGGAACAGTGCGCTGAAGGCACGCAGCAGGGTGCGCCCGCGCAGCAGCGGGAACACCGCAGGCAAGTCCTCGGCGGAGATACCTTCGCGCAGTACGTCCTGGAGACGCTCGTCGGCGCCTGCGTTATCGATCGGCAACATCAAGCGCGAGGCGTCAGCGGCCAGCGCCGTGGATGCCGATGAACTGCAGGAACTCGGCACGCGTGCGCGCGTCGTCGCGGAAGGCGCCCAGCATCTGGCTGGTGACCATCGACACGCCGCGCTTGTGCACGCCGCGCGTGGTCATGCACTCGTGGCTGGCGTCGATCACCACGGCTACGCCGGCCGGATGCAGGTTTTCCTGGATGCACTGCGCGATCTGCGCGGTGAGTTTTTCCTGCACCTGGAATCTGCGTGCGTACGCATCGACCACGCGCGCCAGCTTGCTGATGCCCACCACGCGGTTGGTCGGCAGGTAGCCGACATGCGCGCGGCCGATGATCGGCGCCATGTGGTGCTCGCAGTGGCTTTCGAACTCGATGTCGCGCAGCACGACCATTTCGTCGTAGCCGGCCACTTCCTCGAAGGTGCGGCGCAGGTATTCGCCCGGATCGACGTCGTAGCCCGAGAACCAGTCCTTGTATGCCTTCACTACGCGCTTGGGCGTATCGAGCAGACCTTCGCGGGCCGGATCCTCGCCCGACCAGCGGAGCAGGACGCGCACGGCCTCCTCGGCCTGTTCGCGGGTGACTTCGGTCGGCTCGTTGCGCTCGGTCATGCGGGTTCCTTCGTACCTCTTTCAGACGCGCCAGTGTAACGCCACCGTCAAGCTTCCGGCCGTAAGGCAGCATGTTGTTTCGGGGGATCAAGGACTTGGCTCCAGGCTTGGGCGGTGCTTATCAACGCGGTGGGTGCCGGATAGACTCCGTCCGCGGCCAACGGGGGAAGGGCATGAAGCTGGGACACTGGATGGGATGCTGCCTGCTGCTGGAAGTGGCGGTGGGCGTGACGCACGCGCAGACAGCCTTGCAAAAGGAAGTACTCAAGACGGCCGAGGCCAGCATGGTGCTGACCGGCACCATTGACGTGAATCCGGATGGCAGCCTGCATGGCTACACCATCGACAAGCGCGAGAGGGTGCCTGCGGAAGTAGCTTCCATTGTCGACAGGAACGTATCGCACTGGACGTTCAAGCTGTCGGCGCCGGCAACCGACGTGATCCATACCAAGATGAGCCTGCTGGTACGGGCCAAGCCGGCGGGCGACGGCACGTATCTGGTCGACGTGTCCGGCACGTCGTTTGGCGAAAGCGACAACAAAACCGGCGCCTGGGTGAGCTACAAGTCGCGCAAGCAACCGGCTTATCCCCGGGATGCCGTCGACGCGCGCGTGTCGGGCACGGTGTTCCTGGTGCTGCGCATCGGCCGCGAGGGCACCGTAGAGGAAGCCGTCGTCGAGCAGGTGAATCTCGACCGGTATGGTGCCAAGAGTGCCATGGAGTCGTACCGCAAGATGCTCGCGGGCGCGTCGCTTCGGGTTGCCAAGGATTGGACGTTTAACCTGCCAACGCACGGCAACGCAGTCGACAATCCCTACTGGGAAGTGCGCGTGCCCGTGAAATTCTTCTTGGTGGAGTCCGGCGTAACGATTGCCGACCATCCATACGGCACATGGAGTCCCTACTTCCCCGGCCCTCGCCAGAGTCCGCCATGGTTGAGCAAGGCCCTGTTGAGCGAAGCGCCCGATGCCTTGCCTGGCGAAGGCCTGCATGCCGGCGACTCGGGCCTGCAACTGGCAACGCCGCTTGGCGGCGCGTAAGCCTCTCTCAAGGCGTCACGGGATAGAACACGGTAATCCGGTTGGCCTCGCACGGGCCAGCCGGTTGCAGCCACGCCTCTTCAGCGATGACGCCGGCGCATGGTCCGAACGTAACAATGCGCACGGGGCGTCGCGCTGATTCATTCCGCAATGCATCCAATACCGTGCGCAGGATGTCGCCGGTGAACGGCGTGTACAGATAGAACACCGTTCCCTGCGACAGGTCCGCATCGCGCACGTCCTGCGCGATGAACGTCAACCGATCCAGCTGCAACGAAGCCGCCGTTTGCTGCGCCAATCGGGCATAGACGGGTTCGCGTTCGATACCCACGCATTGCGCACCGGTGAGGATGGATGCCAGCATCGGCACGTGCCCCAACCCTGAGCCGAGGTCGATGAAGACATCGTCTCGCGTGACAACCGCGCGTTGCACCAGGTCGAAGATATGTCGCACGGGCGTGGGCTGGTAGAACACCATGCCGGGTTCCAGCGGACTGATCGCTTCGTTGGGTTCGTCGAAGGCGAACACTTCGCCAAGCAGCGCATCGAGGTGGTCGTAACCTTCGACGGCATCGATGTCACGGCCTGGCGACCAGCGACGCAGGGCTTGTGTGCCGCCGCCTTTCCGGATGTCCGCGCGGATCGACCCGCACAGCTGCCGCTGGACAGCGGTCAGCCGCATCAGCAAGCTGCGCGCCCGTGCACGAAGCGGATCGGCCTCCGCTGCATCATCGAGCCATTCCTCCAGGCGTTCGATCGCGTGGACGCGCTCACGCAACTGGGCGGGTAGTTCGAGCAAGTGGTTTCGCTCGAGCGTGTCGATCAGTGCGTGGGAAATATCGGGCATTCGCGGTGCGTTGTCGGACATGGCATGGACATGCTGCCATGCGCGCAATGGTGGTGCATGCCTTGCGCGAACTTCAACGTGGATCGGGCACGAAGTGGCCTGGGAACGGGTCGGGCAACGGTGCCGTCGGCCGCGCTGGCGAAGGAATGACGCCTTGCGCAACGAGACGCTCGCGCGTGTCGTAATACAGTGCGATCACATCGTCCGGCGAGTCCGAGGCTCGCTCGAAATCGGTATAGCTCACCACCGAGGTTTCGCGTTGCCCGTGCCCGGTGCCAATGGGACCGCTGTCCGATAGCGTCTTGGCGAGAGGAGCCGAGGCCGCGGGCGCATAGCGCATCTGGTCGACGGGAGCGCTCCGGGATTCCTCCGCCATCGGTTTCATCGGCGGTGGCATGGGGCGTGCGCGGAATACCGCCATGCCTATCACGCCCACGTTGTCCGGTCGCCCGGTACGCACCGCATAGCTGTTCGATGCATCGGCGAATACGAAATCGGCAACTTCGGAAAGACTCTTGCGCCAACCGCGGATCTCGGTGGCGGTGAAGGGATCAAGTACGTAGCCGGTCTGCGACCAGTCGGCGGTGTCGCCCGAGAGCACGTTCACGCCATCCACCGAGAGCACGCCCAGCACGCGTTCTCCCCCGCGACTGCGCAGCCGGATCTGGTAGCGATGACCCGGTTGCCCCGCCACGTAGTAGCGGCCGTCGTGGCGGTAGACCGGCAATTCCTGCTGCGACGTGCGGTCGTAGACCTTCAGGTCGACCAGCCGGCCGATGGCACGTGCCTGCGTACTGGCGGCGAGTGTGGCCAGCAGGGCGAGGGCGAGATGGGAGGGTTTCATGCGAGCGCTCCGGCAGGCATCGAGGGCGATGCATGGGATGGAACGTCTCAACGGAGGGAATGGGGTTGATTGGGTCTGGGGTGTTGGGGTGGGTTGCAGTTGGTGGGGAAAGGATGGAGGCGGCCGCCTCATTTTTCGCTGCCCACCCTTGTAGGAGCGCACCCTGTGCGCGATGGCCTTTCGCCTCGGTCTTCATGCTCGTTATCCCGGCGAACGCAGGACAAGCGCGAAGCGCGCAGAACGCCCGTAGGGCGGCCCCGAAGGGCGGTCGTGGCGAGTCATCCAGTGACTGTGCTCTTAGTTCTTTGATTCGGCGCTACCGCCAGCGTGCCGCCTACGACCGAAGGAAGTCCCTGTGGGACGCAGCGGGCGTTTCGACGTCCTGCCGGACGCCGAGTCACCTTTCTTTTGCTGGCCCAAAAGAAACGTGAGGCGGTATCTAAGATCAAGTGCAACACCCGGGGACGAGGTGATGCATGGGCCGGCACTACAATCATCTGAGCGCCGAAGAACGCGGTGCGATCATGGTCGGCAAGGCGCGTGGCGAGAGTGCGCGGCAGCTGGCACGGGTCTTGGGGCGCTCCCCCAGCACCATCTCGCGGGAGCTTGCTCGTAACGGGCATCGAGAGCCGTCCGAGACGCCGCAGTTAGGGCGGCCGACACTGGGTTATGACGCCAGT
>NZ_DASRZX010000025.1:0-13038 GCF_035685885.1 Dyella sp. | reverse complement strand
CACGTTAAGAGCTGGGCGACGATTTTGGAGGATGCGTTTGGGAATGCATTGGGCAATGCGGTTATTGCCGGCATCAATGCCTATCAGGCTAATCAGCTTCCGCCGATCCCCGTCGATGCATCAACCACTCAGATGAGCATCAGTGCACCTGGCGTGGTGGTGCAGAACATTCCGCAGACGATCGCACCTGTGGCGTTGGTAACGCCGGTAGATGCGCAAGCACTGCTGTCGCCATCCGACGGCCTTGCAAATGCGGGCACACCGACGGTCGCTGGCCAAGGAGCGACGCAGTGGCCATCAGCGGCGGATGTACCTCTCATTAGTGGGGTGACCATCAAGCCGAATGGGGTGTACTACGAAGGCCTACATCGACGCGCAAGATAAGGCTGAGGCGCTGTCGTCGCGCGATGAGGCGGGGATTCGGGCGGTGCTGGCCAGGCCGATCTAACCGCCCGCCCAAAGAAGAACGCCCGCGCTAGGCGGGCGTTCAACTTATGCTTGGTCGCGACTAGATGGCTCTCGGAACAAGGTCTTTCTCATTGACCACGACTTGGGCTCGGGTCGATCCGTCCGCATTGGAAAATTCAACCTCGTAGTTACCATCACCATAATCTTCAATGATGTATCCAATGTCCCCCGCCCTCAATTCGTCATGCTGAGCGCCGACAAACTCCACTCGCGAAAAGAGCTTAATGGTCATTGGGCACTCCTTGTAAAGCCTGAGAATGGGGTGTTTAGCTTGATAGAACCATCAGGTTGAATCATCCATCCTGACCGGAGGTAGCTCGTATTACCCGTCGCAGCACCTTGGCCAGGCAGGGCGATCTCGATATTTACGCGCTGCCCATACTGGTCCAATCGACCAGGAGTGTACTGCCCATGGCGAGCATCTCGTCGTCCGATACCGTTTCGCCAAGGAGTGCTCGATAGGCCGTTCCGCGTTCGGCCGGCGATGCACCAATCCCGAGGTATGCGGGGTGCTCGGTCAGCAGGGCATCGTGTCGATGGCCGGCATGGGCATCAGCGCTAGACCAGCGGAACTGGTATGGATCCGCGGTGATGCGTGCACGAATGGGATTGAGGTCGATGTATCGATGACAGCGGAGCACGTAACTCTCGCTATCGACTAGGCACGACTTATCCCGACCTTCCCATAAGGTGCCCGTGCGTCCATGACGAGCATTGAATTGGCCGACGTACTGTCGCCCAAGCTTTTGCATCAACTGCGCAATGGCTCCCGGCGCTGGGGGTGTCAGCAGCAAGTGGACATGATTGTCCATCAGCACATAGGCATGCAGGTGACATTTTGTGTGCCATAGCGCCTCGTGAAGTAGGCGCACGTAACGTCGCCTATCATCGTCATCGAGAAAACATGGCAGGCGATTATTGCCGCGTTGCACGACGTGTTGGGGAATGTTGGGAAGATCAAGTCGAGGTTGTCGAGCCATCAGGCGAGGGTGCCAACGCGTAATGGCGTTGTAGAGTCGCCAGTGACCGGCAGAACACGTAGGCGGCTTCCGGGAAGTGAACCTGACCCTGTTTGGGTACGCTTCCGGGAAGTGAGCCTGACCCTGTTTGGGTAACCCTGTTTGGGTAGCAATTCGGACACCTTTGCTACAAAGTTTCCAGGCGGAGGGTGAAGATCCATGGAGGAGGGACGCCTCTCGTGGAGTCGACACAACGAGCTACACACCGCCGCCCACGCAGCCCACTCAATAGGCGCCTTACAAATGCGGAACTTGTTAACTCTTACGGCAGCCCTGTTAGCTGCACTGGTGACTTGCGCATCGCAAGCTGAGGGACCTGGGTCACCTCCCAGGCAAACTTCTTCGCGATACGTGTATTGCAATGTCTACCTGACGGACATTTGTTTTGGAGTTGCAAACGGGGACGTTCTGGAAATGAAAACCCCGGTGGATTTCGTGCTTCGCACAGTGAGCCTGTGGAACGGTGCCAATGTGGTGATCTATGAAGGCAACCATCCCAAAGATGCTTTGGCGGGCACGGTCCCCAAGCAATGCCCGTCCGTCGGCGATGTATACCAGTGTAAGTTTGCAACATCGGCTGACGCATACGATCTGCTTTATCAAGCGTCTGCTAACTCTCCGTCGATCCAGATACGCATTACTGGCATCACCCCAGCCAATCAAGCTGGTGTTGCTGAGTTCCTTGAAGGCTTCCGTCGCTGCAGGGCGGCGGGGCAAAGCGAGCTGTGCACGGACCAGCGTCCCTTCGTGGGCATTGAAGCGTCCTCGTTGATTCGAGCCAGATAGAAGTAGAGTTTCCCCCAGAAGGAGCGCTACATGAGGAAGTCGAAGTTCAGCGAAGAACAGATCGTGCGCATCCTCAAAGAAGTTGAGGCCGGAGCGAGGGTGCCTTATGAGTCACCGATGACGCGGAAATGTTTAGCGCCCGCGAGATCCTTTACCTGTGCCGAGGCAAGCTCCTCGGCGAGGCCCGCCAAGAGAAGTCGTGCGACCAGCCCGATGCACAGCGCCTGGCTGACCTGGAAGGCATGCTCGATCAGCTGCGTGACGATATCCGCGCCGTCCAGGCCGGTGACCGTGCCGTGATCACGCGCGCCCCGTCGCGCTGTTCGCCGCGCTTGAGGCTGAGGCGGACGAAGAGGGCTGAAGGGTGAGGTGGCGTCTGGTTGCCGTTGTATGTACAATGTGTATACAAAGAGGTATGCCGCCATGACCACCGTTGCTCGCCAAACCACCATCAACCTGCGCGCCCAGGCGCCGCAGCGGAACCTGATCGACCAGGCGGCCCGTGTCGCCGGCAAGAGCCGTACTGACTTCATGCTGGAAGCGGCCTGCGAGAAGGCCCAGCAGGTGTTGCTGGACCAGACACTGTTTGCCTTGGATGCGGCACGCTTCAAGCGCTTCCAGGCGCTGCTCGATGCGCCCGTGGCGCACGGCGCGGCCCTGCGCAAGTTGCTGCGTCGGCAGGCGCCGTGGGAGGCGTGAAGCGACCGCCGCTTCGGGCGCCGGTGCCACTGGCCGACGCGCATCGGTTGGACGACTTCCGGTGCACCGAGCCGGCGCTGGAAATCTGGCTGAAACAGCGAGCCCGGCGTAACCAGTTGGACGGCGCTTCGCGCTGTTACGTGGTGTGTGCCGGCGAGGACGTGGTGGGTTACTACGCCCTGGCTGCCGGCGCCGTCTCGCATGAACAGTCCCCGGGCAACGTCCGCCGCAACATGCCCGATCCGATCCCGGTGATCGTGCTGGGACGGCTCGCAGTGCATGCGGACCGGGCCGGTCAGGGCATTGGCGCCGGACTCCTCAAGGATGCCGTGCTTCGTGCCCTGCGGCTGTCGCAGGAAATGGGCATCCGCGCGCTGCTGTGCCATGCCATCAACGAAGACGCCAAACGGTTTTACCTGCACCACGGTTTCGTCGTGTCACCGATCGAGCCGCTGACGGTGATGTTGAATCTGGCGAAGGTGCCGACGATCGACTGATCGATCGGTGCACATTGCTTGGTGATCGCCGGGGGCAAAAAACGCACGTCGGGGGTACAGGGCGCAAGCAAATCAAGTTTGATGCTGTGGTCGATCTTCGATCGGGCGCGCGGGAATGCCGTCTTGTCAGAGAGTTCGATTTCAATTGTTTGAGCGCGAAGCACGTTGAGCTCAAGGAAAACGCCGAGTGGGCAGCGAACAAACTCGGCGCCACACTTGTGGTTGTGACGAGCGAGATGTTGACCCTCCAGCGGATTCGAATCTGGAATTGGATTCGAT
The DNA here is from genome assembly GCF_035685885.1 of Dyella sp. Classification (GTDB taxonomy): domain Bacteria; phylum Pseudomonadota; class Gammaproteobacteria; order Xanthomonadales; family Rhodanobacteraceae; genus Dyella. The sequence goes on along the minus strand of NZ_DASRZX010000025.1, from coordinate 9,290 downwards.
TGAATGGCGCATATGTTCGGTGCAGCCACCACCCGCTAGGGAGCGTTATCAGGGGTAGGGCGCGGCCAGTGCAGTGGCGACAGAACGATCGACAGGAGTGGCTTCATGGGGCTTCGCTCGGGCTTTCGATGGTGTCTGTGCCTCATGCACGACTACGCGGCGTTGGTTGTGTTCCGATCCGGGCCGATGCGGTTGTTGTCGACGGATGCGAGCATGGCGTCGAAGAGTTCCTCTGGCGTCGTGCCTGCCGGCGCGATGCTGAGCACCGCACGGATGCGCCCGTCGAGCAGGAGCATGGTGAAGCCATGCACGATCGACCAGCCACCCATCACGTTGCCCAGCTGTTCGAGCGAGGGATTTTCGACGGGCGTGCTTCGAGAACTGGCGAGTAGTCCAAGAGCATGCATGCGTGCTTCCTTGAAGTCTGGGCGACTGACGTCGAGGCGATCAGAGCGGAACATGAGCTGGAACAGCGCGGGGTTCGCTTGCGCAAACGCCAGGTAGGCGCGTGCGCCATCCCAGCGTCGCGCATCCGCAGCGCTGGTCGCGGCCTCAAGGGCGGCGCCAAAGCGGCGGAAGCCATCGGCGGCCAGATCGGTCAACAAGCCGGTGAGGTCACCGAAGTGATGTGCCGGCGCGGCGTGGGAGACGCCGGCCTCGCGCGCAGCGGCGCGTAATGTCAGGCCGGTGAGGCCGTCGCGCCGAATGATGGTCTCAGCTGCATTGAGAAGGGCCTCTTTCAGGGCGCCGTGGTGATAGGGGGTCGGTTTCATAACCTCAATCTTACCATTGTAAAAATATATATTGACAATGGGTTAGGGTGGCCTCAATCTATCTAGACATCGTAAAGATTGGGCGGCGAGGGAAGGCGTCTGGCCTACGGGCTCCGCTCTACCGGAATCGAAAGTCGACACTGGCCATCCAGCCCAAGCGCGGGCAAGGGGAGCTGACATGTTGAACGTGATGACTGACAACCAGGCTGGCGCCACGCTCGATTCTGCATGGGCGGATGACGGGGCGACGGTCGTCCTGCCTGGCGACGGGGATGTACCGCGCGCCGTCGTGGCACGTCGTCGCGCGGGATCGCTGGGGGAAGTAATTCAAGCCCCTGAAAATGCCAGCGTCGTGCGCTTTCCTTTCGGAAGGTGCCGGGTTTCCGTGTGCCACGACGGGCGATGGACATACCGTGGTGAGGCTTCCGCTGGATTTGCCCAGGCGAGCGGGCCGGGAGCAATCTCGCGGACCGAATGGCTGAGCGATGGTGAGGAGTTGATCCTCACGGTGCCGAACAGCTTCTGGCGGGGAAGGCAGACGCGCCGCATGGGCTTGATGGTTGCGCACGGTCAAGCTCGGCGTCATGCCGATGCCATCTTGCAGCAGCTGGTGCAGGCCCTGGTGCGCTCGGCTTCGGAGGGGGTGGGGACCAGCTTCGCCGCACCGCTGATCGAGACGATCCTGGAGCGCTCGCTGGTAGCCGCTGCCGATGACAAGGTGGTCATTCCGATACGCCAGGAGCAACAGGCCTTGGCTCCGCGCCGGATGGCCAAAGTCACGGCGTTCGTGCGGGAAAACCTCGCCCGGCCCATCAGGCTCGGCGACATGGCGGAGGCCGCCGGCCTGTCTTCGATGCATTTCGCAGCTCAGTTCCGTGCCGCAACCGGCAAGCGTCCGCATCACTTTCTGGTGGAAGAACGCGTAGAACACGCCAAGGCGCTCATGCTCGGCGCCACCTGGGGGCTGTACGAGATCGCCGTATCGGCGGGTTTCAGCACACAGGCGCATTTCTGCACCGTCTTCAAGCAATACACCGGCATGCCCCCCAACGTCTGGCGCGTGCGTGCGAAAGCGGCATTGACCGGAATGCGCGTCAGCGCGTAACCATCTATCAAGGCACCTTATGAAAATCCTGCTTGGTTTTGTCCCTTTCTTCGCGTTCGCCGTGGCCAGCGCACTTGGTTATTCCTCGCTGGGCCTGATCGCCGGCGCCGTTGTGTCTGCAGCCATGCTGGTGTGGAACAAGGTATCGGGCCGGTCGCTCAAGCTGCTCGAGGTCGGCTCGTGCCTGCTGTTCGCTGCGCTGGCTGTCTATGCCATAGGGTCCGGCGCGTCGCTTTCCGTTGGCCTGGTGCGCCTGTGCGTGGATGGCGGCCTGCTGTTGATCGCGCTGGCCTCGGTCCTGATCGGCCGGCCGTTCACCATCGACTATGCGAAGGAGAGTGTTGCGCCTGAGCTGTGGAGTTCGCCGCGCTTTCTTCAGACCAATCGGATGATCTCGCTGGCCTGGGCGGCGGCCTTCGCCATCATCGTGGTAGCGGATGTAGCGCTGTGGAAGGGGCTGATGACGTCACGTCACGTCGTGCTGGTGGTTGCCGGCGCCATCTATGCCGCGATCAAGTTCACCACGTGGTGTCCCGCTCAGGTCCGCAAACAGTCTTCCGCATCGTGACTTCGACCATTCTCCAAGGATCCTCCATGAATCGCGATGTACTCATCTCCGGTGCGGGCGTCGCTGGCCTCGCCCTTGCGCACTGGCTCGACAAAGCCGGCTTTGCTGTCACCGTGGTGGAGCTTCAACCCGCTTTCCGGCGTGGTGGTCAGGCCATCGACATCCGCGGTGTCGCGCTGGATGTGGTCCAGGCGATGGGGCTGCTGGACAAGATTCGGGAATTGCGTACCCATAACAAGGGCATGTCGACGCTCGATGCTGCCGGCGTGGAAATCGAGCGTACGGAGGAGCGCACATTCAGTGCCGGCCGTACCGACGGGCAGGATGTCGAGTTGTTTCGTGATGACCTGTGTCAGCTTCTGATGAAGTCCTTGAGCAACGCCGTCGAATTTGTCTACGGAGACAGCATCGCATCACTCGCCGAACACGGCGACAAGGTTGAGGTGAGCTTTACCAGCGGCAAGCGGCGGACGTTCGACATGGTCGTGGGCGCCGATGGCGTCTATTCAAAAACGCGCCGGCTCTGGTTCAACGATGACGCTTCGTACATCAAAAGCCTGGGCGTCGTGATGGCGTTGTTCACCACGCCGAACTTCATTGGCCTGCAGCATTGGGAGCTGATCCATCGCTCGGGTGGCGTGGGCTACGTCGTGTATCCCAGCCTCGATCAGTCCGAGCTGCGTGTCGGCATCGGTTTCGGAGCGAGCGACACCAAGGCCCTTCGTGCTGACATCGCCGCGCAGAAAGCTATGGTCGAAAATCAGTGCCAAGACCTTGGCGGCCATATGCCTGCATTCATCCAGGCCATGCACGTCACCGATCAGTTCTACTGCAATGAGCTTGCACAGATCCGCATGCCCAACTGGTCGAAGGGTAGGGTGGTACTGGCCGGTGATGCCGCGCACTGCGCATCGCCGTTCTCCGGCCAGGGCACCAGCCTGGCCCTGGTTGGCGCGTTCGTGCTGGGCAGGGAGCTGGCGCGTCATGCCGATCGACCGGAACTCGCCTGTGCCGCTTATGAAGCGAGCATGCGCCCGTTCGTGCAGATAAACCAGGACATGGTGGATCCGACGCGCCGGGGTTCGATACCTGATGAGGTCATGACGCGCTCCAAGAACGGTATCGAATTGAGCGGTCTGTTGCGCGAGCTTTCCTGACGTTCGTTCAATCCATCGATCAGGAAAGAGCTCCGTGCTGGCAAGGCACGGGGCTTTTTTGTGTCCTGGTCATGGCTGGTCGAAAAGCTGACGACGTCGAGCAAGACGGCACGTGCCGGCCATGCGTGTATCAAGGCGTACGTCTCCCCGAATCCAGATAACGCAATATGGCGTACTGGGATGTGCCTCTGCTTCCCAGTGCATGAACGGGCGGCGCTGGAACACCTTGCCATGCGAGTCCACTGCGAAGCGCGAGGAGCGCCGTGCGCATGGCGCGGATACGCCGCCCGCACAACCGGTACCAGGCGTGTTCGAGCGGCCTCAGGGCCTCGATGGTGGCCAGCAATTGCTCGCTGGATGGTTTTGCAAGCAGGTGCATCGGGCGAAAGAGAATCGCGGCCAGATCGCCGGCACGCTTGTCGTAGTGAGGGGCTACGCTGGACGCGAACAGGAGCCAGTCGTGTGTCTGCGCCTGGGTAATGCCGAGCCGCTCGCAGGCCTCGCATTCACGCTCACAAAAACCGATCTCGTTGCCCATGACGTCGATATCGTCAGCACGCGCGTGACCCACATAGCCACCCGACTCGTGAAGTTGCGCCATGGCGCAGGCCGCGCGTCTTACCAGGATGTCCTTCACGAAATCGCTGCCAATGGCGTCAAGCTGTGCTGCAAGACTGTTGCCTGTGCCCAGCATCACCACGTCTTCAGCCTGCGTGCGTAGCGACGCGGCAGCGTCCGGGAGCGTATACGCCGCTCGTGCCTGGGCGGGAGGCAGTGTGTCGTCCAGCCATGAAAGTCCGCGACGCGCCATGGCGCGGCGCCAGGCGCCAAGAATCAGCCGTTCACGCCAACGCCCGGGCAAGGTGCGTTGGCTGGAGCGGTGATTTCTCTCTTCAAGGAGATGTTTCAAATCAAGCGGCATGATCATGGGAGGTGCCGGGTGCGGCAGATTGAGTGTCAGTGTGCGCATGCTAGGTCGATGCAACGCGCGGGCCTTTCCTTTGCCCATGCCGATTTTCCGATTCCCACGATCCGAAACACGGGAGAGGGACGCGCATGTCTGATACCCATGGCCTCAGGCGATGTTCGTCCGCATCGTCGTGGCAATCAATAAAACTCGCTTCGCTTCGGAAAGCACCAAGCGCTTGCTACCTCTAGCCTTGGATTCACCCTTTCGATGACGGAGTCTTTCCATGGGCCGAACCAGGAAGCCCTCTCCATGCCAGCTGTCACCCTTCAGTGACCTGGACAACCGTATGACACGGACGACGCTGGATGGCGCCACCGCGGACGATCTCTGGCAGGCACTCGATGGCCTGCCCATGGCGCCATCGCTGCAGGACAGCGATGCCGATCGCCAGTGCTGGTGGCGGCATCTTTACGCGATCCTGGAGCGGCATGGCTTGGGAATCCGTGAAAGCGCCGCGTGGCGGTGATCGACGTCCGTCGTTCGTTTTGGATGCTGTCCGTGCGATTCGAAAAGTGCCCGTCGCTGGTCTCCGTCACTCTACGCACGCACCCACCGCATTCCTGAGTGGATATGCTTGCAAGGGCCTTGCACAGGAGGTGCAGGCCCATGACTTTGCCGTGTTGGCCTCCCCTGGGGATTCCACCCCGATCCCCGCCATCACCAGGTCTTTTCGCACGCATCGGCAGGATGCGCAGACGTGATTCACGTGAGCATGGCCGCGACCCTGCCACGACTTCCGGCACGGCTGCCTAACCTCCCGACGCGCAGGAATGCGGTTGGTGTGCACCAACCATCTCATCGGCGAGCCGACGCTCAGGGTTCTCCTGAATGGAAGCGCTGCAACGGGTTTTCATCGATCGATATCGCTACTGCCGAGCCTTGCCTTGGCCCAAAGCGAAGTGCGACAGCCGCACTTCGCTTTGTCGTTGCTGCGCGACGGCGTCGACAGACCTCTGGCCGCATTCGCTCTTGTCAGCAGGGGGCGTTGGATTGGCAACACGATGAACCCCCGCGCATGTCGCCACGCGCGGGGGTTCGGTACCTTTTTTCTGTATTAACGCCCGTGTTCGTTGGCGACGTCGGCCGCCAGGCGAAGCTCCTCGTTTGCCTCGGAGAGAAGTTCCTTCGCGCGTGCGGCGTGTCCGCCCAGTCGCGAGTCGTTGTCGACCTGGGCGTCGCCGATCAGCTGCCATGCCTGCACGATATGCTCTTGCGCGTTGCGCAGGTTGCCATGGTGGTAGCCAATATCGACGTAGGGCGATCCCTGCTGAGCCATGGTGGCGCAGCCAAAGGTGCAGGCGGCGCCGAGGATGGCGCCAACGAACAATGCTTTCTTCATGGTGATGAACTCCGGTATGTCTGAACGTTGATGCGACGGCGCCGCCGCCTCACTGTGGGAGCCTTGCGTCATTCGCCGTTGTGGCGATCGCGACGCTGCAGCCTTGAGCACAGGTTAGGCCGTAGACATAGGGGATGCTTTCCAGTGAGCACGCCTTGTTTCCTAATCGCACGAGGCAGTGCATGGTCTTTTCAATCGGCCGCACGCCCAAACGTAAGCGCGGCATTCTGGTCAAATGTCCTGAGCAGCGAATCGATACGCTTGTCATAGGCCTGTCCCAGGCATTGCAGATCGGACTTGCAGGCATCGCGGCTGTCGGTGATCCACTTCCGCTGCTGATCGCGGAGCTGATCGTCGAATTCGCGATACGCCATGCCGGCGGTTGCGGGTTTCAGGCGTAGAAGGAGCCGGTAGTAGATCGCCACTTCGATGTCCTTCTTCCCCAGCGCGGGTGACGCGCAGATGGCATGTTCCGTTGGCGTGCCAGCGTGCGAGCATTCGAAGCTGGCCGACTGCGCGTGGAGCGCCGGAACGATCAGTACGGCCATGGCGGGGGCGATGCGGCGAAGCGCGAGCGCAGGGCGGGATAAGGGGTTATTCATGCGTTGCTCCAGTCAGGTCGCAGGCATGGTGCCCGTTTGCGGGGCCCGGCTCCTTCCGGAAGGCACGGTAACGCCATGCGTCACCGTTCGTTTTGGAAACCACGCGTGGCAAGTGGAAATCCCGCACGCTCCAGGGCCCCGAACATAGGCGCCGATCCCCTGGCGTCGATATACCATGCTGCAAGAATTCTTCAAGACCACCTTGTTCATACTCGCCAGCCTGCTGCCGATCATCAATCCGCCCGCAGTGGGTTTCATCGTGCTGAGCATGGTGCCGCATGCCACCGAGTCCGAGCGTGCCGAGCTGGCGCGCAACATCACGTTGAACAGCGTGATCCTGCTGGCGCTTTCATTGCTGCTTGGCGCTTATGTACTGGCGTTCTTCGGCATTTCGATTCCCGTCTTGCGGGTGGCGGGTGGCCTCATCGTGGCGGTCGCCGGCTGGAACTTGCTGCAGTCGGACGATGACTCCTCACGCGAGGAGGAGGCCGCAGGTGCGGGATGCCATGGTCTGGCGCTACGGGCCCGGGCCTTCTATCCGCTGACGCTGCCGCTTACGGTGGGGCCGGGCGCCATCGCGGTGGCGATTGCGCTGGGTACCGGATCGCCGGACGAAGGCCCGCTGCCGGTGCACGTTGCGGGCGTGACCCTCGCATTGGTCGTGCTGAGCGTCGCGATTTATCTGTGCGTGCGTTATGCGTGCCGCGTGCAGCGCTTTCTGGGCGACGTGGGTACGCGCGTGGTCATGCGGCTGTTCGCATTCGTGATTTTCTGCATTGGCGTGCAGATCTTCTGGGTCGGCGCTCGGGGGCTGCTGGACGCGGCCCACCTTGCCGTGCGTGCGGCGGGCTGACATGCGTCCGCGCTGGCTATTTCTGGCCTCGTTGGTCATGGCGATGGTGATCGTCTCGGTGTTTTCCGCTCGCCTGGCGCTGGTCTGGCAGGCGGAACGCAAGCCACCCATTTTCCAGGTCAAGCTGGACGGCGCCGCCACGCAGCCGGTGTCGGGCAGGCTATTGCTGTTTGCCACGCCGGCGGGGCCCGCCAGGGCCGCTGCGCCCGGAGGCGTGGTGACCGTGGTGGATGCCGATGCCTGGCACCCCCAAAAGGCCGCGGTGGCTGCACGGGAAATCGCCCGGCTCGCGCCAGGGCAGACCGTGGAGATCGATACCGACGCACTGGCGTTTCCTACCGGTTTCTCACGCCTTCCGCCTGGCGAGTATCTGCTGCAGGCCGTGCTCGATCAGGATCACAACTACAACTACAGCGGGCGTGACACCGGGGATCTGATCAGCCCCGTGGTGAGCGTCCGCCTGCCGGCCATTACGCCCACGGTACTCAAGCTGGTGTCCGTGCATGCGCGGCCGGCATCGTGGACGCTGCCCTGGGAAAGCGCCGCCGTTCGCGCCGATGCGGACGACGCACGCGCGCACACCGTCAAGCTGGACCACGGCAGTGCGCTGCTGTCGGCCTTCTGGGGACGCGATATCCGTATGCACGGCTGGGTGCTGCTGCCGCCGGGCTACGACGCCTCGTCGTCGCGTCGTTACCCCACGGTGTATTTCACGCATGGCTACGGCGGCGACGAAGACACCTTGATCGACGATGTGGTGAACGTGCATCTGGCGATGAAGCAGGGCAGCATGCCGCCGATGATCTGGGTCTTTCTCGACCAGTCCACGCCCACGGGCACCCACGAGTTTGCCGACTCGGTAAACAACGGCCCATGGGGCCGGGCACTCGTCGAGGAGCTGATTCCCTGGCTTGAATCCCGCTACTGCATGGATGGCAACGCACATGGCCGCCTGCTCACGGGTCACTCGTCCGGTGGCTGGGCCACCTTGTGGCTGCAGACCCACTACGCGGCAGAGTTCGGCGGAACGTGGTCCACCTCGCCTGATCCGGTGGACTTCCATGACTTCTCCGGCGTGGATCTCTACTCGCCACATGTCAATCTCTATCGCCGTCCCGACGGCACACCGTGGCCCATCGACCGGGTGCATTTTCATGCCGAAGGCTCGTTCGAGGATGCCGCGCGACTGGAGCAGGTGCTTGGTCCGTATGGCGGGCAGCTGTCCTCCTATGAATGGGTGTTTTCGCCGCGCGATGCGAATGGCGAGCCGATGAAGCTGTTCGACCGCTATACCGGTGACGTCGATCCGCAGGTCCGCGACTACTGGGTCGATCACTACGACATTGCACACTTTGTGCAGAAGAACTGGCCGACGTTGAAGGCAAACCTCGACGGCAAGATCCACATCGCCGTCGGCACGGACGATACCTGGTACCTGGACGGCGCCGTGCACAAGTTCAAGCTCGTGCTGGACAGCCTGCATGCACGCGCGGACATCCGCTTCCTGCCCAACAAGGCCCACATGGACCTGTACGCCCAAGGCAACGACCCCCATGCGCTGCTCAAGCAGATGGCATGGGAAATGTACGCCGTGGCTCGGCCCGATACCCCAGCTACCTCCACCACCGAAACCGCTTCCCGATGAAACTCTCCCTGTCTTTCCTTCAATGCCGCCGCCTGCCTTCGTTGCTGCTGACGGCTGCCACGCTTCCCATCAGTGCCCAGGGTCTGGCTGCGACACTGAGCGTCCCGCAGATCCAGGTCGATCGCACCATCGATGCTGTCTACCGTTGCCCGGGCGGGCGCAACATCAAGGTCACTTATTGGAATGCGCGCAATGGCCAGAGTTTTGCGCTGATGAACGTACAAGGCGTACCGACGCTGCTGGTGAGCACCATGTCTGCCGATGGCGTGCGCTACCAG
>NZ_DASRZX010000024.1:0-16452 GCF_035685885.1 Dyella sp. | reverse complement strand
CCGGTCGATCGCCCGGTGAATTTCCAGATCACCTCCGATTCGGTGATGAATGCGTTCTTCATTCCGCAGCTGGGCAGCCAGATCTACGCCATGGCCGGCATGGAAACCAAGCTGCACCTCATCGCGCGCGAGCCGGGCAGCTACGAAGGCCTGTCGTCCAACTTCAGCGGCGAAGGTTTCTCGGACATGCACTTCAAGGCCATCGCCACTTCCGAGGATGGCTTCAAGGACTGGATCGCCAAGGCCAAGGCCACGCAGGCCACGCTGGATGGCGACAGCTACAAGGCGCTGGCCCAGCCCAGCCAGAAGCTGCCGGTTTCCTATTACGGCCAGGTGACGCCGGGCCTGTTCACCAGCGTGGTCAACAAGCACATGGGCGACATGTCGCACGACGCGGCCTCGCACGGCGAGATGCCGATGGACGCGCATCACGACATGTCGCAGGCCGGCATGCCGATGGACATGCACCACCACGAGGACGGGGACGCTGTGTCCTCGAACACCACCCCGACTCAGGCAGAGAAGTAAGTCATGTTTGGAAAGCTCACCCTCGAGGCCATCCCGTACCACGAGCCGATCGTCATGGGCACGCTTGCCGCCGTGATCCTTGGCGGCCTGGCGTTGTTCGTCCTCATCACGCGCAAGGGCCTGTGGGGCTACCTGTGGTCCGAATGGTTCACCTCGGTGGACCACAAGAAGATCGGCATCATGTACATCATCGTGGCGCTGGTGATGCTGCTGCGCGGCTTCTCCGACGCAATCATGATGCGCCTGCAGCAGGCGATGGCTGCCTCCGACGCCGCCGGCTATCTGCCACCGCACCACTTCGACCAGGTGTTCACCGCCCATGGCGTGATCATGATCTTCTTCGTGGCGATGCCGTTCATCACCGGCCTGATGAACCTGGTGGTGCCGCTGCAGATCGGCGCGCGCGACGTGGCCTATCCGTTCCTCAACTCGCTCAGCTTCTGGCTGTTCATGTCGGGCGTGGTGCTGGTCATGGTGTCGCTGTTCGTCGGTGACTTCGCCGCGACCGGCTGGTTGGCGTATCCGCCGCTGTCGGGCCTGCAATACAGCCCGACGGTGGGCGTGGATTACTACATCTGGTCACTGCAGCTGTCAGGACTGGGCACAACGCTTAGCGGCATCAACTTCATCGTGACCATCATGAAGATGCGCACGCCCGGCATGACGCTGATGAAGATGCCGGTGTTCACCTGGACCTCGCTGGTCACCAACATCCTGATCGTGGCGGCGTTCCCGATCCTGACGGTGACGCTGGCCCTGCTCACCGCCGACCGCTACCTCGGAACGCACTTCTTCACGAACGAGCTTGGCGGCAACGCCATGATGTACGTGAATTTGATCTGGATCTGGGGCCATCCGGAGGTCTACATCCTGATCCTGCCGTGCTTCGGCGCGTATTCGGAGATCGTCGCGACGTTCTCCAGGAAGCCGCTGTTCGGCTACAACTCGATGGTGTACGCCACCTCGTGCATCGGCGTGCTGTCGTTCGTGGTGTGGCTGCATCACTTCTTCACCATGGGCTCGGGCGCCAGCGTGAATGCCTTCTTCGGCATCACGACGATGATCATCTCGGTGCCCACCGGTGCGAAGCTGTTCAACTGGTTGTTCACCATGTACCGCGGCCGCGTGCAGTTCACCGTGCCGATGCTGTGGACGGTGGGCTTCATGGTGACCTTCGTGATCGGCGGCGTCACCGGCGTACTGATGGCCGTGCCTGGTGCGGACTTCGTGCTCCACAACAGCGTGTTTTTGATCGCGCATTTCCACAACGTGATCATCGGCGGCGTGGTGTTCGGCGTGTTCGCCGCGATCAACTACTGGTTCCCGAAGGCCTTCGGCTTCCGCCTCAACGAATTCTGGGGCAAGGCGTCGTTCTGGTGCTGGCTGGTGGGCTTCTACATGGCCTTCATGCCGCTGTACGTGCTGGGCCTGAAGGGCATGACGCGCCGCATGAACCACTACGCCAATCCCGATTGGCAGCCGTACCTCGTGGTCGCCGCGCTCGGCGCCGCAGTGATCGCGCTGGGCATCTTCTGCACGCTGGTGCAGTTCTACGTGTCCATCCGCGACCGCAAGAAGCTCACCGATCCCAGTGGCGACCCGTGGGGTGGCCGCACGCTCGAATGGTCCATCAGTTCCCCCGCCCCGTTCTACAACTTCGCCACGCTTCCGCAGGTGCGTGAGTTGGACCAGTTCTGGGAAGACAAACAAAACGGAGTCGCTTACGTGCAACCTGTCAAGTACGAAGACATTCACATGCCCCGCAACACCGGCGTCGGTGTGGTCATGGGCGCGTTCGGTACGGTCCTGGGCTTTGCGCTGGTGTGGCACATCTGGTGGATGGCTGCCGCAGGCCTGGTGGGTATGGTGGCCGCGTTCATCGTGCGCGCGTACGACCGTGACATCGATTACTGGGTGCCGGCGTCCGAGGTCGAGAAGATCGAGCGTTCGCGCCACGCCAAGCTGCAGCAGGTCCACACCATGCAGGTGGCTCCGGTGGCCGCGCCCCAGCGTCAGAAGGTGGCGTAACCCATGAGCAGTGCCGCAGTTCGCGTCTCCCATGGCGCACTCGACGATGCCCATGGCGGCGGCGTCGACCATCACCACCACGACGATGGATCCAAGACCCTGCTGGGGTTCTGGATCTACCTGATGAGCGACTGCCTGATCTTCTCGGGCCTGTTCGCCACGTTCGCCGTGCTGGCCAACAGCACGGCAGGCGGACCCACCGGCAAGGAATTGTTCGAGCTGCCGTACGTGCTCGGCGAGACCATGCTGCTGCTGATCTCGTCGGTCACCTTCGGTATGGCCATGCTCAACATGCATGCTGGCCGCAAGGGCAAGCTGCTGGCCTGGCTGGCGGTGACCTTCGTGTTCGGCGCCGGCTTCATCGGCATGGAAGTGTATGAGTTCGCCAAGCTGATCCATGAAGGTGCGGGCCCGAGCCGCAGTGCCTTTCTGTCCAGCTACTTCACCCTGGTGGGCACGCACGGTTTGCACGTCACCTGCGGCCTGATCTGGCTGGTGGTGATGATGGACATGATCCGTCGCCACGGCCTTGATGATGCGAACCGTCGTCGCCTGTCGTGTCTGAGCCTGTTCTGGCACTTCCTGGACATCGTCTGGATCTGCGTCTTTACCTTTGTCTACCTGCGGGGGGCTATCTGATGGCAGGCAGCAACCATTCCCACGACGCGGCCCATCACGACGCCGCGCACGCCGACCACGGCAGCACCAAGTCCTACCTGATCGGCTTCGCCCTGTCGGTGCTGCTGACCCTGGCCTCGTTCGGCGTGGTCATGAGCGGCCTGGTGCCGCACGACCTGATGATGCCGGGCATCATCGTGTTCGGCGTGGCCCAGCTGGTGGTCCAGCTGGTCTACTTCCTGCACATGGGCACGTCGCCATCGCAGCGCGGCAACCTCGCCATCATGCTGTTCACCGTGCTGATCCTGGCCATCGTGGTGGTCGGCTCGCTGTGGGTGATCCACAACATGAATGTCAACATGATGCACCCGACCTCGCAGATGGTGCCGGTGGAGTAAGGCCGGCTCATCTGGGCTCGCGACAAGGCGCCTGTGGGCGCCTTGCTCGTTTCCGGGCCCTGGACGCAGCGCTGCCACTCTCATGCTCGTCATTCCGGCGCAGGCCGGAATTCAGTAGCGCGTATGGTTTTTACGACCAACATCCAGCCGCTTTCGCGAAGACCTTGCCTCTACGCCAGTGGATTCCGGCCTGCGCCGGAATGACGGTGAGTGGGAGGCGAGGTAGAGGGAGAGCGGCTGGCCAGGCCTATCCGGACCCCCAACTTGAGCACACCAGTCATCTAACCCGCTGCAAACCCTCGCGGCCAGACCGTTCTTCCCGTAAAATACAAATTTCCAGCACGGCTGCATCCCATGACCCCCCTGATTTTCGTCACCGGCGGTGTGGTGTCCTCGCTTGGCAAGGGCATCGCCGCGGCGTCGCTGGCTTCCATCCTGGAAGCGCGTGGCCTTTCGGTCACCATGATGAAGCTCGATCCTTACATCAACGTGGATCCGGGCACCATGAGTCCCTTCCAGCACGGCGAGGTCTATGTGACCGACGACGGCGCCGAGACCGACCTGGACCTGGGCCACTACGAGCGCTTCGTCCATACCCGTCTCACGGGCAAGAATTCCATCACCACGGGCAAGATCTACGAGTCGGTGATCCGCAAGGAGCGCCGCGGCGACTACCTGGGCGCGACTGTGCAGGTCATCCCCCACATCACCGACGAGATCAAGCACTGCATCCACGAGGCCACCCGCGGCTTTGACGTGGCGCTGGTCGAGATCGGCGGCACCGTGGGCGACATCGAGTCGCTGCCGTTCCTGGAAGCCATCCGCCAGCTGCGCATTGAGCACGGCCCGGAGAAGGTGCTGTTCATGCATCTCACCCTGGTGCCGTACATCAAGGCTGCCGGCGAGATCAAAACCAAGCCGACCCAGCATTCGGTGAAGGAGCTGCGCTCCATCGGTATCCAGCCGGACATCCTGCTGTGCCGCTGCGAACAGCCGCTGCCCGATGGCGAGCGCCGCAAGATCGCTCTGTTCACCAACGTGCCCGAGAACGCCGTGATCAGCGCGGCCGACGTGGACATCATCTACAAGCAGCCGCTGTACCTGCACAAGCAGGGGCTGGACGAGATCGTGGTCAAGCGCCTGGGCCTGCAGGCCGGCCCGGCCGACCTGTCTTCGTGGCAGCGCACGGTCGACGCCGTGGAAAACCCCAAGGACGAGGTCACTGTCGCCATCGTCGGCAAGTACGTCGAGCATAAGGACGCCTACAAGTCCTTGGGCGAGGCGCTGCGCCACGGCGGCATCAAGCAGCAGACCCGCGTCAATCTCAATTGGGTTGATTCGGAGCAGGTCGAGGCCGACGGCGCCGCCAAGGTGCTGGGCAATGCCGATGCCATCCTGGTGCCGGGTGGTTTCGGCAAGCGGGGTTTCGAAGGCAAGGTGCTGGCGGCCCGCTATGCGCGCGAGAAGGGCGTGCCGTACTTCGGCATCTGCTACGGCATGCATGCGGCGGTGGTGGACTTCGCCCGCAGCGTGGCCGGCCTCGGCGATGCCGATTCCAGTGAGAACGATCGCAACACTTCCGATCCGGTCATCGCGCTGATCACCGAGTGGACCACTGCCACCGGTGAAGTCGAGCAGCGCAGCGAGCGCTCGGACCTGGGCGGCACCATGCGCCTGGGTGCACAGGAATGCCGCCTCAAGGCCGGCACGTTGGCCCGCGAAATGTACGGTCAGGACGTGGTGCGCGAGCGCCATCGCCATCGCTACGAGTTCAACAACCGCTATCGCCAGTCGTTTGAAGACCTCGGCCTGGTGATCTCCGGCAAGTCGATGGACGATCTGCTGGTGGAAATCGTCGAACTGCCGCAGCAGAAGCACCCGTGGTTCCTCGGGTGCCAGGCACACCCGGAATTCACCTCCACCCCGCGCGACGGCCACCCCCTGTTCATCGGCTTCGTGCAGGCCGCCCGTGAGTTCAAGGCGGTGCGCGAGGGTGAGCGTCTCGCCAAGGAGTCTGTCGCATGAAGTTGTGTGGATTTGAAGTCGGCCTGGAGCACCCGCTGTTCCTGATCGCCGGCCCCTGCGTGGTCGAGTCCGAGCAGTTGCAGATGGACACCGCAGGCAAGCTCAAGGAAATCACCGCCAAGCTCGGCATCCACTTCATCTTCAAGTCCAGCTTCGACAAGGCCAATCGTTCCTCCGGCACCAGCTTCCGCGGTCCCGGCCTGGAAGCGGGCCTGAAGATCCTGGGCGAAGTGAAGCGCCAGCTCGGCGTGCCTGTGCTCACCGACGTGCATGAATACACGCCGATGAACGAAGTGGCCGCGGTGGTCGACGTCCTGCAGACGCCGGCCTTCCTGTGTCGCCAGACCGACTTCATCCAGAACGTGGCCCGCGCCGGCAAGCCGGTGAACATCAAGAAGGGCCAGTTCCTCGCGCCGTGGGACATGAAGAACGTGGTCGAGAAGGCCAAGGCCGTCGGCAACGACGACATCATGGTCTGTGAGCGCGGCGCGAGCTTCGGCTACAACAACCTGGTGTCGGACATGCGCTCACTCAGCGTGATGCGCGACACCGGCTGCCCGGTGGTGTTCGACGCCACTCACTCGGTGCAGCTGCCGGGCGGGCAGGGCACCAGTTCGGGTGGACAGCGCGAGTTTGTACCGGTGCTTGCGCGTGCGGCCGTGGCCGTAGGCGTGTCGGGCCTGTTCGCGGAGACGCACCCCAATCCGGAAAAAGCCCTCAGCGACGGCCCCAACGCCTGGCCGCTCGGCAAGATGGAGGCGCTGCTGGAAACCCTGCTCGAACTCGATCAGGTGACCAAGCGCCACGTCTTCCTGGAACACACGCTCTGATTCGTTGCGGGGAGGCGCGAATGAAGCGAATCCCCCGCAAATCAGGCAGGATGTTCCCCCTCGCTTCATTCACCTCATCAAGCTACGGATCCCATGAGCACCGACATCACCCGCATCCACGCACGTGAAATCCTCGATTCCCGCGGCAATCCCACGCTTGAGGCGGAGGTGACCCTCGCCGGTGGCGGCTTCGGTCGGGCCGCGGTGCCCAGCGGCGCATCGACGGGTTCGCGCGAAGCGGTTGAGCTGCGTGACGGCGACAAGTCGCGTTACCTGGGCAAGGGCGTGAAGAACGCCGTGGGCAACGTCGATGGCGCCATCGCCAGCGCACTGAAGGGTTTCGATGCAGCCAACCAGGGCGGCCTCGATGCCAAGCTGATCAATCTCGATGGCACGCCGAACAAGGGCAATCTGGGCGCCAACGCCATCCTCGGCGTGTCGATGGCCGCCGCGCATGCCGTCGCGGCGCAGACGCGCCAGCCGCTGTGGCAGTACCTGGCTTCCATCAACGGCACCACCGGCAAGCCGGGCGCGCTGCCGGTGCCGATGATGAACATCATCAACGGCGGTGCCCATGCCGACAACAACGTCGACGTGCAGGAGTTCATGGTGCTGCCGGTAGGCGCGTCGAGCTTCGCCGAGGCGCTGCGCGCCGGCGCGGAAATCTTCCATGCCTTGAAGAGCGTGCTCAAGGGCAAGGGCCTGAACACCGCCGTGGGCGACGAGGGCGGTTTCGCGCCGGATCTGCGCTCCAACATCGAAGCACTCGATACCATCCTTGAGGCGATCAACAAGGCCGGTTACAAGGCGGGCAGCGACATCCTGCTCGGCCTCGATGCCGCGAGCTCCGAGTTCTACAAGAACGGCAAGTACGACCTGGCCGGCGAAGGCAAGGTCTACAGCTCGGCCGAGTTCGTCGATCTGCTGGCCAGCTGGGCGAAGCAGTATCCGATCGTCACCATCGAAGATGGCATGGCCGAAGGCGACTGGGATGGCTGGAAGCTGCTGACCGACCGCATTGGCGACCGCATCCAGATCGTCGGCGACGACCTGTTCGTGACCAATCCGACGATCTTCCGCGAAGGCATCGAAAAGCACATCGCCAACTCGATCCTGATCAAGGTGAACCAGATCGGCACGCTGTCGGAGACGCTCGAAGCCATCGCGATGGCAGACGCCGCCAAGTACTCGGCGGTGATCTCGCACCGCTCGGGCGAGACGGAGGACACCACCATCTCCGATATCGCCGTGGCGACCACCGCCACCCAGATCAAGACCGGTTCGCTGTGCCGCACTGATCGCGTGGCCAAGTACAACCAGCTGCTGCGCATCGAGGAAGCGCTGGGGTCGGCGGCTCGTTACGCCGGCCGCGATGCGTTCCCGAACCTGGCCCGTCTTCCGGGCTGACAGGGAGCATTGACCGCCCATGCTGCGTTGGGTCGCCCTGGTCCTGGTGCTGTTGCTGATCGCGCTGCAGGTCAAACTGTGGCACGGCAACGGTGGCGTGCGAGAGGTGGAATCCTTGCGCGCCGCTGTGAAGAAGCAGGGTGAGGACAACGACAAGCTGACCCAGCGCAACCAGGCGCTGGGCGCGGACGTCTACGACCTCAAGCACGGGGAACAGGCTGTCGAAGCGCGGGCGCGTGCCGAGCTGGGCCTGATCAAGCCGGGCGAAACGTTCTACCAGGTGGTCGAAAAGCCGGGTGCCAGCCAGGCGCCCGTGTCAGCCGCTTCCGCCGGCGCGCATTGATATGCAGCCCCTGTGGTGCGTAGTGCCGGCGGCGGGTCGCGGCACCCGAGTCGGTGGCGACCTTCCCAAGCAATATCTTTCCCTCGCGGGACGCCCGCTGATCCTGCACACGCTAGATCGGCTGGCGGCGCATCCGATGATTGCCGGCCTGATGGTGGTGCTTGGCGCCGCCGACGGCCACTGGCCCTCCATCGACAGCATCCATGGCAAACCCGTGCGTACCGCCATCGGCGGCGCCGAGCGCTGCGATTCCGTACTCGCCGGTCTGCACGCATTGCCGGTCGACGTGCACGACGACACCTTCGTGCTGGTGCACGATGCGGCGCGTCCCTGTGTGCGTGAAGCCGACATTACGCGGTTGATCGAACTTGGCGTGCCCGCCGGTGGCGGCCTGCTCGGCGCGCCTTTGCGCGACACGCTCAAGCGGGCCGGCGGTGACGGACGCAGCCATGAAACCGAGCCGCGCGATCATCGCTGGCGCGCCTTCACGCCGCAGATGTTCCGTCGGAGCGATCTTTGCGCTGCATTGCAGGCGGCCTCGGCCGCTGGCATCACGGTCAGTGACGAGGCCATGGCGATGGAGCGCGCGGGTTTTGCCCCGTTGCTGGTCGAAGGTGCCGAGGACAATATCAAGGTGACGACGGCCGCGGACTTCGCGCTGGCCGAGTTCCTGTTGCCGCGAACCAGATAAGGAGTTTCTTCATGATGCGGATCGGCCAGGGCTTCGACGTCCATATCTTTGGCGATGGCGATCACGTCATGCTCGGCGGCGTGCGGGTGCCGCACAGTCGCGGCGTCGTGGCGCATTCGGACGGTGACGTGGTGATTCATGCCTTGTGCGATGCCATCTTCGGCGCGCTGGCCATGGGTGATATCGGCCGCCATTTCCCGCCGAGCCAGGAACAGTGGCGCAACGCCGACAGCCGACTGTTCCTTCGCCATGCCGCGAGCCTGATGCGGGGCGAGGGGTACGCGCTGGGCAACGCCGATGTCACCGTCATCTGCGAGGCGCCGAAGGTCGGCCCGCATGCGCAGGCGATGCGTGAGGCGGTGGCCGACGAACTGGGCTGCGACATCGGCCAGGTCAGCATCAAGGCCACCACCACTGAAAAACTCGGTTTTACCGGGCGCGGCGAAGGCATTGCCGCGCAAGCCTGCGTGCTGCTGGTCCGCGCATGACCGAAGCCGCCGCCCGCAGTCCTGCGCCGCGCCTGCACGAGCAGCTCGATACGCTGAACGAGCTGCTCAGGCGGTTGCGCGGCCTGGAGCAACTGCCGGCGCCGGACGACAGCCAGGCCTTCCGCGACACCGAGGCCGAACTGCAGCAATTGCTCGATGGCCTGCATCCGGCGGACATCGCCTACCTACTTGAGTCGTTGCCGCTGCAGCACCGCCTCGCCATCTGGCAACGGGTAAAGGCCGATCGCGACGGCGAGATTTTGCTGGAGGTTTCCGACGCGGTCCGCGAGTCGCTGATTGCGGACATGGACCAGGGGGAGATCCTCGCCGCGGTCGAACCGCTCGATGCTGATGAACTGGCCGATCTCGTCGACGACCTTCCGACGGAAGTGCTGCCCGAGCTGATGGCAAGCCTGGACGCGCAGCAGCGCGAGCGCGTGCAGGCGGCCTTGTCGTATCCCGACGATCAGGTCGGCGCGCTGATGGACTTCGAGATGGTCACCATCCGCGAAGACATCAGCCTGGAGACCGTGCTGCGTTACCTGCGCCGCTTCGACGAGCTGCCCGAGCAGACCGACAAGTTGTTCGTCGTGAACCAGGACAACCTGCTGACCGGCGTGCTCCCGTTGCACTGGTTGTTGGTCAATTCGCCGGAAAAGATGGTGAGCGACGTGATGGCGCCCGACGTCAACACCTTCCATCCCATCGACGACGCCTACGAAACGGCGCAGGCATTCGAGCGCTACGACTTGGTTACCGCCCCCGTCGTCGACAGCACCGGCCATCTCATCGGCCGCATCACCATCGATTCCATGGTGGACGTGTTGCGCGAGGAGAGCGAAAGCGAAGCGCTGAGTCGCGGTGGCCTGCGCGAAGAAGAAGACATCTTCGCCTCGGCCTGGAAATCGGTTCGCAATCGCTGGGCGTGGTTGGCGATCAACCTGGTCACGGCGTTCATTGCTTCGCGCGTCATCGGCCTGTTCGAAGGCTCCATCCAGCACCTGGTGGCGCTGGCGACGTTGATGCCCATCGTCGCAGGCATCGGCGGCAATTCGGGCAACCAGACCATCACCATGATCGTGCGCGCACTGGCGCTGGACCAGATTTCGCCCGCCAACGCGCGGCGCCTGTGGCGCAAGGAAATCGGCGTGGCGCTGCTCAACGGCCTCATCTGGGGTGGCGTCATCGGCGTGGTGGCGTGGCTGCTCTACGACAATCCGCAACTTGGCGTTGTCATGACGGCTGCCATGTCGCTCAATCTGGTGCTGGCCGCTTTCTGCGGCGTCGCCATCCCTATGCTGATGACGCGAATGGGGCGCGATCCTGCACTAGGTTCCAGCGTGCTGATCACCGCGATGACCGATTCGGGCGGCTTCTTCATCTTTCTCGGCCTGGCCACGCTGTTCCTGATGTAATACGCCGCTGGCGTCATTGTCCTGTTGAAGCCGGTGCGGCCGGCGGAGTCCCATGTCCGATCTCGAACTGCCCTATGCCTACGGCAACCCGCCGCTGACTGCCGTGATGCGCAGCAGCCCTGAGGATTTCCTGGTGGAGGAAATCCTTGGCTATGACGCCGACGGTGAGGGCGAGCACGCGCTGCTGTGGGTCGAGAAGCGCGGTGCCAACACTGACTGGGTTGCGCGCGAACTGGCCCGTTTCGCCGGGATCCCGCCGCTCAACGTGGGTTATGCGGGCCTCAAGGATCGCCACGCGGTGACACGGCAGACCTTCTCCGTGCAGCTCGCCGGTAAGCCCGATCCGGACTGGAGCATGTTTCCGCACGAAGAAGTGAAGGTGCTGGCAGCCACTCGCCACAAGCGCAAGCTCAAGCGGGGCGCACTGCGCGGCAATCGATTCGTGCTGGTGCTGCGTCACGCCGAGGGTGATCGCGTCGTCGCGGAGCAGGTGCTGGCACAGATCGCCCAGCGTGGCGTGCCCAACTATTTCGGCGAACAGCGTTTCGGCCGCGAAGGCGGCAACGTCGCGCTGGCCCGCGCCATGTTTGCCGGCCGTCGTTTCGATCGCGACAAGCGTCACTTCCTGCTCTCCGCCGCGCGCTCGCACATCTTCAACCACGTCCTCTCTGCGCGCGTGGAGCAGGGCAGCTGGGACTCGCCAATGGATGGCGAAATCTGGGCGTTGGCAGGCTCACGCTCGTGGTTCGGACCCGAGCCGTTCGACGCCACCTTGTCCGAGCGCCTGGCGCGCGGCGACATCCATCCTTCCGGCCCGCTGTGGGGCCGCGGTGACACGCCGGCGAAAGAAGATGTCGCCGCGCTTGAAAACGCCGTAGCCGCAGCGAACGCGGACCTTGCCGACGGTCTGGTCGCCGCCAAGATGGACCAGGAGCGGCGCGCGTTGCGCATGATCCCGCAGAACCTCAAATGGCGCTGGCTGGATGACACTGCGCTTGAACTGAGTTTCGAGCTGCCGGCGGGTGCGTATGCGACGACCGTGGTGAGGGAGATTGCGCGGACAGGTTGATCGCGGCGGTTCCCGCTGCCCTCAGAGGTGGCGTATACGGCCCACCCCTGCTCACTCCTTGGCGCAGAAAGAGCCAGGGCGTTGAACACCACGCAAGCCTCGCACCCTCACCACCTTCACGGTGGCTGCTTTTCTTTCACTCCGGGCATCCTGCCCTCCGCCCTTCGGGTGACGGTCGGAAGGACTGAGGCAAAAAGCGTTCGCGCACAGGGTGCGCTCCTACAAAGGACGGGAACGAACGCGCAGGCTCGCTCTCAAAAAAAACCGAAAAATCACCCTTTCAACAACACCACAACCGCCCCTGTTCCCCCTTGCATCGGCCGCGCCGACGCAAACGCCACCACGTCGTCGCGACGCCGCAACAGCCGATCCGTCAGTGCCTTCAACACCGGCCCTGTCGATCGCGAGCGCAACCCCTTGCCATGGACAATGCGCACGCAACGGATGCCATGGTGCTTCGCTTCCGCCAGGAAATCGGCAATGCACGCCTGGGCGGCAGCGGCGTTCATCTGGTGCAGGTCGATATCGTCCTGGATGCTGAACTGGCCGCGCTTGAGTTGCTTCAGCAGTTTGGGCGGATAGCCGTCCCGCAGATAGCTCAGTTCCTCGCCGACTTCCAGCAGGGTAGGGTCGAAGGCCATGTCGAGCAGTTCGCCGGGCACCGCGGCTTCGTCCGCCTCGAACATGTGCGCCTGAGGCTGCGGCCTGGGCGCGGCAGGCGGCGGCGCCACGGGGTCGAGCAGCTTCACCTCGCCGATCGCATCGCGAAACAGGCGGGCGTCGTCGTCGGTGACCTGGGCGGGAGGGCGGTGTTTCATGGAACCATCGTAATGCAGCCGGAACACCTTCGCGTCGCGGCGCCACTGAGCCGGAGGAACGGTTTTTCATGGGATTTAGCCACCATGATCAGACCTCACGGCGATGTGAAACCGGAGCCGTGGTCCGGTAGACTTCGGGCTTCACCCGGTGTCTTAGTCCATGGAAGACACCGCGACTGGCTTTGAACGGATCATCATGCGAGTTCTGGTTTCAAACGACGACGGCGTGGATGCACCTGGCATCCGCGTGCTCGCCGAGCGCCTTGGCGCGGTCGGCCAGGTAACAGTGGTGGCGCCTGACCGCGACCGCTCCGGTGCCAGCAATTCCCTCACGCTCGATGCGCCGATTCGCGCGCTGAAGATGGACAACGGTTATTACCGCGTGGCCGGCACGCCCACCGACTGCGTGCACCTGGCGCTGGCCGGCATGCTCGACCACGAGCCCGACATCGTCGTGTCCGGCATCAACAATTCCGCCAACCTGGGCGACGACGTCATCTATTCGGGCACCGTGTCAGCCGCGATGGAAGGTCGTTTCCTGGGCCTGCCGGCGATCGCCGTGTCATTGGTGAGCACGGATCACCATGGCATCCATTACGACTCAGCTGCCAATGCGGTGCTGCTGCTGATGCAGCGCCTGCTGGTCGACCCGCTGCCGGCCGACACCATCCTCAATGTCAACGTGCCCGATCGTCCGTGGGATGAGATCCGCGGTTTCGAAGTCACAAGGTTGGGCAAGCGTCATCGTTCCGCGCCATGCATCAGGCAGACGGACCCGCGCGGCAAGACGGTCTGGTGGATCGGCCCGGCGGGTGACGTGGACGATGCGGGTCCAGGCACCGATTTCAACGCCGTGCATCGTGGCTTTGTGTCGGTCACGCCCATCCATGTCGACCTGACGCGCTTCCAGGCGCTGGAAAAGGTCAGCAGCTGGGTCGGTGCGTTGAACGAAGGCGTCGGTGGCAACAACGCCGACGAGGCTGCGTGAGGGGATGAACGTGCATCCATTGCCGCCATCCGCACTGAAGGGCGAGGGCATGACCTCGCAGCGCGCACGCGACCGCCTGGCGACCAAGCTGAAGGAAGAGGGCATCCGCGACCAGCGCGTGATCGACGTGATCCGCAACACGCCGCGCCACCATTTCATCGATCAGGCGCTGCATTCGCGCGCCTACGAGAACACCGCGCTTCCCATCGGGCATGGGCAGACCATCTCCCAGCCGTGGGTGGTTGCGCGCATGACCGAAGCGCTACTTGAATTCGGCGTGCCGCAGAAGGTGCTGGAGATCGGCACCGGCTCGGGCTACCAGGCCGTGGTGCTGGCGCAGCTGGTGCCGCAGCTCTACACGGTGGAACGCATCGAGGAATTGCTGCGCCAGGCGCGCCGGCGTTTCCGCCAGCTGGGGCTCAACAACATCCGCTCGCGCCACGATGACGGCAAGCTCGGCTGGGCGGACGAAGCCCCGTTCGACGCCATCATTCTTACCGCTGCCGGCGATGCGATCCCGCACGCGGTGCTCGACCAGCTCAGCCCCACGGGCGTGCTGGTGGCGCCGGTCGGCTCGCCCAGCAACCAGATGCTGATCCGCATGCGCGGTGACGGACAGGGCGATTTTGTGCAGGAGGAACTGGGCGCGGTCAGCTTCGTCCCCTTGCTTGGTGGCATCGGCTGATGCGCCTGACATTCCAGGGAAGCGACTGAATGCGTCTGTTTGGACCCTTGTATGCGCGCGCACTGACGTGGGCGCGCCACCCGAATGCCGTCTATTACCTGTGCGGATTGAGTTTCGTCGAAGCCTTCATCTTCCCGATCATGCCGGAAGTGATGCTGGCACCGATGATGCTCGGCAAGCGCCACAAGGCGTTCTTCTACGCCAACCTCAGCCTGTTGTTCTCGCTGCTGGGCTCGCTGGTGGGCTACGCGTTGGGGCATTGGGCGTTCCACGCGCTGTCGCCTCTGCTCGATGTCTTGCACCTGCTGGCGCCGATCGAAAAGGGCGTGGACAACCTGCGCCTGCAGATGAACGAGCATTGGCTGGGCCTGTTGCTGGTGTTGGCGCTGGCGGCGCTGCAGCCCGTGGTGCCGATGAAGTTCGTGACCTGGGCAGCGGGCATCGTGGGCGTGCCGGTGATTCCGTTCCTGGTGTGCATGGCGGTGGGGCGCGGCAAGCGCGTGTGGTTGCTGGCGCTATTGATCCGCATCTTTGGCGAGCGCGCCGAGCGCATTCTGCACAAGCACATCGAGCGGATCGGCTGGGCCGCGCTGGTCATTCTTGCCGGATTGCTGGCGTGGTGGATCTGCTCGCGCTGAACGGCGGCCGCCGTTCAGGCCGCGCAAGCATCGCCGCACGCATGAAAATAGCGCGGCGCCTCGTTATGCTGGTTCCCATGAATGGATATCTCCGGTCGATCGCCCTGACCTCTGCCATCCTGCTGGCCGCCTGCGGAACGCAGCGCTCGGTCGTGGTCGAACCTGCCGCGGGTACGGGTCCGTCCCGGACCGTGGAACCGGCTGTGCGCCCGTCGCCCGGCGGCAGCTATCGCGTCAGCAAGGGCGACACGCTCTACTCGATAGCCTTCCGCAACGGTGTGGACTTCCGCGACCTGGCGAGCTGGAACAACATCGCCGCGCCCTACACGATCTGGCCCGGACAGGAACTCAAGCTCGCGCCGCCGGGTGGCAAGCCGGTGGCCGCCACCCATCCAGCACCCGCTGTTGTAGCCGCCAAAGCGCCGGCCACCGCATCGAGCACGTCACCCATCCATCCTGCGTCCGCTCCCGTGCAAGCGTCGCCGCCGCCGGCACAAGCGCATGTGGAAGGTCCCGTTGCCGCCAATCCGCCGGCGGGCGCGCCCGCCGGCACGCCTGCGCCGGCTGCCAGCACCACGCCGGTCGTGCCGGTCGCGGGTGCTCCCGCCGCCACGGCCAGCAACACGCCGCCACCGGCCCCTCCGTCACCGCCTTCAACCGGGGGCACGCGCAGCAACGGCGGCGTGACCTGGCGCTGGCCCGCGGACGGTTCGCTGATCAAGCGCTTCCAATCGGGCGACGCCATTCCCGGCATCGAGATTGCCGGCAAATCGGGAGATCCCGTGCGCGCTGCTGCCGACGGCGTGGTGGTGTACAGCGGCAATGGCCTGGTGGGCTATGGCGAGTTGATCATCGTCAAGCACAACGACAGCTACCTGTCGGCCTATGGCCACAACAACAAGCGACTGGTGAAGGAAGGCCAGCGCGTCACCGCCGGCCAGCAGATCGCCGAGATGGGTTCCACCGGCGCATCACGCGACGAACTGCAGTTCCAGATCCGCAAAGACGGCAACCCGGTCGACCCGATGGGTTATCTGCCCTCGCGCTAGTGCTTTGCCCCTGTACGAGCGCACCCAGTGCGCGATGGCGGTATCGCAATACCACTCGGGGCACCGATCGAAAAAAGCGTCGTCGCTTCGTAGGCTTTTCGCGCACTGGGTGCGCTCCTACAGATAAGGCGGCCTTGACTGTCAGCCGGGCAGAATGAACGCCACCACCACCCGGCGATGCTCACCAGCCAACAGATCGTAGGTGCGTGCGGCGGCAGCGTTGTCCATTACTTCCACACCCACTCCCTTGCGCAGCAGTCCGGCCATGAAAGCGGGGCTGGGGAATACCTGACGTTCGCCGGTGCCCAGCAGGACAACTTCGGGCTTCAGTTCGAGGATGGCTTCGACGTGGCTCGCGTCCAGTTCACCGGAGGCGGCCACGGGCCAGCCTTCGATGGCGCGTTCGGGCGACAGCAGAAAGCTCGAAGTGAGCT
>NZ_DASRZX010000023.1:0-4975 GCF_035685885.1 Dyella sp. | reverse complement strand
ACCGCGCCCGCGGCCGCGACCGGTCGTGGTGGAACGCGAACCCGTGGTGCAACGTGACTACGTCGAAATCGTGGCCACGCAACCACCGCCGGTGGAGCTCGTGGAGCGCGAACCCGCACCTCGCCCGGGCTACATCTGGGCCCGCGGTTACTGGCGCTGGGACGGCCACCGTTATCTGGCGGAACGCGGACACTGGGAAGCCGCCCGTCCGGGCTATCACTACGTGCATCCGCACTACGAGCAGCACCGGGATGGTTGGCACCTCAACGTAGGTGTGTGGGTTGCCGGCTGACGCCAGCCGCTACGCCACGTCCCGAAAGCCCTGCCGCTGCGCAGGGCTTTTTTCGCTCAGGAAACCCTTTCAGCGGCAGGTTCAAGCCGACCGATCGGCGACGTCGAAACCACGGCGCGATAGTCACGCGGCGTCATGCCTACCGTCGCCTTGAACTGGCGGGCAAATGCACTCTGGTCGGCAAAGCCGCATGCAAGGCCTATGGCCGCGACGCTGTCGTCGCCATGGAGGCGACGCATGGCCTCTTCGATGCGCAACTTGGTCTGCAGCTGCTGTGGCGTCAGCTGGAACACCTTGCGGAAGTGACGCTCCAACTGGGCCACGGACAGATCAGCCAGCTCAGCGAGTGTTGCCACGCGCACGCCTTCGGCGTAGTGCTCCTGAAGATAAACCAGCACGCGCCGCAGCCGCACATAGGTCGGGTGCCGACCATCGGGCTTGCCCAGGTCACGCGAGATACCGACGATGCCACGCACCTCACCGCGCTGCCGCAACGGACGCTTGCAGGTGAGGCACCAGCCTGGCGCGCGGTTGGGGAATATGTGGACTTCGAGCTGGTTCTCGATCACCTCGCCGTCAAGCACGCGTCGGTCCTGCGTGGCATAGGAGCCGCCCATCGACAGCGGGAACAGTTCGGTGACGTCGCGTCCGATCACATCGTTGCGATGCTTCAATCCCAGGCGCCTGACCAGGGTGAGATTGGCGTGCGTATAGCGGCCGTGGCCGTCCTTCACGAAGAACACCACGTCAGGCAGCGCGTCGAATAGTGCCTCGAGCTCGTCGGCCGAAATCTTCATCGCAAGCGAAACTCCCGATGCCGGTCAAAATGTTGCTGCACCTGCAGCATGCGCATCTGGCGGACCCTCGCATTGTGCTGAATTCCGCATCGCCCATGGGCAAGCATTGCTAGACCCTACGGCACCCGCGGGGCGAGCATGAGCCCCATGCATACCATAGACGTGATCGACTCCCACACCGGCGGCGAACCGACCCGCGTCGTCATCGCCGGCTTCCCCAACCTCGGCAGCGGCACGCTGATGGAGCAACGCGAGCGCTTCCGTCGCGACTTCGATCGCTGGCGCAGCGCCATCGCCTGCGAGCCGCGCGGATCGAGCACCGTGGTCGGCGCGCTGCTGCTGCCGCCGCAAACGTCCGATGCGTGCGCGGGCGTGATTTTCTTCAACAACGTCTCGTACCTCGGCATGTGCGGCCATGGCACCATCGGCCTCGTACGCACACTGCAGCACATGGGGCGCATCGGCCCCGGCACGCACAAGATCGAGACGCCGGTGGGCATCGTGGGCGCGACACTGCACGAAGACGGCCGCGTCACCATCGACAACGTCGAGAGCTACCGCCACGCCAAGGACGTCAGTGTCGAAGTGCCGGGCTACGGCACCGTCACCGGCGACGTCGCGTGGGGCGGCAACTGGTTCTTCATCACGAAGGACACGCCGCTGCCGCTGGAGATTCACCACCAGCGCGAGCTCACCACCTATACCGAAGCGATTCGTCGCGCACTCGAAGCCAATGGCATCACCGGCGCCGACGGCGGCGAGGTCGATCACATCGAGGTCAACACGAAATCTCCGGTCGCCGGACTGGACGGCCGGAACTTCGTGCTGTGCCCCGGTCTCGCCTACGACCGCTCGCCTTGCGGTACCGGCACCAGCGCGAAGCTGGCGTGCCTTGCGGCCGACGGCAAGCTGGCACCGGGTGAGACCTGGCGGCAGGAAAGCATCCTCGGCAGCGTGTTCGAAGGTCGCTACACGCCGGGCACGCACGGCGTGCGCCCGCAGATCACCGGTACCGCGTTCGTGGTCGCGCGCAGCACGTTGTTGTTCGACGAAGCCGACGCCTTCACCTGGGGCAGCGGCGCGGAATGAGCGGCACCGTCGCCAGCTTCGACCTGATCGTCGTCGGCGCTGGCATCATTGGCGCCAGTTGTGCCGATGAAGCCAGCGCGCGAGGCATGCGCGTCGCCATCGTGGAGCCCGGCCCGATCGGCGGTGGCGCCACGGCGGCGGCCATGGGGCATCTGGTGGCGATGGATGACGACCCGGCCGAACTCGCGCTGGCGAACTACTCGTTGCACCAGTGGGAAGCCTTCGCCGATTTGCGTGAAGCGGAATTCAGTCGTTGCGGCACGCTATGGGTGGCCCGCAACGAGAGCGAACTGGCGGCCGCTGGCACGCGCGTCGCGCGCCTGAATGCAGCGGGCGTCGAAGCCCGCGTGGTCGATGCCGCGACGTTGTACGAGCTGGAGCCAGCGCTCGTTCCGGCTTTGGCTGGCGGCCTGCTGGTGCCGCGTGAAGCCGTGGTGTATCCGCCACGCGTGGCGAATTACCTGGTGAAGCGTGCGCAGTCGCACGGTGCAACGTTGTATGCGGGTCGCCGCGTGCTGGCGTTGCACCGCGGCGGTGCGCAACTCGATGACGGCACCCGACTTTCGGGCCCCGTGCTGGTGGCTACCGGCTGCGCGCTGCCCGCATTGTTGCCGATGCTGCCGATGCGTGGTCGCAAGGGTCACCTCGTCATCACCGATCGTTACCCCGGCCTCGTGCGCCACCAGCTGCTGGAACTCGGTTACGCCGACAGCGCCCATGGCGATGCGGACAGCAGCGTCGCCTTCAACGTGCAGCCACGTCCCACCGGGCAGATCCTGATCGGTTCCTCACGCGAATTCAGTGCAACCGATGCAGCCGCATCGCCGGCCATGGTTCAACGCATGCTCGAGCGAAGTTTTTCTTTCGTGCCCAAGCTGCGCGAACTACAGGCCGTGCGTATCTGGACCGGCTTTCGTCCAACCACGCCGGATGGACGTCCATATCTCGGCGCCGTACCCGGTACGACGGACCAATGGGTGGCGGCCGGTCACGAAGGCCTTGGCGTCACCACTGCGCTGGGCAGCGCGAAACTGATGATGGACCTGATCCAGGGCCGCCAACCCGCGATCGATCCGGCGCCTTATTCGCCCGAAAGGATGGCGGCATGAGTGCGCCGGTGAAGCTCAACGTGAACGGCCTGCCGGTGGAAGTGCCTGCGGGCGCCAGTGTGGCGGCGGCAGTAGCGCAGCTGACGCTGCAATTCCGCCGTTCTGTGAGCGCCGAACAACGCGCGCCGCTGTGTGGCATGGGCGTGTGCTTTGAGTGCCGCGTGCAGGTGAATGGGGTAACCCATGTGCGTGCATGCATGACCCCTGTCAGCGAAGGCATGCAGGTGATCACCGATGCCTGATCGTTACGACGTACTCGTGGTGGGCGCCGGTCCGGCCGGCCTCGCGGCTGCCAGGACGGCCGCGGCGCATGGTGCGCGCGTGGGCTTGCTCGACGCGCAACCGCGACCCGGTGGACAGGTCTGGCGCCACGATGTGCGCCATCAGGCACCACGCGCCGCACGCGACGCCATCGGCAAACTGCAAGGCGTGGACGTTCTGGCCAGCCACAGCGTCGTGGCCGTCGAATCGTCGGCGCTGCGCGTGGAAACACCGCAAGGCGGACGGTTGGTCTCCTACGGCTCGCTGATCCTTGCCACCGGCGCACGCGAACTGCTGCTGCCCTTCCCCGGCTGGACCCTGCCCGGCGTCACTGGCGCCGGTGGTTTGCAGGCGCTCGCCAAGCAGGGCTGGCCTGTGGCCGGAAAGCGCGTGGTAATCGCCGGCAGCGGTCCTTTGCTGCTTGCCGCTGCAGATACGCTGCGCAAGCACGGCGCGCACGTGCTCGGCATCTACGAACAGGCGCCGGCAGCCAGCGTGCATGCGTTCGCCAGACAGCTTAGCCACTGGCCGGCACGCGCCGTGCAGGCGATCGGACTGCGCCTGCGACTGGCCGGCGTGCCTTACCGCTTCGGTTCCTTCGTGCGTCGTGCGCACGGCAGCGACGGGGTGCAACGCGTGGATATCGAGACGCCGACAGGAATGCAGACGGTCGACTGCGATCTGCTCGCCGTAGGTTACGGCCTGGTGCCGAACACCGAGCTCGCCCAATTGCTCGGCTGCACGATGGACTACCAAGGTCCTCATCCCCACGTCGGCGTGGACAGGCTGCTGCGCACCAGCGTGGGCGGCGTGTACGCCGCGGGTGAAGCCAGTGGCATCAGCGGGCTGGCGGTGGCGCGGCTCGAAGGTGCCATGGCGGGACATGTCGCCACCGGCCACAGCGCGGCTGCCCATGCCTTGCTGCCACAGCGTGACCGCGAACGGCGCTTCGGTGCGTTGCTGGCGCGGCACTTCGCGCTCGATCGACGCCTGCACACGCTCGCCGACAAAGACACGCTGGTCTGCCGCTGCGAAGACGTCACATTGGGCGAACTCGACGGCTTTTCCGACGCGCGCGCCGCCAAGCTCGCCACGCGTT
This sequence comes from Dyella sp., assembly GCF_035685885.1. Classification (GTDB taxonomy): domain Bacteria; phylum Pseudomonadota; class Gammaproteobacteria; order Xanthomonadales; family Rhodanobacteraceae; genus Dyella. The sequence continues at coordinate 328 of NZ_DASRZX010000023.1, read as the reverse complement.
GCGGCATGGGCGCGTGCCAGGGTCGCATCTGCGGCACGGCGCTCGCCGAACTCGGACGCTTTCCGCGCAGCGGCGCACGCCCACCCATTTTCCCCGCCCGTCTGGCCACGCTGGCCGGGCTCACCACCCTTCCTTCTGACGACGCATACCGAGGTAGCTGATCATGAGCAACGCATCCATCTGGCACGGGGTCATTCCTGCCATCACCACGCCGTTCACCGCCGACGGCCAGGTCGATCACGACTTCCTCGCCAAACATGCGCGAATGATGATCGACGACGGCTGCAAGGGCATCGTCCCGCTCGGCTCGCTGGGCGAAGCGGCGACG
>NZ_DASRZX010000022.1:0-22838 GCF_035685885.1 Dyella sp. | reverse complement strand
TTCTGATAATTCGGCCCCGACCCACCTTCCGGCGTGACCCAGTTGATGATCTGGTACGGGTCCTTGATATCACAGGTCTTGCAGTGCACGCAGTTGGCCGCGTTGATCTGCAGGCGCTTGCCGCTGCTCCCATCGGCGTGGGTGTCTTCGACGATCTCGTAGACGCCGGCGGGGCAGAAGCGGGTGCAGGGGTTGCCGTATTCGACGGTGCACTTGGTGACGCACACGTTGGTGTCCGCCACGTGCAGGTGGATGGGCTGGTCTTCGTCGTGCTCGGTGGCGGCGAAGTACACGCCGGCCAGGCGGTCGCGGGGCGGCAGTTCGCGCTGCACGTAATCACGCTTGGGTTCTTCCTGCTGGCCTAGCTTGTGCAGCGAGGACCAGTCGGCCTTGTTCTTCAGCGTCCACGGTGAGGCGCCGCCGATGGCGGTTTCCCAGGCGGCATTGAACATGCCGAACCACAGGCCCTTCTTGAAGGCGGGCTTGATGTTGCGCACCTTCTTCAATTCGGCCATCACGTCGGATGCACGCAGCCTGGCGTCGAAGCCGGCTGCATTGAGGTCGTTGGCGGCCAGGTGCTCGGCGGCGAGCATGCCGCTCTTGATGGCCTGGTGCGTGCCCTTGATCTTGGGCACGTTGAGCAGGCCGGCGGTGTCGCCGATCAGCAGCGCTCCGGGCATTTCAAGCTTGGGCAGCGACTGGTAGCCGCCGGTGACGATGGCGCGGGCGCCGGCGGAGAGGATGGTGCCGCCTTCCAGCAACGGCTTCACGGTCGCGTGGTTCTTCCATTGCTGGAAGGCTTCCCACGGCTGGTAGTTGGGATCGGTGTAGTCCAGGCCACTGACGTAACCCAGTGCGATGCGATCCTTGTCCAAGTGATAGAGGAAGCTGCCGCCGTAGGTGTGGCTGTCGGCTGGCCAGCCGAAGCTGTGCACGATCTTGCCCGGCTGCACGCGGCCGGCGGGCACCTGCCACAGTTCCTTGATGCCGATGGAATAACCCTGCGGGTCGCTGTCCTTGTCCAGCGCGTAGCGCTTGATCAGCTGCTTGGTGAGGCTGCCGCGGGCGCCTTCGGCGAGCACCGTGACCTTGGCCTTGATGTCGATGCCCTGGGTGTAGCCGGCCTTGTGCGAGCCGTCCTTCGCCACGCCCATGTCGCCGATGCGTACGCCGGCGACGGAGCCGTCTTCGTTGTAGATGTTGTCGGCGGCGGCGAAGCCGGGGAACACATCCACGCCCAGCGCTTCGGCCTGCGGTGCCATCCAGGCGCACATGGCGCCGAGGGAGACGATGAAGTTGCCGTGGTTGTTCATGCCTGGCGGCACCGGCAGCTTGCGTTCGCCGGTCTTGGTCAGCAACCAGAACTCGTCTTCGGTGGCCGGCACGCAGATCGGCGGCGGGTTGTCGCGCCAGCCCGGCAGCAGCGCGTCCAGCGGCTGCGGCTCGATCACCGCGCCGGAAAGGATCTGCGCGCCGATGGTCGATGCCTTCTCGATCACGCACACGCTCAGGTCCGGCTTGAGCTGCTTCAGGCGGATGGCGAAGGAAAGGCCCGCGGGGCCTGCGCCGACGACGACGACGTCGTATTCCATCATTTCGCGGTCGCTCATGGCGTAGCTCCAACTCATCTCATGCGGCACGATTCCGTTCCCCCACGTATGGAAACGGGCAAACCGGCATTGTCCGGGTTCGGGCGGTGCCGGGCAACGTGGCGGCGCCGGTCCTTGCAAACCCTTCATCTACGGTGGCGATAATCGCCGCAGGGAGCCCCAGGGAAGAAATGATGAACCAACAGCCGCCGATCAGCGATTTCGACCTGCGCCTCGCCACCATGTGCCAGCTATTGCACTGGCTGGCGGTCGAGCGCGTGCAACCCCAGCAACTGGCTGAGGTCTATCTGGAAGGGATCGAGCGGGTCAATCCGCAGATCAACGCCTATGTGAGTCTCAGCTCGTCGATGCTGCAGGAGCAGGCGCTGGCGGCCCAGCACCGTCGTCTCGACGGGGTGATCGGGCGGCTTGACGGCATTCCGGTGGCGTTGAAGGACAACTTCGACGTGGCGGGCTGGCCGACGGGCGCCGGCCTGGCGGGGCGTCGCCAACCGGTTGGCGACGATGCGCACGCCGTGGCGCGCCTGCGGGCGTCGGGTGCGGTACTGATCGGCAAGACCAACATGGACGAGGGCGCGCTGGGCGCCGTCACGGACAATCCGCACTACGGCCCCACCCACAACCCCCACCGGCAGGGCTATACCGCGGGAGGTTCGTCGGGTGGCGCTGCCGCCGCCGTGGCGGCCGGTTTGGCGGTGGCCGCGGTGGGCTCGGACAGCCTCGGCTCGATCCGCATCCCGGCAAGCTACTGCGGCGTGTACGCACTCAAGCCTACCCACGGCGAGATTTCCGCACGCGGCATGGTCCCCGCTGCGCGACGCCTGGACACCGTGGGCCTGATCGCCCGCAGTGCGGACGACCTCACCGTGCTGTTGCAGGTGCTGGCCGGCTACGACGCTGATGACGCGCGCTCGCGCCGCCGCCGCGTAGCGCTGTCGCCGCCGGACTGGGAGCCGGGCCGGCTGCGTGCCGGATTCCTGCCCAACCTCGCGGCGCTCGGCGTGCAACCCGAGGTGATCGAGGTATTCGAAGCGGCGCTGGCGAAATGGCCGCGTGAGCTGGGCGAACGCCGTACGGTCGATTTTTCCGACTGGGATTTTGCCCGCACGCGTCGCGCCGGCCTGTTCCTGATGGAAGCGGAAATGCTCGGCACGTTCGCGGCCGATCTGGCCGATACCGAGCAGCGCGTGTCTGAACATTTCCGCCGTCTGCTGGGCTATGCCGCCGGCAAGAGCGCGGCCGACTATGCCGCGGCCGATCGCGTGCTGGATGCGGCCACGCTCAAGATGCGTCGCTTGTTTGCGCAGATCGACGTGCTGGTGCTGCCCACCACGCCACAAGGCGCCTTCCCGCTGGATGCGCCGGCGCCCGATTCGCAGGCCGACCTCACCAGCTTCGCCAGCCTTGCGGGCTGCCCGGCGGTAAGCATTCCGATGGGCTATCTGCCCGATGGCATGCCGATCGGCCTGCAGCTGGTCGGCGCACGCGGATCGGATCTGCGCCTGCTGGAGCTGGCCTCCGTGTGTGCGGCGACGCTGGACGTGGAGCCGGCGTTTCCCGCCATCCGCTGAGGCATGCAGGACGCCCAGGTGAATCTGTTCGACCAGGTGGCGCCCATGGGATGGCAGGCGTTACCGCTGCCCGGTGCCGATCTTTCGTTGTGGCCACGGTGGCTGCCGGTGGCCGATGCGGATGCATTGATGGCCCAGCTGCAGGCAAGCATTCCGTGGGGAGTCCATCGCATCCGCATCTACGGACGCGAGGTGGATTCGCCTCGCCTGAGTTGCTGGATCGGTGACGCCGAAGCCACCTACGTCTATTCCCGCACGCGCTTCGAGCCGCATCCATGGACGAGTGCGTTGTCTGACCTGCGGGAGCAGGTATCGAAGGCCTGTGGTGCGCGGTTCAACAGCGTGCTCGCCAACCTTTACCGGAATGGCCAGGATTCGATGGGCTGGCACAGCGATGACGAGCCCGAGCTGGGCGAACGCCCGGTGATCGCTTCATTGAGCCTGGGCGCGGTGCGCCGGTTTCGGCTCAAGCCCCGTCATGACGGCACGGCGCGCGATACGCAGATGATCGAACTGGGGCATGGCAGCCTGTTGCGCATGGCCGGCGATACGCAGCGCCTTTATGTGCACGACCTGCCGAAGACGAGCGCGGGCGTGGGGCCGCGAATCAACCTGACGTTTCGATGGATCGAGCCGCGAAAGCGGTAGCGGTGAGGCGCTTTGCCTCTCTGCAGGAGCGACAGATTTACGGCACGGGCTGCTGCAGCGTCCACGCCACCAGCTGCGCGGCCAGCGTGTCGCTGGCCTGGCCGAAGGCGGTGACAACCTGCGGCACCGTCGTGCCTCCCACCGATTGGTTGACGTCGAAGCGACGAGTGGCGATCACACGCAGGCTGCCATTCTGCACCAGGCGCGCGTCGAAACGGATCACGATGGTGGGCGTCTTGCCCTGGTACTCGGACTGGAACGCCCGCAGGTCGCCGGCCAGGGTGACGTCGGCGGCCAGTGCGTTGTCGTCGCTGCTTACCGACGGCAGCCGCCCGTCATCGCGAAATGCGTCGATCAAGCGGTTGCGCAACAACGTGGTGGCGGTGTCGCTCCAGCGCGCTCCCTGGTAGACGCTCACCACGTTGCCCTCGGGCAGCACCGCAATGCGCGAGCTGTCGATCATCCGCTCGGCCTGGGGCGTGTTGACCCGCAGTGACCAGCTGGCGGCGGACGCCTGCGCGTGCGGCAGGGGTGTGGCGGGCAGGCGGTAGATCTCCGGCGACTCCGCCTTGGGCAGCACCGAGCAGGCCGCCAGCAACGCGACGACGGTCCAGGCGGGCAGGTGAGCGAACAACCTCATGGCACGAACTCCTTGCTGCGGTCGCGGCCCAGCAGGAAGCCGGCCGGGTTGTCGTCGAGACGGCGGGTGACGCCGCGCAGCGAGCTTGCCGCGTCGCGCAGCTCGCGGATGGCCGGGGCAAGTTCGCTGAAGCCTTGGATGCCTCCGTTGATTGAAGCGCGGTTGTCGCTGAGCAGATGATCGACATTGGCGGTAACCCGCTCCACCGAGGCGAGCGCGTTCCTGGCGCTGTCCAGCGTGGCGCGTCCCTGCGTGTCGACCAGACTGTTGGTGGTCTGCACCAGCTTCTGCGTCTGCGCCAGCGTGTCATTGGCCCGCTTGCTCGCTTCGGCCAGTTGCTGGAGCAGCGCGCGGATATCGTCGCGCTGATCGGCAATGGCACCGGTGGCCTTGTCCAGGTGATCCAGCGTGCGCGACACGCGATCCATGTTCTCCGGTGACAGCAGGGCGCTGGCGCGGGCGATCACGTCGTTGATGTTCATCACCAGGTCTTCGCCGTTGGCCAGCAGCCGACTCAGCGGCGAAGGATCGGCCACGATCACGGGCAACTCGCCATTCTTGCCTTCCAGCGGTGGACTCTGGGGCGAGCCGCCGCTGAGCTGGATGACGGCCAGACCGGTGACGCCCGTGAGCGCCAGCTTGGCGTGCGTGTCCTGGCGCACCGGCGTATCCGCACCGAGGCGGATCCACGCGATGACCTTGCGCGGATCCTGCTTGTCGAGCTTGAGCTGGGTGACGTCGCCGACCTTGATGCCGTTGTACTGCACGGCTCCGCCCTGCGTGAGGCCGGTGACGGCCTCGTTGAAGACCACCTGGTAATAGGCGAACTGGCGGTCCGAACTGGACTTGGCCAGCCACAGGCCGAACAGCAGGGCGGCCATCACCACGATCACGGTGAACAGGCCGATCAGCACATGATGGGCGCGTGTTTCCATCTCACTTCACCTCGGGCTTGGATTCGACGTCGTGCGCTTCTTCCGCAGCGCGACCGCGTGGGCCGTGGAAATACGATTGCACCCAGGCATCGTCGCACTTGGCCACTTCGTCCAGCGGGCCAACCACCAGCACTTTCTTCTGCGACAGCACGGCCACGCGATCGCAGATGGTGTAGAGCGTGTCCAAGTCGTGGGTGACCAGGAAAACGGTGAGCCCCAGCGCGTTGCGCAGGGTGAGGATGAGCTGGTCGAACGCGGCGGCGCTGATCGGATCCAGGCCGGCGGTGGGCTCATCCAGGAACAGGATTTCCGGATCCAGCGCCAGGGCTCGTGCCAGCGCCGCACGCTTGACCATGCCGCCGGAAAGCTCGGACGGATACTTCGTCTCCGCTCCCGCGGGCAATCCGGCCAGAGCCAGTTTCACACCGGCGAGCGATTGCGCATCCGCGCGCGCCAGGCCGGCGTGCTCGATCAGGGGCATCGCCACGTTCTCCACGATATTGAGCGAGGAGAACAGCGCGCCGTTCTGGAACAGCACGCCGAAGCGCCGCTCCACCTGCGAGCGCTGCTCCGGCGACAGGCTCAGCAGGTCCTTGCCGAACACATGCACCTGTCCCGACGTGGGGCGGCGCAATCCCACGATGCTGCGCAACAACACCGACTTGCCCGTGCCCGAGCCGCCGACCACGCCGAGGATCTCGCCGCGGTGCACATCGAGGTCCAGATGCTCGTGCACCGCTTGCGCGCCGAAACGATTCACCAGGTTGCGCACCTGGATCACCTCATCCTGCGGCTGCGGTTTGGCAACAGCGTTCACCAGCCCATCTCCATGTAGAACAGCGCTGCCAGCGCATCGAGCAGGATCACCACGAAGATCGACTGCACCACCGCCGACGTGGTGTGTTCGCCCACCGACTCCGCGCTGCCGGTGACCTTGAAGCCCTCCAGGCAACCGATCACCGCAATCAGGAACGCGAACACCGGTGCCTTGGCCAGCCCAACCAGGAAGTGCCGCACCTCGATATCCGATTTCACCAGGTTGAGGAACATCACCGGCGAGATGTCCAGCACCAGCGCGCACACCAGGCCGCCGCCCGCGAGGCCGGCGATCATGGCGATGAAGGTGAGCATCGGCAGCGAGGCCAGCATCGCCAGCACGCGTGGAAGCACCAGCAGCTCCATGGGATCAAGCCCGAGCGCGCGGATGGCGTCGATTTCCTCGTTGGCCTTCATCGAGCCGATCTGGGCGGTGAAGGCGCTGGCGGTGCGACCGGCCATGAGGATGGCCGTGAGCAGCACGCCGAACTCGCGCAGGAACGAAAAGGCGATCAGGTCCACGGTGTAGATGGTGGCGCCGAAATCCTTGAGCACCGTGGACCCCAGGAACGCCACCACGGCGCCGACCATGAAGGTGAGCAGCGCCACGATGGGCACGGCATCCAGGCCGGTCTCCTCCACGTGCGCCACCAGTGAGGTAACGCGCCACCGGCGCGGACGCCACACCGTGCGGGCAAGGGTCTCCAGCGTCAGGCCGATGAAGCCCAGCAGGCGCACCTGCTGGCGGTACACGTTTTCCATGGCGGCGCCGATGCGCGCGAGCACGTCGGTCACCGCGTTGCCGCGGTGCGTGACCTTCGGCTCGACGTAGTCGGCCATGGCGCGGCCGATGGTCTGCAGCAATGCGCGTTGCGCCACGGGCAGGGTCGGGTCCTCGTGGGCCAGGTTGCCCAGGCGGGCGGCACCAAGCAGCGAGGCCAGCAGCGAAGCGCCCGCGGTATCCAGCGCACCGAGGCCACTGAGATCCACGGCAGTCGCCGGGTCCAGCGGCGCCCTCAAGGTGCTTATCGTGCGTTCGAGCGAAGCGTAATGGACCAGTGTCCAATCGCCCGCCACGCGAAGCCGTGGAGGCGTCATGCTGGCATCGAGTTGTGCGCTTCCTGTCGCCGTCGATGTGCTCATGGAACGATCTTAGTGGGTTGTCGAGTACGGCAGGTGACGAAATGTTGCCCTGCGTCAGCGGTATCCGGTTTCACGCGTTCTGTCCGTTCCGTCGTCGGCGGCGCTGTTCGCCGGCTCCTTTTCCGCTAGATTCCTGCTTGAACGCCCGCCCCGTCGCGCGAGCAAGCCACAGGCCGTGAAACGACGTATGCCCTCCATGTCCCATCTGGATGAGCTCGAGGCCGAGAGCATCCACATCTTCCGCGAGACCGCGGCTGCCTTCGGGCACCCGGTGATGCTGTATTCCATCGGCAAGGATTCCTCCGTCCTGCTGCACCTGCTGCGCAAGGCGTTTTATCCGGCCAAGCCACCGATGCCGCTGTTGCACGTGGATACCACCTGGAAGTTCCGCGAGATGATCGCCTTCCGCAACGAGGTGGCGGCGACGGGCAACGTCGAGGTGCTGGTCCACATCAACGAGGAAGGCGTGCATCAGGGCATTTCACCGCTGACCCACGGGTCGGCCGTGCACACCGACGTGATGAAGACCGTGGCGCTGAGGCAGGCCCTGGACAAGTACGGTTTCGATGCGGCCATCGGCGGTGCCCGTCGCGACGAGGAGAAGTCGCGCGCCAAGGAACGCGTGTTCTCCTTCCGCAACGCGCAGCATCGCTGGGACCCGAAGCACCAGCGGCCCGAGCTCTGGCATACCTACAACACGCAGATCCACAAGGGCGAAAGCGTGCGGGTGTTCCCGCTGTCCAACTGGACCGAGATGGACGTGTGGCACTACATCCGTCGCGAGGACATTCCGGTCGTGCCGCTCTATTTCGCCAGGCCTAGGCCGGTGGTGGAGCGCGACGGTGCGCTGATCATGGTCGATGACGATCGCTTCACCCTGCGTGAGGGCGAACGCATCCAGATGCGCGAGGTGCGCTTCCGCACGCTCGGCTGCTATCCGCTGACGGGCGCCGTGGAGTCGTCGGCCGATACGCTGGACAAGATCATCGACGAGATGTCCGCGTCGCGCAGTTCCGAGCGCCAGGGCCGCATGATCGACCAGGACAGCCATGCCTCGATGGAGCGCAAGAAGCAGGAGGGTTACTTCTGATGGCGATGCTTGATGCCCATCCTGATCCGGCCCACGGGAAACCACGGCTGTTGCGCTTCATCACCTGCGGCAGTGTCGATGACGGCAAGAGCACCCTGCTGGGACGCCTGCTCTATGACACCGGCATGGTGCCCGATGACCAGTTGGACGCGCTGGCCCGCGACAGCCGCAAGCTGCACGGCGATGCACCCGATGCGCTGGATTTCTCGCTGCTGACCGACGGCCTCGACGCCGAGCGGCAGCAGGGCATCACCATCGACGTGGCTCATCGCTATTTCCACACGCCGCGCCGCAGCTTCATCGTCGCCGATTGCCCGGGACACGAGCAGTACACCCGCAACATGGCGACGGGCGCCTCCCAGGCGGAACTGGCGGTGGTGCTGGTCGATGCGCGCAAGGGTTTGCTGCCGCAGACTCGCCGGCATACCTATATCTGCGCGCTGATGGGCATCCGGCAGGTGGTGCTGGCGGTCAACAAGATGGACCTGGTCGATTGCCGCGAGGACATTTTCGCGGCGATTGCCCACGAGTACCGCGAGCTGGCGCAGCAGCTTGGCATCACGCAGGTGCATGCCTTGCCCGTCATTGCGCCTCTTGGCGACAACGTGGGCAGCCGCTCCGTGCGCATGGCCTGGCATGACGGCCCGAGCTTGCTGGAACTGCTGGAGTCCGCCGATACGGTGGTCGCCCGTGACAGCGCGTTCCGCTTTCCCGTGCAATGGGTCAACCGACCCGATGCCTCGTTTCGTGGCTATGCCGGCACCGTCTGCGGCGGCGGCATCGCCGTCGGCAACGAGATCGTGGTGCAGCCGGCGATGCGCCGTGCACGCATCGAGCGCATCGTCACCGCCGACGGCGATTTACCGGAGGCCTCGATAGGACAGGCGGTCACGCTGACGCTGGATCGTGAAATCGACGTGAGTCGCGGCGATGTCATCGCCGAGGCCGCGCGGCCGGCTCCGGTGGCCGGTCAGTTCGCGGCCCACGTGTTGTGGATGGGCGACGAGCCGCTGCTGCCCAACCGCGCCTACTGGCTCAAGATCGGTTCGCGCACGGTGAACGCGCGCGTCACCTCCATCAAGCACAAGGTCGACGTGAACACCCAGGCCGAGCTTGCCGCGCGCCGGCTGGAGCTCAACGAGGTGGGCTACTGCAACATCGACCTGGACCACGACATTGCCTTCGAGTCGTATGAAGACAACCGCACGCTCGGCGGCTTCATCCTGATCGACCGGCAGACCCACGCCACGGTGGGTTGCGGCATGCTGGACTTCGCCCTGCGCCGCGCCTCCAACGTGCATTGGCAGCACACCGACGTTGCCAAGGAAGCGCGCAGCGCCAGCAAGGGCCAGGCGGCGCGCTGCCTGTGGTTCACCGGCCTTTCGGGCGCGGGCAAGTCCACCATCGCCAACCTGGTCGAACGCCGCCTGCACGCGCTGGGTTATCACACCTATATGCTGGACGGCGACAACCTGCGTCATGGCCTCAACAAGGACCTGGGCTTTACGGCCGAGGCGCGCGTGGAGAATGTCCGCCGCGTGGCAGAAGTGGCGCACCTGATGGTCGATGCCGGCCTCATCGTGCTCGTGTGCGTGATCTCACCGTTCCAGAGCGAACGTCGCTTCGCTCGCGGATTGTTCGACGGCGGCGAGTTCATCGAGGTCTTCGTGGACACGCCGCTGGAGGAATGCGAGCGGCGGGACCCGAAGGGGCTGTACCGCAAGGCGAGGTCGGGAGAAATCGTCAACTTCACCGGCATCGATTCGCCTTACGAGGCGCCGACCCACGCCGAACTTCATCTGCGCACCTCCGGGCTCAAGACCGAGCAACTGGCCGAGCAGGTCGTGGAGCAGTTGCTCTCCGGCATGGAACACCAGCAACGCGATTGATGCAGCAAGGCTCGTGTACGGCGCATCGTGCATGTTGCGCTGCACGACGCATGCCGATACGCCGGCGCACGGCGACATGCCGCGCGCTCGGCTTGGAATGTGCGTGGGCGCCCGGCGATAATGTCGTTTTCCCCAGAGCACGACTGCGATGACCGACAAGACCGTACTCAATGACACCCATCGCGCGCTGGGTGCGCGCATGGTCGATTTCGGCGGCTGGGACATGCCGATCAGCTACGGCTCGCAGATCGAGGAGCATCACGCCGTACGTCGCGACGCCGGCATGTTCGACGTCTCGCACATGACGGTGGTCGACCTTCACGGCGCACGTACACGCGACTTCCTGCGCCACCTGGTCGCCAACAGCGTCGACAAGCTCAAGGTGCAGGGCAAGGCGCTGTACACCTGCATGCTCAACGAGCAGGGCGGCGTGATCGACGACCTCATCATCTACTTCCTGGGCGAGGAGTTCTTCCGCCTCGTGGTCAACGCCGCGACCCGCGCCAAGGACCTGGCCTGGATCGAAAAGCAAGCGAAGGCTTTCGACGTGGAGGTCAAGGAGCGCCCGGATTTCGCCATGATCGCCGTGCAGGGCCCGAACGCGCGTGCCAAGGCGATCGGGCTGCTGGCCGAAGTGGATCACGCACGCATCGGCAAGCTCGGCAAGTTTGCCGCCGCGGCCGCGCAGGGCCCCCACGGCATGCCGTTGTTCGTCGCCCGCACCGGCTACACCGGCGAGGATGGCTTCGAGATCATGGTGCCGCAGGAGCACGCCGTCGCGCTGTGGAATGCCCTCGCCGAAGCGGGCGTGGCGCCGTGTGGCCTCGGTGCACGCGATACCTTGCGCCTCGAAGCTGGCATGAACCTCTATGGCCAGGACATGGATGACGACGTCTCGCCGTGGGAGGCGAACCTCGGCTGGACCATCGCGCTGGATGAAGGCCGCGACTTCATCGGCCGCAGCGCGCTGGAGGCGTACAAGGCCGCCGGCGTGAAGCGCGTGATGGTCGGCCTGGTGCTGGACGACAAGGGCGTGCTTCGCCATGGCCAGAAGGTGCTGACCGCTCAGGGCGAGGGTGAAATCCTTTCGGGCAGTTTTGCGCCCACGCTCAACAAGGCCGTGGCATTTGCACGCATTCCCGCCGGCGATGCCGGCGACGTGCGCGTGGACATTCGCGGTCGCGAAGTGCCCGTGCGCCTGGTGAAGTATCCGTTCGTACGCGATGGCAAGCCCTGCGAAGGCATTTGAGGCCATCTCCATCCATGGCGGCACCATCCCGTGTTGCCCAACGGGTGAAGCGGCTAGAATTGCCGTTCCACCCATTACCTGACATCAACGACTGGATTCGATCATGAGCGAGATTCCCGGCGATCTGAAATTCCTCAAGTCCCACGAATGGGCTCGCGTCGAAGACGACGGCCTGGTGCGCGTGGGCATCTCCGAGCATGCCCAGGGCCAGCTCGGCGACCTCGTGTACGTGGAGCTGCCGGAGATCGGTGCCAGCGTGCAGGCCGGTCACGGCGTGGCCGTGGTCGAGTCGGTCAAGGCGGCCTCGGACATCTACAGCCCGGTGTCCGGCGAGATCGTGGCGGTCAACGAGACCCTCAACGACAAGCCCGAAACGATCAACGAAGACGCTTTCGGCAACGGCTGGATCTTCCTGGTCCGTGCCAGCGATCGCGGCGAGCTGGACGAACTGCTCGATGCCGACGCCTACGCCGAACTGGTCGAGAACGAAGACCACTAAGCCCCGCATCAGTTGTTTTACCCGACGCCGGCCGCCCCAAGCGGCCGGCTTCTTTTTAGACTCGACGCATCGCGCGGCGTTTCTGTTTCGGCGATGGATATCGCGTTCGCCGTCCAGGGAAGTGATGTGATTTTACTTCTCGACGTCCATGCCGATAGATGTCCAAGTCGATGCTTGCCGGAACGCAGAGCACCCTTCGGCTGCTCGGATCGACCCCTTCGGTACCGAAAGGGCAGGGTCGGGCGACACCCTGTCCGGACCGATTCAAAGATAATTTCAGTCGATCTCCGTTCATCCTCGGGGACCAGAAACGGGCGTGGGGATTGCACCGCTTTGGTGTAACGCGGGGCGTGAGACTCTTGCTGCAGTGCAATGGATGAAAATGCACTAAATGGCTTGTTTTAAGCGGTTTTTATACATTATCAGTTAATGGTGGCGCATTTCATTTTGGCGGTATGGACGTCCAATTGAAAATGCATGTATACCCCTCCCAGGCCTTGCCGGGCGGGGGTTTGGACCCTCCTGGGGGTAGGTGAAACGGATTGATTTCATGTTTAAAATCAATTGACAGTTGAAATCTTCAGGAATAGCTTTCGCATCGGAACACGGAGAACGGGTGCCATGGCAACATCGAAATTCATTCCGCCTTATGTCGATCATGGAGAAAAGGCCGGCGCAGTACGCAAGATCACGGTCTCGATTCCATTGCACGTCCTGAGGCCACTGTCTGACGAACGCACCCGTCGTCAGGTGAACAATCTTCGGCACGCCACCAATAGCGATCTGCTCGTGGAGGCGTTCCTGCATGCTTTTACTGGGCAACCACTGCCAACTGATGAGGAGCTGAGACGAACTATGGCCACTGCCAAGAAAGCCGCAAAAAAGCCGGCCGCCAAGAAGGCGTCCAAGAAGACCGCTGTGAAGAAGGCCGCCGCCAAGAAGCCGGTAGCCCGCAAGCCGGCCGCCAAGAAGGCTGCCAAGAAGGTTGCAAAGAAGGCTGTTGCTAAGAAGCGCCCGGCCGCCGCCAAGAAGGCTGCCGTGAAGAAAGTCGCGACCAAGAAGGTTGCGAAGAAGGCGGTGAAGAAGGCCGCCAAGCGCACCGTGAAGAAGGCTGCCGCTGCGAAGGTGGTCAAGGCCACCAAGGCTGCGAAGGCCCCCAAGGCTGCCAAGAAGTAAGCTTTACCAATAATAGGCAACATCGACTTTTCTCCCCGCGGTGCCCAGCGCGGGGGGAGTCCTTCGAAAGAGCGATTCGTCCCGGCCCGTGCCGGGACGCTTCGTTTCCGGGGTACGAAAAATTCCTACGGCTGTCGTTGGTTTTTTTCTGGCGCATCGCCACCTGAGATCCACTTACACCGGGTGCGCGCGCACTGGTTGCGAAGCTACGCACGATTTGCCGTAGTGCTGCATTACGGTTACCTTTCCCACATCCGCGCCGCGGCGAACCTGGGGAGGTTTGCCGCTCCTGGATTCACAGGGGGAAAAAGCGCGGGTATCTGACTCCACTCGGTGAGAGACCATGGATACCCGATATATATGTCATGCGCGCCATCGTGCGCGCGGGGCCGTACGGCCCGCCGCCATTGCCATCGTTGCTGTTGTCGCGGTACTCGCGTCGGCATCGTGGTTCCTCATCATCAAGCCGCACCAGGACATGATGGAAACCGAAGCGGGGGGCCATCCCTCCACGCCGGTAGTGGGCGGTATCCAGGCGCCACCGCCGCCGGCCAACGTGGCCGCGATGAGCACCAACCAGCTGCTTTCCGAAGCCCGCAAGGCGGTGAACGAGCAGCGCTTGCTGGCGCCCGCCGGCAACAACGCATTCGAGTTCTACCTCAAGGTGCTGGAGAAGCAGCCGGGCAACCAGGTGGCTACCGACGCGCTGCGCGAAACCTTCCCGGTGGGTGCCAGCGTGGCCGAACAGGCGATCAACCAGCGCGACTTCAATGATGCGCAGCGTCAGATCGACCTGCTCGCCAAGGCGGATCCGGCCAACTACACGCTGACCATCCTGCGTTCCAAGCTCGACGCCCAGCGCAAGCTGCAGGATCGCGAGCAGCAGATGGCCTCGGACAAGGAAAAGGCGACGCAGCTGGCCGCGCAGAAGGCAGCGTCGGACAAGGTCGAGGCCGATCGCCTGGCTGCCGAGTCGCAGCAGAAGGCGCTGGCGGAACAGCAGCAGCGCGCGGCGCAGGCACGACTGGCGCAACAGCAGCAGGCCGAAGCCGCCCGCCAGCCGCAGCAGTCCACTACGGCTACCGCTGCAGCAGGCGGCGAAAGCGCGGCTGGCGGCACGCACGGTGCGGTGCTGGTGCGCAACGTCAATCCGCGTTATCCGACGACGGCCGTGCGCGCCAACCAGGAAGGCTGGGTGGAGGTGAGCTTCACCATCACGCCGGAAGGCAATGTCGACGACGTGAAGGTGGTGGATGCCGAGCCGCGCCATGTGTTCGATCGCGCCGCCGTGGAAGCGGTGAGCCGCTGGAAGTACCAGCCGGCGACGCAGAACGGCACGCCGGTGTCGGCGCAGGACAAGCGCCGGATCGTGTTCAAGCTCAACTAAACGCAACGCCGCGCCTGTCGCGGCATGCAGCAACGAAAAGGGCCGCGCGGCAACGCACGGCCCTTTTTCTTTGCGCGCGCCTGATCAGCCCTTGGCGCCGCCCCGGTTGGTAGCGGTCTTGGTCTTGTTGCGCGTCTTGCCCTTGAGGGTGGCGGGACGTTTGCCGGCGGGCGCATCGCTTTCGATGCCGGCCCAGTCGATATGCGGCAGTCCGAGCAAGCCGTCGAAGACCATCGGCATGAGTCCTGCCGGCGTCGGGCCGGAGGAATTCCACATCATCACCAGGCCCACGCGGTACTTGGGGAAGAACCCGATCAGGGTGCGATAGCCTTCCACCGCACCGGCGTGGAACACCAGAGTTTCGCCTTCGTAGTCGAACACACGCCAGCCCAGTGCATAGTGGGCATCGGATACGCGGGCCCGCCGCCATGGCGCGGAGCGTAGCTCCACGGGCGTGGCCACTTCGGGTGCGTGCAGCGTCTGCAGCAGTTGCGCGGGCAGCACATCGGGACGGCCGCCCATCTGGGCAACCAGCCATTGCTCCATGTCGCGCAAGCTCGCATTGACGCCTGCGGCGGGAGCGACGCGGTAGTACGCCTCCTTCGGCTCGAACGGGATCCAGCCATTGCTGCTCTCGCGATGCGGACGAGCCCAGCTTTTGCTCTCCTCCAGGCCTTCGCGACCATAGCTGGCCGTCTTCATGCCCAGCGGAAAGAAGATGCGCTTGTCGACCTGGCGGCTGAAGAAGTCGCCGGTCTGTGCGTAGACGATGTCGCCGATCAGGCTGAAGGCGATGTTCTGGTAGCCGTAGCACTGGCCTACACCGCAGGTAAGTGTCACCTCGTCGAGCTTGCGGGCCAACTCCTCGTACGGGATGTTTTCCTCAAGCATGTTGTCGTACGTGTTCTTCGGCAGGCCGAGTCGCTGGCCGAGGATGTCGCGTATCG
The DNA here is from genome assembly GCF_035685885.1 of Dyella sp. Taxonomy (GTDB): domain Bacteria; phylum Pseudomonadota; class Gammaproteobacteria; order Xanthomonadales; family Rhodanobacteraceae; genus Dyella. The sequence continues at coordinate 7,238 of NZ_DASRZX010000022.1, read as the reverse complement.
TCGCCTGCTGTGCGGCGCCGTCGCTCTTGAGGTGGAAGAACGGCAGCACGGCGATCAGTTTGGTATCCCAGCTCAGCTTGCCGTCGTCGACCAGTACGCCGGCCAGCGCGGTGGCGAACGCCTTGGAAAGCGACGCCAGGCGGAACACCGTTTCCGGCGTCACCGGTTCGCGCGTGGACGCGTTGGCGTAACCGATGGTGTCTTCGAAAACGACCTTGTCGTCCAGCACCACGGCCGTGGCGAGGCCGGCGACTTCATTGCGCTGGTCCAGGCGGGCCAGCCACTGCTGGTACGCGGCCAGCGTGTCCTTGAGGCGCTCGGGTGGCAACGGCTGCACCGGCGCGGCAGTGGCTGGCGCCGGTGTGGCAGCGTGCGCGAAGAGCGAGGTCATCGACAGACCCAGTGTCGCGGCGACCGCCAGTGGAATCGAACGAAACGTCATGTTGCTGGGCACTTGGTGATGCCATCGGCATCGATGGAATGGAGACGGCCGGACAGCGTGTCGGGCCGGCTGACGGCGAAGCGGTCCTTCCATGACGCCGGGCGAGCGTACCGCATGATGGCCCGGAAATCCGCTTCGGACGATGGAGACACTACGACCGCTCCGCACCCGGGGAAGTTTCGTTCAGGATCATTTCGCTGGCTCGCTCGGCGATCATGATCACCGGCGCATTGGTGTTGCCGCTGGGCAGGCTGGGCATGACCGAGGCATCCACCACGCGCAACCCGTCCACACCGCGCACGCGCAGTTCGCTGTCGAGCGGAGCGTCACCGTCGCTGCCCATGCGGCAGGAGCCCGCCGGGTGGTAGATGGTTTCCGCCTTGCGGCGGATGAAGTCCGTGTAGTCCGTATCGCTGTGCAGTTCGCGCTCCGGGAAGATCGGGCCGCCGCGATACGGTGCGAAGGATGACTGCGAGAGGATGTCCCGTGACAGGCGGGCCGCTTCGATCATGCGCGCGAGATCATGGCCTTCGTCGTCGCCGAGATAGTTGGCGTGGATCGCCACGGGTAGCGTGGGATCGGCCGAGCGCAGCCGAATCTGGCCGCGACTGCGCGGATGCAGGTAGCACGCGTGCACTGTGTAGCCATGGCCGGGCAGGCGATGGCGCCCGTGGTTGTCCAGTTGCGCGGGCACGAAATGGAATTGCAGGTCGCAGCGTTCGTCGGTGGCCAGCCGGCTGCGCACAAAGCCGCCCGCTTCGGCGACATTGGAGCTACCCGGTCCATCGCGATGGCGCAGGAAGCGCAGCCCGGCGGCCAGTTCGTTGAGACGGTCGTAGGTGATCTTCTGCGTGCAGCCGTCGAGCGTGCAGATGTCCAGATGATCCTGCAGGTTGGCACCGACCCCCGGCGCATCCGCATGCACGGCAACGCCGTGTTCCCGCAAATGGTCGGCCGGTCCCACGCCGGACAGCATCAACAGCTGCGGCGTGTTGACCGCACCACCGGCGAGGATGACTTCGCCGGCTTCGATCACGGCGCCGCCATCAAGCAGCTGCACGCCCACCGCGCGTCCGTTGCGGATGAGCACGCGCGCCACCGGCGCCTTCGTGCGTACCTCCAGATTGGGCCGTTGCCGCGCGGGTTGCAGGTAGCCGCGCGCCGTCGAACATCGCATGCCGTCGCGTTGGGTCACCTGGTACAGGCCGAAACCATCCTGGCGTTCGCCATTGAAGTCGCTGTTGTGCGTGAAGCCAGCCGCCACCGCGGCGCTGACGAACACGTCCGACAGTTCGTTGTGGTAACGCAGGTCGCTGACGCCGAGCGGACCTCCCGCACCATGCCAGGATCCTGCGCCGCGGCTGTTGTCTTCACTGCGCAGGAACCACGGCAGCACCTGTTGCCACGACCAGCGCGCGTCGCCGGTGGCCTCGGCCCAGCGGTCATAGTCGCCGGGTACGCCGCGGATGTAGCACATCGCATTGATCGAGCTGGAACCGCCCAGTGTCTTGCCGCGCGGCCACCACAGGCGGCGACCCGACAGGTGTGGCTGGGGTTCCGTCTCGTAGTTCCAGTTCACGTGGCGATTGTTGACGAGTCGTGCGATGCCCGCGGGCATGTGGATGAGCGGATTCCAGTCCGTCGGGCCTGCTTCGAGCAGCAGTACGCGCTTGCCGGCATGCGCGCTGAGGCGGTTGGCCAGCACGCAGCCCGCCGAGCCCGCGCCCACGATGATGTAGTCGTATGTCACTGCCTTCCCCGTTCCGTGACCGTCAGGACGGCATGCTAGTCTTTTCGCATCCCCCGCTGGAAACGCCGGTGAACGCCTCCCCTCCCGCCGCCGCGAAAGAAGGCATGGCCTCCACGCTTTCCGCGCTGGCTTTCTTCTTCGTGATGACTGCTTATTACATCGTGCGGCCGGTGCGTGACCAGCTCAGTGGCGCGGTGGGTTCGCAATCGCTGCCCATGTTCTACCTCAGCGTGTTCTGCGTGATGCTGCTGTTGACGCCGGTGTTCGGCGCTCTGGTGTCGCGCTTTGCGCGCAAGCAGCTGCTGGGGTGGAGCTACAGCTTCTTCATCGCCTGCCTGCTCGCTTTCGTACCGGCCTTTCTGGCGCAGGATCGCATCGGCGCCCGCGAGCTGGGCGTCGTGTTCTTCGTCTGGGTCAGCGTGTTCAACCTGTTCGTGGTGTCGTTGTTCTGGAGCCTGATGGCCGATCTGTTCCACAGCGTGCAGGCGCGCAGCGTGTTTCCACTGATTGCGCTGGGCGGCATGGCTGGCGCGATTTTCGGCCCCATCGTGACCAAGCTGCTGGTGCAGGTGATTGGCGTGGCGCCATTGCTGGTGGTGTCGGCGGTGGCGCTGTCGATTGCGCTCGGGCTGCTGCTGACGCTCTCCTCGCGGCACGATTGTCGCGAACCCCAGCGACGCGACGAAGTGATCGGCGGATCGCTGTGGGCTGGCATCAAGGAATTGTGGACGCGGCCGTTCCTGCGCTACATGGCCATCCTGATGGTGCTGGGCGATGGCATCGGCACGCTGGCCTATGCGCTGATGGCCGACTACACCAAGCTGCATTTCCCCGATCGCGTGGCGCGGACGTCGTTCTATAACGACCTGGATCTGGCCACCAACATTTTGGGTGCCGTACTGCAGTTGACCCTCGCGCGATGGCTGCTGGTGCGCAAGGGCGCGGTGTGGGCGCTGGTGGTGCCGTCGCTGGTCAACCTGCTTCTGCTCCTGGCGCTGGCGCTGACCGGCATGGGAAGCATCACGCTGTTCGGCGCCACCATTCCCCTGCTGGCGATCACCCTGGTGGGTTCGCGCGGATTCGCCTATGGCATGACCAAGCCGGCGACGGACACGCTGTACACGAGGGTGCCGCGCGAGACGCGCTACAAGGGCAAGAATTTCGTCGAGACCGCCATCTGGCGCTTCGGCGACGTGGTAGTCACCATCGGGGTAAGCCTGCTGGGTACGCTGGGTGTTGCCGTAAGCGGCATGGCCGGCATTGGCGCCGGCATCGCCAGCGTCGCTACCTGGGTGGCCGCGCGCGCGGCCAAGTCGCCCGATCTGCTGCCCGAGCAGCAGGTCGATCCGGCCAAACCTGCTCCGGCGCAACCGGCCCAGGCCTGAGGCGACAACTTCAGCTGGTGATGTAACGCTGCAACTGTTCGATCTGCTCGGCCTGGGCGTCGATCACTTCCTTCACCAAGTCACCGATCGAAATGACACCGACCACGCTGTCGCCGCTCACTACCGGCAGGTGGCGGATGCGGCTGTCGGTGCACAGGCGCATGCAGTCGAACACATCGGTATCCGGCCCGACAGTGAGCGCGGGGCTGCTCATGATCTCCGAGACGGCCGTCTGTGCGGAGGAACGTCCCTGCAGGATGACCTTGCGCGCGTAGTCGCGCTCGGAAACGATGCCGACCAATCTTTCGCCACGCATCACCAGCAGCGCGCCGACGCGGCGCTCGGCCATGTGCTTGATCGCTTCGAGTACGGGCGCGTCCGGTGCGATGCTGAAGATGTCGGTGCCCTTGCCTTCCAGCAGATGCTTGACCTGTCGCATGCTTGAGCCTCCACGCGGCCGCGGTCGGGCCGCTGCATGAAGGGAAGTCTAGCGCCGACGCGTGGACGGGTTGTTGGCCCGGCGTGAAGCGATGCCTAGAAGCCCGTCGCGCCCGAGCGTGCACGCGGCAGGCGTTGCTCCTCGATGAAATACAACGGCCGCTGCTTGCTCTCGGCGTAGTTGCGGCCCAGGTATTCGCCAATCACGCCAAGGGCCAGCAGCTGCACGCCACCGAGGAACAGGATCACCAGCATCAGGGTGGGATAACCCTGCACGCGATCGCCGAACATGGCGGCCTTGCCGAATACCCACAGTCCGTACAGGAACGCCAGCATCGAGGACATCACGCCCACCCAGGTCGCCAGTCGCAAGGGTGCCGTGGAGAACGAAGTGATGCCCTCGATGGCCAATTGCAGCAGGCGCCAGTAGTTCCATTTGGTCTCGCCGGCCTGGCGCGGCTCGCGCAGGTAATAGACGGCCGTCTGCCGGTAGCCGATCCATGCGAACAGGCCCTTCATGAAGCGCTGACGCTCGCGCAGCTGGCGCAGGGCGTCCAGCGCGCGGCGGGACAGCAGCCGGAAATCGCCGGTGTCGCGCGGCACGCTGGTATCGGAAAGACGTTCCATGCTGCGGTAGAACAGGGCGGCCGTGAGGCGCTTGAGGCCCGTCTCGCCGGCCCGCGCGGTGCGGGTGGCGTAGACCACGTCGTAGCCCGCCCGCCAGCGCTCCACCAGCGACGGGATGAGTTCCGGCGGGTCCTGCAGATCGGCATCGATCACCACGGTGGCGTCGGCGTCGACATGGTCCAGGCCGGCGGTCAGTGCCGCCTCCTTGCCGAAGTTGCGCGAAAGCTTGAGTCCGCCGGTGCGCACGTCGCGCGCCATCAGCTGTTCGATCAACGCCCAGGTGCCGTCGCTGCTGCCGTCGTCCACGTAAAGCACGCTGCAGTCCAGCGGCAGATCATCAAGCACGCGTCCCAGCCGGCCGTGGAAAGTCTCCAGCACGGCGGCTTCGTTGTAGGCAGGCACGACGACGGTCAGGCGGGACATGGCGGCGGCATCGCTCCTGGAAGGTCGGCGCATGCTAGTGCACGCGCCCCCGCTTCGTCAGCGGTGGCGTGTATCGCGCGCGGGCTGGCGGCCCTGCAGGTAGGCCGGGCCGCCCAGCTGCGCCATCTGCTGCTGGATCCAGTTGGCCCGGCTTTGCACGTAGGCCGTCGGACGATCGACATGGAAGCGTCGGGGGCTCGGCAACACCGCCGCCAGCCGCGCTGCCTGGGCCGCGCCCAACCGCGAAGGCGGTGCATGGAAGAACACATCGCTGGCCGCGCCCACGCCGTAGATGCCGTCGCCGAGCTCGGCGAGGTTCATGTAAACCTCAAGGATGCGCTGCTTGGGCCAGGTCAGCTCGATCAACACCGTGAAATACGCTTCCAGTCCCTTGCGGACGAAGCTGCGACCGTTCCACAGGAACAGGTTCTTCGCCGTCTGCTGGCTGATCGTGCTGGCGCCGCGCAGACGCCGGCCCTCGTCGGCGGCGTCCATCGCATCCTGGATGGAATCGAAATCGAAACCGTGGTGGAACGGAAATTTCTGGTCCTCGCCCGCCACCATCGCCAGCGGCACGTAGGGCGACACCTGCGACCACGGCACCCACCGATGCTGCAGGTGGAAATCGCGCTCACCGCGGACGATTGCGCCGATGCGCCGCTCCATCATCACTGCGGACGTCCACGGCGGCACGAAGCGCAGCACCAGCACGATCAGCCAGGTGAGGGCCAGCCAGGACACCAGCAGCAGGGCAAACAGTCGGAGCAGTCGGATGGGCAGGGAGCGTCGTGAAGTCATGGCGGCGCGGATGCGGAGTTGCGGGGAGTATAAAGGGCCCATTCCCGGCCTTCGCGGTGGGGTTGTTGAGGCACGATGCAGGCGACCCCATATGGAAGGATTGCTCTTGAGAGGTCGATCCCGTGGAAACCGTGCTTGTCGAAGATGTGCTGCACCGATTCATGCTTGAGCGCGCGGGCGTGCGCGGCGTGCTGGTCCGTCTCGGACCGGCGTGGCGCGAGGTCGCCGGCCGCTCGGCCTACCCTGGCAAGCTACGTTCCGTGCTGGGCCAGACACTGGTTGCCAGCGCGCTGCTGACCGGCAACATCAAGCTGGACGGTTCGCTGTCGGTGGAACTGAAGAGCAGCGGCCCGCTGCGCCTGCTGTTTGCCGAATGCACCGACCAGGGCCGCCTGCGTGGCCTGGCGCGTTGGACCGATCCGTTGCCCGAGACCATCGACCTGTCCGTGCTCCCCGACGCGATCATGGCCATCACCATCGGCAATGCCGAGCGGGGCCAGCGTTACCAGGGCCTGGTCGACCTGCAGCATCCGGATCTCGCTGCCGCGCTGGAAAATTATTTCAGCCAGTCCGAGCAGCTGCCTGCGCGCATCGTGCTGGCCGCCGACGGCGAGCATGCGGTGGGCCTGATGCTGCAGAAGCTGCCCGATGAAGGCGGCATTGATGCCGTGCAGGATGAGGATGCCTGGACGCGTATCCAGCACCTCACCGCCACGTTGGGCGACGAGGAACTGCTTTCCACGCCGCCGGAGCAGTTGCTGTACCGCCTCTATCACGAAGAGTCGGTGCGCCTGTTCGATCCCCGTCCGCTGACGTTCGGCTGCAGTTGCACGCGTGAGCGTGTGGAGGCTGTGCTCCGCTCGCTCGGCCGCGACGAAGTGGAAGCCGCGCTGGAAGCCCGCGAAGGCGAAATCGAAGTGATCTGCGAATTCTGCGCGCAGCGCTACACCTTCGATCGCATCGACGCCGAGCACCTGCTGAGCACCAGTTCGCAGGCGAATGCGCCGACGACGACGCAGTAGGCCACCGCAGTAAGCCGTACCCGCGTTACCCATCCAGCCGGCCCGAGAAGGGCCGGCTTTTTTTGATCGTCATTCCGGTCTGCGCCGGAATGACGATCAAAAAGGCCGCGCTACGAACGTTCTGCGCGCTTCGCGCCGTCCGACCCCTGCTTTCATTTCGAGAGCACGCTGGAATGGCGCGTGCGATTAGGGCAGCGCGAAATGATGTTCGCGCTGCAGCCACACTTCGGCCATTTTCGGCGTGGCGAACAGGAAGCCCTGGCCGTAGCGGCAGCCGATGCGCAGCAGCGCCTGGCGCTGGTCTTCGTCCTCGATGCCTTCGGCGATCACCTGCATCTGCAGCGAATTGGCCA
>NZ_DASRZX010000021.1:0-9151 GCF_035685885.1 Dyella sp. | reverse complement strand
TCCTGGGCCAGCTGTGTGTTCACCGATTCGAGCGCAGCGAAGTGCCGTTCCTCGCGCTTCCACTGTTCGGTGACGTCCTCGACAAACACCAGGCTCAGGTCCGGTGCGCGGTAGGGGGCAACGCGCCAGTCGATGTAGCGGATGGCATCGCGCACCCGCATCGACAGCGTGCCACGCCAGCGCTTGCCCGCGGCCAGGTGTTCGCGCAGCTGCCCGAGCTTTTGATTTTCCGATGGTTCGAACGAGGCCCGCAGGCGGCTCTCCTCGATGGTGCCATCCAGCAGGCGAGCGAATGCTTCGTTGGCCTCGTGGATGGTCAGCGCGGAATCGATGACGGCGATCGGCGCCGCGGTGTTGAGGAAGATCTCCCGGAAACGCTCCTCGCTTTCCAGCAGCGCGTCTTCCGCCCTGCGCACGCGAAGCAGCGTGCGCAGCGTGGCCAGCAGTACGTCCGGGTCGACCGGATGCACCAGGTAGGCATCCGCCCCCGCATCCAGGCCGGTGATGAGGTCGCCCGTTTCGATGGATGCGGCGGAGACGTGGATCACCGGCAGCAAGCGCGTCTCCGGCTGGGCACGCAGCTGGCGCACGATATCGAATCCGCTCATGTCAGGCAGGTTCACGTCCAGGATCAATCCGGCGAACCCCTGCTGCGAAAGCAACGATAATCCTTCCGTGCCCGTGCCGGCCTCCATCACGGGATAACCGTGACGCTCAAGCACGCGCCGCATCGAATAGCGCGTGGCGGCATTGTCGTCGACGATCAGCAACGGGCTATGGTGCGGCATCGGCAGATGTCTCCGGAAGCTTGCGCGGCAATACGACAAAAAATACGGAACCCTCGCCCGCCTTGCTTTCCATGCCCACGTGCCCGCCCAGCAGTTCGGCGTAGCGCTTGCACAGGGACAGGCCAAGGCCCGTGCCGCGCAGCCGCTTCTGCAGGGGTGATTCCAGCTGGCTGAAATCCTTGAACAGGTCTTGCTGCAGGTCTTCAGGAATGCCGATGCCGGTATCCCGTACGGCGAAGCACACTTCGTTTTCGTTGAGGATATGCGCGGAAACGCGAATCGTGCCCTTGGGCGTGAACTTCAGCGCATTGGAAATGAAGTTGCGCAGGATCTGCGCCAGCTTGCGGTCATCGGTATAAAGCCGTGGCATGCCCTCGGGATCTTCGAAAATGAGGTCGGCCTCGGTGCTTTCGGTGATCGGGCGAAACATGCCGCGCAGCGCCGAAAACAGATCCATCATGTCGAACCATGCCGGCGAGATGGTGATGCGACCTGCCTCGATCTTCGCCAGGTCCAGCAGATCGTCGACCATGTCGCTCAACTCGCGCGCACCGGTGGAGATGAAGGCCACCTGCTTGCGCTGCTCGACGGTGAGCGGGCCATCCATCTCGTCGGTCATGAGCCGCGTCATGCTGAGGATGGAGCCCAATGGCGTGCGGAATTCATGACTCATGTACGACAGGAAGCGACTCTTCAGCTCGGACGCTTCGCGCAACTGCTCGGCCTGCTTGTCGAGCTCAGCATAGAGCGCGACGACGCCCAGGTTGGTTTCGTCCAGTTCGGAGCGAAGCGACTCGTTGTCCTGCCGCAATCGCTGCAGCTCGTCCTGCTGCTGGCTGGGGTCGATGGAGTTAGCCATGCATTCGCTCCAGGGCAATCACCACCACCGTCGCGTCGTCTCGGTTGCGGCTGAAATCACGGTGCAGCACGGCGGCGATGACCGCCGGATGCCGGCTGCTCAATCCCGGATAGTTCGCCATCCGCCAGCGCGACTGCAGGCCGTCGCTGTGCATGATGAGCAGCTGCCCGATGATATCGCTGAAATCAAACGCCTGGGCGCGCCGGAATTGCGAACCCACGATGCCGGGATGGGATGCCAGGCCGCGCGTACCCTGCGGGGACACCAGTCCTGCCGAAATATTGCCGATGCCGGCGAAGCGCATCGTGCCTTGCCCCAGGTCCAGCCTGGCGATCGCCACGGCGCCGCCACGCGTGCCCGTCATGCCCTGGTGTAGCTGGCCCATCAGGGCTGCCGGTTCGGCCAGTGGCTCGGACAGGAACGCATCCTGTGCGGCCACGGCTGCGATCGATGCCGCCTCGCCATGTCCCAGGCCGTCGACGACCATCACCGAGCACAGCGTGTGTTTCATCGCCAACGCCCAGCCATCGCCGCAGTAGTGCTCGCCATGAATGGGCAACACCACGACGCCGAAACGGATGTCGGCACTGCCCGGCGATTGCCGCGGATAGATCCGCGCCATCACCACCGAGCCGCGGTGGTCGGCATAGGCGTCCATCACCTGGGCTTGCCGCTGCACGGCGCCCAGTCCTATGCCATTCGTGCCGCTGGTGGAAAACCCATCTTGCAGGCAGGCCGCCAGGTCGAATCCCGGGCCGCGATCGACCGCGGTCAGCTCCACGCCCATGCCCTGGCGGCCAGGCGCCTCACGCAGATAAATGGAGCCGCCCCGGCCATGCTTGATCACGTTGGTGGCAAGCTCCGTGGCCACCAACGCCACGCGGCCGCTGTCGTTGTCGTCGAAGCCCAATTGCGTGGCCATTTGCAGCGAGCTTCGGCGCGCCTGGCCGACCTGGCTTGCCTCGTCGATCGCGATGGCCAGCCCTGGTGTCCCGCGCAGGCTCAGTTCCATTTGATGATGGTGATGCGAGTGCCTTCCCCTGGCGCGCTTTGAAGCTCGAACTCGTCGACCAGGCGCTTGGCGCCGGCCAGCCCCAGGCCCAGTCCGCTGCCGGACGTCCAGCCGTCCGTCATCGCCTGCTTGATGTCGGGAATGCCCGGGCCGTTGTCGCGGAACACCAGCCGCACGCCCGTGCGCGCGCCGCTGTCGATCACCGACCAGTCCATGTCGCCGCCCTTGCCGTAGATCACCGCATTGCGCGCCAGTTCGCTCACGGCCGTCACCAGCTTGGTCTGGTCCACCAGGCGCAGGCCGTGCTGCTGGGCGATTCTGCGCACAAGCTGGCGGCTGAGCACGACATCCTGCTCGCTTCGTATCGGGCACGTGCCGCTCTTGTCCGTAATCATTGGCTTTGCACGCTCTCTCTCAAGAGCCTCATGCCGCGCTCGACGTCGAGCGCGGTGCTCACTCCCGACAGGGTCAGGCCCAGCTCGACCAGGGTGATCGCCACCGCCGGCTGCATGCCCACCACCACCGTCTGCGCATCCATGATGCGCGAGAGGCCGGAAATCATGCCGATCATCCGGCCGATGAAGGAATCGACGATATCCAGCGCCGAAATATCGATCAGCACGCCCTTGGCCGAAATCTCGCTGATCTTGGTCGACAGGTCGTCCTGCAGGGTCATGGCGAGCTGGTCGTGCATGTCGACCTGGATGGTGACCAGCAGGAAGTCGCCCATCCGCAGAATGGGAATGTGGTCCATGGGATCAGCCGGCCTTCACCACGCTCAGGCCCGAACGCTTCAACGCCAGGGCCAATGCGTCGGCGAGGTTGGCCTTGGTCACGATGCCGCCAAGATCCAGGCCCAGATGCACGATGGTCTGTGCGATCTGCGGGCGGATACCGCTGATGATGCAGTCCGCGCCCATCAGGCGAATCGCCGTCACCGTCTTCAGCAGATGCTGCGCCACCAGCGTGTCCACGGTCGGCACGCCGGTGATGTCGATGATGGCGATCTCGGAGCCGGTCTCCACGATGCGCTGCAGCAGCGACTCCATCACCACTTGCGTGCGCTGGGAATCGAGCGTGCCGATCATCGGCAGGGCAAGCACACCGTCCCACAGCTTCACCACCGGCGTGGACAGCTCCAGCAGTTCTTCCTGCTGGCGCATGATCACGTCCTCGCGGGACTTCTGGAACGCACGAATGGTATGCATGCCCAGCGTATCGAGCAGCTCGGATATCGCCCAAAGCTCCGAGGTGAGCACCTGCGGGTCATGCTCGTAGGTGGACCGCAGCAGGTCGAACAAGGGACGCTTCAGTGAAAAGATGAAGTACGCCGTGTGGTGCGAGTCAAAACCCTGCAGCGCGCGACTGCGCGACAGCGACTCCAGGAATTGCCGCGAGTCGGCCCATTCGGACTTGGCGAGGTCTGCCGCATCACCAGTCGCCGAAGCGGCTACCAGCAGGCGCAGGAAATCCTTCGCCTGTACGGACACCTCCTCCTTGCTGATGCGGCTGTCGCGCAGCGCGCCGCCCTGCTCCAGGTTGCTGATCCAGCTCGCAAGCAGGGGCGCCTCGCCGTTGCGGATGGCATCGATGGTGGTCTGCTGCAGAATCGACATGCTTGTCTCCCACGGAATTCATTCATCATGGGTGAACCTGCGCTGCTTTGGAATAGCCGGTGAAGAAAACGTGGACGCCTTCAAATTTTGACAAAACCTTGACGGTTCACCGCTTATCGAGAAAGGTTATGGCCTTCCGTTTTGTCACTCGCGCAGCATGATCTCTCAACCTTCCCTCACTATTTTGCTGGTCGAAGATGACGATGGCATACGCACCATCGCCACCCTGCTGCTCGAATCGGAGGGTCACCAGGTGATCGCGATGGCCAACGGAGACCTGGCCTGCGAGTGGCTGAAGGATGAGCGTCCCGACGTGCTGTTCGCCGACATCAACATGCCTGGCGCCGTCAACGGCATGGAACTGGCGCGCCGCGCGCGCCTTGCCTACCCCAGCTTGAACATCCTGCTCACTTCCGGTGAAGCGGCGCCCGACCCTGCCTGGACCGCATCCGGCGGCCATTACCTCAACAAGCCTTATGATCGCCGCGCGCTGCTGGCGGCTCTCCAGGCGACGATCCAGTCCGCTGCCTGAGTCTTTCTAGATGCGCGGCGGCCCGCCGACACCTGTGGCGGTGACAATCTCCCTCACGCGCTGAAGCACCCAATCGTGATCTTCACGCGCGGCATCGCGCATCACTTCCTCGGCCAGCCCCGAGAACTCGTGCCAGAACAGCCGCGGCTCCGGATATTTGCGCGCCAGCGCGATGGCATAGCCCTGCAGGCGCTCGAGATCCTTTTCCAGGTAATAGCGATTCTTGGTCATCGAATGGCAAAAGACGTCGGCACGCTTGCAACATGGCGGGACCAGCGTCGTCGGCGTGTCGCGTATCCGTAATGTCGATCACGCACGGCCAATGAATTGAGCAGCAGCGAAGCGGAATTCAACGGGAGCAAAACAAGCGATGCACCTGAACGCGTCTTGCCGCGCACTTTACATTTGCGCTGCCACGCCCTCACGAACACATCGTCATGGTTCGCCAACATCACACGCCACGAGGGCACGACCATGAGCGAGCAAAGTCACGAAATCCATGTTCTCAACGATCTCATCGAAACCACCATCGACAGCGTCGATGGTTATGCCGAGGCCGCCAAGGATGCCGAGAACGCGCAGTTCCGCGACCTGTTCCTGAGTCGTGCAGCGGAACGTCGTCAGGTAGCCACCCGCCTGCGCGAAGCGGTACGCCAGGAAGGTGGTGAACCTGCCGACGACGGCACCGTGCTGGCCTCCGCACATCGCATGTTCGTCGGCCTGCGCAGCTCCATGAGCAAGGGCGACAAGGCCGTGATCGACGAGGTGGAGCGCGGCGAGGATCACATCAAGGCGAAATACGACGACGCCCTCAAGGACGACAAGCTGTCGACAGGCACCCGCCAAGCCATCCAGCTTGCCTATGCTTCCGTGCGCCAGGGACATGACCAGATGAGCGCGATCAAGCATTCGATGCAGTGAGCGGATGATCGTGCAATGAAGATGGCGGGGCCGCGCAGGCGTGCCCCGCCACTTTTTCGCGCAACCTTGATGTTCCCGCAGGAGCGCACCCAGTGCGCGATGGGACTACGCGACGCCTCTGCTCCGCAGGCCTTTCGCGCACTGGGTGCGCTCATGCAGAGGCAACGCCCCTCGCAACCTCCCGTCACATCAACGCATATGCGGCTGCTGATCAGGCGGCGGGATCGGGTCCTGCACGGGCACCGGTGGTGGTTCGGGATCGGTCATGGGCGGACGCTCCGGCGTCGGCAGCGGCGGCTCGGGCGCATGGGGTGGCTCTACCGGCGCAGGCGGCTGTGGCGGCGTCGGCGGTTTCACGGGATCAGGCGCGGGTGCGGGCACTTCGCCCGAGGGCACGGTGTGGTCATGCATGGCGCAATGCCTCTGTCGTTTGCGTGCAGCGCGAGCCTGTCGCCTACGCACTGAATGCCTTGCCTGCTTTGCGTGAATGTCGGTGTTCACACGCCGGTGGTGACCGCGCGTTGCGTAGCATTCATGCATGCACACGCAACCAAACCGATGCTGACTTGCAGCGCGAAATTTTGACCCGTCGGTCACTTTGCGGAGCGTAGCTCTCGTAGCGACATCAACGGAGGAGCGATCATGAAAACCCCAGTCGTCTTTACCGCTGCAATCATCCTGACCACCTACGGCGGCGCAAGCCTTGCGCAGACCGACAGCGTTCGACATACGCGCACCGTATGCGAGAACGTGCAGGTCAAGCAGGTCAATTCCAGCGATACGCATCGCGTGGCCGGCACGGCGATCGGTGCGGTAGCGGGCGGCGTGCTCGGCAACCAGGTGGGCGGCGGCAAGGGCAAGACGCTGGCCACGGTGGGCGGCGCGGTCGCCGGCGGCGTGGTGGGCAACCAGGTACAGAAGAACCATCAGGACAACAACGCCACCTACACCACCGAGCGCCGCTGTCACGAAGAAGACTATTGAGCTCGCGCCAGCCCCATCGATCCGGTTCACCTTGAGGAGCAAGGCATGAAGACTTCGGTATATGGCATGGCGCGTACGGCCGAACAGGCTGAAATCATCCTGCAGGAACTGCGGCAGGCAGGCTTCACCAACAACGATATCTCTGCACTGCTGCCCGACAAGCGCGGCACGATGGACTTTGCGCACGAGCACAACACCAAGGCGCCCGAAGGCGCTACCGCGGGCGGCATCACGGGCATGGGCCTGGGCGCGGCGGTGGGCTGGCTAACGGGGATTGGCGCGCTGGCGATCCCTGGCGCCGGCCCCTTCATCGCCGCGGGCCCGATCATGGCCGCCCTGAGCGGAGCCGCCGTGGGTACGGCGGCCGGTGGCCTGGTGGGTGGCCTGGTGGGCATGGGCATGCCCGAGTTCGAAGCCCGGCGCTACGATGCGAAGATCCGGGAAGGCAACATCCTCATCTCGGTGCACGCGGAGAGCGGCAAGCTGAAGGATGTCGCCAAGGATGTGCTCAAGCGCAACAATGCCGACGATGTATCCACCGCTTCCGAAGCGCGGGCGCCATGAGCGCGACGAGATGCCCCGGATTTCTGTACGGTTCCGGCCGTCGCCAACGGGGTTTTCACACGTGGCTCACGACGCCGGCGATTTGATCAACGCATTCATTTAGCACGACCACAGTGGGACCCGCCATGCACTCGAAAAAACGTCGATCCGGTTTCGTGATACTCATCGAGGACAATCGCCAGAACGCCCAGGCGACCGGCGAATACCTCGAAACCCAGGGATATACCGTCGATTACGCCTATGACGGCATCACCGGCCTGCACCTGGCGTCTTCCAACGATTACGACGCGGTCGTGCTGGACGGCGCCCTGCCCGGCATGGACGGTCTTGAGGTGGCACGCCGCCTGCGTGGCGAGCACAAGAGCAACACACCGATCCTGATGCTGACCGGGCGCAACACGCTCAACGACAAGGTCGCCGGCCTGGACATGGGCGCGGACGATTATTTGTGCAAGCCGTTCGACCTGCGCGAACTCAATGGCCGCCTGCGTGCGTTGATCCGACGCGAGCGTCGTCAGGTATCGCGCGAGATTCTCACCGTGGGTGATCTCAGCTTCGACACCGGCACGCTGGCCGTGACGCGTGCGGAGCAGCCACTGGTGCTGTCGCCGATCGGCTTGCGCTTGCTGGGTATCCTCATGCGCGAGTCGCCGAGGGTGGTGAGCCGCTCACGACTGGAGCGCGAGATCTGGGGCGAAGCCCTGCCCGACTCCGACACCTTGCGCTCGCACCTTTATATTCTTCGTCGCACGATAGACAAGCCGTTCGACAAACCGCTGATGCACACGCTGCCGACGGCAGGCTATCGTTTGGCTGACCTTCCCATGGCCAACAAGTCCAATCCGGCGACGCAAGCGGCCGCTGCCATCGCCTGAATTCCTGACACTTTCGATGCACGGCCATCGGTGAAAACCGATGGCCGTTTCATTTTCTGCCGAAGGAAAACAACCACACGGAGTTTCGACGCCCGCTGCACTTCGCACAACGCAAAGTGTCCATTACGGATGGCGCGACGAGCCAACCGCGGCATGCGGGCACGGCGGGCACCACTGGCCTGCTCGCCGCGTTATCCGACCACCGACCATGCGCACGTGTCCGCCGGGGCGAGCGACCCAGGCGACAGGCCCGCTGATCCGGCGAGACACTGAAGGGACTCTCACACCCAACGGACGATACCCACCCGTCGTCCGGGCTACAGAGAGGTATACGTGCGCATTGCCCAGATCTCCCCACTTTATGAGTCGGTGCCGCCACGCCTGTACGGCGGAACGGAGCGCATCGTCGCCTACCTCACCGACGCGCTGGTACATCGCGGACACGACGTCACCCTGTTCGCCAGTGCCGATGCACGCACGCGGGCGAAGCTCTATGCCACGCGCGAGCAGTCCATACGGCTGGATCCGCGACCTCTGAAATCGGACCTCGCGGCGCATCTGGCGTTGATGCATGAGGTGCAGCAACAGGCTGATCGCTTTGACGTGCTGCATTTCCACATCGACCTGCTGCACCTGCCTGCGTTCGAGGCCGTAGCCTCGCGCACCGTCACCACGCTGCACGGACGGCTGGATCTCACCGACCTTGCCGACGCCTACGCGCGCTGGCCGCAGTATCCGCTGGTGTCGATTTCGCGCCAGCAGCGCGCACCGCTGCCCGACGCCTCGTGGATCGCCACCGTGCCACACGGCATTCCCGCGGACCTCTACCGCGGGCACAGCCTCATGGGAGGGGGCTACCTGGCGTTCCTCGGACGCATATCACCGGAGAAGCGTCCCGATCGTGCCATTGCGATTGCGCGGCGAACCGGCATTCCGCTGCGCATCGCCGCCAAGGTCGATGCCGTGGATCGTGCGTACTTCCACGAACACATCGAACCCC
>NZ_DASRZX010000020.1:0-37851 GCF_035685885.1 Dyella sp. | reverse complement strand
GCGGCGACAGATACACCGCTGTCTGCGACGCTGCGTGGCTTCGCGCACGAAGTGAAGAACCCGCTCGCGGGCCTGCGCGGTGCAGCTCAGTTGCTGCAGCGTCGGGTCGAGGATGCATCGCTGCGTTCGCTCGCCGGGCTGGTGATTGCCGAGGCCGACCGCCTGACTACCCTGGCCAATCGCCTGCTGCGCCACGATGGTGCGGCCGCCAGGCCGGACGCGGTGAACATCCACGAAAGGCTGGAACGCCTGGGTGATCTGCTGCTGGCCGAAGCGTCGCCGCCGATGATCCGCCACGACTACGATCCCAGCCTGCCCGATGTGCAGGCCGACGCCGACCGCTTGCTGCAGCTGCTGCTCAACCTCGCGCGCAATGCGGTGGAAGCGGGCGCGCGCACGATCACCTTACGCACCCGCGCTGAGCCGGGGGTGCGCCTGGGCGACCGCGTGGCGCGCATGGCCTTGCGCGTGGACGTGATCGACGACGGCCCCGGCGTTGCGCCGGAGCTGCGTGACACCTTGTTCGAGCCACTGGTGTCGGGGCGCAGCGACGGCAGCGGGCTTGGCCTGGCGTTGTCGCGCGAGATCGCGCGCGAGCACGGTGGCGAATTGCGTTATACAAGTCGTCCGGGGGAGACGGCATTCACTCTCTACCTGCCGATGGGACACACCCATGACTGAGCCGCGACCGGAAATCTGGATCGCCGACGATGACCACGCGGTGCGCTTCGTGCTGGCCGAAGCCTTGCGCGATGCCGGCCTCACGGTGCGCGAGTTTGGCGATGGCGAGTCGGTTCGCCATGCGCTGCGCGAGGCGCGCCCGGCCTTGCTGCTCACGGACGTGCGCATGCCGGGCGAAGGCGGCCTCGCGCTGCTGTCCGCGTTGCAGGCGCAGGGTATTGGGCCGGTGATCGTGATGAGTGCGTACACCGACGTGGCCACCACCGCTGCCGCCTATCGCGCGGGCGCGGTGGATTACCTCGCCAAGCCCTTCGACCTCGATCAGGCGGTCGCCGCCGTGCAACGTGCGCTGGCCGACGTACCTGACGTTGCCGCCGCGCCCGCGCCCGCCGCAGCGCCCACGCATGCGCTGCTGGGCGAAAGCGCGGCGATGCGCGAAGTGTTTCGCCTCATCGGCCGCGTGGCCGCGAGTGACCTCAACGTTCTGGTCACCGGCGAAACCGGAACCGGCAAGGAACTGGTGGCGCGCGCCCTGCACGATGAAAGCACACGCCGCGACAAGCCGTTCGTGGCACTCAATACCGCGGCCATTCCCAGCGAGCTGCTGGAAAGCGAACTGTTCGGCCACGAGGCCGGTGCCTTCACCGGTGCCACGCGTCGCCACGCAGGACGATTCGAGCAGGCCGAAGGTGGCACGCTGTTCCTCGACGAAATCGGCGACATGCCGCTGGCGCTGCAGACGCGCCTGTTGCGCGTGCTCGCCGGCGGCGAGTTCTATCGCGTGGGCGGACGCGAGTTGATCCGCGGCAACGTGCGCATCATCGCTGCCACGCATCAGGACCTGGACGTGCGGGTGGCCGCGGGGCAGTTCCGCGCCGACCTCAAGCATCGCCTCGATGTCGTGCGCATCGAACTGCCCGCCTTGCGCGATCGCCGCGCCGACATTGCATTGCTGGCACAGCACTTCCTGGCGCAGGCCGCGCAGGAATTGAAGTTGCCGCCCAAGCGGTTTTCGAAAGCGGCGCTGAAAGCCGTCTCCCAACGCGACTTTCCGGGCAACGTACGCGAGCTGGAGAACCTGTGCCGCCGTCTGACGGTGATCGCGCCGGGCATGGAAATCCTTCCGGCCGACCTCGGAACGGCCCCCGGCACACCGCAGGCCAGTGGCTGGACCGACATGCTGCGGGAGTGGGCGGCACAGGCCATCGCCGATGGCGAATTGGACATCCATATGCGCGCCCGCGAAGCACTGGACCAGACACTGCTACAGGCCGCGCTCGATGCCCACGAAGGCCACCGCCAGCATGCTGCCGCCGCGCTGGGCGTGGGCCGCAACACGCTCACCCGCAAACTCGGCGCGTCGCGCGTGCGACGCCCCGCCAAATCCTGAGCCGTCACGCCATGACCATTACCACACGCATCGCCATTCGCTCCGACACATCGCACATCGCGCAATGGAATGTCGCCATGGCTTGGGAAACCGAACACAAGGCGCTGGACCCGGGCGTGCTGGAACGCGGCGTCTCTGCCGTGTTCGACGAGCCGCGTCGCGGCTTCTACCTCGTGGCCGAGCGCGACGACGAGCCCGTTGGCTGCCTGCTGGTCACCTACGAATGGAGCGATTGGCGCGCCGGCGATTTCTGGTGGATCCAGAGCGTCTACGTGGTGGCGTCCGCACGCCGCGAAGGCGCGTTCCGGCGCATGTACGAAGACGTGAAGCAACGCGCCGCGGATGCCGGCGCCGTCGGCCTGCGTCTCTACGTGGAAACCGAGAACGAGCCCGCGCAACGTACCTACGCCGGCCTCGGCATGGAGCGCTGCCACTACTTCATGTACGAAGCCGAGTTCGGTCCGAGCAACGCGAAGTAATCCCCGCCTTTTGTGGGAGCGCACCGTGTGCGCGACCGCGGCGCGTTGTTGTGCGACCGAGAGTGCATCGCCGATGAGCGTTCCCGCGTCACCGCGCTGTTGGCTTTTCGCGCACAGGGTGCGCTCCTACAGAGGAGCGGGTCGTGCCGTTGGGACGCGGAATCGCGCGGTAATCGCTGCTCCTTCTGGGCGCACACACTGTGCGCGACCGCGGCGTCTGGTTGTGCGCCTGACGATGCCGCGCCGGCAAACGTTCCGGCGTCACCGCGCTGTTGGCTTTTCCCGCACAGGGTTCGCTCCTGCAGGGATACGTTTCAGCTCACGCGATCGACAGCTGCCGTTCGAAATCTTCCGCCGGCATGGCGTGGCCAAACAGAAAGCCCTGCAGCAGCGAGCAACCCGCGCGGCGCAAATGTTCGGCCTGCGCAAGCGTTTCCACACCTTCGGCCACCACCGTCATGTCCAGGCCGTGGGCCATCGTGATGATGGCGTCGGTAATGGCGGCGTTGTCGGCGTCGCTGGCGATGTCGCGCACGAAGGTGCGGTCGATCTTCAGTGCGTCGATGGGAAAATACTTCAGGTAGGAAAGGCTGCAGTAGCCGGTGCCGAAGTCATCCAGCGCCAAGCTGACGCCCACGTCCTTGATGTGCTGCATGAGGGCGCGGCTCTGGTCGCCGGCGGACATCACCATGCGCTCGGTCAGCTCAAGTTCGATCAGCTGGGGTGGCACATGGGCGTCCTGCAGCGCGGCACGCAGGGTGGCGTGGAAACCCTGGTGCTGGAACTGCGGAGCCGAAACATTCACCGCCACCACGATCGGATGGCCCGCGCGATGCCAGACGCCGGCTTGGCGACACGCCTCGCGCAGCACCCATTCGCCGATCGGCACGATCAGTCCGCTCTCCTCCGCCACCGGGATGAACTGGTCGGGCATGTAGACATCTCGCCCGTCGACCTGCCAGCGCAGCAGCGCCTCGGCACCCACGATGGCGTTGCTGCGCGCGTCCACCTTGGGCTGGTAATGGAGCTTCAGGTCGCCATGCCGCAAGGCCTTGCGCAGGTCCTGTTCGATGCGCAGGCGCGCGGCAGGTCGTTCGCTCATCGACGGCGTGAAGAAGCGGTAATCGCCACGGCCCTGCATCTTCACTTCATAGGCCGCGATGTCGGCGTTGCGCAGCATGGACTCCGCGTCTTGCGCATCATCCGGATACACGCTGATGCCCACGCTGAAATGCATGGTGAAATCGCCAACACGGCTCGCGGGTGAGGCAAGCCAGGTGCGCGTGAGTTTTTCGCACAACTGGCTGGCGCCGTTGCGGCCGTCAACGTGCGAGAGCAGCACCACGAACTCATCGCCGCCCACCCGGCTGACGGTGTCTTCGCTGCGCAGGTGGTCGCGCAGGTGGATGGCAAACGCGCGCAGCATGTCATCGCCCGCAGCGTGGCCAAGCACATCGTTGACCTGCTTGAAGTGGTCCAGGTCGATATGCAGCAAGGCGGCCTGGTTGTGGCGGCGCAGCGTGGCGGCCAGCACCTGCTCTAGGCGCGATTGCAACACGCTGCGATTGGGCAAGCCGGTCAGCGTGTCGTGTTGCGCGAGGTGCGCCATTTTCAGCGCCAGCGCACGCATTTCGCTCACGTCATGGAACACCAGCACGCCGCCGATCACACTGCCGGCGTGGTCGTGGATCGACGCCGCGGAGTCTTCAATGGGCGTTTCAAAGCCATTGCGGTGGATCAGCACCGCGTTGCCCTTCAGTTCCACGATGGCGTCGCGCGCGATCGCATCCTGCAAGGGGTTGTGCAGCGGTTCGCGGGTGCGGCTGTCGATCAGCCTGAACACCTCGCTCATGGGCTTGCCCACCGCCTCGGCATGGCTCCAGCCGGTCATCGCCTCGGCGATGGGGTTGAGCGAGGTCACGCGGTGCAGCAGGTCGGTAGTGATGACGGCATCGCCGATCGAGCGCAGCGTCACCTCGGCCAGTTCGCGCTCGCGGAACAGCGCTTCCTCGTAGGCCTTGCGCTGGCTGATATCGAGGATCTGCGCAACCGCCTGGAACGGCGCGCCGTCCACGCCACGCACCACCGACACGCTCAGCAGCACGTGCACGGGATGGCCGTCGCGATGCAGGTAGCGCTTTTCGAGCTGGTAGGTATCGCGGACGCCTTCGCGCAGCAACTGCGAGAGTTCGCGCGAGGCGGCGATGTCGTCGGTGTGGGTCAGATCGACCAGGGACATCGACAGCAGTTCGCGCTCGTCGTAGCCCAGCATCTGGCAGAGTGCATCGTTCACCCGCAGCATGTGACCGCCGGGCGTCACCAGCGCCATGCCGATCGGCGCGTGCTGGAAGGCACCATGCAGCCGCTGCTCGCTTTCCCGCAGCTGAGTTTCCAGCGCGTGCCGCTCGGTGACGTCGAGGAACACGGTGAATACGCCACGCACCTGTCCGTGCTCGTCCAGGTCGGGCTGGAAGTTGCCGTGCACATAACGGCGCGCGGTGCCGGGAAACAGCTCGCCTTCGTATACGGCCGGCTCACCGCCGAACGCTTTTTCCAGGCACGCGCCGGCCTGCTCGATGCTCCACGGATCGAGCACCTCGTCCACGCTGCGGCCCACGATGCGCTCGGGATCCAGGCCCAGCCAGGCCTTGTGGGTGGCGTTGATGAAGCGGAAGCGGCGATCGCGGCCGATATAGGTGATGAGCGCGGGCGCGCCTTGAATCACATGCGCGGGCCACTGCGCCTCGCCGCCTGCCGGGACGAACTCGCGATCGGATGGCTGCACTGAGTTTCGCCCGCTGGCGCTCCCTTGCGCCCATCGCAGCATGATGCGCCAAGTGCGGGCGCGTGTGCAGCCGGCCGCGAAGGAATTCACGCCACGGGGATGCGAATTCCGTGAACGCTCAGTGCAGGGATTCGGCCGGTGCGCCGAGTTGGCCTTCCCTGTCGATCAGGATGCGCCCGAGCGTGTGCAGGTCCGGCGCGATGTCGAAGCGGTCGGCGAGTTCGGCCACCAACGGCCCCAGGGCCTTGGGGTGCAGGGGATAGCCGTGCGCGAGTACGCGGGCACGGCCACCTTCGCCGCGCTGCGCCAGCGTGACGGCGACCACGCCCAGACCCGGCGCCTCGTGGGCATACAGGGTGGGCGCGTCGTAGGCCGCATCGACAGCTGCCGGTGTTTCCAGCAGATAGCCGCGCGGCGTCGGGTCCGCAGCGAGCACGAGGGGCAGATGATGCGCATCGAGCAGCGCTGCGTACTGGCGCAGTTCGAACACGATGCCGGCCAGGTCATGCGCGCGCGCATCGACGTCGCCACCGTGCTGGCGCAACCAGTCGGTCGGCGACTGCACCTGCACCTTGCCATCGTGGTAGCGCAGCGCGAGGCCTCGGGCGCTCATCGTGGCTTCGTCGCGATACGGCGTAAGCAGCGCCGCCTCCAGCAGGTTCCACAGCGGCGCCAGGTTGACGTGTTCGTACTGCACGCAGGTCAAGGCCAGCAGATCGTTGCGGCTGAGGTAACGCGCATGTTCCAGATGAACGCCCAGCGTACGCATGAGCCAGTCGGCCGTGCGCTCACCCGCTTCGCCGCGTCCCACCAGTTCCACTTCCAGCTTTTCGGACAGCGCTTCGGCCAGCGCCTCGGGTGCCAGCAGTGACATGGGCAGCAGGCGCATCGGGCCATCGGCGAACGCAGCCTCCGGCTCCAGCGGCTGGGCCGGCATGTGGCCTTCGTGGGTGCCGAACGCCACGACGTTTTCCAGGTGGCCGCGCGGTACGCGACGAGCCAGCTCGTCCAGCGTGGCCCATGCGGGGAAACCGGGCCGCAACAGTTCCACCGCATCGAACAGCGCGCCGGCCAGCGCCAGTCGCGCTTCGTTCACCTCCGGCACGAGTGCGTGAAGGTCGGCCGCGATCAGGGCGGCCAGTTCGGCGGCCTCATCGCGGGTCAGCGTGCGGCGAGGCGGCGTGTCGCCGGGCGACAGCTCCAGCGCCAGGACCACGGGAAGGGCGACGAGTGCTTGTGCTTCCACGGATGACAAACCCGAACGGTAAAGAACCAAATTCTAGCATTCGGGGCCTTTTGGGCTTCCGTGGCGTGGCGCAGCGGGTTAGCCTTGACGACTCGGCTTTTTCGGACAGTCCTGGACATGGAAAACACGCTCAAGCGCGTCGGTGTCATTGGTGGCGTACGCATTCCGTTCTGCCGCAACAACACCGCTTACGCCGATGTCGGCAATTTCGGCATGTCGGTGAAGGTGCTTGGGTCGCTGGTAGAACGCTACGGACTGCATGGCGTCGAACTGGGCGATGTCGCCATGGGCGCGGTGATCAGGCACTCGTCCGAATGGAACCTGGCCCGCGAGGCGGTGCTGTCCTCGGGACTTGCGCCGACCACGCCCGCCATCACCACGGCGCGTGCCTGCGGTACCTCGCTGGACAACGCCATCATCATTGCCAGCAAGATCGCCACCGGGCAGATCGAGGCGGGCATTGCCGGCGGTTCGGACACCACCAGCGACGTACCCATTGTGCTGGGCGAGCGCCTGCGCAAGCGCCTGCTTGCGGTCAACCGCGCCAAGACTTGGCAGGACAAGCTGCGCTCCGCGACGCAGGGTTTCTCGTTCAAGGAATTCAAGCCCGCGTTTCCGGGCGTGGCCGAGCCGCGCACCGGCATGTCGATGGGCGATCACTGCGAAAAGATGGCCAAGGAATGGCACATCAGCCGCCAGGCGCAGGACCAGCTCGCGCTGGACAGCCACCACAAGCTGGCGGCCGCCTATGACGCGGGTTTCTTCGAGGACCTGGTGATTCCGTTCCGCGGCCTGAAGCGCGATGGCTTCCTGCGTCCCGACTCCACCATGGAAAAGCTGGGCTCGCTCAAGCCGGCGTTCGACAAGAGCTCCGGCCACGGCACGCTGACCGCGGGCAACTCCACCGGCTTGTCCGACGGCGCCGCCGCCGTCCTGCTGGGCACCGAAGAGTGGGCAGCCAAGCGCGGCCTCTCCGTGCAGGCGTGGTTCCGCGATGCCGAAGTGGCCGCGGTCGACTTCGTGCATGGCGAAGGCCTGCTGATGGCGCCCACCGTGGCCGTTCCGCGCATGCTGGCCCGCCACGGCCTGAGCCTGCAAGACTTTGACTTCTACGAAATCCACGAAGCTTTCGCCGCGCAGGTGCTGTGCACGTTGCGCGCGTGGGAAAGCGTGGACTACTGCAAGAACCGCCTCGGCCTCGACCAGCCGCTGGGCTCGATCGATCCGGCCAGGCTCAACGTGCATGGTTCCAGCCTCGCCGTGGGCCATCCGTTTGCGGCCACCGGCGCGCGCATCATTGCCACGCTGGCCAAGCTGCTGGAACAGAAGGGTTCGGGTCGCGGTTTGATCTCCATCTGCACGGCCGGCGGCATGGGCGTCACCGCCATCCTCGAGCGCTGAGCGTCCGCGCACGCTGCGCTTTCACGCATGTTCCGCCTGCGTACCACCACCACCCTGAGCGTGCTTGCCCTGGTGGTGGGCATTGCCGGCACCGCCTGGCTGAGCACGCTTACCGACGACTGGAAGGGCCCCGCGGCCCGCGCCGTCACGCATGTCGACAAGGTACGCACGGTGCTGCGTCGGCATGCGCGCACGCCTCGCCCGGCATCGCAGCCTGAGCCGGCGAATGTGCCGACGGTACACGCCGAAGCCGCGCCTGAGCTTCCCACGCTGACACCCATCGACATGCCATCGCTGCCCGTTCCGCTGTTCGAGCGCGTCGCCATGGCGAATGGCCGTGTCGTGTTGCAACTGTCCGTCGACGGCGAAGGACGCGTGCGGGATGCCTCGGTGGCCGAGTCGAGCGGCAACGACCAATGGGACGATCGCGCGGTTCGCACCGTGCTGCGCTGGCGTTTTGCCGTGCCAACGGATGCGCCCGACGGCCTGACAGGCCAATTGGTGATGCGTTTCGATGCCACCGGCAGCGGTTCGTCTGCTCCGTAGAAGAGGGCCCGTGCGCGGACCCTGTGCGCGACCGCAGTGTCGCGTTGCTCACTTGGGGTGAATGGTGCAGAGCCGTTCCGGCTTCTCCGCGCTGTTGGCTTTTCGCGCACAGGGTGCGCTCCTACAGAAAAGCCGAGGTGCGTCCCCGTTGTGGGAGCGGACCCTGTGCGCGAACGCAGTGTCGCGGTGCTCGCCTGGGGTGAATGGTGCACAGGCGTTCCGGCTTCTCCGCGCTGTTGGCTTTTCGCGCACAGGGTGCGCTCCTACGCGAGCCATGGTGCAAGGCGTTCTAGAGCACGCCTTCCGCACCGGCGCCAAACGCCGTGATCAGGCGCGTATAGATCAGCTTGGGCGATACCGCGACATCGGGGAAATCGCCTACCGGCGTGTAGCAGCTGAAGAATGCCGGGTCGCTCGGTCGCATCGGCGTGCAGCCGGCCTTGAGGTCGTAGCTGGTTGCGTAGCGGTAGGGCCACAGGTCGAAGATGGGCAGGCTCGCCGAGACGTCGCCGATCGCCGTGCTTACGCTGCTCTGCTGGCGCGGACCGATCACCCAGGCATTTTCCGGTTGGGTTTCGCGCAGGATGCTTTCGCGCAGCTCGTTGGCGAAACGCGCGTCGTACACGATCACGCCGGCTTCGGTGTTGTAGTGGTCCGAGCGCGGATCGAAATTGTGCGAGCCCACCATGGCGAAGTCGTCGTCCACCACGATGGATTTCGCGTGCAGGCCGAAGCGCCGGCCCGGCGTGGTGAGCGGCGCCGGTCGGTTTCGCCGCGCGCCGCCACGGCTGCCGAGCAGACCGCGTTCGGTGCCGATGCGGCGATGCGCCTGGGTGCCACCGGGGCCTGCTGGCGAAGGCCCCTCGTCGTTGGCGGCTTCGGCATTGTCTTCGGCCGGCCCGGCGGCATGCGGTTTCATTTCGTAGATCTCGAAGCCATCGTCCTTGAGGTAGCGCTTTCGATGCTTGTACGAAAGCGCATAGACCGCGAAGGCATCCGTGGATGCGAGCGAATTGGTCGACACGATGATGCGTGGCGGTGCGGGGCCTTTGCGCAAGTTGGCGAAGATGTCCTGCGCGCGATCGCTGAGCACGAGATAGGGCGTCTGCAGCACGATCTCGTGTTGCGCGCCGCCGACCATGCGCATCAGGTTCGCGGTGAATTCCTGCGCGCTGCGCTTGTCCGGCTGCGTGGTCTTGGCGGGAAGGTCGCTGAAATAGTCCACCCGGCCGGTGCGCAGCGTCTCGCTGACCAGCACCTCGTCCAGCCAGTCAGCGTCCTGCACTTCGGCCAGCACGCGAGCCACGCGTTGCGGATGTGCATAGCGGGGCGTGGGCCAGGGCGAGGGCTTGTCCTTGTCCAGGATGCTGCGGTCGACGTCGCGCAGGTGCGTCAGCCGAGCCGAGCGCTTGTGGTTCCAGAAGAGCTCGAAGCTGGACGCCATTTCGCGTGCGGCAGGTCCGCCCACCATCACGTCGCGATCGACATAGTCGAACTCGTCGTCCCAATCGAAATAGCGATCCTGGTAGTTGCGTCCGCCGGTGATGCCGATGGCGCCATCCACCAGCAGCAGCTTGTTGTGCATGCGCTGGTTGAACTTGTGGAAGCAGCACACGATGCTCGCGCCGAACTGCATCGCCGAGGTCTGCGCCTCGTGGAAGGTCGGGTTGTACAGGCGCACTTCCAGGTTGGCGTGCACGCTGGCAAGGCGTTCGAGCAGGGCGGCATCGTTGAAGGAGAACAGCTGGTCGGCGAGGATGCGCACCTTCACGCCGCGCCGTGCCGCCTGCAGCAGCTCATCGAGCACCAGCTGGCCTGCATCGTCCTGGTCCCAGATGTAGGTCTGCACGTCGATGGAGCGCTGCGCGGCGCGGATCAGGTTGAGCCGCGCCACCATTGCCGCCTCGCTGTCGTTGAGCAGCGTGACCACGTGCACCGGTTGTGTGTCGGTGGAATCGGCCATGGCCTGGTGCGCGGCATCGAGCAGTGGCGAGGCCATGGCGCAATGATCGGGCTGGTCGCAGGCAAGCTCATGCGGCGCCTGCGCATGGACCACGTCATCCGCGCGGCGGATGCGCGCAGGCGACACGCTGCATCCCGTGATGATCAGGATCGCAGTGAGCAGGGAGGCAAGGGCGATCCAGCGCGAGTGCATCTGCCAATGATACGGACTGGTCTCAGCGGCTGGCGTAATCAAGGCTGATCGACAGGCCCAGATCGACCTTGTCCGATAGCGCGGTGCGATGTCCGCTCATGCCGAAATCGCTACGCTGGATGGTGCCCTTCACTGAAATCACGCATTGCTGCGGACTGTCCAGCGGGCAGGTCGAGGGCAACAGCTGGAAGCGCGCGGGTTTGGTGACGCCGCGCAGGGTCAGCGTGCCGGCAAGGTCGCCGCCCTTCTCCAGCATGGCCAGCGTGATCGGTTCGGACACGAAATGGATGGTGGGATAGCGCGAAGCATCGAAGAACTCCGGCGCCAGCACCCAGCGACGGATGCGGTCCGAACTCATCTGGATGCTGTCGACGGTGATGTGCGCGTCCACCACCGCGCTGTCGTGCAGCGAGCTCAGCGTGACGTCGCCGGCGATCTGTTCGAAGCGTCCGCTGATCTGGCTCAACCAGAACAGTCGCACGCCGAAGTCGGCGTGCGAGCGGGTGGGGTCGATACGGTAATCAGCGGCGTGGGCAGGCAGGGCAGCCAGCAGGATCAACACCAGGCTGGCGATGAAGCGTCCAATCATGGAGACCAGAAGGCGTCCAGGCGGGCGTTGCCCGGCTCCAGTGCACCGTTGAGATGGAGCACCGCCAGGCCGCCCGGCGGCATCCCGCGGAACTCGTCCGAACGTCCCTCCACCAGCAAGGCCACCAGGCGCTCGATGCCCGGGTTGTGTCCGACCAGCATCACCGTGCCGGCATCGCCATGCTGGTCCAGCAGGGCCAGCAGTTCGCCCGGCGTGGCCTCGTAGATGTCGTCGGCGTATTGCAGCTCCGGCGCGCGGGTCAGCGCGGCCAGCGCCAGCGTTGCGGTGGCTCGCGTGCGTTCGGATGGCGAGCACAGCACGCGATCGGGTTTCACCCCGTGCGAGGCCAGCCATTTGCCGGCTGCCCGCGCCTCCTGTTCGCCACGTCCGCTCAGGCGTCGGTTCTGGTCGTCGGCCCCCGAGGGCGAGGGCTGGGCTTCGGCATGTCGCAACAGGATCAGTTCGTGCATGGGTAGTGCTCCAAGATCGTGCCGGGTCGGTGGGGCGAACCGGCTTAGTGCTGGCGCTTGATCCAGCGCAGGAGTTGCTTCCAGTCCTCCTGGTGGCTCCGGACGTTTTCCGAAGCGTAATCAAAGATACCCTTGCCAAGTGCGGCCAGCAGCACATACGCCTGACTGTCTCTCAACTGCGCCACAAGGGGGAACGGCGCCTGTTCCGCCAATCGCGACATCGCGTCCTGGCTTGCGTTGGTCCAGGGCTTGAGGCGGTTCCCGACCAGGCCCACGGGCAGCTTGCCACGCTTGATGCGACTGACCTGTTTCAAATGGTCGAGAAAGTCGAACGTCGCGTCCAGGTCAAAGGTTGACGGCAGCACAGGCACCAGCAGCACATCGGCCTTTTCCAGATAGGGTTCGAGATCGCGCTCCTGGGAACCGGCGGGCGTGTCGATCAGCACGCGCTGGGTGTCGGGCGGGAGCTTTTCCAGGGATCTGCGGCCGCCTTCGAGGGCCAGCACGCCCGGCACGTTGTCGGGACGATTGGCCGCCCAGCGAAAGCCCGACTGCTGCCGGTCGGCGTCGACGATGGCCGTGTGCTTGCCGTCCTGCGCCCAGTGCGAAGCGAGCTGGGTGACCAGCGTGCTCTTGCCGCAACCACCTTTGCTGCTTGCTACCAGTACCGTCAGCATGCTGCTGTCCCTGAGTCCAAGCCTGGGTCAAGCCTACACGATGGCCGGGGGCGGAGGACAAGCGCGTCGGTCAGGCCTGGGGCTTGGCTGGCTCCCAGTCGGCGGGCGCGTCCACCGCAATGTTGTAGTCGTGCAGCGCGGTGAGCATCAGGCTCATCTCGGTGCCGCCGCTGCGCGCCAGCGCCATCAGGTGCTGCGCCAGGGCGGTATCGCCTTGGGCCCGCGAGGACAGCTGGGCGAAGCTTTGCACCTGCCACACCAGATTGCGCCGGGCCCGGCGAGCTTCGTCCTGCTGGGCGGCATCCTCGGCCAGCGTTTCGCGCAGGTGCAGGCCCAGCGAACGGCCCAGCGGGCTCGATCCCCATTCCAGCAACTTGGCCAGCTTCAGGCAGTCGGCCTTGATGCCGGCATCGCCGCTGCCGTCCTCGCAAAGGCGCGACGTCGCCTGCAATCCCGGTTGCGGCTGCGTTTCGGCGAGGCCAAGCACCATCATCACCTGCACGCCGACGGCGCCGCTGGGCGACAGTGGATTGATCACCGCGGGCGGTGGCGGCAGCAGCGTCACCGTGGTGGCCAGCGCCTTGAGGCTGGCGCCGGTGTAGTCGTCATAGAGCTTGGCCGAGGCAGCCTTGGCCAGGTCTTCGCGGGCGTCGTCCGATTTGCCGCCGCGCACGTCCTGGCCCAGCTTGAGCAGCCAAACGGCGGCATTGTCCGGCGCCTGGGCCACCAGCTTCGCCATGGCGTCGGTATTGGGACAGGCGTCGCCCTTGGCGTCGCAGTCGCTGAGGCGTACCCAGCTGATCTCGGGGCCGGCGCCGGGGGCGCTCGCAGCGCGGTCGATCAGGCTATGGAAACTGTTGATTTCAGGGACGTCTGCCAGCGGCCGGGCCAGCAGGGCGCCGCCGAGCAGGGGAATGGGAGCCGCCTGTGGGGCGGTCACGCTCACCAGATCCTTCTGGAAGGCCAGCAGCGCCTGGCGCCGCGCGGCCACCTGCGGGTCGGTGACCGGCGCCTTGGTGGGGGTCTTGGCGGCGAACGCCGGACCGGTCAATGAGGCGAAAACGAGTCCGACTGCGAGCCATCGCCGTCCAAGCATCGGGGTCATCCTTAGCAGAGCGAAGCGGCCAGCATACCGATCAAGCATTAAGCTCGCCTGATCCAGCTGACCATGCCGTGCTGAGAACGGCTCCCGGCTTGCTAGCATGGCCGCTTCGCGACGCCCCGGGATGGCTTGTCCATCCTGCGCAGCACAGGAGACCGGTAGTGAACGATATTTCTTTCTTGGCCGACGGACGGGCGGCCCCCTGGTTCGTGGGCTGGGGCACGCTGGCCCTGATCAACGCCGGGCTGGCCCAGGGCAAGAACCGCAGCGGCCTGCTGTGGTTCCTGTTGTCGCTGGTGCTGGGACCGATCGCCACGCTGGCGCTGGTGCTGTTGCCCAAGACGCGGCAGACGTTGTTCTGATCGTTTGCCGCTTATGTAGGAGCGCACCCAGTGCGCGAAGGACCTACCCCGAGGGGGCACCGTAAAACAGCGACGCCGGCATTCCCTTCCAAGGGGAACCCGGCGTCGGGATACCACGGCACGCTGCGGTCGCGCACTGGGTGCGCTCCTGCAGCGGGTGCGTTCGGGCTTACTCGCCCAGCGCCTCGCGCATGAATTCCGGCTGGGCCAGCGCGCCCTTGTGGATGTCGGCGTTGTAGTAGCGGGTGGGGAAATTCTTGCTGATCGCGCCGCGCTCGCGGAAGCCGGCCAGGTCGCCGCCCTTGCGCACCATCGTGCAGCTCCACCAGCCGGTGGGATAGCACGGCTGCGGGAACGGCAGGGTTTTCACTGCGCTGAAGCCAGCGGTGCGCATGGCCGAGCGCATGGACTTGATCAGCTCGATGTGCGCGATCGGCGATTCCGATTGCTGCACCAGGATGCCGCCGTGGCGCAGGGCCTTATGGCAGCTGGCGTAGAAGGCGGCGTTGAACAGGCCTTCGGCGGGGCCGACCGGGTCGGTCGAGTCCACGATGATCAGGTCCAACGATTCGGGCTCGGCTTCGGCCATGTACTTGATGCCGTCGATGAACAGCAGCTCGGCGCGCGGGTCGTTGTTCGACTCGCACAGTTCCGGGAAGTACTGCTCGGCCAGGCGGGTGACGCGCTCGTCGATCTCCACCTGCACCGCGTGCTCCACTTCCTCGTGCTTGAGCACTTCACGCAGCGTGCCGCAATCGCCTCCACCGATGATCACCACGCGCTTGGCGCGCGCATGGGTGAACAGCGCCGGATGGGTCATCATCTCGTGATAGAGGAAATTGTCGCGGCTGGTCAGCATCACGCAGCCGTCGATCACCATCAGGTTGCCCCAATCGGTGGTCTGGTAGATCTCGATGGTCTGGAACGGGGTTTTCTCGGCGTGCAGCAGCTTCTCGACGCGGTAGCCGATGGAAGAGCCGGAGGCCTGGTGGGCTTCGGTGAACCAGCTGGGGTGCTGCGACATGGGGGCGTTCCTGACGATCGATGGGTTCAAAGAGCGGGAATTGTAGCCGAACCGGCGCCATCTTCCCGTTTTTGCTGGGGAACGCCGCCGGCACATTGTCACAAGACGCCGTTACAATAGCCGTCCGGACCGCCGGGCTTAGCCCGCATAAGGTCCGTCAGGTCAGTCCGGCCCCGCGGCGTGCGAGGCTTCCGGCCGTCTGACTTTGATTTCGTCAAGGCTCGCCGCTGCGACGACATGCAAAGGGTGTTTCACGCCCGTTATTGAAGGAACCCTCCATGTCGAAGCATTGGAACATTGACGCTGCCCGCCATACCTACGCCATCCCGCACTGGGGCGATGGCTATGTGGATGTGAACACCGCCGGCCATATCGTGATGCGTCCCAAGGGCGCGACCGGCCCGGCGCTGTCGCTGCCGGCCATCGTTGATCGCGCCCGTGCTGAAGGGCTGCGTCTGCCGCTGCTGGTGCGCTTTCCGGACATCCTTGCCGATCGCCTCAAGCGCCTGCAGGACGCGTTCGCCAAGGCCATTGGCGAGTGGAACTATGCGGGTGGCTATACGGCTGTCTACCCGATCAAGGTGAACCAGCAGCGCGGCGTGGCCGGCGAGCTGGTGGCTGCGGGCGAACACGGTTTCGGCCTCGAAGCCGGCTCCAAGCCCGAGCTGATGGCCGTGCTGGCGATGGCTCGCCCCGGCAGCATCGTCATCTGCAACGGCTACAAGGATCGCGAATACATCCGCCTGGCGCTGATCGGCCGCAAGCTCGGCCTGCGCGTGCACATCGTGATCGAGAAACTGTCCGAGCTCGATCATGTGTTCACCGAAGCCAAGGCGCTCGATGTCGAGCCGCTGCTTGGCGTGCGCGTGCGCCTGGCCTCGATCGGTGCCGGCAAGTGGCAGAACACCGGCGGCGACAAGGGCAAGTTTGGCCTTTCGCCCAGCCAGGTGCTGACTCTCGTTGAGCGCCTGGATCAGGCCGGCCTCAAGCACACGCTGAAGCTGCAGCATTTCCACATGGGCTCGCAGATATCCAACGTGCGCGACATCGCCAATGGCATGCGCGAAGCCACGCGCTACTTCGTGGAATTGAAGCGCATGGGTGTGCCGCTGGAGATCGTCGACGTCGGCGGTGGCCTCGGCGTGGATTACGAAGGTTCGCGCTCGCGCAGCCACAACTCGATCAACTACTCGATCGAGCAGTACGCCGCGACCATCGTGCAGTCGCTGGCCGAAGCGGTAGCTGAAGAAAACCTGCCCGCGCCGCACATCATCACCGAGGCCGGCCGCGCCATGACCGCGCACCACGCGGTGATGGTGGTGAACGTGACGGAAGTGGAGCCCGTTCCCGCGGGAAACATCCCTGCGCCGCACGACCATGAGCCGGCCGTGCTGCGTCGCCTGCGCGAAACCTGGGACGAACTCGACCAGCGCCCGGCGCTGGAACTGTTCCACGAAGCCCAGCATCACGCGGCCGAAGGCCAGGCGCTCTACGCGCTGGGCCAGCTCAACCTGGAAGACCGCGCGCGCCTGGACGACATGTACTACGCCATCGCCAACGCGGTGCGCACGCGCCTGCTGCCGGCGGAGCGTTCGCATCGCCAGGCGTTGGACGAACTGGACGAGAAGCTGGTGGACAAGTACTTCGTCAACTTCTCGGTATTCGAGTCGGTGCCGGACATCTGGGCGATCGACCAGATCTTCCCGATCGCGCCGATCGCTCGCCTCGACGAGGAACCGACCCGCCGAGGCGTGATCGTCGATCTCACCTGCGATTCGGACGGCCGCATCGATGACTATGTCGATGCCGACGGCGTGGATGTGAGCCTTCCGCTGCATGCGCTGAAGGACGACGAAAGCTACCGCCTGGGCATCTTCATGGTCGGTGCTTACCAGGAGACCTTGGGCGATATCCACAACCTTTTCGGCGACACCGACGCGGTGAACGTACGCGTGGACGGCGACTCGTATGTTTTCGCGCACAAGCGCAGCGGCGACACGACCGACCTGATGCTGGACTACGTCGGCTACGATCTGGAAGTCCTGCGCCGCAGCTATCGCGAGCGCATCGCGGCGGCCGGTGTGCAAGGCGAGGCGGCGGAGCAGTTGTTCGTCACGTTGAACGAAGGTTTGACTGGCTATACGTACCTATCTGAAGGCGCGCACTAAGGCTCTTTGGCTCGTCGTTCCGGCCTACGCCGGAATGACGAAATAGGAGAAGCTTTCTCAAGCTGTCCATTCGTCGCATGGATGCGCGCCAGCGGGCTGTGCCAGCCTGTGCCGTCAACGGCAACCAGGCGCGCAACCCATACCTGATTCCGTATCTGCTTTCCCCGTTCCCCATCGACAGGAGTGGTTATGGCAAGTCTCGACGGCAAGGTGGCACTCATCACTGGCGCGGCCAGCGGCCTGGGCAAGGCGATCGCCGAGCTCTATGCGAAGAACGGCGCCGCAGTCGCCATCGCAGATATCAACCAGCAGGCCGCAGACGCTACGGCAGCCGAGATCAACGCGGCCGGTGGCAAGGCCATCGGCATCGCCATGGACGTCACCGACGAGGCTGCGGTCAACGCCGGCACCGACAAGGTGGTCGCCGCGTTTGGCCATCTGGACATCCTTATTTCCAATGCGGGCGTGCAGATCATCAACCCGATCGACCAGTTCGCCTTCGCCGACTGGAAGAAGATGCTGGCCATCCATCTCGATGGCGGCTTTCTCACCACCAAGGCCGCGCTGAAGCACATGTACAAGGACGACCGCGGTGGCGTCGTCATCTACATGGGCTCGGTGCATTCGCATGAAGCCTCCAAGCTCAAGTCCGCCTACGTGACCGCCAAGCACGGCTTGCTGGGCCTGGCGCGCACGCTGGCGAAGGAAGGCGCCGCGCATAACGTGCGTTCGCATGTGATCTGCCCGGGCTTCGTGCGCACGCCCCTGGTGGAGAAGCAGATTCCCGAGCAGGCTAAGGAACTCAAGATCACCGAAGAGGAAGTGATCAAGAACGTGATGCTCAAGGACACCGTGGACGGCGTGTTCACCACGGTGGAGGACATCGCGCAGACGGCGCTTTATCTCGCCACGTTCCCGTCGGCGGCGCTCACGGGCCAATCCATTGTGGTCAGCCACGGCTGGTACATGCAGTAATCGCCATGGCGGCTGCAACCGACTTGCCCACGTCCGCCTCGTTGGCCGAGACGATCAAGCACGATTACCGCACCATCGCCCTCGTGTTGCAGGGCGGTGGTGCTCTTGGTGCTTACCAGGCCGGCGTGTTCGAGGCGCTGAACGATGCCGGGATCCACCCTAGTTGGATCGCCGGCATTTCCATCGGCGCGCTCAACGCGGCAATCATCGCCGGCAATCCGCCCAAGCATCGCGTGGAACGCCTGCGTGAGTTCTGGCAGACCATCTGCCGTCCACCGCTGCTGCCGATGTGGTCCACGCCGCCGCTCGACCCCAGCGCATGGGAGCTGCCGTGGCTCAACGGATTGAGCGGCTGGGCCGCGCTTCGGGCGTTGACGGAAGGACAGCCCGGCTTTTTCGTGCCACGTCCGTTCCCGTTGCTGCCGTGGCGTGCGTCGCCGACCACGGCCAGCTGGTACGACACCGCGCCGTTGAAGGCCACGTTGGAACGCTTGGTCGACTTCGATCGCATCAACCACAAGACCGCCATGCGCGTGTCGGTGGGCGCGGTGAACATCCGCACCGGCAACTTCGCCTACTTCGACAACACCGAGGGCGAATTGCGCGTGGAGCACTTCATGGCCTCGGGCTCGCTGCCACCGGGGTTCCCGGCGACGGAGATCGATGGCGAGTTCTACTGGGACGGCGGCATGGTCTCCAACACGCCGCTGTATAAGGTGTTGTCCGACGCCTCGTGCCGCGACTCGCTGGTTTTCCAGGTGGACCTATGGAGCGCACACGGCGAGCTGCCGCGCGATCTTGCCGAAGTCACCTCGCGCGCAAAGGACATCCAGTACTCCAGCCGCACGCGCCTCATCACAGAGTTCATGGGCATGCGCCAGAAGCAACAGCGCGTGGTGAGCGACCTGATGGCGTTGGTGCCGGAAGAACATCGCCACGATCCGGCTTATCGCCGCGCGGAGATCTACGCTGGCGGCGCGCTGGTCAACCTGTTCCACCTCATCTACCGCAACAAGCCGTACGAAGGGCATTACAAGGATTACGAGTTCAGCCATGGCAGCATGCAGCAGCATTGGTCCAGCGGCATGGACGACATGCAATGCACGCTGAAGGAGCCGCACTGGTTCGCGCGGCCCACGGCCGAACACCCCTTCATCACCCATGACGCACACTGTGAAGATTGATCCACCAGGAAACTCCATGACTCTCAAGGCAGCATTCATCGGACTCGGCGCCATGGGCACGCCGATGGCCGGCCATCTCAAATCCCACGGACTGCTTCATGCCGTTTCCAGTCGCACGCAGGCCAACGCCGAAAAGGTGGCAAAGGACCTCGGCGTCGCCGCTTCGTCGCTGGCTGATATTGGCGCGCAGTGCGATGTGATCGCGCTATGCGTGACCGCCGATGCCGACGTGCTCGGTACCGTCGACGCGTTGGCACCACACCTGCGACAGGGCGCCATCGTGGTGGATCACTCCACCGTCGCGCCCGATACCGCCAAGCGCGCTGCTGCGAAACTGGCCCAGGTCGGCGCACATTTCCTCGATGCGCCGGTATCCGGCGGTGTGGAAGGCGCGAAGAACGGCAAGCTGTCGGTGATGGTGGGCGGCGATGCCGAAGTGCTGGAGCGCGCGCGTCCCGTGCTGGAAGCCTACGCACTGCGCGTCACGCACCTCGGTGACGTCGGTGCCGGCCAGGCCACCAAGGCCGTCAACCAGGTGCTGGTCGCCGGCATTGCGCAAGGCGTGTGCGAAGGCCTCGCGCTGGCCGAAGCCCTGGGCCTCGACCCCGAACGCCTGCTGCCCACGCTGGGCGCGGGCGCCGCCGGCAACTGGTTCCTCGAAAAACGCGGCGCCACCATGCTGCGCAACGAATTCAGCGTTGGCTTCAAGCTCGGCCTGCTGCACAAGGACCTGGGCATCGTGCGCGGCATTGCCGAAAGCGCCGGCACCAACCGCAGCGTGATCGAACGTTCGCTGGCCGACTACGCCGAGCTGATGAGCCAGGGTTATGGCGACGATGACATTTCGGGGTTGATCAGGCTAAAGCGCAAGGGCTGAAGCGCCGGTTTCTCTTGTGGGAGCGCACCCTGCGCGCGACCGCAGAGATGCGGAACCAGGCTCCGCTTGCTTGTCGCGCACAGGGTGCGCTCCCCCAGAATGCAGTCAAACAAAAAGGCCGCGACATGCGCGGCCTTTTTCCTGGGCAGTGAAGCGAAGAATTACCTGCCTTCCTTCAACGCAATCGCATTGATCCCCGCCGACGAAAGGCGCTGCTTCGCCGCTTCCAGGTCGGTGGCCGAATGGAACGGGCCGAGGCGCACGCGGTTGTAGGTCTGGCCGTTGACGCTTACTGGCGAGACATTGGCGACAAAGCCCTGCATGGCCAGCTTGGCTTTCAGTGTTTCGGCGTCGCCGGCGCTGGGAAATGCGCCGACCTGCAGCAGGTAGCCATTGCCGACGGAGGCGGTGGTGTTGGCGGCCGGTGCCGCGGTAACCGGGGTGGCATGCACGGCCGATTCCGGCGCGGGCGTGATCGCTTCGGACACGGCGGCCGGACCCGGCGCCGGTTTCTGCGCAGCGGCCTGG
Organism: Dyella sp.; assembly: GCF_035685885.1. Taxonomy (GTDB): domain Bacteria; phylum Pseudomonadota; class Gammaproteobacteria; order Xanthomonadales; family Rhodanobacteraceae; genus Dyella. The sequence continues at coordinate 17,212 of NZ_DASRZX010000020.1, read as the reverse complement.
GCCTGCTGTTGAGCAGCTGCCTGCTGGGCGGCCTGCTTCTGCTGCTGCTCCGCCTTGGCCTGTGCACTGATCACGGCGTCGGGAATGCGTACTTCCTTCTCCGAAAGCACGGAGTAGAAGTCGTACTGCGGCTTCTTCGGCGCGGGTGCGCTGTCGTTGCCCGAAGTGCTCTCGTTGCCTGCCGCGCCGGCATCGCTGCCGCGCTGCGCGGTGGCCTGCGCGTTGGGTTGCGGGCCTTCGTTGCTGCGGGGGGTCATGGGCAGGTGTCCGCGCATGGCGAACATCAGCACGGCACCGATCAGGATGCCGATGACGGCCCAGCCCCAGCCTGGCATGCCGCCGCTGTTGTTGCGGACGGCCTGTCGGCCTTTGCCCTTGCGTGCTGCCATTTACATGCTCTCCGGGGCGCTGAGGCCCAGCAAATCAAGACCGTTCTTCAAAACCTGGCGCGTCGCCACGATCAGCGCCAGTCGCGCATCACGCAGGTTGCCATCGTCCACCAGGAACTGGTGCGAGTTGTAGTAGGTGTGGAACGCATTCGCCAACTCGCGCAGCCAGGTGGCGACCAGGTGCGGCTCAAGGTTCGCCGCCGCGGTCTCGACCAGCTCGGGATACTTGGAAAGCTCGGTCAACAGGATCTGCTCGTGTTCGTTGTCGAGGCGTGCCAGGTGGGCCAGGCCATTGTGCAGATCGAAGGTGAACCCCTTCTCGCCGGCCTGACGCAGCACGCTGCACACGCGGGCATGCGCGTACTGGATGTAGTAGACCGGGTTGTCGTTGCTCTGCGAGCGCGCCAGGTCGATGTCGAACACCAGCTGCGAGTCGCCCTTGCGGGCGATCAGGAAGTAACGCGTGGCGTCGCGGCCCACTTCGTCGATGAGGTCGCGCAGGGTCACGTAGCTGCCGGCGCGCTTGGAGATCTTCACCTCCTCACCGCCGCGCATCACCGTCACCATCTGATGCAGCACGTATTCCGGCCATCCCTTGGGGATGCCGGCGTCGAGCGCCTGCAGGCCAGCCTTCACACGAGCCAGACTGCCGTGGTGGTCCGAACCCAGCTCGGTGATGGCGCGCACGTAGCCGCGCTGCCACTTGCTGCGGTGGTAGGCCACGTCCGGCACGAAGTAGGTGTAGGTGCCGTCGGACTTGCGCATCACGCGGTCCTTGTCGTCACCGAAATCGGTGGAGCGCAGCCACAGCGCGCCGCCTTCCTCGTAGGTGTGGCCTTGGGCGACCAGCTCGCGCACGGTTTCGTCCACCTTGCCGTCGGTGTACAGCGAGGATTCCAGGAAATAGGTGTCGAAGCGGACGCCGAACGCCTGCAGGTCCAGGTTCTGCTCGCGGCGAAGGCTGGCCACGGCAAAGTGGCGGATGGCTTCGAGGTCGTCGACGTTCTTGGCGCCGGTGACGACTTCGCCGTCAGCTTCCACCGACTCGCCCGCCATGTAGGCACGGGCCACCTCGGCGATGTAGTCGCCGCGGTAGCCGTCTTCCGGCCAGCCTTCGCTGCCCGGCGCCAGGCCGCGCGCACGCGCCTGCACCGAGATGGCGAGGTTGTTGATCTGCACGCCGGCGTCGTTGTAGTAGAACTCGCGCTTGACGTTCCAGCCGGTCGCGTCGAGCAGGCGGCTCAGGCAGTCGCCGATGGCCGCGGCACGGCCATGGCCCACGTGCAGCGGGCCAGTCGGGTTGGCCGAGACATATTCGACGCCGGCCGTCACGCCCTTGCCACTCTGGCTGCGGCCGTAGGCGTCGCCCTCGGCCATGATGCGGCGCACTTCGTCGTGGTACGCCGCCGGGGCCAGGAAGAAGTTGATGAAGCCCGGGCCGGCGATCTCGACCTTGGCCACCAAGGTGTTGGCGGGCAGGGCGGCCACGAGCTTGTCGGCCAGCTCTCGCGGCTTGGCGCGGGCCGGCTTGGCCAGCAGCATGGCCGCGTTGGTAGCGAAGTCGCCATGGTCGCGGTTGCGAGCGCGCTCGATCACGAAGTTGGGCACCTCGAAGTCGGCGGGCAGGGTGGAATCGTTCTGCAGGGTACGAAGCGCCTGCAGCAGCAGTTCGCGCAGCTGTTCTTTCACGGCATTGGTCGGGCGACGATGGAACCGCCAATGCTATCAGAGCAGCACTTTCCGGGCGGGTTTGTCGCGGGTTTCCCGGCGTGCTGCGTTGCGGGGGAGAAGTCTGTGGATAACTCTGTGGGGAATCCCTGGGCGCTGGCCTGCTTCGATGCCTGCTTTTCGGCGGAAATCGTTATGTCGTGAAAAATAGACAACCAAATCAATTAATTGCAATGTATACATGAATGTGAGGACAGCAATGGATCGGAAAGTGCCGTCCCAGGCCGATTGTGCATAAGTCTCGGGGCTCCCTGACCGCAGCAACGCAAGGCGGTGGACTCCGTGGCGCGTCATGCCCCTGTCATGCGGCACTGCCACACTTCTTCACGTCCCCCGGCAACCTCCCCGCCGACGGGACGGGAGATGCCGTTGCTCCTCTTCTCCCCCACAAACGGCCAGACGGCGCGGATCTCCCCCCGCGCCGTTGTTCTTTGGGAACACCTGCACGCTCAGATGAGCCCCAGCGCTGCCATCGACACCGGCTTTCCGCTGCCAATCACCAGATGGTCCAGCACGCGTACGCCGACCAGCTGCAGCGCGCTTTTCAGTTCGTGGGTAATGGCCCGGTCGGCCGGGCTGGGTTCGGCCACGCCCGAGGGATGGTTGTGCGCCAGGATGACTGCGACGGCGTTGTGCCGGAGGCAGGCGCGGACCACTTCCCTGGGATGCACGCTGGCGCCATCCACGGTGCCGCGGAACAGCTCCTCGAAGGCGAGCACGCGATGCCGGTTGTCCAGGAACAGGCAACCGAACACCTCATAGGGCAGGTGGCGCAGTTGCGCGCTGAGGTAATCGCCGCTGTCGCGCGGATTGGACAGGGCCGGGCGGTCGGCCAGTTGCTCGGCCAGCGAACGTCGCGCCAGTTCGAGCGCAGCGATGAGGCGTGCGCGCTTGGCCGGTCCGATGCCGCGCAATGTCAGGGCTGCTCCGCACGGATCGGCCAGCAGGGTGCCGACGCTTCCGCTGGTTGCCAGCAATTCCCGGCCCAGGGCGATGGCGTCCTTGCCAGGCAGGCCGCTGCCGAGCAGCACGGCGATCAGTTCCGCATCCGACAAGGCAGCGCTGCCCCGCGCCAGCAGCTTTTCCCGGGGACGTTCGAGTTCAGGCCATTCGCGAATGCTCATCCCCGGAGGCTGGCGGCGACTGGCGTCGGCGCCCATCAGGCATGCACGGCCTTTGCCGTCGGCGCCCGTGCCTGCGAACCGTCGGTCATGGCGCGGTTGGCAACCGGGCCGCGAACTCCGCCGCAATCCAGTCGATGAATACCCTGACGCGCGGCGAAAGCTGGCGGCTCTGGGGATAGAGCACGTACACCGGTGACGGCGCCGGCGGATGGTTGGGCAGCACCTCGACCAGCTGGCCGCGAGAGAGATCATCCTGCACCCGATAACGCGGCACCTGGATGAGGCCCAGCCCCAGCCGCGCAAGCGATACATACATCTCGGCCCCCGCGACACTCACGGCATGGGGCAGGGACTGGCGCTGCAGGCTGCCGTTCGTCTGGAACTCCAGCGGCATCACATTGCCCGACGCCGAGGACACGAAGCCGATCATGGCGTGCGCCTGCAGATCGTCAGGAGAAGCTGGCAGGGCACCAACCATTTTGCCCACGCCGGTACGCCAGCGGACGAAGCCGTGGCCAGGGCCTATGCGGAAGGACCCACGGCGGATTTCGGCGACGTGGCCTTCATGGGGTTGGCTACGCTGGAGCCTGCCGACGCGGATTCCCAAGCCGTGGCCGCAGTGATTGTCACGGTGGTCGACACGGCATTCGGCAAGCGCCCCTTCCGCGTGCATGTCGATCCGTCGCAGGACGGTGCGGAAATCGTCAATGGCGCGGGCCGATCGCGTGCGGGCGGAGCTGCTGCGCCGCATCGGGCTGGAGGACATTCTTCGTCCTGGCCAGCTGTCCTGAATATGGCGACGAAAGGCCCCTCTCCCTGCGGGAGAGGCGTTGGGGCGAAGGTGCGCGCTCGAGCGACCTGACAAGGTTCGCTTCGACCGCACCCTCATCCGGCTACCGCCACGTTCTCCCGGTGGGAGAAGGATGCATTCGTTCTGACTCATAACCGTGTCGCCGAGCCACGCTGACGATTCCGGTAAGCTACTGGCCATAACGTTTGTCAGGCCCACACCATGAGTCTTGCCCAACGCCGCATCCTGCTGGGCGTATCCGGTGGCATCGCCGCCTATAAGTCCTGCGAGCTGGTCCGCCGCCTGCGTGACCTCGATGCCGAAGTGCGCGTGGTGATGACCGAAGGCGCCACGCATTTCGTAAGCGCCACCACGTTCCAGGCACTGTCCGGCCAACCCGTGCGCATGAGCCTGTGGGATGCGGAAGCGGAAGCCGCCATGGGGCATATCGAGCTGGCGCGCTGGGCCGAACGCATCCTGATTGCCCCGGCCAGCGCGGACCTCATCGCGCGTCTTGCGCATGGCTTTGCCAACGACCTGCTCACCACCGTGTGCCTGGCCAGCGCCGCACCACTGTACGTGGCGCCAGCGATGAACCAGCAGATGTGGGCGCATCCGGCCGTGCAGGCCAATGTCGACACCTTGCGCCAGCGCGGTGTGCATCTGCTCGGCCCCGCCTCGGGTGATCAGGCCTGCGGTGATATCGGTTCGGGACGCATGCTGGAACCGATGGAGCTACGCGAAGCGATCGTCGCCTCGTTCGGCCACGCCGTGCTGCGCGGGCGCAAAGTCGTGGTGAGCGCCGGGCCAACCTACGAAGACATCGATCCCGTCCGCTTCATCGGCAACCGCAGTTCCGGCCGCATGGGTTTCGCCGTGGCGGAAGCTGCCGCGCAGGCCGGTGCCGAGGTGACGCTGGTGGCCGGCCCGGTCAGCCTCGCCACGCCGCCGGGCGTGGCGCGTCGCGTCGATGTGCGCAGCGCCGCGCAGATGCGCGATGCGGTGGTGGCTGCCGCGGCTCATGCGGACATCTATGTCGGCGCCGCCGCCGTGGGCGACTATCGCCCTGCCGAAGTGGCCGACCACAAGATCAAGAAGCGCGCCGGCGCCGCCCTGGAGCTGAGCCTGGCCGAGAATCCGGACATCATCGGCATGCTGGCTGCGCAAACCGTGCGCCCCTTCTTGGTCGGATTCGCCGCGGAAACGCATGATGTGGAGCGATACGCCCGCGACAAGCTCGCGCGCAAAGGACTGGACATGATTGCCGCCAACCAGGTCGGCGGGGGCCTTGGCTTCGAGGCTGCCGACAACGCACTCACCCTGTATGGCCCGGAAGGCGCCATCGAACTGCCGCGCGCCTCCAAGACGGAACTGGCGCGCCAGCTGGTTGCGAAGATCGCCGAGCGTTACGCGGCGGTGCGTCCATGACGGCAGGGCACGGCATCGATGTCGAACTGAAGATCCTCGACCCGCGCCTGGGCGACACCATCGAACTGCCGCAGGCCGCCACTGTCGGCAGTGCCGGCATGGACCTGCGTGCGGCCATCGACGCGCCGCTGACCCTGCAACCGGGCGACAGCGCGCTGGTGCCCAGCGGTATGGCCATCCATATCGGCGATCCGGGCTGGTGCGCGTTGATCGTCCCGCGCTCGGGCCTGGGTCACAAGCATGGCCTGGTGATGGGCAACCTGGTCGGCGTGATCGACGCCGACTACCAGGGCCCGCTGATGATTTCGTGCTGGAACCGCGGCACGCAGCCCTACACCATCGCGGTAGGCGATCGCATCGCCCAACTGCTGCTGGTGCCGGTGGCGCAGGCGCGGCTGAAAGTGGTGAAGGAGTTCGCGCCGTCGCAGAGGGGCGAGGGCGGGTTCGGTTCGACCGGCGTCAATTGAATCCGGTGCCACGGCGCCGATAGACAACCTGTGCGGGGACAGGGCATGGCGAAACTCATCAGCTTGGGCGGATTACCGCGGGCTGGATCGATCGACTGGCGGCACCTGTTGCCGCTGGCGGCGGGCACCTTTCTGCTGCTGCTCGGCCTGGCCTGCCTGTGGCAGACCTGGCTGATCGCCGATGAGAACGGTGCGGTTGAGCGCGTACACGCGGCGCAGAAGCAGGCCGTTGACGCACTGAATGCCGAGATCGCCAACGCGCGTGGTCGCGTCGAAGCGGCCGTGCATGCCACCGATCAGGCCGCGCTGTCGGCGGATCCGGTGCAGGGTGCCGCCACGTTGCGTTCGTTGATCCCGCAGGCGACTGCGGTGGAGATCTACAGCGGCAATCTCGACGAGGTGCTGCACGCCAACTATCGCCAGTTCGGCTACGGCAAGGCGGCCCAGCTGATGGCGGCACAGACGGCGGACGGCAAGCCGCTGGCGCAAACCATTCCCGACAAGAACGGTCGCCTGCTGAGCGTGGTGGTGCCGGTGGGCCGCCCCGAACACCCGCAGGCCTGGGTGTGGGCGGCATTGCCGTTTGCGCCCGTGCAGGAGCGTTTCGAATCGCTTTCTCCCGCGGGTGGCCGCCTCGAACTTCGCCAGGGCGACGACCGCGGCGACTTGCGCCTGCTCGCCATCGGCAGCCCTGGCGCTGAGCGCGAAGCCACCGGCATGAGCGTCGAAGGCACCACGCTCAGCGTGGTTGCCGCTTTGCCGCGAGCCTACATCGTGTTGCCCCGCAGCTGGCTGCTTTCCGCCGTACTGGCGCTGGCCTGCCTGGGCGCCGGCATCTATTTGCTGTGGGCGCGCCATCGCCCTGGCCGCGACGCGTCTGGGGAGTCGGACGAACCGGTCTTCTCGGACCTGATCGAAACGGTGCCCGAGCCACCCAAGCCCGACACCAATGCCCGGCTCGCCGCCATCAAGGCGGCCGCCCCGCCCGCACCCGTCACGGTCGATCCCGCCATTTTCCGTGCCTATGACGTGCGCGGCGTGGTTGGCAAATCGCTGACCGCCGATGTGGCGCGCCTGCTGGGCCAGGCCATCGGCACGGTGATGCACGAAAAAGGCCTGCCGGAAATCGTGGTGGGCCGCGATGGACGCCTGTCCGGGCCCGAACTGGTCGCTGCGTTGACCGAGGGTCTGCGTACGGCCGGCATCGACGTGATCGACGTGGGTGCGGTGCCCACGCCGGTCGTGTATTTCGCCGCCTATCGCTTCAACACGGGTTGCGGCGTGGCAGTGACGGGCAGCCACAACCCGCCCGAATACAACGGCTTCAAGATCGTGGTGGGCGGCGAGACACTGTCCGAAGGCACGATCCAGGATCTCTACCAGCGCATTGCCTCCAACCAGCTGACGCGCGCGGACAAGGGCAACCTGCGCCATGTCGACGTCATCCCGGATTACGTCGACCGCATCACCTCCGACGTGCAGGCAGAGCGCCGCCTCAGGGTGGTGATCGACGCAGGCAACGGCATCGCGGGCGCGGTGGCGCCGCAGGTGCTGGAAGGCATCGGTTGCGACGTGATCCCGCTGTATTGCGATGTGGACGGCACCTTTCCGAACCACCATCCCGATCCGTCCGATCCGCAGAACCTGGAAGATCTGATCTTCGCCGTGAAGCAAACCGGTGCTGATCTGGGCGTGGCCTTCGACGGCGACGGCGATCGCCTGGGCGTGGTGACCAAGGACGGTGAAATCATCTTCCCCGACCGGACCCTGATGCTGTTCGCGCGCGACGTGCTGTCGCGCCAGCCGGGCGCAACCGTCATCTACGACGTGAAGTGCACCGGGCATCTCAAGGGCGAGATCCTCGACGCCGGCGGCAGCCCGCTGATGTGGCGTACCGGCCATTCGCTGATGAAGGCCAAGATGCGCGAGACGGGCGCCGAACTGGCCGGCGAAATGAGTGGCCACTTCTTCTTCAAGGAACGCTGGTACGGCTTCGACGACGGCATCTACGCCGGTGCGCGCCTGATGGAAATCCTTGCGGGCGACCCGGAAGAGCGCACGCCAGAGGAAATCTTCGCCACCTGCCCGAAGGGCGTTTCCACGCCCGAGCTCAAGGTGCCGATGCGCGAAGGCGAGCACTATCGCTTCGTCGACGCGTTCCGCCAGAAGGCGAACTTCGGCGACGCCACGCTCACCACCATCGATGGCGTGCGCGCCGACTGGCCGGATGGTTGGGGCTTGGTGCGCCCGTCCAATACCACGCCGTCGCTGGTGCTGCGCTTTGATGCCAACAACGAGGCAGCGCTCAAGCGCATCCAGCTGTTGTTCCGTACGCAGCTGCTGGCGATCGATCCTTCCCTCAAGCTGCCGTTCTGAAACGAAAAGGCCCCGGCATGACCGGGGCCTTTCCTGTGCACGAGGCCGACCGACATGGCCTCAGGGCCATGCCGTGCCATCACTGGCCTTGCTGGTCCTTGTCCTGCTCCGCCTTCAGTTCGCGATAGTGCTGCACGTCCAGCGCGTTCTTCTTTTCCGCGGCATCGCGCGAGGCGATCTCGTGATCCAGCAAGTCGCGCTGCTTGGTCACCACGTCGCGCTGCTTGGCGATGCTGTCGTTGAGGAATTTCGGCACCGGTTGTTTGGCGCGCTCCAGATCGCCTGCGCGCGTGAGCAGGTCGGTCAAGGCCTTTTCCTGGCTGCGCAGGTTGATACGCGTGGTGTTGATCTGCTGGTCGATGTTGTCGAGGCTCTGCTTCAGCGACGTCGCGTAGGCTTCCTCGGTGGGATAGGCGCTGAGCATCTGCGCCTCGGTGCGCGAGCGTTCCTTGGCGGCGCGTTGCTGGGCGGCCTGCTGGTCGGCGGCCTTCTGCGCGGCGGCGCGCTCTTCGGGATTGAGCTGGCGATCGACGTGCTGTACCACCAGGCCACGATCGTTGACCAGGTCGTAGCCGAACTTCAGTGCATCGGACGTGAGGCTGTCGCTGTAGTGCGGCAGGCCGGTGGCGTCCTTCCAGCGGTAGCGATACCCGCTGCCCTTCTGTGCCTGCGCGTGCGCGCCGGCAGCCAGCGCAAGTATCGCGATGGCGAGTAGTGTTTTACGCATGATTTCCCCCTTGTCGGCGGAAGTATAGCCGGCGCTGTGGCGATGCCATGACGTTGCCATGGCGGTGCTGTCTCCAGTGTGACCGGTGTCGCTCGCCGGATTGCGGCGTCACGCGCCCACGCCGTACTGCTGGCGATAGGCCATCAGGCGTGCGTGCTCGGCGGCGAGTTCGGCGCGCTCGCCCGCATAGGCCAGCACGTCGCCCAGGCTGGTGATGGCGATGACCGGCACGCCGAATTCGGCGGTGACTTCCTGTGCGGCGGACAACGCGCCCTGGCCGCGCTCCTGGCGATCCAGCGCAATCAGCACGCCCGCGGGCGTGGCGCCCTGCGCGCGGATCAAGGCCAGCGACTCGCGCACGGCGGTGCCGGCCGTCATCACGTCGTCAACGATCAGCACGCGCCCCTTCAGCGGCGCACCCACCAGCACGCCGCCTTCGCCATGGTCCTTGGCTTCCTTGCGGTTGTACGCCCACGGCAGGTCGCGGCCGTGCTGGTCGGCCAGCGCCATGGCCGTGGCCGCGGCCAGCGCAATGCCCTTGTAGGCAGGGCCGAACAGCATGTCGACCTCGATGGCGGAATTCATCACGGCAGCGGCATAGGCACGGCCAAGCTGCGCCAGCGCAGCGCCGGAATCGATGCGGCCCATGTTGAAGAAATAGGGGCTCTGGCGACCGGACTTCAGCGTGAATTCGCCAAAGCGCAGCACCTCGCGCTGCAGGGTAAGTTCGATGAAGTCGCGCTGGTAATCGTGCACGGGGATGGTCTCTCGATCAGTTCAGACGGGGAGGGCGCACAACATCACGAATTGCGGCCCCGAACGCCCGCCATGGTACAGCCCTCCGGTCTCCCGGAAGCCTGCGCGTCGATACAGGGCGAGCGCCGGTGCGTTGCGCAGGTTGACGGTGAGCACCACGTCGCGCGCCGAGGGATGGCGCCGCGCGAGATCGTGCATGGCCGCCACCAGCGCGCGCGTGCCCAGTCCCCGGCCTTGCCAGCGCGTGTCGATGAAGAACGAACGCAGTCCTAGCGTGACGCGTGGAAAATCCATGTCCGCGATGGAGCGCGGATGCGTTTCTATGCGATAGAAGCCGATGGGCTCGCCATCGAGCAGGATGGCCATGGGCTCGCTGCCCGCGCAGGCCTCGGCATCGGGAAGCGAGGCGATGATGCGCCCGACGAAATCATGTTGCTCGTCGCTCACGCCGAGCTGCAAAACCGCAGCGCGGATGGCGGCGTCCACCAGCGCGACGCGGATATCGGGCGTTGGCGTCAGGTGCTCGGACATGGTTGCTATGATGGCGCATCATCGGGAGTGACGCATGCGCATCATCAGCCTCAATGCCAACGGCATCCGCTCGGCCGCCAACAAGGGCGTGTTCGAGTGGTTGCGCCAACAGAAGGCCGACGTCGTCTGCCTGCAGGAAACCAAGGCGCAGGAAGACCAGCTCTCCGACGCCATGTTCCGTCCCGACGGACACCATTGCTTCTACCGCGATGCCAGCAGCAAGAAGGGCTACAGCGGCGTGGCCATCTACGCCAGGCGCGAGCCCGACGAAGTGCTGACCACGCTCGGCTGGGAACCGTTCGACTGCGAAGGTCGTTATATCGAGGCGCGCTTCGGCAAGTTGAGCGTGGTGTCGTTGTACGTGCCGTCGGGCTCGTCGGGCGACGAACGCCAGCAGTTCAAGTTCAAGGTAATGGACTGGCTATCGCCGATCTTCGACCAGTGGGCCAGGAGCGGCCGCGAGTACATCCTCTGCGGCGACTGGAACATCGTGCGCAGCGAACTGGACATCAAGAACTGGCGCTCCAACCAGAAGAACTCCGGCTGCCTGCCCGAGGAACGCGCCTGGCTCAACGACCTCGTCGACAAGCACGGCTGGTGCGACAGCTACCGCTCGCTCCATCCCACCGGCCAGGACTACACGTGGTGGTCCAATCGCGGCAACGCGCGGGCCAACAACGTGGGGTGGCGCATCGATTACCAGATCGTCTCGCCGTCGCTGCAGCAGCGACTGAAGCACTGCTCGGTCTACCGTGACGAGCGCTTCTCCGACCACGCGCCGTTCACCGTCGACTATGCCGACTGATTCCGCGCCGGCGAAGAAGCCGGCCAAGGTCTCAGTGTGGCACGCGTTCACGCAGCCTGCTGCATGGACGATGTTCCTGTTCGGCTTTTCCTCGGGCCTGCCGTTCCTGCTGGTGGCGGGCACGCTGGCCTACTGGCTCAAGGAAAAGGGCATCGAGCTCAAGGACATCACCATGATCGCGAGCGCGGGGATGACCTACGCGTTCAAGTTCCTGTGGGCGCCGCTGCTCGACCACTGGCGACTGCCGCTGTTCTGTCGCCTGGGCCAACGCCGCGGCTGGCTGCTGTTCGCGCAGCTGGGCGTGATCGCGGGCCTGGTTGGCATGGCCATGCTGACGCCGCTGCAGCTCGCCCCGTTTGTCGGCGCCACGCTGGTGGTGGCGTTCTTTGGCGCCACCATGGACATCGCGGTCGATGCCTATCGCATCGAGATCGCGCCGACTTCGGAGCAGGGCGCCCTGGTGGCGACCTACGCACTGGGCTACCGCATCGCGCTGATCGTGGCTGGCGCTTTCGCGTTGATCCTTGCCGACCACCTGCCGTGGCCAACGGTGTACCTGATGCTGGCGGCGCTGATGTTCGTGCCGGTCGCCACCACGCTGTGGGCTGCCGAACCGAACGTGGTGCGCCACACGCCGCGCAGCTGGGGTGAGGCCATGCGCGAAGGCGTGGTGGATCCTTTCGCCGATTTTTTCCGCCGCTATGGCGTGTGGCTGGCGCTGGTGCTGCTGCTCTTCATCCTGCTGTTCAAGATTCCCGAGCAGGCCACCATCGGCGGTGTGATGAGCCCGTTCTATCGCGACATGGGCTTCAGCAAGACCGAAATCGGCACCGTCACCAAGATCTACGGCATCTGGATCGGCATCGTCGGCGCCTTCGTGGCCGGCGCGGCGGTGGCGCGTTTCGGTGCCTGGCGGACGCTCGGCGTGGGCATGGTCGCCATCGGTCTCAGCAACCTGCTGTTCCTGTGGCTGATCGGCCATCCGGGCAGCGTGCTGGTGCTGACCCTGGTGATCTCTGGCGACAACTTCACCCAGGGCTTCTTCGGGCCGCCCACCGTGGCGTTCCTGTCTTCATTGGTGAATCGCCAGCACACCGCCACGCAGTACGCTCTACTCAGTTCGCTGGTGAACCTGCCGGGCAAGGTGCTGGGCTTCTTTGCCGGAGGCATCGCCACGGCGACCGGCTATGGCAGTTTCTTCGTGCTTACCGTGGTGTCGGTCGTTCCGGCCGTCTTGCTGTTCACTTATTTGTGGCCGCGTTTCAGCAAGGACCGCTCCGTCGACGCAGTCCCTTCACAGCCATGAGCACGTCCTGAACCGGACGGACGGTCGATACCGTCCAGGCCAGGCCCTGTGCCAAGATGGAGACACAGGGGGCTTATGATCGTGGGAGGGGAGCGTCCGTGCCGGACCTCGTCATACGCCATATCGACAACCTCATGGCCGAGCGCATCAAGTCGCTGGCCAAGGAGAGGCAGTGGTCGATCAATGACGTGGTGCTGCATGCACTGCGGCACGGCCTGGGCATGGCTTCTGCCAACCTCTTTGCCGAAACCATGCTCGACCCCGGCGACATGACCATGCTTGCGGGCCAGTGGGATGCCGGCGAAAAGGCCGCCTTCCAGGAAGCCGTGCTCGCCCTTGCGCGCACGACGCCCACGCAGCTGGCGCCCGCCAACCGCGTGCTCGACGACGAGAATTAACGCGGCGCGGGGTAGATCGCGCCCAGCACGCGCGCACCGCGCGCGCCCGTCACGGCCGGCAGGTTGCCCGGCAAGCCAAGCAGACGCTGCCGCGCAAGCCACGCGAACGCGATGGCTTCCAGGAAATCAGGGTCGATGCCGTGGGTTGCGGTCGTGGTGACGACGAGTGGCGACAGCAGCTCGCTTATCCGCTGCATCAGTCGAGGATTGTGCACACCGCCGCCGCAGGCGAGCACGTCGGCGGCCTCCGGGGCGTGGCGTGCAATGGCATCTGCCACGCTGCGCGCGGAAAGCTCCAGCAGGGTGGCCTGCACGTTTGCCGGCGTCATTGTCGACAAGTGCGTGTGCGACTCCAGCCACGCAAGATGGAAGTGCTCACGCCCCGTGCTCTTGGGCGGTGCCAGCGCAAAATACGTGTCGGCCAGCAAGGCTTCCAGCAGAACCTCATCGACTGAGCCGGACGCAGCGAAGGCGCCGTCCGCGTCGAAAGCCACGCCGCGATGGCGCAGGCACCACGCATCCATCAGACCATTGGCCGGACCGGTATCGAAGCCGAACACGCGGCCATCCGCACCGAGTACGGTGATGTTGGCAATGCCGCCAAGATTGAGCACCACGCGCGTGCGCTTGGGCTGGGCCAGCAGCATGGCGTGCACGGCGGGAAGCAATGGCGCGCCCTGGCCACCCGCGGCCACGTCGGCGCGCCGGAAATCGGCCACCACGTCGATGCCGCAACATTCGGCGATCACCGATGCATCGCCCACCTGCAGCGTGAAGGGAAACGCGCCGGTCGGGCGGTGGCGCAAGGTCTGCCCATGCGATCCGATCGCGCGAACGGAAGCCGCAAGTGCGGGATGGCGCGCCAACAGATTCTGCGCAGCCTCGGCGAAGCACTGGCCGATCGCCACGTCGAGGCGTCCATACGCATCAAGATCGAGCCGCGTTTCATCCTGCGCCACGGCCAGAATGCGTGCACGCAAGTCGTCCGGCCACGGATGCGTCAACGCATCGACCAGTTGTGGCTTGTCGTTTTCAAAACGCACCAGCGCGGCATCGATGCCGTCGGCGCTGGTGCCTGAGATCAGGCCGATATAAAGCGCCGAGGCATCGTCCACGGGAAATCAGTCGTCTGTGCGGGTATTGCCGCTGGCGCGCGCCAGCTTGATGTTGGCGTCCAGCGTCTTCAGGCGCGCCAGCTGCGGCTGCACCACCTGCGACTTGAACCTGGCCAGCTGCACGGCCGGCAGCGGTTCGGGCTTGGGCAGCGTCACCGTCTGCGGATCGCGCTGCACGTCGTTGACGCGGAATTCGTAATGAAGATGCGGGCCGGTGGCCAGGCCCGTCATGCCGACGTAGCCGATCACCTGACCCTGGCTCACGCGCTGTCCCACCTTTTCGGTGGCGAACTTCGACATATGCCCGTAGGCGGTGCTGATGGAACCGTTGTGCTGCACGATCACGAAGTTGCCGTAACCGTTCATCCAGCCCTTGAACTTGACCACGCCATCACCGGCGGCATGGATCGGCGTGCCAGTCGGCGCCGCATAGTCCACGCCCTTGTGCGCGCGCATCAAGCCAAGCACCGGATGCATGCGCGCCGCGCTGAACTGCGAGGAGATGCGCGTGAAATCCACCGGAATGCGCAGGAACGACTTCTGGATCGGACGACCGTCTTCACTGAACCAGCCGTAGCTGCCGTCATCCTTCTTGAAACGGTACGCCGTGTAGCGCTGGCCCTGGTTGACGAACTCGGCCGCCACGATGTCTCCCTCATGCAGATAGGAGCCGTCGCGATACACGTCGTCGTAGATCACCGTGAAGCTGTCGCCCTCGCGCAGGTCCTGCACGAAGTCGATGTCGTATTTGAAGAGGTCGGCGAGCTTGAGCACCATCTGGTTGGTCATGCCGGCTTTCGAGGCGGCGGCGAACAACGAGCTGTCGATGGTGCCGTGCGCCACGTGTTCGCGGCGATCCACCTCGCGCGCCTGCGCGGTCACGGTGGCCTTGTCGCCCTCGAAGCGCATGGTGGTGCGGTTTGCTTCGTCCTTGTCGAACCGGATGCCCTTGAGGCTGCCGTCGCCGTCGAGCAGGAAGTCGAACTCCTGGCCCGGACTGATGTGATGCAGTGATTTGGCGTCACCCGACTGGTCCACCACATGCTGCACGTCGGTAAGGCTAAGGCCCTGGCTCTGGAACAGGTCAGACAACGTCTGGCCCGGCTGCACCTGGACGATGTGCCAGTCCTCGACCGTGGGAGCGTTGACGACTTCGGGTGCCGCCTTGGGCAGGGCCAGCGGCAATACCGCGTGTGCGGTGGATACCGTGTCCGGGCGCATCGCGCCGGCCCACGCGGGAATCAGGAAACCGGAAACCGCCGTGATCAGCAGTGCCGTACCAGCGAGCATCCAGCGCTCGCGATGCCAACGGATGGGCTCGGCCTCACCATGGCAACCAAAAGACCAGTGGGCGCAACGTTCGTAAAAGTGAGAGTGCCGCCGCTGCGCCTTGCGACGCATAGCCTGTTTGCGCGCAGCGCGCGCGGTCTCGTTTCTCTCACCCATGCCCGGTGTTCCCCAGGTATCAAACTTCACATTGGCGCGTACCATAACGGCCTTGTGTAAAGAGCGTCAACGCCTTTCCCATCAATGAGTTGCGATAATTTTCTGGTTAACGCACACTTAACGGAACGGCTCGGGAAACCGTGATTTCCGCCGCAGTCCAGACAACGAAAATTTGAGGAATACATGAACGAGCTTGAGCAGGCGCTGGCCACCATCGCGCGCGGCGCCGACGAAATCATCAAGCAGGAAGAGCTGGCGGCACGCCTGAAGCTCGGTCGCCCGCTGCGCATCAAGGCGGGCTTCGATCCAACCGCGCCCGACCTGCACCTCGGCCACACCGTCCTGCTCAACAAGATGCGCCAGTTCCAGGATCTGGGGCACCAGGTGATTTTCCTGATCGGCGACTTCACCGGCATGATCGGTGATCCGACCGGCAAGAACGTCACGCGCAAGCCGCTTTCTCGCGAGGACGTGCTGGCCAACGCCGAGACCTATGCGGAACAGGTCTATAAGGTGCTGGACAAGGAGCGCACCGAGCTGCGCTTCAATTCCGAATGGTTCGGCCAGATGAGCGCCGCCGACATGATCAAGCTCGCCGCCCAGCACACGGTGGCCCGCATGCTCGAGCGCGACGACTTCTCCAAGCGCTTCGCCGGCCAGCAACCGATCGCCATCCACGAATTCCTCTATCCGCTGGTGCAGGGCTACGACTCGGTGGCGCTCAAGTGCGACGTCGAGCTGGGCGGCACCGACCAGAAGTTCAACCTGCTGATGGGTCGCGCTCTGCAGGAACACCACGGCCAGCCGCCGCAGATCGTGCTCACCATGCCGCTGCTCGAGGGCCTGGACGGCGTCAACAAGATGTCCAAGTCGCTGGGCAACTACATCGGCATCAATGAGCCCGCCATCGACATCGTCACCAAGACGCTGAAGATCGGCGACGACCTCATGTGGCGCTGGTTCGAGCTGCTCAGCTTCGAAACCTCGCTCGACGACATCGCGCGCATGAAGCAGGAAGTGGCCAGCGGCACGCTCAATCCCCGCGACGCCAAGCTCAAGCTGGCGCGCGAACTGGCCACGCGCTTCCATGATGCCGCCGCAGCGGAGCAGGCGATTGCCGGCTGGCACGCCGTGGTGCGCGGCGAAGGCGACACCAGCCTGCTGCCACTCACAGAAATTGCCGTGCCTGCGGAAGGCTTGCGCCTGCCTGCACTACTTACTGCAGCAGGCCTCACGCCGAGCAACGCGGAAGCGAATCGCAAACTCAAGGAGCGTGCGGTGCGTATCGACGCAGAAGTCGTCGAAGACGCGCAACGCGTGTTTTCCCCTGGTTTCGAAGGGGTTTTGCAGATAGGCAAACGCAACTTCGCGCGCGTGTTGTTGACGCTTGCATGAGTTGATCGCGACGACGTAACGTCGTCGCGATGCGTTTTCGAAGCGATGTTTCGCGTGAGAACAACGTCTTACGCGAAACACGAAAAATAATTTCAGAATTTGCTTGTCAAAGGTGGGGCACCTACCTATTATTCGCCTCCCGCCGCTGGCATCGCCCTCCGGACGGCAACAACGAAAGCAAAAATTCTTTGCAAACGGTGTTGACGGACAGGAAAAACGATGTAAGATGAGCGGCTCACTCGGAACGAAATGTTCCGGCGCGGACACCGAAAGGGGTCGCAAGTGATTGAGATCTTTGACAGTGTGCGCAGGTGACTTGTGTGGGCGTCTTGCGTGGATGATTGAATGTCCATATATGCAAGCGTCTAACCTAAGAGTCAATTCAAAAGCTTGACGTTTATGGTTAGGACATACGCTTCAGAAAGATAGAT